>CAZUTV010000015.1:0-1525 GCA_964623495.1 Candidatus Woesearchaeota archaeon | reverse complement strand
CCGAATGCCATTAAGATAAGGATGTAAATTTAATTTTAATAAAGACATAAATCTCCTTTCTTATTGAAAAAATGTTATACTGAGTTTTATGTAAAACCTAGGTAACAAGAAAGGAGAAAAAATGTCTAGCAATAATCATAAACAAAAATTCCAAGAAATAGAAAGAAAATTTGCAAATGATCAGGGATTGCCTTTTGAAGATGTTTTACCCGAAGCAGAAATTCGGAAAGAGATAGAAGAAAAAAATATTCAATATAGGCATCGCACACTGACTCCATTTATAGTAATATGGGCTTTTTTGTCTCAAATATTTACAGGAGCTTGCTGTAAAAAAGTAGCCAAAAACATCGAAGCTTTTTTCCAAGCAAAAGGAATCAGAAAGAAAGTGACAGAGAGTGCCTACTGTCAAGCCCGCAAGAATCTACCAACTCCTTTGCTATCCAGCTTGGCGTTGAACATAGCTGAGAAAGAAAAAAATACTGTCGACGCATTGTGGTGTGGCAGAAACGTAAAAATTGCAGATGGAAGCACCGTAAACATGGCAGATACGCCAAAGAATCAGCAAGCTTATCCACAATCGGAAAGCCAAAGACCAGGATGCGGGTTCCCAATAGCAAGAATAATGGTATTATTTTGCCTGGCAACTGGCATGATTGTAAACATGTACATGGCTCCCTTACTTTGGTCAGAACAAAGGTTGTTGATGATACACCTGAATCAATTAATCAGAGGCGATATTCTTCTTGGCGATCGAGGATTTTGTTCTTATGTTATGATTGCAATGCTCCTTATGCATCACATAGATTCTGTCTTTCGTATGAATGCAACTAGAAAAGTCAATTTTGCAAGGGGAAGAGCCGTTGACTTTGAAGAGCATATTGTTTCATGGAAAAAGCCCACTGCACGTTCTCCCCTTTTAACAGAAGAAGAGTGGGAACTCTTGCCAGAAACCCTAGAAATACGTGAAGTCTATTATCGAGTCGAAATTCCTGGGTTTAGATGCCAAGAAGTTATTTTAGCTACCACTCTTTTAGATTGCGAAAGATATACCAAATGGGATCTGGCAGATTTATATCGCCTTCGTTGGAAGGCCGAACTCTACCTGCGAAACGCCAAAATCACTATGAAAATGGAGTTCATCAATTCTAAAACTCCCAAAATGGTTAAAAATCAAATTTGGGTACATGTTTTAGCGTACAATCTTATTCGCTCGCTTATGTGTCAAGCTGGTGAAGTTTATTCTGTCTCTCCTTTACTCATCAGCTTTAAAGGTACTATTGACAGCTTGAATGTTTATCTTCCAAGGCTTTCTTGTGCTAGCATACAAAGGATTCGCCTTCTTTACCAAAATTTTTTGTTCGCTATTGTTCAAGATGTCCTTCCTAAACGAAAACCTCGTTATCAACCTCGACTCATCAAGCGACGCAAAAAACCGAGTTATAATTATCTCTTTCGTCCACGTTCTTTTTATCGGCAACGAGTTGGTTTGTAGATACTTATGTTGTTAACTTAATGGCATTCGGGC
>CAZUTV010000014.1:0-1551 GCA_964623495.1 Candidatus Woesearchaeota archaeon | reverse complement strand
CATAGCTGTTAACCTAAAGTTAGGAAATGTAGATTTTCTAACATTTCCAGAGGATAAATGTGATCTTCTTGTGGAATTTTGAAAGAATGTTCTTTGATAAAATTGATAGAACCAGATAAAAGAAAAAAGAAAGAAATCCTAGAGTCCTTAAGCAAAGATTCCAGAAATTTTGGCGAGCAAACCTTAAAATGTGCCATAGCTCTGAAATAGCTGATTTCACGACGAGAAGAGAACCAAAGAGAAGTATTAGCAGCTTGTATCATTTTGGAAGTTAAAGTAATAAAAATGAGTTTCGCAAATAGCGTAGTTTTAACGCGCTCAATGGATTTGCCTCGTACTTTGTCAATAGAGAAATGAGATTTCCAGGCTTTAAAAATAAGCTCTATTTGCCACCGGATGGAATAAAGCTTTCTGCAATATTCAGATGGAAGTAATTCTTTAGGGGCGTTGGTAATATAAAGGTTGACAGAGGCCAGAACTCTGCTTCTATGTGAAACCTGATAACCTCTGCTTTGAGCTTCTTTATTTTTTTTCCTCAGCCTTTGATTGACAACATCATTAGGTAGCCTCTCAATGATCAGACGCACAGGGGTGAACACGTTGTGTTTGCTTCGAATGAAACCAGATAGTTCAATTCGGTCTAATGGGCTTCTGAGCCAAGAGCGGACAAAACGTACAAGGTTGAATGGAATAAATTCGCCTTCTTCATTTTGGATATAAAATGTAGCATCTGTCTTCATTCTGGAAAGGTAATATCCACCTTTTTGATTGATGCCATCAAATGTTTCTACATTGAAGTAACCCAAATCGTTGATAGACAGGTCGCCAGGCTGAACCTCTTCAACAAGATCATTATCTATGGAGTGATCAGACTCGGTGGCTGATTGAAGGCGATAAAACCAAAAAGAGCCCTTGTAATCGTAGCAAAATTGGATTTTCATTCCTGCTGAAGAAGCTGAACCTCCATTGCCTTGGAAATAGATTGCCAATTCATCAGGTAATTGAAATTTTGTGCTGTCTAAGATGAGTATTCTCTTAACAGCTTGTGGAATATTTAATTTTAGTATTTCTGGAATTGCCATAGCTAAAGCCCAAGAAAGTATCTTTTCAAAAAAGACTACTGCTTTTTCGTTGATTCTCTTATACAGTCCAGGACGAGAAATTTTGAAACCTTCCAGATATGTGCATAAAAGTCCTATCAACTGTTCAAGAGTCGGGTTTCCATGTATACTAACAGCAAATACAAATAAACTCAGGAATAAATGCCCTGTCAACTTTGATTCTTTTTGTACAAACTCTGTTTCTTTTGCTATCTCTTCTATTATGTCTTTGCCAAAGAAATAGGATACTTTTCTAAGAAAATTTTCCAATTCTGTTTTGGTTATCTCTTCATTGTTTGGTATAGTAGTTGTGTTCATTTTTTTATGCCCCTTTCTGCTTGTTATAGGGGCATATTATAAAACATACCACACTAAAATCAACTCTTTCTGGAGATCAATTCTTTCTGGAGCAAATATTTGCAGTATTTGTTCTCTTAGGTTAACAGCTATG
>CAZUTV010000013.1:0-1633 GCA_964623495.1 Candidatus Woesearchaeota archaeon | reverse complement strand
CAGTAATTCAGAAAATAGGTTTGTAAAAAAAAATATCTTTAATTAGACGTACCTCTCCCCTTGATTTGGTTAGAAAATGCTAAATCTAAAAGCCAAGAGATCTTTAAGACCATCTACAAATGCTTGTTTTTAATTACCTCCTTTCTGTGAGTTAGTGGGTTATCCCTGGATTTTCCGGAGCAGGGCGTCTCCATCATATTGGCGTTATCCATAGCGAAACTGAACTCTGTGAGATAGGAACAAGGCAAGTTCTTCAATATCCAATAATAAATCTCTCATCTCTCCGAGCATACAATTCCAAAGGTGTTTGATAGTCATTTTACCTGTCAGTAGTGGTTTGAAGATTGAACTAAGTTCAAGCAATTGGTTAAAGATATGGGCAATTTGCATACATTGATAATAGTTTTTGGTAGCTTGCATATACTTTCTGGAATACTTGTGCCCTAATCCATAGCCGTGATTCTTTTGAATATCAAACCCTTCATTCTCTATCTTCCAACGGATGCGGCCTGATATTGTTATATCTAATATATTATCATAATCTACATTCAAACTACTTATATAGACAAATCGTGTGGTCTCATTATCGACTTCTTCTACACATTCAAACCAATTCAATTTGAAACCTTGATAATCAATATCATTGACCCAATTATAGACACGGTGAATCCCTTTTTCACCCCAGGTAGTTACCCTTTCTTTTGTATTCTGTATAGCAATCTTTTGTAGTTCTAACACTTCCTTCCAAACAGATGGGAGATTCCCATTCTTAAAGGTGACTATCCATTTCCAGGAATACTTTCTACAAATCCCAAAGAATGTCCGGTTTGGGTATAATCCATCAGCTATAATACATATCGGCAGACGAGGATAATCTTTCTTCAGTTTCTCTGCTAAACGAAGAAAAGCCTTCAACTCACAGTCTTGTTTGTTAAAATCTCCCACAGCATTTTCAATCCATTCGGTGCATAGTGAAACACAAAAGCCATTCTCACAGACTAATTTAGCTTCCAAAACATTGTGAAAATAAGTAACTTTCCCATTTTTAGATGTACGGTGTAAACAGCTATTACAGTGCCCTTTTTTAACATCCATAACATGGGTCCCATCAATAACAACCTTATAATACTTCCCCAAAAACCTATATTTATAAAAAACTTTCTTCTCAATAAGTACCCTTACTAATTCTGTTTTTAACTCTTCCAATTGCTCTTCGCTTAACTCTCGCATCACCAAATCAACGGTATCCATATGAGGTAATTGAACTTTGAATATTCTCTCATAATTCTTTCTAAACTTATCCTCTTCACGCTCATTGTTAAATGCATTACGAGAACCTTCCTTAAAAAGAAACATAGCTATACAAGCCATTATCAATTCTGCCAATTCATAATTCCGCTTCTTACGATAATCTTCTATCTCTCTGAACTTATCAAATAAATCAGGAAAATATTGCATAATCGTTTTATGGAGTCTGAAAACTATGTTCCTCCTATTTTCTCTCGCTCTTTTTCGTAACCTCTTTTTAGCTTTACTTCTTCTCCTATTTTTCTCTTGCTTTTTTTGTCTTCTTTTTATATATTCTTTTGTACTCTTTAAGGTTTTCACTTTATCACTCCTTTCTATAGGTTTT
>CAZUTV010000012.1:0-2498 GCA_964623495.1 Candidatus Woesearchaeota archaeon | reverse complement strand
AATCAAACCTTTATTTTTTACCAGATTGAGATTTACTCAATCCGGACAAAACCATAATAATGTAACTATTAATTAGCTATAACCATGATCATAGAAATCAATTTAAACTTGCAACATTAGTTATTTTTATGGAAGAGGTAATATTGCTGGCAGACAAGAATTCTGCTGCCTGGGATTTTGCTGAAAAAATACAAAAACACCTTGAGCAGACAAGAAACATTGCTGTTCCTCTCCAAGATGTCTCTATAACTAAGTTCAGGAATGGTGAAATTCTTGTTCATGTTCCTGAAAACATGAGAAAAAGAGATGTTTACTTTATACATGATTCCTCAAAAGACCCGCAGCAGTGGTGGGTTGAATTATTGCTGATAAAAGATTTATTGCTTTCTTCTTCTGCAGAAAATGTCAGTTTTGTTCTCCCAAACATGCTTTACTCAAGGCAGGACAGAAAAGACAAACCCCATGTCCCAATTTCTGCAAGAGCATTAGCAGAATCTATATCTTCTGGATTAAAGAAAGTAATAACAATGGATTTACACGCTCCTCAAATCCAGGGCTTTTATCCCTCAAATGTTCCTTTAGACAACCTCTATAGTTTCCCTGAAGTTGTAAGGTATCTTAGAAAGCATCATTTTGGAGATTTAAACAACCTGGTTGTTGTTTCTCCAGACGCAGGCGCTGCAGGAAGAACAAAGACTTTTTTAAGAAAGCTACAGGAAGCACAGAAAGACGATGAAAATAAGCAGGAATATTCATTTGCATTGCTGAGCAAAGAACGTTCAAAGCCAGGTGAGATAGGAAGCATGCAGCTTATAGGGGATGTTTCTGGAAAAAATATTATAATTATCGACGATATAATTGACTCAGGAGGAACTTTATGTAGGGCTGCAGAGGTTTTGAAGGAAAATGGTGCAAAAAAACTCTTTTGTTATGGAACTCACGGAATATTTACTAGTGGAACTTTAGAATTATGTAAAGTATTTGATGTTGTCATGACAAGCAACACTCACCCTCAAAAAGAAGAGTGCTTGGAAGTTGTTGATGTTTCTTCTTTATTCGCAGAAGCCATTTACAGGGCCCAGAAAGGCCTTTCAATATCAGAGCTGTTTAGATAAGAGTTCTTATTAATTGTATAGAAATTCTTAAAAATAGAAAGATTAATCCTAAAACATGGTAAAAGTAAGTTTAGAAACTAAACTTCCAGATATACAAGGACTTGAAGAAGGGCAACAGCCATTACACTTATTGCAAGATGCAGATTTGGTTTTATATCTTGTCACAGATGCATATGAACTTAGAGACCAATTAAAAAATTTCCCTTCTTCTGGAAGAGTGTTTATTGGAAGAGAAAATGAAGAAATGATTCCTGTTGATAAGGTTCTTAGACTTAATACTTATAGGGATGGTGGGACAACTGAAGTTTGGTTTATAATAGATGATCAAAAAGGAGAAATTCAGGTTCCAGCCCCCATTCATCAAGGAATTCCTACGTTAATCTTCGGGGGAGAAGAAAAAGAACTAAGAAAGGTGGGGTATCGGGGTGCCTATCTTTTTAATGAGTTAAACCCTTAAAAGATTAAATATTCCTAAAATTATTAAACCTCCAAGTCTTCTATCTTGCATGCCCTCATTTTACGAAAAAGTCTACACAAAGCTAAGACAAGTGCCTAAAGGAAAAGTAACTACCTACAAGGCCCTTGCTCGTGCTGTGAATTCCAAAGCATACCGGGCTGTAGGAACAGCCATGAACAAGAATCCGTACGCTCCTAAAGTCGCGTGTCATCGTGTTATAAACAGCGACGGAAGAGTTGGCGGTTTTGCAAGTGGAACTAAAACCAAAATAAAAATGCTAAAGGCAGAAGGAATAGAAATTAAGAACAATAGAATTGATTTGAAGAAGTTTGGATTTAGGTTTTAAATTTCAAATCCATATTTTTTTGCAAGCATTTGTCTCTGTTCCATAAAAAACAAAGGATGTCCGCAAGAAATAACTTCAAAAGCATCATTACTTACTAAAGATGTAACACATCTAGCTGTTTCAAGTAATCCCCCAAGATCAGAAGTTCCAATCCAAACTCCATTTTTTTGCTGAAACTTATAGGTTGTCTGAACATTTCCATTTTGATATATTTTTGTGAATTCCAATTCTTCTTTACTCATTCTTCCAGCCATTGCAGACTGCCCTATTGTATCTGCTAATTGTCCCTCAATTATAAGTTTTGAAATTGGATCATATCTAAAAAAGCCCCCAAATGCCATTAAATGTTTTTCATCTGATTGAGGGTTGCAGAAAGGAATGGCGTCTTCATTTACACTAGTTATCCCTGCCAAGCTGTAAATGTGCATTTCTCTCCATTTTGGGCTATCTTCAAAAATCATCTTATAATCTAAAAATTTCAGTTTATTAATATTTTGGTTAATTAAGAAATTTTACACAGCCTCGCCCCAGAAGAAAATTTGTCCTGAGTCGAAGTCACCATTACATGGCTCTGGTAAGT
>CAZUTV010000011.1:0-2584 GCA_964623495.1 Candidatus Woesearchaeota archaeon | reverse complement strand
AATTAAAAAAACAATTGAAATACCAATTCATGAAATATGCAAAAAATGTAATGGTTTAGGAGCAGAAGAAAAAAACCTTAAGGAATGTGATAAGTGTCATGGAGCAGGTGAAATAAGAACAGCAAGAAGGCAGGGATTTACTCAATTTGTCAGCGTATCTCCTTGTGATAAATGTCATGGCAGAGGAAAAATAGCAGCAAAATATTGCGAAGTTTGTAAGGGAAGAGGAGAGACTGAAAAGATACAAAAAATTGAAATTAAAATACCAAGAGGAATAAATTCAGGGCAGTATTTAAGAGTAGAAGGCAAAGGAGAATTAGGAAAAAACGCTCCTTCTGGAGATTTATATGTTGTTATTCATATTAAAAAACATCCAATATTTAAAAGAGAAGAAGAAAATTTATTCTTAGACAAAAAAATTGATTTAATAACTGCAATTTTTGGGGGAAAAATAGAAATTCAGGGAATTGATAAAAAGATAAAATTAAAAATTCCTCCAGCAACACAAAGCCATACGCCGTTTAGGCTTGAAGGACAGGGAATGCCTTTTGTGAATTCAAGAGAAAGAGGAGATTTATTTGTTAGAGTAATCGTTGATATTCCAAAAGTTGACAGCGATAAAGAAAAGGTGTTCAAGAAATTTCTATCATAAATTCATCCTGCTGAATAAAAATTCAAAAACCTCAGAACTCCGACGACAAACGAAAAGTATATAAACTATTAACACTTTGATAATTATATAAATTGTCTACCTACGCCCACAGAAATTAGACAAAAAAACTTCTTAGCTTGTGGGGGCGTTAAACTTTCTTTCATACTATTTATAAATCCGGCTTTTCTGTTTTTTAGATGTTTAATGAAATAATACTTGCAGTTGTTCAAGCTTTGACAGAGTTTTTACCTGTGTCCTCTGATGGACATCTTGCACTTGTGTCTAACTTAATTGGAGAGCCAAACTTGTTCTTCATAACTTTTCTGCATCTTGCTTCTCTCTTAGCTGTAATAATATTTACTAGAAAGGAAATTGCAGAGATACTGAGGTTTAATAAAGAAAGTTGGAAGCTTGTATTGTTTATTGTTATTGGAATAATTCCTGCAGCTTTAGTTGGTTTTTTTCTTAATGGTATAATAGAATCTACACTGTCTTCTTTTCTTCTAATAGGAATTTTTTTCTTTTTTACAGGAATTGTTGTTTTTTCAACTAAATTCGTTAAATCCGGAAACGAAGATCTTAAAAGTAGAAGCGTTTTTGCAATTGGTTTAATGCAGGCTATTGCTTTGCTTCCTGGAGTTTCAAGAAGCGGCATGACTATAGGTACAGGATTGTTTTTTGGAATTGAAAAGCAAAGGCTTGTGAAGTTTTCATTCTTGATGTTTATCCCTTTGGCAATAGGGGCTTTTATCTTGGAGTTTGCAAAGAATCCTAATGCTATTATTGGAATTCCTATCTTGACTTTGGTTGTTTCTTTTATTATTTGTTTTGTGCTTAGTTTGCTGTGTTTAAATCTATTAAATTATATAGTAAAAACAAATAAGTTTTGGGTTTTTGGAATTTACTGCTTTTTTATGAGTATTGCTAGCTTGCTGATATTTTTTCTAAATTAGAATGGTTTAAAAATAGCCATTCTAATAATGTTCTACTATGGCAAACATTGAAATACCCGGATATGAAATTGTGATTCCAAATCTTACTTGGAAGAGGCCGACAAAACCCCTTTTAACGCAAAATGATGATGAAGTCTCTGCTGTTGAGATAATGCAGATTACTAGACATCATTCTCCAGATGAAAATAGGGTTTTAGACCTTATAAGAAGAGCTTCAGTGAGAATTGCTGCAGGAAAGCCAAGGGCCCATGGTGCAAACGAGCATCTTTACGCAGTTTTATCTCAGCTTCCAGATGAAGTTGTTTCTGCTATTGCAAATGGAGACGAGTCTCATTTATCTCATTTAAGGAAGCATATTCCTGAATCTTATTCAAAACCAGGCAGAGATTATCTTAGGGTTTTGCACGGAAAAGTCCCGGTTAGTTTAGAAGAGCAAGCTAGAGACGAGGCTCATGAAGTTAGCAGAGATAGTTTGTTTATGTATGAGGGGCTTGTTGCAAGAGTGGATGTTGGAAGATGGTTTTTAAATTTAAGATTAGATGAGGATTCAAAGCTGCCTTCACGATCAGAATTAGAATATTTAACAAGTAAGGGCGTTGTCGAGTGTGATCTTTTTGCGTTTGATGGAGATTATGGGGTTTATGATAATGCATCTTCTAGTTTAATGGTTTTACACTCTTCTTTAGATAGAAGCAGAATTAGTGCATTTACAGATACTTCAAAGGAATATCTTGAGAAAAAAGCATATGAAAGTGTAAGGGGCTTTGGAAGATGTGTTGAACAAAAGATGATTATGGGCATTGTTAGCGAAGTTATTCCCCACATACTTTCCCAATTAAGAGAGGAGCCAGGAATTAGAGTTATGAAAATGCCTAGAAGAGACAATAAAGATCCTGGGTTGAACTAGTTCCTTAAGATTTAAAATTCAGCTTTGTCCGGAGTTCTAATTTATAAAACCGAAAAATAGTTATTTTCGAAC
>CAZUTV010000010.1:0-6896 GCA_964623495.1 Candidatus Woesearchaeota archaeon | reverse complement strand
ATCAAACCTTTATTTTTTACCAGATTGAGATTTACTCAATCCGGACAAAACCCTTTTTCCGTAAAATTTAAATACCCTTCTTCACCATAGTTAATTTGATTAAAATGAGACAAAGATTTTTATTCGGTGAGCCTGGGTTGACTCATGCAGAAGGAGGAACCATGAAATATGGAAAACAAACTCCAAACATCGGCTTAGCTTATGTTGCGACTTATGCTCGAGAGAGAATTCCTGGATCTGAAGTAAAAGTTTTTGACAGACCATTGGTTGGTTTCCAAGATGAAGATTATGTGAGAATATTGGAAGATTTTAGACCAGATATCGTTGGATTAACCGCACAGTCTTTTAATGTTCCTGATGCTTTTCATATGTTTGATCTTGCCAAACGATTTAACCCACAAATTTTAACTGTTCTTGGAGGTCCACATGGTATAACAATGCCAGATCTTACTTTTTTTGAAGCGGGCGGATCTCTAGATGTAATTGTTGGCGGTGAAGGAGAGCCCTCTTTAGAAGTCATAGCCCAAGGAAACTTTACTGGTCCAAGGATAATTAGTGTCCCAAATGTTAAAGATCCAAATTCTCTTCCTCCCCCAGATTGGAGTATGTTTGATTATGAGAATTATGCCCTTGCTCCATCTTCAAGATTAGGCAGACGTACCCATATTTACAATATCACCATAAAAAGAGGGTGCCCTTATCAGTGTACCTTCTGCAAAGGAGATTATCTTGGCACTAAATCTAGAGCAAGAACCTCTGATCATGTGGTTGCAGAAATTAAGAGAAATATGGAAGAAAGAGGGGCGGAATATTTTTATATCACCGACAGTAGTTTTACCCTAAGACCTGAAGAAGTAAGAGAGTTGTGTGATCTTCTTATTGACACAGGAATTGCAAAGCATATTGCCTGGAAAACTGCGACAAGAGTGGATCTTGCTGACCCAATAACTTTCCAAAAAATGTATGATGCCGGATGTGAAGTTTTATTCTTTGGACTTGAATCTGGAGTCAATGAAACCTTAAAGAGAATTAAGAAAAATATTGATCTTGAAAAGGTGGGAACAAGTGTTAAGATGGCGAGCGATATTGGGTTAAGAGTTACTGGAAGTTTTATAGCAGGTCTGCCCGGAGATAATATTGAAAATGTAGAAAGATCTATTGATTGGGCTGAGGAGCTAATGAGGATGGGTTTAGAGGGATATGCTTTTCATATTATGGACGCTTATCCCGGAACAGAAATATGGGACCAGGTAATGAAGGGAGAGCATGGCATGAGGTGGGCTCCAGGAATAAATCCCTATAATTGGGCTTCTTATAATAGAGATACTGCAATGGTTGAAGTAAATGATCTTGATGTAGCGTACTTAAATTCTTTACATGAAAGATTGAAACATAGGAGATTAGACGCCGATGCTGCTTTAGCTCCTAAAACCATGGCTTGTTCCTAAGATAGGTACACAAACCTTTTAAACACCTCCTATTTCAAATTTAAAATGAGGAACGTAATTATTGGCCTTGATGGAGTGCCTTATGAATTAATCTTAGATTTAACCGAAAAGAACATCATGCCCAATTTTAAAAGACTCTTGGAGATAGGGACATTAGCGAAGATGGAATCTTGCATTCCTGAAATCTCTTCCTCTTCTTGGAGTTCTATAATCACTGGAAAAAACATTGCAGAACACGGTATCTTTGGTTTCATAGATTTAATTGAGAAAACCTATACTCTTTGTTTTCCAAACTTTTCTTCGCTTAAGGAGAAGCCATTTTGGCATGACTCTTCCAAAAAACACATCATCATCAATGTGCCTTCAACATACCCTGCCAAAGAATTAAATGGATACTTGGTTGCAGGTTTTGTGGCTTTAGATTTAGAGAAAGCCTCTTACCCAAAATCTTTTGTGGAGGAGTTAAAAGAAATGGATTATCAAATTGATGTTGATTCTGAAAAGGCCCATATATCAAAGATTTTGTTTTTGAAAGACTTATTTGATAATGTACAAAAGAGATCAGAACTAATAGATAAGATGTGGGATAGGTGTGACTGGAAAAACTTCATGTATGTAATAACTGAAACAGATAGGATAGGTCATTTTTTATGGGATGCCTATGTTGATGTGGGGCACAAACACCATAAAGATTTCTTGAATTTTTTTTCTAGAGTCGATGAAGTTATAGGAAAAATCGTATCTAAAATGAATCCTGACGATAATTTAATTATGCTCTCCGATCATGGGATGGAATTAACCGATTGGGAAGTTAATATTAATTCTGTCCTTAGAGAAAAAGGATATCTAAGTTTGGGAAAAGATTTATCCCAAAGATATAATAACATTTTGCCAGAGACAAAAGCCTTTGCTTTAGACCCGTCGCGAATCTATCTCAATAAAAAAGGTAAATATCCTTCGGGGCATGTTGAAAAACAAGATGAAGAAATAATCTTAAATGAGATTATGGAGATTTTTAAAAATCTTGATAAAGATGGAAGAAAAGTAATCAAAAGAGTTTATAGGAAGGAAGAAATATACCATGGCCCTTATCTAGAAAAAGCCCCCGATCTAGTATTGTTATCGGAACCTGGTTTTAATTTGAGAGGAAACTTAGACGAAGAAGGCACTTTCACAAAAAAGATTTTTACTGGAAAACATACCCAAGAAAACGCTTTTCTGTTTGTTAATACTAAGCAAAAGGTTATACCCAAAAACCTAAGTGTTTTTAAATTCTTAGAAGTATTAAATAATCTGGAAAATTTAGAGAATGGAAAAAAAGTGCCATAATTGTAATAAAACTTGTTGGAATTGTCCTGCGGCAATTTTTAAGGGAAATGTAGACTTTAGGGCCTGTGGGCAATCAAAGCAAAAAATAAAGGAATTGCAGAAAAATAAAGAAATAGTTATAGAATGTTCAAGAAGGCCAGAGCTTGGTTTTTTTGAACCAAATATTACCTTTGAACAGTGTCCGGAATGGGTTCAAACAGATTATGGGCATATGTTAAAAAATATGAGGGTGATGATCCTGGGCATAGATGGGTATCTTGGATGGGCTTTGGCTCTTAAACTTGGAAAGTTGGGTTTTAAGGTATCTGGTATTGATAATTACTTAAGAAGGGATGGAGTTATGGAAAAAGGGGCTCATAGTATAATTCCTTTGCCAAGAATGACACAGAGACTTAAGGCGGCAAAAGATTTTTTGGGAGTAGATATTAACTTTAGAAGAATGGATTTATTGGATTACGACAAAATAAAGGAGTTTTTAGAAGAAGAGAAACCAGAAGCCATTGTTCATTATGCTGAAATCCCTTCAGCACCATATAGCATGGTTAGCTACAAACATGCACGAAAAGTGCAAGAGAATAATGTTTTGGGAACATTAGGATTGTTATTTGCAATAAAGGAAACTGTTCCAGAATCCTGCTTAATAAAGTTAGGAACTATGGGGGAATACGGCGCCCCGCTAACCGGAAGACCCCTCTTTGAAGGAATTTTTCCGGCAGATGCAATTTTAAAATGGAAAGGAAGAGAATGGAGTTTGGGCGGCGAGATCACCCCAAGAGACCCCGTAAGTCTTTATCATGTAAGTAAAGTTCAAGACAGCTTTAATGTTTATGAGGCTTGCAAATATTGGTGGTTAAGATCTTATGATATAATGCAGGGAATAATCTATGGGGTTCATACTGACGAAGTGTCTAAAAATCCTTTATTAAGAACCCGTTTTGATATTGATGAATGGTTTGGAACCGTAATCAACAGATTTGTTTCGCAAGCAATTTTAGGAATGCCTTTAACAGTCTATGGTTCAGGAGAGCAAATTAAAGGATTTATTGCTCTTGAAGATGCGATGGATTGCATGGTTAGACTGATTTTATCTCCCCCAGAACCCGGGCAGTACGACGTTGTAAACCAAGTTTCTGGATTGCATAAATTAAATGAATTAGCAGAATTTGTTGCAAAAATAAGTAAGGAAAGGTTTGGACTAGACGTCAAAATCCAAAAAGTAGAAAATCCGAGGGTTGAATCAGAAGAACATCCTTTAGAAGTTTTATCAACAAAACTTCCAAATATCTTTGGTTTCAATCAAAAAGTCACTCCAGAGATAGAAATTGAACGGATGCTTGATCTCTTAATAAAGCCGGAATATAAAGATATGATGGAGCAAAAAAAACATACTCTTACACCAAAGACCCACTGGAGTGGAGAAAAAAGAGATTCAGAAACTCTGGAGATTTATGATCCTGGGACAAAAATATTTAAGAGTCATATCGGGAAATTAATAAATCAAGAGGAGAAATAGTCTGAATTATGGAAGTTGCTTCGAGTGATTTTGATAAAGAGGTTGTTCATTATAAGGGTCTGGTTTTATTAGAGTTCTGGGCATCTTGGTGTTTACCTTGCAAAACCACAGAAGTCACTCTAAAGGCTCTTAAAGATCATTATAAAGAGAAAGTTAAGGTCTTAAAGATGAATATAGATCGGAATCCATATTATTCTAAAAAATATGAGGTTTCTGGATTACCCTGTTTTATATTAATGGAAAATGGTAAAGAAATTGAAAGACATATCGGATCAAAGTCAGAAAGCGAACTAAAGGAAATAATCGAGACTCATTTATAATTTTTCTGCAAATGCTGTAATGTTACTTGGTCTGCTAGAGAATGGGATCCATACCGGAATCTTAAATGCAAGATCCGTATATCTCCAAATATAAGGAAAGTTATCAAAGAGTCCTATTTTAACATTTTTAAAACCCTTGAATTTTAAAAATTCTTTAAGTCTCCATTTTGTGAAAGGAGTATAGTGTGTTAATCCATCAAAAAAGTTTTTATAGGCTCTTTTATAGTGTGGTGTTAATACATATAATTTTCCCCCTTTGTTTAAGACCCTATACATTTCTTCCACAAATAATTCTATATCCCTGGGTAAAACATGTTCAATAACCGACCTGCAGAAAATATAATCAAATGTCTCATCTTCATAAGGAAGTAATTGCTTTGGTTTTATGTCCTTAACCATGGCTCTTTTTACTTTAAATCCTTTTTTAATGCCATCTTTAACAGCAAGTAGATCATAGTCTGTTCCGTAACAATCATATCCTAATTGTTTAAAACCCTCTAAGTACCAACATCTCCCACATCCAATATCTAGAATTTTTCCTGGTTTTTTATAAAATATCTCGTGAATATATCTTGCAAACTTTATTCCAAATTTCTCTCTCTCAGAATCTTCCTTATATCTTGCATTTATGTATCCTTTGCCCTCGTGTTGTGATTCCATTTTTATATACTCTTATGTTTTAGCATTTTATAAGTTTTTGCGTTCAATTAGAATTATTTTGTTCTTTGTATAGCCTTAGATAAAGATTTGCGTGTTCTTTGACGATATTGTCCCAACGAAAATAAGAAAGTCTTTTTTTAGTATTCTTTAATAACTTTTGTCTTTTCTTTGGGTGGTTTATTAAATCTTTTATGGCTTTAACAATCTGCTCTGAATTTTCTGGAGGAATAATGTAGCAACAATCACTAAGCAATTTTTTGATATCCCCAACGTCAGTTGCAATGCAAACATTGCCGCTCGCCATAGCTTCTAATAACGCTATAGAAGTTGAGGCTTCAGATCTTGAAGGCAAAATAAAGAAATCACTTGACTGCAGCAATTTTTTAACCTCTTTAATATCTATTTCTCCCAGCCAAAAAAATCTTCCATCATATCCTTTTTGAGATTTTTTTACCCTTTGAATTAACGACTCTTTTTCAACTTTGATGCTTTCTTTGTTTAAACTGTTCTTTTCGTCAGAGATATTTCCTGCTAAAACAATTGTAACATCTTGTTTCATTAACTCTGGGAGAGCCTCTAATAAAAAGTCAATACCCTTTGCATAGGAGATATGCCCTACAAATGAGAGGATATATTTGTCTTTGATTCTCAATTTATTCCTATAATAATTAATTTTTTTTGATGAAAAATCATTTAGATCAATTCCAGTTCGGATAAAATTTATTTTTTTTTGGTCTATTCCCATAGAAGATATCTTTTTCTTTTCACTTTCAGAAGGGCATAGTATATTCCCGGCTCTGTTATAGGCCATTTTGGATAAGAACCGATATATCCCCCTTTTCATATAAATATTTACATCTGCACCGTGAGTATGAATTATAAACTTTTCATTTAATTTTGGCAATAACATTATAGCGTAAGAAGTAAAATGGACGATTATTAGATCCTGGCTTTGAAAACCTTTTAGATAAGTCTTTAGAGAAAACATGATTCCTTTTAGTGGTCTTTTATTGGGAACTTTTATCAAATTTAATCTTACGCCTTTTAAATTCTCTTCCAAATATTTCTTTTCTTCAAGAGTGTTGTAATTAGTTGTTAGTGTGATATCAAATTCTTTGTATTTTGCCAGTTTTGGATAAAATTTTTTAATTCGAGTACTTAAAGCGCCATAAGGCCAAAAGGCGGTGATCACAAAAATCTTTATTTTTTTCATGGTGGTTTTTTATTTTACTCGTTGAGTAAGAGCCTTAATAAATTTTATGGTCTTCTTTCTGTTATCAAAATTACTTCTTTTGCCACAACATTTATAAATAATTCGCCTCTTGACCATAAATATTGAATAGATCATGAAAAAAATAATTCACCTTCTACAATTAGGTTATAAAAAATTGCCCTTAAAACTTCAACCCTCTTTCTTAAGAGAGCTGTATAAGAAATATAAACGAAAAAGAGCCGGTAAATCGGTCTATGCAAAAATTTCTGGAATAAATTATCATCTTGATTTATCTAATAATGTTGAAAGTTTGATCTACGATGGAATTTACGAGTCAACAGAAACGAAATTGATAAAAAAGCTTTGTCCGGAGTTCTAATTTATAAAACCGAAAAATAGTTATTTTCGAACAA
>CAZUTV010000009.1:0-13404 GCA_964623495.1 Candidatus Woesearchaeota archaeon | reverse complement strand
AATCAAACCTTTATTTTTTACCAGATTGAGATTTACTCAATCCGGACAAAACCATTGTTTCAAAAGATTTATAAAACAGAAATTACTATAAAAAGTATTAAAAGATGGTTGATAAAAAAGCCGATTATGGTTGCGCTAGTTATGTTATTGGAATTACAAGCATAGTTATTGCAATAACTGGTGGAGCAGGTATTGGAGGAATAATTCTAGGAATTATTGGGATTATTTTATCTAAAAGGCAAAAAGATGCATTATCCAAAAAAGGCATGAAATTCAGCATATGGGGGATTATCCTTGGAGTGATATTCTTCATATTATACGTTCTGGCAATATCAAATCAAATACTGCCACAAACAACTTTCCCGGGAAAATAAAAATATGACAAAGAATAAAAAAGCAGCAATGGAAATGAGCATTGGGACTTTGGTAACAATAGTTCTATTAATGACAGTTTTAATTCTTGGACTTATTCTTGTACAGAGAATATTTGTTGGAGCAACAGACAGTGTTGACAGCATTAATGATCAGGTAATGAACCAGATTAATAACTTATTCAGCACAGAAAACAGAGAGCTTGTTGTGAGCCTTGGATCTCAGCATACTGCAAAGGTCAAGCAAGGAACAAAGAATTTTGGATTAGTAGTCGGATATGCTCCTGAAAACCCAAGCACCTTGAGCAATTGCAAATATGCTATAACTGCTGCATCAGGAGCAAACTATTGCGGCGGAAACCCAATGACTTGGTTTGTCACTGGAACAAGCGGCGTTAAATTTTCAGAGGTCCAGGGCGGTGTTGGATTTGACTTAATAAAGTTAAATGTTCCTGCTTCTATTTCTCCATGCCTCCAGAGATTTACAATAACGGTTAGCGGGTGTGGCTCAGGAGTGCCTACTGCAAGCACTTACTTTGACATAGAAGTCATTAAGAAAGGATTTCTATAAATAAAAACCTACGGTTTTTTGCTCGAACCCACACTCATTTTGGATTATTCGTATAAGTTCTCGATCCCTCTAGCAACTTTCTTTCTGCGCCTTGACGAAAGTTTTGATAAAAACAAACTTTAATAAATAATCAAAGAATTCTTTATTCATGATTAAGCTATACAACACACTTACCAAGAAGAAAGAAACATTTAAGCCAATAAATCCAAGAGAAATTGGAATTTATTCTTGCGGGCCAACTGTTTATTGGTATCAGCATATTGGAAACCTGCGAACGTACATTTTCTCTGACTTATTAAAAAGAACTCTGGCCTTTAATGGCTTTAAAGTTAAGCATGTGATTAATGTAACTGATGTTGGGCATTTAACTAGTGATGCTGATACTGGAGAGGACAAAATGGAAAAAGCCGTTAAAAGAGAAGGAAAAACAGCTAATGAGATTGCAAACCATTATCTTAAAGTATTTAGAGATGACTTCAAGAAACTTAATATTCAAGAACCTAGCATTTGGAGCAAGGCAACAGAGCATATCCAAGAACAAATAGAATTGATTAAAGCTCTTGAAAAGAAAGGATATACTTACAAGACTTCTGATGGGATTTACTTTGACTCTTCAAAGTTTAAAGAATATGGAAAATTAGCTAGATTGAACAAAGAAGGGTTGAAGGCCGGAAAAAGAATTGATATTGGTGAGAAAAAACATAAAACTGATTTTGCGCTGTGGAAATTTTCAGAAGAAAAAGGCAAGAGACAGCAAGAGTGGAATTCGCCTTGGGGTTTGGGATTTCCTGGATGGCACCTTGAATGCTCTGCAATGAGTATGAAATACTTAGGAGAAAGTTTTGACATTCATACAGGCGGGCAAGACCATATACAAATTCACCATACTAATGAAATTGCGCAAAGTGAAGCTGCTACAGGCAAGAAATTCGTAAATTACTGGATGCATGCTGCCTGGCTTTTGTTTAAAGGAGAAAAAGTGAGCAAAAGCAAAGGCGGGCTTTATACAATTTCAGAATTAGAAGAACAAGGATTTAATGCATTAGATTTCAGATATCTATGCTTGACAACGCACTACAAAAAACCTTTAGATTTCACTCTCGAAAAATTGAAAACAAGCCAGGAATCTTACAAAAGACTAAAAAATTTAATCTCAGAAATTTCCGATGCTAAAATTGAAAATAAGGAATATTTGAACGACTTTGAAAAAGCAATCAATGATGACTTGAATGTTCCTAAATCATTGCAAATTCTCTGGAAACTAGTAAGAGATGAAAAAGCAAAAGGCAAACTTCAAACAATAGCAAAGATGGACGAAGTTTTAGGGTTGAATTTATTAAAAAAAGAAGAAATCAAAATCCCAAAAAACATCCAAGAGCTTGTGGATAAGAGAGAACAAGCAAGAAAAGCAAAAGACTGGAAAAAGGCGGATGAAATCAGAAACAAGATCAACAGTCTAGGATATTTAGTAGAGGATACAGATAAAGGCCAGAAAATATCTAAGGCCTAGTGTCATCGAGGTATCTTTGTGCTGCTGCTTTTGGGCCCCAAAATAATTCTTCAAAGAAAGTATCGTAACTATTAATTTTATCCTTTGCTCTTTGCCTGGCCACTTCAACTCCTTGTTCATTTGCGATCCTCTCTAACCTTCCCGTAAAATTAAAAGAGGAAATTGCATTAAGCCCAAAATAGAGAATAATTATTGCTATTGTTGGAGCCAAAAAGCCAGGCCTTTTTATTTTAGATAAAGCATAATTTTCCATTAAAATTAAGACAAAAACATTTATATAAAGATTTAGATGATAAATCATAGGGAATGCAAATCCCTAACTTTCTCCAATACTTGTCCCAATCTTTCTTCAAGCTCTCCACTAATGTAAAGTATTTTTGGATGAGTAAAAAGCTCCAAGAAATTTACCATCAGGCGATGCCTCTCTCTTGCAGGCCCCTCATCAGCAGACCTACTGGCGTCTTTTTTATAGGCTATCTCAAAAGGGTTTTGGTGCACAATTATAAGGCCATATCTGCCACTTTCCAAAACTTCTTGACACATTCTAAAGAGCTCTCTTACAGCCAGATTGTCTCTCGGCTCTGCGCTATGATATACTGCATCAACATAATACTTGAATAGAATAGTGTCTGTAATAAAACCATTAACCGCTATAGACCTTAATTCTTCTCTCTCTTGTTGTCTCCATAAGTAAAATCTATCAAAAGGGTTTCTTGGATGTCCGAACTCGCTCCTTAATTTTCTTGATTCTTCAGAGATAAGATCATAATCTAAGCCTTCTGTTTTTAATCTAGCAAAAAGATTAGCAGCCAAAACACTTTTTCCAGTACATGGACCCCCAGCAACAGCAATATTGATTTTTCTATCAGACATTCAGCTATTTTGGAAAAGGTTTATATAAGTATTTGTGTATTACAATATAGAAAATAGAGGAAAATGAACCTTTTCAAAAGGTTCCCAAACCAGAACTTTAAAAGATGGCAGTACAATTTGACTACGTGGCTCCTAAGGGCTGGAAGCCTAATAACCCAGACGAAAATTATATTATAACTCTTATTAAAATTGAACTGGATGAAAAAGCGGTTAAGGAAGCTAAGTACCATCATTTAGGAAAAAGAAATGCTTTAAAGGAATTATTTGAGAGTGCTGCAGCAACTGTCGCTGCAGAGTCTTCCACTGGCACATGGACCAAGGTTTATGATGGCAAAGATTCTGGGATTCCTTTAGCAAGGGCAAAAAGAGCTATGGCTTACGACTTAGATTATGAAAAAAAGATGTTCAAGGTTGCTTATCCTTTAGAGTTATTTGAATTAGATAATATCTCTGGCTTGCTTGCAGGAATTGTCGGAAACATTGCGGGCATGAAAATGGTTTCTGCAATGAGGGTCTATGATGTAAGATTTCCTAGAAAGATGATTGCTGCGTTTCCTGGGCCTGCTTTTGGGGTTGAAGGAGTAAGGAAAATGCTAAAGAAACCTAGAGGATGTTTAGTATGCACTGTTCCAAAGCCAAAAATAGGAAGAACAGACATTGAACAGGCAAGACTTGCTAGGATTTTGTTTAATTCTGGAAACGGAACTTACGATGGGATTAAAGATGATGAGAACTTATTGAGTTTGCCTTTTAACAAATTTGACAAGAGATGCAAGATGGTTTTGAAAGAGGCAAGAGATGCAGAAAAGAAAACAGGAAATAAAAAATTCTATTTATGCAATACAACTCATTCAAATATGAATGAAATGATGAGAAGAACTAAGCTGATTAAAGATGAAGGGGGATATTTTATGATGATGGATGTAGTAACAACCGGGTTTGCTGCTGTTGATTCTATGAGGAGGGCCAACACCGGACTTGCCATTCACGCACATAGGGCAATGCATGGTTTTATAACTCGAGACAATTCTCCAGGAGTTCATGGAAAAGGCAAGCTTTATGGATTCAGCATTTCAATGATTGTTCTTGCAAAGCTTTTTAGATTGCTGGGAGTAGATTCTCTGCATGGTGGCTCTCCACTTGCAAAAATGGAAGACTATGGGGAAGCAATTTACATTAAAGATGTTCTTCAAGCTAAAGACACAAAACCTCACCCGCAAATACCAAGTCTTGGACAAAAATGGTGGCACATAAAGCCTGTTTGGATGACTGCTTCTGGAGGCTTACATCCTGGAGATTTCGAGGCCGTTTTAGATGCTTTAGGAAGTGATATAATAATTCAATGTGGAGGTGGTTTGCTAGGGCATCCTTGGGGAGTTGAGGCAGGAGTTAAGGCAATTGAACAAGCAAGAGATGCCTATTACAAAGGAATTCATCTTAAAGACTTCGTGAAAAAACATCCAAACTCAGAACTTGCTGCTGCAGTAAAGCTCTGGGGATATGGTCCAAAGATTGTTTATTGATTTTAAGAAGATTTAAAATCATTAAAGATTTCTTTTTATCATGGCAATATTTAGAGAATATAAAAGCAAACAAGGAACTACATTTCTTGCTGGAAAGAGTTCAGAAACTAATGAACTACTTATTTCCCAAGTAGAGAAAGATGAAGATGTTTTGCATACTGTAAGACCAGGCAGTCCTTTCGTAAATATTAAGGGTAAAACAAAGAAAGGAGACTTGAAAGAAGCTGCTTTGTTTTGTGCAGTTTATTCCCAAGACTGGAAAAAGAACAAGAAGGATGTTGCTGTTCATGTTTTTAAAGGTAAGGATATTTTCAAGGAAAAACCTATGAAAGAGGGAACTTTTGGAGTAAAAAAATTCAAGGAAATTAAAGTTAAAAAGTCAGAAATTGAAAAGTTCGTATTAAGAAAAAATGCGCCCAATAGTTAAATTCTCTAAAGACATAAATAAGGATATAAAAAACTGGTATGATGGAGTGAACCGGATTTCTTATGGGTTTGATTTCTCAAAAAAATGTCCAAAAGAGGTAATTAAAAGAATAAAAGGAAAAGATTTCAAAGAAGTAAAGAGTTACCTTAAACTTTATGTTAAAAAATTTTATTTTAATTATCCTAGGTGGAAAAAAAGCAGTGAGAAAAATTTCAAAGAACATGAAGCCGAAATTATAAAAAAACTTGAAAAAATTCACGGCCAAAAATTCCCCGTTAGGAATTTTATTGTTTATTTTACTACCTTTAATCGGGGCCCTTACAGGCTTGGAAAGGGTTATTTCTAGACAATGAGCTGGAGAGACAATAATCTGGACGTAATTGTTCATGAACTAATGCATTTGTTTTTTCACGTATATTTTTGGGGTTATTGCAAGAAAAACGGTCTAGGCGAAAGTCAAATTAAAGACATCAAAGAAGCTTTTACGGTGTTGATTAATGAAGAATTCAAAAATCTTGGTTTTATGGACAGGGGATATGAAATCCATAAAGATTTAAGAAATTATATCTTAAAAGAATGGCAAAAATCAAAAAATTTTAATAGAGTTTTGGGGTTAACAATTAAATACTATAAAAAGAATAACATATAATGACAATAAGCCAAGTGCAACTAGGAAAACAAGGAATCTCAAAGAATTTTCTTAATACTCTAGAAAGCCATTTCAAGAAACACGACATAGTTAAAGTAAGTGTTCTAAAAAGTGCAGGACATGAAAAAAATAAGGTTAAGTCGTATAGTGAAGAAATACTCAAACATTTAGGAAATAAGTATACTGCCAGACTTATAGGATTTACAATAATTTTAAGGAAGTGGCGGAAAGCCAGAGAATAATCTACCGAAGAGCTTATAAAGCCAATTTATTAATCATATTTAGGCTTAGGCCTATCTAACTCCGCAAGGAGTGCTTACAAGATGGAAAAATTCAACCCAGTATATGATTTAGACTCACAAGAGTATAATAAAAAACTAGCAGAAGCCTTGAAGAAAATTCCTGAATTTAAGATGCCGGAATGGGCCCTATATGTTAAAACAGGGGTTTCTAAATCCAGGCCAGTAGAAGATCCTGATTTTTGGTATAAAAGATCTGCAAGCGTTTTAAGACAGATTTACCGAAAAGGCGTTCTTGGAGTTAACAGGCTTAGAACAAAGTATGGAGGGAAAAAAATAAGGGGTTTTAAACCAGAAGAATTCAGAAAAGCTGGCGGAAAAATTATAAGGACTATTCTTCAGCAATCAGACAAAGCAGGATTTACTGAGATTGCGCAAGCAGTTAAAGGAGTAAGAAAAAGAAAACCAGGAAGAGTTCTCACTGCTCACGGAAAAAAATTCATGGAGGAAATAAAATGAAAGGTGGAATGAGTACAACTCAGAAAACAACAGGATTTTATGTTATATTCTTGGATAAAGATCAAGATCCAAGAGTAGTAGAAATAAAACTCTCTTCAAGATACAATGCTCACATGGGGAGAGAACAAAGAAGCTATTTTTTAGGATATAATGTAAGCACCGAAGAGCCAGGAGTAACGATGGTTAGAAAAGATCGTGTTACAAAACACGGGGGAATTGAAAGAGTAATGGCCGATTTAAATTCTGGAACAATAAGAATAGAAAACTGGGGAATTATAAGAAACAGATAAAATGACAAAACATTCAATGAAAAAAACAAGATTGGCTAAGAAAGCCAGACTCACAAAGTGGGCTCCTGTCTGGGCTGTCTTGAAAAAACATGGAATGGGAAAAAGAATACATCCTTCTGCTATGACTAAACACAAAAGATCGTGGAGAAGGACAAAATTACATCTTAAACCTAGAAGCCAGAGAAAGTCTCACTTTGGTTAGATAAAAAATGGCAAAGAAAACAGAAACAAAAATAGAGAAAATTGAAAGAGAATACATAATCCCCATAAGAGAAAAAATAAGAAATGTTCCCAGATACAGGAAAACAGAGAAGGCAATCAAAAGTGTGAAGGAATTCATAGCAAGGCATATGAAGGTTATTGACAGAGATTTAAGAAAAGTCAAAATAGATAAGTACCTCAATGAGATTCTCTGGATAAGAGGGATAAAAAACCCAATTCACAAGATCAAGGTTAAGGCAATAAAAGAAGGAGATATTGTAAGAGTTGAAGCAGTAGATTATCCTGAAACAATCAAATTCAAGAAAGCAAGAGAAGAAAAAATTGAAGGAAAAGCAAAAGAAATTGTTGAAAAGAAAAAGAAAGAAAAAGAGGCTGCAGAAAAAAAGGAAGAGCCAAAGACAGAAGAGCAGGTAAAGGAAGAGGCTGAAAAGAAGGAAGAAACAGAAGAGAAGAAAGCTGCAGTCATCGAAGCAGGAAAGGAAATGGAAAAGGCTGCTGCAAAACAAATGAAGCAGGAAAAAACCCCAAAAGTCAAAATGCCAAAGCATCAAAGAAGAATGGCATTACAAAAATGATTCTTATTAACAAGTGGTTTTAGCCAAAGCCCCAACATAACATCCACTAAGCTCGGCCGAGAATTTATGACTTTCTACATTTGCATTAACGTCATCTAAATTAACTTCATAACAACTGTCTAATTCAACCCAAGACCAATCTTCTGAACAAACAAAGATTTCATAATCTTCTCCGGTTTCTTGGGATAAAAATAATCTTCCTTCAAAATATCCTGCGGAAGGAATATAATTGCTTCCATTGCCGTCATCTGCTGGTTCAACATTAATCAATTTAGCCACAACTATTTTTTCTTCTTGATTGTCAGACTTTTTGAAGAACAAGAGATATGCTAAAACAACAACTATTATTAGCAATATTGTAATAAAAATAGTACTCTTTTTCATGTAACAGATAAAACAGACCGATATAAAAAGCTTTTCACTTCAAAACCTTTCCTGTCTCTTTATACCACAAATACAAATCAAGTTCTGCTAAAGATGTGTTTGTTTTTTCTGCAAGCTGTCTTAAGACTTGCTCAATTTCTAGATATTTTTTAGGAGTCAGAGTTTTTGGTTTTTCTATAACTCCATGATTTGCAAGAATATCAACAATATGAAAGTCCACAATAGCATAATCCTTAAAACCGATATTTCTTAAAAAGTGAGAGGCTTCTTTCATACCTATGCCTTTTATGTTTTTAACTAGTTGATCTCTGATTTTAGGATGATTTATATCTAGTTCTTTGAATGCTTTTCTTGCATTAAACAAATATCCTGCCCTTACAGTATGGAACCTGTAGACTTCTTTGAGCTTTTTTTGAATCTCTTGCTCATTGTCACCATGTAAAGTGTCTCCTAGATGATTTATTGTTTTAATTCCAAGTTCTGCACTCGCGCCTGCTGTAAGAATACAAAAAGCCAACTCCTTGAACAAGTCATTAAAATTCCGAGGTATATTTGAGAATTCTTCGAGTCTTTTGTCTACAATTTGTTTTATTTCTGAGTTTTTTAATTCATTGACTAGGGAGATTAATTTATTCATTAATCACTTTAATAGAATCAAGTATTTTATTCTTTTCTGTTCTTGAAGTGTGAGTTTTTCCGAAGCGAACTAGAGTTGGATTGACCCTGCTCCATGTTTTTTCTGGAAATAACTTCTTTAAGTCAGACTCGACTTTATGGGGATTCTTGTTTTTGCTCCAGCCAAGGTAATTTGAAATGTAATGTACATGGGTGTCGACGGCAATCCCCGGCTTACCATACTCAGATATGAATACATTTGCTGTCTTTCTTCCGACTCCGGGCAATTTTATTAGCTCTTCAATCGTTTCTGGAACTTTGCCGTTGAAATCTTTCACAATGGCTTTTGCACATGCAATTACGTTTTTTGATTTATTTTTGTAAAAATTAACTGGTTTTATAATTGCTTGAACTTGCAAGACATTCGCCTTAGCGAGTTTCTCTGGGGTTGGAAATTTTCTAAATAAAAGCTCAGCAATAGGAATTGTGACTTCATCACGTGTTCTGGCAGACATTATTGTTGAAATTAAAGTCTGAAAGGGGGTTTTCCAAGATTCTGCTGCTAAACGCATAGATTTCACGTCTTTTTCAAGAAGCTTTAGTTGTTTTAGGGCGATTTTTTTGTTCATTTTATTATTTTTTCCCAAAGATAGAAATCTAATTTATACCAATGATTTTTTATCTTAGTAATTCTTCGAAATCCGAGTTTCTTAAATAGACCAATAATTTCCTTATTATTTGTTCGTGAATCGCACCAAATTTTATGAACTCTTTTTCCCTTTAATTGTTTTATTAAATGGCTAATCATAAGAGATGCAAGGTCTTTATTTCTAAATTTCTTATCAACACCTACCCATTCTAGCCAGAAAGTTCCTGCATCGAAATATCCACAAATAAATCCTGCAATTTTATTTTTCTCAATGACATATAAATATAATTTACTTTTCTCTTGGAGGTTTTTTCTTAAATTTAATGCAGAGAATTTTTTTATTTCATCTTTTTTAGCCAATTTAGAATAGTAAGGTATACTCGAAATAATATTAGATACTAATTTTGAATATTCAAGAATTTGCGGTTTTGTTAATTTTATTACATCCATAGGTTTTTAATTGCTTTTGTGGTTATAAAATTATGGTTAGAGTTAACATAATACATCCAAGGCATCTTGCAGACCAACATCTTATTGCAGAGTACAATGAAATAATGATGCTTGCAGGATATGTAAGAAAGTATCCTAAAACAAACAAAGACAAGATTCCAAAAGATTATACTTTAGGGAGGGGGCATATGCTATTTTTTAAGGATAAATTAGTTTATCTGGCCGAGAGACATGAAATAATTATCGGCGAGATGAAAAAAAGGGGTTTTAACACTAATAAAAATCTTAATTTAAAAGGAATTTCAAAAAACCTTAAGAATTCCTGGAAACCTTCTAATAAGGATAAAAGTATAATTAAGAAAAGACTCGTTTGGAAGCTGACAAATAAACCTGAATTTTATAGATATAAAGGAGAGAAAAAGCCATTAAGGTTTTTTCTTAAAATGATTAAAGATGCTACATGAATTAATTAAAGACCTTCAAAATGCAAAAAACCTTGAGCAGGCCAAGCTCCTTCAGAGATTTTTCAAAACGGGGAAGGGAGAATATGGGGAAGGGGATGTTTTTCTTGGAATTAAGGTTCCTGTAACAAGAGAGATTGCTAAAAAGTACACCGGACTTAATTTAAAAGGTGTTGAAACCTTACTCGCCAGTAAAATTCATGAATACAGGCTAGCAGGCCTATTGATTTTAGTTGACAAATTCAAGAAAGCAAATGAGCAGGGAAAAGGCAACATCTTTAATTTTTACCTAAAAAACACCAAAAACATTAACAACTGGGATTTAGTTGACTTAACAAGCCATAAAATTGTGGGGGAATTTTTAAAAGAGAAAAAAAGAGACAAACTATATGAACTAGCTCAAAGCACTAGTTTATGGGAAAAACGTATCTCGATAATATCCTGTTTTGCCTACATAAAGGATGAAGACTTCAAAGACGCTTTGAGAATTTCTGAAATGCTGCTTAAAGATAGCCATGATTTAATACATAAAGCTGTTGGGTGGGTTTTAAGGGAGATTGGTAAGAAAGATATAAAGGTTTTGGAGGATTTTTTAAGGAAACACTACAAAAAAATGCCAAGAACAATGCTTAGATATGCAATTGAGAAATTTCCCGAAGTTAAGAGGAAGGCTTATTTGAATGGAAAGATCTGATTTAACTTAAAAGTAACTACATAATAGAAAAGTTTATAAAGATCAATCCTATGAAAAACCAATGACATTAGCAAAAAAAATTGGAACATTCGGCCTTATTGGAACACTAAGTCTTGGAGGACTGGCTGGATGCGGAAAAGATAAACCTAAACCAGAACCAAGAGCGCCACGAGTTATTACCCGAGCCCCTTGTTTTAGTGTAGATATTAATGGGACTTTAATAGATCTTTATTGCCCAGATAAGTTAAATCCAACATCAGAAGCTAATTTAACAAGAGACGGCGTCACTTATCACGTTGTAGACATAGATAACAATGCTAGTGGAGATCATATGGCAAGGATTAGGGGGACAGAAGTATATCCCTTGTCTAAAGACGGCGAGCTCTTTGCACAATTAGGACTAGCCTATAAGGCAGCACTGGATTCCATGCATTATAGACTTGGTGACGAAATACAGGGTCTTGGCTTAGATGCTGGTGCACAACCAATGGGTCCTGATAGCCAGTAAATAGAATTCTTTATATAAGAAATTAATCTGTTATTTGTATGGATATAATTGTCAAGCAATCGAAGATTCATGGAAAGGGGGTTTTTGCTAATAAGGATTTTAAAAAAGGAGATGCTGTAATTAAATGGAAAGAGCCAAATTTAATAGATAAACAAGACATTAAAAAAGTTCTTAAAAAAGATAAAAAATATCTCTCTTCTTTTAATGGAAAGAAGTACATAATTCAGGGTATTCCGGAAAGGTATGTTAATCATTCATGTAATGCAAACACTAAAGCAGACAGAAAAAAGAAATCAGATGTCGCTATAAGAAAAATAAAGAAGGGGGAAGAAATAACCGCAAATTATCTTAAGGAGAATATTCCGGGATTAAATTTAAAATGCAATTGCGGAAGTAGGAATTGCAAAAGAATATTGAAAAATGATTAACCTAGAAAAGCTAAAGCAACAAAAATCCCTGAAAGAATTATTGGAGTTTGGAATAATAAATATTGACAAGCCTTCTGGGCCAACGAGTTTTACAGTTTCTGAAAGTGTTTGTAAGAAACTGGGCTTGAGAAAAACCTCACATTTTGGGACTCTGGATCCTCAAGTTACAGGAGTTCTTCCTATAGCCCTTAATAGAGCTTGCAAGCTTACAGGATATTTTCTGGGAGAAGACAAAGTTTATGTTGGGATAATGAGATTGCATGAAGAAGTTTCAATTGAAAAGATTAAGGAAGTGATTAAAGACAAGTTTTTAGGAAAGATAAAACAAACCCCTCCTGTAAAATCAAGGGTTAAAAGAGTTGAAAGGGAAAGAGAAGTTAAGAGTTTTGAAATTCTTGAGAAAGACGGAAAAGATTTTTTATTTAAGACTCATGTGCAGGGAGGAACTTACATAAGAAAGCTTATTGATGATCTTGGGAAAGAGCTTGGAATCGGAGCCCATATGCTTGAACTTAGGCGAGTTATCGCTGGAATTTTTGAAGAAGCTGAAAGCATTACTTTATATGATTTAGATAAGATAATTAATGACGAAGATAAACTCAAATCAATCATAATCCCGGGAGAGGCCATATCTAAGGTTTACCCTATTGTGGAAATTGAGGAAGAGTGCATTTCAAGAGTTTTACATGGGCAACCCATTTATGACAAGAATTTATCTAGTAAAGCTCGTCTTGATAAAGAACAAATTATCTGTGTTTTTTCTAAGGATAAGTTTATAGGCATGTTTAAAGTTCTAAATGAAGGAAAGATTTTTGCAAAGAGCGAGTTTACAATGCAGGAGGTCAAAAGTTCTTAGATTCTTTCCACATTTCTAAAAATTGCTTTCTTAGGATATTAATCGTGGGCTTTGAGGTTGTCCAAATAGTTATATAGTTCTCCCTATCTTGAATTTCTGGTTTGCCGATAGTAATTCGTGCTTCTTTCCCACCAAATATAGAAAATCTTAGAGGAGATTCTCCAAACTTCTCATTATAAATCCGTATTTTTGCTCCTGTTTTCTTCCACTCTAAGGCCCTTTTTTTAGTATCCGAATCAACAACCCCAATAAATTTAACATCAACCCCTCTTTTTACTGCTTTTGATATTTCTCTAAGGCCCTTTCCCCACACTTTCCAGTTTCTTTGAACAGCACAGATTTCTTTTTTTACATTAGAATTGTTCTCTGCAAGTTTATCCATGATTGCTTGCTGACCTTTAATTATTGAAAATAGATTTTGATCATCAGATTCTTTTAATTGTTCAATAAACTTGGAATTAATCTTGAGTGTTTTTATAGAATTTTCTTTATCTTTAATTTTTTTGTTAATAAAGGTCTTTAAGTTGATTAACTTGAATTTCTTTAATTTTTCTGGAATTATCTCAACAATACCCAGGTTTTCAAATCTT
>CAZUTV010000008.1:0-18138 GCA_964623495.1 Candidatus Woesearchaeota archaeon | reverse complement strand
GAAAATTGTTCTATTGAGGGATTTTCAGCAAATGTTCTCTATGAATATTCGGAAAGTGTAAAATTCGGCACAGCTCCTGCCCGCAGAAAAAGACTTGTTGATCCTGTAACTGCAGATGAGTTGGCTAAACTCTTAAGGGTTGATTTTGGGAAAGAAGATAATAATAGGATCGCAGGAACCCTATCGAGAAGCGTTGTTGAAGATCAATATCCCCTTAATGAAGAAGGAAGACTTGCAAATGAAAGGGGCTCATATAACATTGAAGGAACAAAAAATTGGGACGGAGAAAATAAGGAAAAAGTCAGGCAGTTTTTAGTTGATAGTGTTTTGAAGAACATTGTAGCAGAGAGACAGAGAGAAAGAGAGCAAAGACTTGAGGAGTTAGAGGCTGAAAAAGATGATTTATCTTCAAGAGTTGCAAAAACCAGGCCGCAAAAACCAAGCTTAAAAGTCAAATTTGAATCCGGAAACCCCAGTATTGCGTATGCTGTGAGGATTCAATTTATAAAAGGCCTTATGGGAGGGAAAGGAGAAGAGGGGTGGCTCAGACAGCATGGAGCGGAAGTAAGTGACAGCGACAATAAATCCTTTTATATTGAATTTGCAAAGGAAACAGACAGAGACGAATTCCTAAAAAGGTGGAAGAAATTTGGCAATACTCGCAGAGACATATACAACCACAGCACAATGGACGTCGTAAGGCCGAGATCTCAATCAGGAAATATTGGTCTTGAATCAAGATTAATTGATGTTAAAAACGAAATATCGGAGATAAATGAAGAAGGAATAAGATTAAATTACTTGGGATTAGAGGGGCCTAATTTTGAAAGCTACTTGAGATTATTCAATGCCTTAAACCAGGAAGGGGTTAAGTTAAGTGCAGTTATTCCAGAATATGTCCATAGGTTTGCAAATCTTATGAGAAGCGTTTCAAGATATTCCAAACCAGAGGCTTTTGAAGACGTTGCCATACCAAATAGGAATATTGATGACCTTATACTTTTGGATTTTGCCAGTGATTCTAAACTGGGGATTGATTCTCAGGAAGGAAGGTTTTTTGTAACTTATGGGGATGAAAGAATTAGTCTGGAAAAATATCACGAGCTTATAGACACAATGGATCAGGGGGGCCCAACAATAAAACACCTGGAAAGCGTGTATGGTATCTCTGCGGAATTTATAGCAGCCGCTAAAAAAAGACCAGATAAGAAGTTTGACGTTGTTTTCTTGGATTATCTTAGCGGAGTTAGCGAAAAAAGAAAAATGGCCCAGAGAATTCTTTTACAGAAAAGGCTTGCTGAAAAAGCAGTTGTGCTAACCACATCAAACCTAAATCCAAGGATGAATCATGATCTAATGGTGCAGGATATTCCGGGCTATCATTTAGACAATGTTCTTGAAATAGCAGAAGCTACAAACTGCGATGTGGGTGATTTTGATGACGGGACTTACAAAGACGGAAAAACAACAATGCATTATCACGGATTTGTAATTCAAAGAAGAGAAAAAGATTAATGCCTTTCTAAGCTATAGCTCCCCCTAGTATAATGTGCGTTATAGGAAGCTATTGAAGTTTTTGGAACACTCTTAAGCCGGGAATCAAGATAGACTCTGTTTGAAGGAATTCCTTTTCTTCTTAACTCAATAACTATCTCTCTTATTCTGCTTTCTGGAAGAGTTGAATATCCATTCTGGCCGTTTGGAGCTCTTTCTGTTTTAGCATCTTCAGAAGAAACAACTTTCTTTTCTAAACCGCCATCTGCCCCATTTAATGTTTCTAAAATATCAAGAAAGGCAGCATACTGTCTAGCTGAAAGTCGGCCTAGGTTTTCTGATGGAATAACTAAGTAAGGAGAATGCGCTCTAGAGTTTACTCTTTTAGTTATGTTTGCCTTAAATGCAGTTAGGCTTCTTGGCTTTATCTTAAGGGTTCTGCAGATATAAGAATCACTTTTTCCTTGAGATAAAAGCCTTGCAACATCATATATTCTATCCATAAAAAAGACATAGAAGAGAGGTTTATAAAATTTTCTATATTGTAACTACTATAAAAAGACAAGAGTGTTTGTAAATAAAACCTTATAAACAATCTAAGGTATATTAAAAGATGGTTTTGACACTAGTAAGAGCCTACAGTGATGCAAGGACAATAGAGTCCCCAGATTTTCAGAGATTTTGCGACGGATGCACTTATCAATTTGGGCCAGATGCATGTTCGCAAAGAGCAAGAATACAGGCAGTTGAACATAACCAATGCGATTGGTCCATGATTGCAGGAGTTGGAGCTATGCCAAGAACCCTAAACACTTTAAGTATATATGACCCGACTAAAGACAGGTATATTGAAGTTCAAAGAAGGGATATTGCTGCTGTAAGAGAGGCAGTATCAAGAAATCTAAGAGCTAGACCCTAAGACTAAAAACCTACGGTTTTTGATCCCTCAAGCGATTTTCTTTAATTGCCTCCGATGAAAATCTTAACACTATCTCAAACTAACAATTTTACTTACTCCGTCATACATACGACGCGACCTTCGCGGAAGTCCATGCATGCTTATACTCTAAGACTTACTATTTTACTAACCCCATCATGCATTGAGACTCCGTAAAGATTTGTTGCATTGCTTATGACCTCATCATTGTGTGTAATAACTATGTACTGACCTTTTTGCATGTACTTCTTAAGTAAATTAGCTAAACGCTCTGAGTTTCTTTTATCTAAGGCTGCATCAATCTCATCCAAGATGTAAAAGTAATAGGGTTTGTATTCTTGAATTGCAAAAATTAAACTTAGAGCTACGAGGGTTTGTTCTCCTCCAGAAAGACTTTTAACATCAAAATATTTTCCGTGGCCTGTTTTAACTATTATGTTTACTCCTCCTTCAAAGGGTTCTTTTCTATTTTCTAACTCAAGGAAGACTTCTCCTTTAGTACTCAGCTCTGTAAAGTTCCTGGAAAATGTTTGATTAAGAGTATCTAGGGTGTTTAAGAAGGTTTTTTTCTTCTTTACATCTATTTCATGAACAATTCTTAAGATACTATCTTTTTCTTTGGTGATTATATCAACTTTTTCCTGGATTGCATCATATTCTTTTTTGATAGAATCGTAAACCTCTAAGGATCTTAGGTTAACGCTCCCCATTTGGGATAAAGATTCCTGAATCTTTGAAACACGATCTAGAAGAGTTTCTCTGTTTGCTTTTATAACCTCGATTCCAGGGTAGCCAAGCATTTCAATCTCCAGATTCTCAGCTGTTGCAGAAACTCTTGCTTTTTCAATTTTAAAACCATTCAAAGAATCCTCTAGATTATGAATCTGGTTCTGCTTGTCGTTAATTCCTAGTTCTGATTCTCTTATTTTTCCTTGTAGAGAATCTCTTTCAGAGAGCATGGCCTGGAATTTCCTGCTTAATTCTTCTTCCTGTCTTTTCTTTTTTTCAAGCAGTTCTGTTCTCTGATCGAGATCGTCATTGGCGTCATCAAGATCTTGTTTAATGTCCTCGTACTCCCTGGAAAGCTGCTTTAAGCTTATTTTAGACCTTTCAATCTCCCTTTGCTTGAATAAAACCTCTGAATCAACTGTTTCTTTGCTTCTTAAAGAAATTTCCTGTAACTCCACTCTTGCAGTCTCGTATTTCTGCTCTACATTAGAAAATTTATCAAAATTAGATTCAAGATTAGATTTTATTTTTTCAAGCTCTGAAATCTCACTCTTTAAAGACTCTATCTTAGACTGCAGGTTTTTTATCTGATTCTTTTTTTCATCTATGTTTGAAAGTTTAATAATATCGGAGTTTCTCTTTGAAATCTCCAAAGCTACTTGTTCTATATCTTTTTCAAGAAATTCTTTTTTCTTGTAAATATCATTAAGCTCTTTATCTGCCCCCTGGATTTCTTTCTTCAACTCAGAGACTTTTTCGGAGGTTTCCTGCCTTATATTATGAATGTGGTTTTCTGTTATTTTGCTCTTGCATACCGGGCATATGTCTATCTTTGAAATTTTCTCAATAAGTTTGCCCTGCTGTTCTATCTCATATTCTTTCTTAGAAGACTGTTTTTCCAGTTCTTTTTCCTTTAATAACAAACTTGCCAGGACTGTTTTTTTCTCTGCTAATGACAATTTTAACTCTTCGAGCTTGCCCTCTGTGGAATTTTTATCAAAAAGCTCTTTTGCAATTGATTTTATCTGTTCAAACAAAAAATCAGACTCTCTAGAATTGGTGATTAAAAGGGATTTTTTATCCTCTAATCTGTCTTTAATTGACTTAAGCTCTGATTTTACAGTGTAAAATCTTTTCCTGTCTTCTTCGAGTTTTTCCAGGGTTTTCTTTTTTTCTTCAAGGTCTTTGCTTTGAGTTTCCTTTAAAGAAGAGCTTGAGTCTTTTTTTAGGGTTTTTAGAGAAAGCTCGTTATCCCTTATTGAATTTTCTAATTCAAGCCTCTGTTTCTGTATCTCAGATATTTTTGACTCGTAATTTTCTATTCTTACAGAGATTCCTGCAATTTCAGCCCTTATGTTAACTATTTCCTGATTAAGCCTTTCCTGCTCTAATCCAGTTGATTTTTGAATGTTGGAGTTTATAGAATTTATCTTTTCCTGGTAATTTTCAATAGAGGCCCGCAATCCAACGATTAATTTTTTAATTTTCTCTATTTCCTTGTTTTTCCCTTCTATTTCTGAATTTATCCTTTCAATTTCTTTCTTGGCTTTGTTTAAGTCGTGGGAGATGACGCTTGCCTTGAATTTCTTCAAATCTTCTTCGTATCTTTTGTATTTTAATGCCTGCTGCCTCTCTTTTTCAAGATTATTCAAGTAAATGGTCCTTTCTTTTAATACAGCAAGAACTTCTTTCAGCTTTTCTTCTGTCCTCTCAAGTTCATGAAGGGATTTTTCCTTTCTTGACTCATAAACAGCGATTCCAGAGACTTCTTCAAGCACTTTTCTTCTTTCTTCGGTGTGCATATTAACAAAGTTCTGGATTTCTCCCTGAAGAATTATATTAAAACCATTAGGATCAATTCCTCCCTGTGCCAATAAAGTAAGTATTTCCTGGCGCGTTTTTGTTTCGTCATTTATCTTATAAATGCTTAGGCCGTTTTTTCTTAAAACTCTTTTTATTGAAATTTCATCCTGGTCTATTGAAAAAACTCTTTGAGAATTGTCTAATACAATTTCTACAATTGCTTCTTTTGAAGGAGATGCTACTTTTGTTCCCATGAAGATTAGGTTTTGGGCTTTTGCTGCCCTCATTGACTTAATACTTAATCTTCCAAGCACAAAACACAATGCATCTGAGATATTGCTTTTTCCAGATCCGTTAGGGCCGAGAATGACATTAATTCCTTGAGTAAATGGCAGCTCTGTCTTTCTTGGAAAGCTCTTAAAGCCCTGCATCACCAGTCTTTTAATATACATATTGAAAACCGATGGTTTTCGATCCCTCAAGCAACTTCCTTTCTTTGCCTCTGAGGGAAGTTTTGATACCGAAAGCCTTTTAGTTAAAAGAAGTAAATTTTAGAAGTTTTTAAATATTAGGAGAAGGTTAATCCATCATGTCTGCATCAATTCTAAACAGATTTCCGTCTTGAGCGTGATGTACTGCGTAAGCAACATGATATTCTGACCGCGAATCAGAGGCGACTACTGGCTTTCCTTCAGCAAATAAGGCCATTTCATAGGGGAAAAAAGCAAACCCCAACGAGGATTTAGATATAAATCTCCTTTCCTTATAAATAAATGATTTAATTGCCCAAGATTTCTGCTTGAGACATGCTGCCAATCTTGAAAATCATGCAATTGTAAAAAAGGCAAGATTTTGTGGGGTGCTTGTTCTATTGGGCCAACAAATTCCCTTTCTCCGGTAGCATCGATGCAAGTAACCGCCTCTTCATGCGGATAATACATAAACGAATCTACTCCCACTTTAAGTTTTAACCCAAGTGATTCTGACAATCTTCTTCTAACAAAAGATCTTACTCCTGCAAAAGACAGGTAAGCTTCTCTTGGAAGATTTGGAGGCTGGCCATTTAAAGCGAACAATGATGGAATCATAGAATCTCCGGTAGAAGACGCAAACATTGGAGAAAAATATGTGCTAGAAAGTTCTTCATCAACTAAGGGTTCATTTCCGTAGATTTCGTCAAATTCAATGTGGTGTTGTTTAAGAAGTGCTGCTGCAAGCTCACTTTCTTGGCCATCTGATCTGTAAAGATGAGATGCATCTACCATTAAAACTCTCCTAACTTTTTCTGGCTTAGAGCTGCATTTGCATTCTTCCAGGTTATCCAAGACTTCCTGAAGATTCCTTCATACTCGCGTTTTCTTGCATTTGTTTCAAGAAATTTCTGTGTTAATGGGTCTGAAGAATAGCCAGAACCTATCTGCTCTCCGTAAATTTCTTTTAGCTTGTTCATTTCTATTTCCCTTGTGCACTTGGCTAGAATCGAGGCTGCTGAAACAGAAACATGATTCCTATCTGCCTTGTGCTCACAGACAATTTCAAGATTAGAAAGATCTTTTATTTTGGTTTTAAGATAATCCCTCCATTTTTCAATACTTACAGAAGGGCAGTCAATTACAACCCTTATTTTTCCAAAACCTTTATTGATCCTATTAATTATTTCGGCGCATGCGTGGGCTTCGAGCTCATTGAGTTTTGTTCGTGCCTCTTCTGTTCCATCAATTTCCTCGGGATGTATGACAATAACCTCAAAAGTTTCTGCTTTTTCCTTTATTTTTTCTGCAAGAATCTCTCTTCTTTTTTGAGTCAGCTGTTTGCTGTCCTTTACTCCAATTTTCTTAAGCTCGTTTTCAGGCTCTTCGTGAAGCAAGCAGCCTGCAAGAACCATTGGCCCTATTACAGGACCCCTACCAGCATCATCAATTCCTAGAGTAAGCATAAGTTTTTAAAAAAAGATTGGTATAAAAAGATTGTTGTTGCAAATTTACTATTTAATGGTTAAACAACATCCTTAAGACATTCACAGGTTACGCTAGAATCAGTCCTGCCTGTACACCAAGAATCATATCCGGCCCCATACCGTCTTCTGCATTCACTACCATATGCCAGAGAGCAAGTTCTGTGATCCCCCCAAGTGCAAGAAGTTACCGGGTTTGTATTGTCACTTTCATCAATAGAAGGAGGTGATACTGCATTACCTGAAAAAGAATAGATGGTGTTTCCACTTGAAGATTGGCTAGCGATTAATAAATAAATCGCCCCAATAAATGCTAGTATTGCAATTATTGCTATAACCCAGACAATCGTTTTTGATATTTTTTTTGCCATTTTATCTTTTATTAAACAGGATGAGAATAACACTCACAAATAACATATATATCTGTAAACCAGCATTTTGCTCCGCCAGTGTACCCTCTTCTTCTGCAGCCATCTCCGTGTTCTCTCTCACATCCTCGGTCATCTGCTGCAGTGCAAGAACTTAGAGGACTAGAAGGAAAATCCTCAACCTCTACAGAAGATACAGCATTACCTGCCAAGACAAATCTTTTATCCTGTGTAGAATCTTTTACAAAAAGATAGACAACCCCTAAAAAAGCTAATAAAGCGATAATCCCGATTACCCAAATAAAAGCATCAGAAGGTTGTTTAGATCTCATATTCACCTCTGTTAGATTTAATGAAAGCTAATTTAAAAATCTTTAGGATTGATAATGGATAGGTTTTTAAGGAAAATGATTTTTGTGTTGTTGAGCCGCCATCGCATATGAAAACAACCTTACGGTTTTTTTCGATTTTCCCTTTATGGGGGAATTCAGATATGCTCGGCGTAGAACAAAAAGCCGCCATCGCATAACGGTATTGCAGTGGCCTGGAAAGCCACGCCCCTCGGGGCGCCCAGGTTCGACTCCTGGTGGCGGCGTTTTGTATATAAGGAAACTACAAAGATTTAAATATAGTTAATTTTTAGGATTTTTATGAGAATAAGATCAATTATGTTAACAGGCTTAGCAACACTCGTACTTGGATGTGCTTCTAGCCCTGGTCCTAAAGGGGAAGTAAAATATATTCTAAGTCTTGGAGATACAGAATATATCTTAAAACTGCCTGCTCCAAGCCCAGATTCTGTTAGAGAAAAAGCTGAAATCCGTGTGTTAGGGGGAGATTATAGTGGAAGAATGCAGATACAAATGCCAGACACCTCTTATACACATATGCCTAACGCAAAGCCAGATAATTAATCCTTTAACGACTTAACAAAAAGTATAAAAAAGAAAAATCAATATTCTCTATATGAAGATAATTTCTATAACAAATTTTGTCAGGTATGAGGTTTTCATATTTGTCGGGTTAGCTATGGCAATGGGAACTCTGCTTAAATTATTACATGTTTTTGAGTTCTGTCTGAATACCATTGCTTACAGCAATGCTGTTTGAATTAACAGGAATAATAGCGGGATAATAAATCAAGGCAGGACTGCCTTTTGCCAAATCTCTTTTTAAGTCAGATAATTGGCCAGAAGTATCTAAGTGAAACATAGAATAAAGTCTTTTGTCATCCTCTATCATGCTTGTTCTTATAACTCCGGTATTTTGGCCTTGAAGCAGCTCACGAGCTTGGCTTGGCGGGCTTCTGCCTGTTAAGGTATATCCCACAAAATGAACTCCAGAAGGCGTTGTACCAACAACAATTCCTCTTCCACTATAAATCATTTCTTTTAATGAACTAAAATCGTCTGCCATCTTACATCTCAGGAATCTTCTTTTAAAAGAGTTTGTATAATGGTAAACATATTAAAACGAATAAATTATTTTAAGAAAACTATTTCTTGACTATAGTTAAGTTTAAATACCTTGATAGTATCAAGTTTTCATGACAGAAAAAGAGCAATTCTTACAAACAAGACAAATGGAATTCAAGACTACTTTAAAAGTTTTGAAAGCTTATCCACTAAACAGACAGAATTTCAAACCCCATGAAATTTCTATGTCTGCCAAAGAGCTTGCATGGCTTTTTGCAAGTGAAGAAAGTGTTGTTATTCCAGGAGTTATAGCTGGAAAAATAGAGTGGGATAAAATGCCAAAAGCTCCTGAAAAAATGGAAGATGCTATTAAAGAGTTTGAAGAGATCCATGCAAAGATGACAAAATTAATTGAAGACACTCCTGATGAAAATTTTCAAGGAATTATGGATTTTATGGTTGCTCCAAAAACAATGGGAAAGGTTCCAAAGATGCAGGTATTATGGATGATACTTATGGATCAGATTCACCATAGGGGACAATTCTCTGTGTATCTAAGAATGGTGGGTGGGAAAGTTCCTTCCATATATGGGCCAAGTGCTGATGAACCTTGGTAACAATTATTCTAAAAACATATTTTGCAGTAGAATAAAGTTTTTATATTCACTAGATAAGAACATTTCATGAAAAAACGGGTGTTTCTGGTTTTTGGATTAATCTTGCTGATTAGCCTTGCACTCGTCAGCCCATTAAATTCTACTGAAAGACAACAAATTACAGAGTGTAAAAAAGACTGCAGACTTTCAAGATTTTCAGACAAGCTTAGTTGCGAGGCTGATTTTAAGGCTTGCAGAGACTTTTGCTTTAGCCAAAACTGCAAAAGAGGATGTTCTCTTGAAAAAAGAAACTGTATAATCCAAGCGAATAAAAATTATATCTCTTGCAAGAGCTTATGCATCAATAATCAGATAGATTTTCTAGTTAACGAAAGCGAATGCGTCGAGTCTGGAGGACTATTCCAAGAAATTTGCAATGGGCCTTACTTTGACATTGTATGCGGTCAGAAAAAGTTCTGCATTTGTGGGGGGAATTTTGATTATAACTGCCCAGAAAGCTACGAATGTGTCATGAATTTTGCATCTCCAAACAAGAGAACGCACACGGTTGAGGGATGGAAGACCTTTTTAGGAGTAAATCTTGGGGATATTGGGCTTTGCGGGAAAACCAGCGAATGAACATTAAGATATCTATATTGGAATGCAACAAAGCTTATAAAAAAGGGAGATAAATAAAAGTTATGGAAAAAAAGAGCTTTGTTATTTTATCTATATTTGCAGTCTTACTAGTTTTTGCCTTATCTTCTGTAATTGCTTTAAAGATGCCAAGAGGCTGGAATTTAGAGGCCCAAAATGCAAGCAATGAGAGCTTAGATAAGATATATCCAATGAATTATGGGAAATGCGTTTTTAATGAAACTAAGATAAAAAATGATTGTTATAAACAGATAAAACAGACCTATAAGGACTGTAGATTCATCATAAAGAACGATACTGCCTTAAACAAAACAGCTTTTAAAGAAGGGTTCAAGATTTGCAGGGAAAATTATAAACTCGAGCTTAAGCAGTGCAAGGCAGATTTTAAGCTAGCCAAGGAAGATTGCAAGCAGTATAAAAGACATTTTAATAATTCTACTAATTCGACAGAAGAAGACTAATTTTATTATTTCTTAGAATTGAAAAAAGCTATAAACTCCGAATTCTATTTAGATATAAATTGCCCGAATGGCACAACGGTACTGCGTCGGTCTCGAAAACCGATTTCCTTACGGATTTCCAGGTTCGACTCCTGGTTCGGGCGTTTATCCTAGGTTAAATTATTAAATACTAAATTTCTTATTCATTTATGGAGCTAAAAAATAAAGTTGTTTTAGTAACAGGGGCTTCTAATGGCATAGGAGCTTCAAGTGCTATTGCTCTATCCAAAGATGGTGCAAGCGTAATCATTAATTTTAAATCTGATGAAATTTCTGCAAAAAAAATATTAGAAGAGTGTAATAAATATTCCAAGAACAACACGATTATTAAAGCAGATATTACAGATGAAAAAGAAGTAAAAAATATGTTTGATAGGCTAAATAAACAATATGGCAGGTTGGATGTTTTGATCAATAACGCAGGCATTTTTGATGAGTCTGACAGCCCTACTAACCTAGAAGCACTTGAGAATATTTTTAAGGTAAATTTTTTGGCGCAAGTTAGAGTTACTAAATATGCACTCAATCTAATGAAATCTGGAAAGATAGTTAATGTGAGCTCTATACAGGGTGGGGTTGAGCAGGGCAGGCCACACTCAAGTGCTTATAGTGCAATGAAGGCTGCTTTAAATAGCTACACAGTAACACTTGCTAAAGAGCTAGCTCCAAAAATACTTGTAAATGCTATTGCTCCGGGAAAGACGTTAACTCCCATGTGGGGAAAGTTGGATAAAAAAGAAGAGAGAGAATTAGGGGAAACCCAATTAATAAATAGATTTATACTCCCAGATGAGATAGCTGATGGAATTTTATTTTTAGTCAAAAACGACGCTGTTTGCGGGGAAATCTTAACAATTGATGGGGGAATGGGTTTGAAAAAAATTTACTGAACTTTTTTAGAATTATTCAAGCTCTCCTTTGTAAGTTCCTTCTCTAATTAACTTTTCTACTTGTGAAGTCCCGTGTTTTCCTTCAAAAGCTGATTCAAAATCACTAGATGTTCCACAGTAAGGAGTTATGGCTGCTGCGGATCCAGGATGTTTTGGAAGGTAAGAGGTTATATCAAAAACATCTTTTTTATAAGAAATCCAACAATCATCTTGAGTATTATGCAAGGCAAGCTCGGTCTGAGTTACTTTATCTGCTGGCTGTGTTCCTTGATCCGGAGAGTTATTTTGCTGTTGTGAGTCATTCTGCATTTGATTTTGCTGATCTGAAGGAGAATCGTTATAATTTAAATTCTGAGAATTTTCCTTATTGTTTCCTGTTGAAAGCAATATAATTGCGGTCACAATAACAACAACTGCAACTAAAGCAATAATAACTCCTTTTTTCATCATGCTTACAGAAAAAAGACATTTATAAAGATTGCTAATTTGGGCTATAAATGGAGATAACAAAAACATTTTATCCAAGAAATAGACAAGAATTAAGAAAGTGGCTTGAAAAAAACCATCAGAAGAAAAAAGAAATCTGGCTCATTTATTATAAAAAGCATACTGGAAAACCCAGGGTTGATTACAAAGACATGGTTAAAGAATGCCTGTGTTTTGGATGGATTGATGGAACAGTAAAAAGCATAGATGATAAAAAATATGCGCAAAGAATAACCCCAAGAAGAAAAGGAAGTCAGTGGTCAGAAACCAATACTAAGATCTATAAAGAACTTAAAAAGCAAGGCTTGGTCAGCGAGCATGGGAAAAAAGTTTTTGAAGATGGATTAAAGAAATAAGAATTAAAACGGCAGATCATCTTCCATTTCAATTGGCTCTGAAACAGGCATTCTTTCAAGCTCTTCTGGATCAAAACTTATGTCGCCTTGAGCATCATCTTCTTGTTCAGAACCTTGAGCATCTGAGGAAAGATCAAAGTAATCTTTCATCCATTCTGGGTCTTGAGACATATGATTTTTTCGCCATTGCTCGGGGTTTTTTAGGGTTATTGTTAAAATTGGAAACTTGTGTGCCTTCTCTCCTTCAATCCTTAGCCTTCTATGGGATTTATAATGATGAATTTCGCATAATTCGGGGTCTACTCCCAAACTGCTTAATTCTGACAGAGGTTCTATCAATAACCTAGTCAAAGAAGAACCGGGCAGAAAGGTAAGTGCCCCATAATGACCACCATATTCATAATGGTATCCGTTTTGCCTAGATAATCCGGAATTACGGGGGTCCCATAAATTATAGATAATCGGAAAATCTATAGATATCATTGATCTTGTATTTTGCCCAAATTCAGAAAGCATTTCTCCTGCATCTTGAATTCCTGCAAATCTTTTTTTTATATCTCTTACCCTATGTCTAACAACATCATAAATTATTCTCGGGCTGTCTTTTGAAGAATAGTGGGGCAAAGATTTATTCACTGCCAAAGCATAGGCAAATCTTGAAACCTGCCTGTCCATAAGCCTTAGCCTGGCGCCCGTACGTATTGATTTGACTTCCCGATAATTTCCGTCCTTATCGATTATATCTATTAATCCGGTTACTGGTTTTTCGTGGTCTTCACCGAAAAAAACTATTGGTTGATTTAATTCTCCTCCGTAAATTGCCCTGACGAAACCTTCAAAAAAATCTCCCTGTCTTTTGTTTAATTCATCAACACTATACTCCCCAGAAAATAAACCCATTTGAAACGAAGGAAACCGTACATTGTATCTAAACTGGCGCAACTCCGGAGCATTTCTATATTGTTCAAACCCATAAAAAGGGCTGTCCCGTCTTCTTTGTTTTTCCCCTTTTTTCACACCCATTAAGAAGCATAAAATCTTGGTTTAAAAAGAATTTAGGCTCTGGAAAATATACTTATAAGGAAGTTATCTCCCTCCGCCACCGCCACCGCCAATTCCTCCTCCGCCTGCTCCGCCAAAACCGCCTCCACCACGACCCCTAGATGCTCCAGAAGACCTGGCAAAGGATGGAGAAGTATGGTAAATTCCAGAGTAAACAACAAAGTGTCTCTCATCAATTATGTTTGCCTGCCTTAGCTCTTTAAGGACTCTTTTTGAGGCTCCTAAAGCTGTGGCATAAACCAGTATTTTCCCCCATATTGCAGTAGCCCGATGATCGCTGTGTTTTATTGAAAAAGAATGAGATAGGTATTTTTTAAAGGCCTGCCAGTGCTGATATTCTTTATAATAATCTTCCTTAAATTTAACAAATAAGGCCGAACCTGAATTAGTGAATATTAAGGTCACTATAAATGCAAAGTATAACACAAATAAAAACAAAAATCCGATCCCTAAACCAACCAATAAATGCAAAAACATCTGGCCAAAGATAAATACAAGGATAACTAAGGTTGCCACGAATGTTTTCCCCTTAGTATCTAAATATTGTTTTCCGTTTTTTTTAACTTCTTTCTGCATTGAAAGAGATTGGGATTGAACGTATTGGCTTACACCAAAAGATTGAAGTGTTTTTTTCAGGAAGAAATACTCTCCATCTTTGTGTTTTTCAGGAGCATGTCTGTGCAAGCCTTTAAGGAAAGCCAGAAAATCTTTTTCAACTTCATCAAGTAGTTTGCCGGGTTGATTTATTTTTATCCAGACATCCTTCTCCCTCATTTGTATGCTAATTATTTTTTTATGATAAAAGCTGATTAACATTGTTGAGAAGAAAGTCTGATCTATCTCATTAAATGGTGGATTGAAGTAGGCTGCAACTTCCCAGGCTTTTCTTTCATTAGGATAGAAACTTAACTCTTCCGGAAGATCGTAATGGGCTTTTTCTCTTCCAAATAAAAACCAACCAAAAAAAATCAGGATTGTCGGGAGAAATGACAGAATAATAATAAAAACAACCTCTGGAGTAATTGTGTCAAACTCGAAATTAGGAAGAATTTCAATATTTATGCCTTCTGTGCTCCCAAAATAGGGAACATAGAATATAACTTGTTCGCTTGGAAAGTAAAAGCTTTCTTTTATTATCCCTGGGCTTACCTTTAAGCTGCTTGGTTTAAGAAATTTGTGCCTGTTTTCAGAGTAGGCAACAAATTTTATGTAATTCTGGCCATTTATATTAAAGAGATTTTCCGGCTTTAACTCATAAGTGGATTGCACCCAATATTCTTTATCTTTTTTAAAGCCAAGGCTATCTCCAAAAGTGCAGCCGTATTCATTATCTTCTGTGTAAGCCGGGCATGGCTGACCCATCTTTCCGGGGAACAGGGTGCATTTACTGTATTCTTTAAAATAAGCCTGGCCTTGCTGGCATGAAACGTCTTCAATCACTATGGAATTCTTAATGTTTGTATTTATTGTTGAAGCTCTGCTCTGAAAATTTCTGTATAAAGTATGATAATCTCTGTCTGGAGAAAAGTAAAGCCTTTCAGTTATTTTATTTCCCTCTGCAGTTAGCTCTGCTTTGTAAAAGTTAAAATCGGAATTCGTGATTGAAAGGTAAAGAACAACACAGCCCAAAACAAAAAATATTCCCGTGAGAATGATTATTTTTGTTGCCTCTTTCATTATTTAACTAGGTAAGAAGTGTTTAAAAATTATAGCGGGGGTGGGATTTGAACCACACGACCTTCGGGTTATGGGCCCGACGAGCACTCCAGGCTGCTCCACCCCGCTAAATTAATCCTTAATTCTGAGATGGTTTAGCCTTTTAAAATTAACTGATTAAATAATTATAAATAAAGAAGAAAAAGAAAAATTAAGAATAGCTGAATTGAGACATAGAGCTCCAAATTCCTGCTTCTTGCCATTGCAGATTCTTTCTTCTGTCGAATTCAGACATAAACTTAAGAAGAAACAATTCCCCAGGACTTAGAAACTGCTCACGAAGCAGCTGTATTTCTTCTTTTTCCATAAGTGTCTTTTTTTCCATTGTTACCTCAGAGAATTCTAAAGAATTTGCTTTTAAATCAACTGAGAAGATTTATTACAGAAAATAAGTAAGGAAAGAGAATTCACAAGACTTATAAATGAAAATCATGAATTATATCTATGGCCGTAGACATTTCTTGGGGCAATTTTTATGGAGTAGATTCTATATTAGAGTTAATAATAATTGCAGTTGCAGGGATAATCGCATACCAAAGCAACAGAATCTATGGAGTTATTAAAGACAAGAACTATCAGTTATTCAGCTGGGCATTCATATCTATAGCGATTTCGTTCTTCTTCAAAATTCTCGCAAACATCACTCTAACGCATATGATAAAAATTCAGAAGATGAACATCATATACACCTTGGCTTATGAATCAAAACTTATGGGGGCAATAAACTTCTTCAGCTTTGTATTGTACAAAGCTTTCTTCATCTTTGGATTTTTGATAATTTTCTTTATACTAACGAAAAACGAGAAAAGAGAGAATAGATTTTTATTCACTTACTTTAGCATACTTGCAATAATCTTCAGCATTTACTTTAATTTTATATTCCATCTAACGCTTGTAATAATAATCGCTCTTTTGGTCCAGCATTTCTATGAAAATCAGAAAAAAGTTAAGACAAGAAACAGCATATTGGTCTTTACGGCTTTCTCAATAATCCTCGTAAGCCAGATATTCTTTATATTTGCAAACATCAATACTATATTTTATCTTTTGGATGAATTTATTTTGCTGGTTGGATTTTTGATATTAGCAGTCAACCATTATTTAATAAAAAATGAAAAAACGTACAAAGTTAGAAGTGATAAAGGATATGTTGGCGGTCTTAAGAGAAAATAAGAAAGTTAAAATCACGCATCTAATTTACAAAGCAAATCTTTCAAATAATAGCATAAAGCCCCACATTGAAGAATTATTAAAGAACAAGCTTATGGAGGAATTCTTGGAAGGGGAAAAGAGATTCTTTAGGATAACCAAAAAAGGGCAGGATTTCTTGGAAGAATTCAACAAAATGAAGATTTTTTCGGAATCTTACGGTTTAGATTAGTTATTTGTTCTTTTAATTGTTAATGCAAGCAAAGCTAGAACCAGCATCCCAACAGCAAAAAACAAGAAAATAAAGTTAAACGGCAGCATTAAAAGGATTAACGAAGGAAGGAACTGGCCTGCAAGATGGCCGGTGTCAACAGATGTTTTATAAGGGGAATAATATCTCTGCTCATCTTCTTGGTTGCTCACCTCAAAGAAATAAGCCTCTGTATTTGCCTCGGTCATTGCGAGCCCGAAGCTTGCCAGGGTTAAGGCAGCCATTACAAAATAAATATTTGTAGAGAAAATAAAACACAAAACGCAGATTATTGAAGGCAAGAGAAATCCAAAAAAGAAAAGCTGCCTGAATCCCTTCTGTTGGGCTAATTTTCCAAAGTAATATTCAAAGATGATTAAAGGAATGGTTATTACCCCCAGAAAAATTCCTACCCAGAAGTTTGAAAGCTTGGTTATTATAAGCAGGGGCATGTAGATATAAGTTAAAGACCACCAAAAATTTACGCCAGAACCTAGGATGTATGCTTTAATTCTTTCCTTATCTTTGAAAAAACCCGCAAAATTAGAGAAAAGATTGCTGTCTATTTTTTTCTTTTTATTTCCGTGCTTCATCTTTGAACTCCTTAAGATAAAAACTGAAACAAGAATAATAAACGCCGAAACAAGGAATATTTGCCTGATTTTTAATTCCAATAATAAAAGTGTTGCTATTATCGGACCAACCAAGAATGAAATATTATGAAAAGCAAATACAAATCCTTCATTTTTTGAAATGCTTCTTCGTGAAGAATTGTTCCTTATAAGAAGGCCGAGAGTTGATGCCCTTATTGCACCAAGAATAGCCATCAGCGAAGCAAAAAGCAAGAACAAATAAAAGTTTCTTGTTAATGCATAAAGAATAAATCCAAGAACAATGAACAAAGACGTCTTTAAGGTAAGTTTGTATTTATTTGAAGATTCTATTAGAGGTATCATTAAAAAATAAGAGATAAAAGAAATAGCTATAAGGAAAGATGTTGTCAGGCCTACAGAAGCATCGTTATCAAAAAAACTTCTTATGTGAACTGCCCAAACACTGCTTGCCACAGCATAAGCTATTCCGGCAATGAAGATTACAAAAGTAAGCCTCTTTATTGGCGACCCCCTTTTTGTGACGTAGACATGCCTAAGCTTCTGATGCATTACTAATAAAGAAAGAGGGGATTATTAAAGTTTTTGAGTATGAAAATCACTTAGGCGGGTCTTTCCATTAAACACAGGTAATCTTCTTTGTCAACCAAATTAAATCCGCATTTGTCCAGCAACGAACATTCATCTGAGATAATAAGCTCTATTTTTAACTCATCAACTGCCTGATTTATCTTGGTGCAATCCAGAGAATTTAGATCTGATCGTTTATCGGCCAGCTCTATGGTTTCGGCTTGGGTAAACCATCCGAACGGAGTGGTATAATTTAGGTAGATAGGCGCATAAGAATAAATGTCTTTTACTATGCCTTGATCTATATTGCCCGAGACAATCACAAAATTTCCTGGCTCATGCCTCTCTAAGAGGGAGATGGATTTTTTAGCGGAGTCGTAATCATTAATTGTGATAAAATTAAAGAAGACTAGGGAAGAAAGCGAGAACAATATTGCGATTGAAAGCAGAATCTTACTTTTTGAAAAAGAGATATTGGAATCCATAATTAAGAAGAGGATGATCAATATGGCGTAGGACCTAGAGAAGATATAATTGTAAAGGTTTTGTCCGGATTGAGTAAATCTCAATCTGGTAAAAAATAAAGGTTTGATTG
>CAZUTV010000007.1:0-24149 GCA_964623495.1 Candidatus Woesearchaeota archaeon | reverse complement strand
TTGTTCGAAAATAACTATTTTTCGGTTTTATAAATTAGAACTCCGGACAAAGCTAATTGTAAACTGGAATGAATCCAATTAAATGTGTCAGATACAACAAAGCTAGAATAAACAGGGGAATAAAGGCGTGTTTGGTATTTTTTTGAAGAATAAAAACAAGAAAGCGGCTATTGGAAAAAGAAAAGCATAAAATCTTTCTACTGGGAGCAGGTTAGAAAAATAGGTTTCTGATAAATTAAAAGCATAGCTATGCCCCAATCTTTCTTGAAGCATTGGAAACCAATAAAAGGAAGTTATAATCAACGGAATTAATACAGAAGCTGCCAAAAAAAGAATTTGCTTCGGTTTTTTAATTTTTGAGATAAACAAAACAAGCAATGGAAAAAAAGATAAGAAAAAAATGGCCGGATGAGATAGTATAGATAAAGAAAGAGGAATAACAATCCAAAAGAATTTCGCATCCAGATCAATATCCTTGTACCTGTAAACAAACCCAAAGATAAAGATCAGCGAAGCCCAAGCAAGAAACTCAGTTACCCTCCCAACCTCAAAAAACCAGATGGAAGTCACAGGATTGGCTAAAAAAAGCAAGAAAAATAAAATTGTCTCCTTAAAGTTCCATTTTTTTATGGATTTTAGGAAAAGAAAACCTGCAAAAAACAGAAAGACAATTAAGACCATTAACAGATACAGTGAAAGCCCAATGTTTTCTGTCAAAGAGAAAAAGAAAGCCCCAATAATAGAAGAAAGCGGAGGATAGTCTAAAAAGGGATAGTATCCTGAAAACCAATAGGGGGTTTTGCCAAACCCGGTATCATGCATAAAATAAATCTTAGCTAGATGAGAGCTGAAGTCAGAGCTTGGAAACTCATAAACCATTCTCGATGAACTTATCAATACAAAAAGAAGTATGAATAAAGCAACCAAAACTGCAAGATAAAAGAAGATTCCTACCGGTTTTTTGTCCATTAATTACTTAGAATAGGCGTCATTAAAAATATTTCTAATTAAAGAAGCTTCTTGAATAACTTCAGTATTCCTTGATCCCAAGCAACCCTATGAGTTATCCCTGTAGCGCTGTCTGATTCTGATTTATGCTCCAAATACCATTTGTAGGAGTGAATCAGCGCTTCTTGATTGCTGAATGCGGGTTTCCACCCAAGATTTCTCTGAATTTTTTCTATTGAAACAAAAGAATCCTTATCAGCAGTCCCATAAACCCATTTATACAATGGAGAAACCTTAAGAGACTCTAAAATCCTAAGGGCGAATTTGACTGGGGTGGCGGGGGTTTTCATCACCCGAGCCCCAGAATCCGCATAATGACAGAGGGCGGAAACATCTTCATAAACGCTCTCGTATTTCTCAGCCCCAACATTAAAAGTATCATTAACAAGCTCTTCTTTTTTTTCCAGCGTCAAATAAATGGAATCTACTAAGTCTTCAACTTCCAAAAGTTGATACTTATTTTTTCCGTTGCCGATTATCGGGATTCTCTTCCCACTCTCCACCCAATCATAAAGAATCTGAAACACCCCTAATCTACCTGTTCCTATAAAAGTTTTTGGCCTTATTATTGGCACACATAAGCCCTTAGATCTAAAATCTCGGCAGATTTTTTCAGCGACAATTTTGGTTTTCCCATAGGGACCCACGCCGACCAACCTTGTATCTTCATATAAAGGGTGCACTTTAGGAACTCCATAAACTGCAGTAGAACTTATGAAAACCACCCTCTTAACTTTGTTATTCAAGGCTGATGTAAGGACGTTTTTTGTCCCTTGAACGTTGACCCTCCAGATAATTTTTTCAGAATAAAGCGGCAAGGCGGCGGCAGCATGAACTATTAAAGAGGGTTTTGTTTTTTTTACAAGCTCTTCAAAAGCAAATCTGTCAGAGATGTCAACCCTGTAATAATCCACATTTGAAGGATATTCTTCTTTGTTAAACCTATCTATATCCACCAAGATAATCTTGTCAAATTTCTTGGCCAATCTCTTACAGAGATGATATCCTAAAAACCCCACTCCTCCGGTTATAAGAAGCTTTTTCATTTTAAAATCTCATATTTTAGGTATTTAAAATTATAGGGATTGGAAAGAATAAAAAAACGCTTAAAAAGATATTTAAAGAAAAGGAATCACCCTAAAAAATGAGTATTGAAAACCATTTCAAGTTATTCAGGGTAAGTCAGTGGTACAAAAACCTGCTGATATTTATTCCGATAATATTTTCCTTAAATCTCTTTCACACCAACCTTTTAATAAAGACATTTTTGGGGTTCATAGCACTCTGCATGATTTCTTCTTCATATTACATAATAAATGACCTGAAGGATGTAAAAAAAGACAAATTTCATCCAGAAAAGAGAGACAGGCCCATTGCAAGCGGAGCAGTAAAACCACGCGAAGCGGGAATTTTTTCAATGATCCTGTTTATTCTATCAATCTCCATAGCAATAAATCTATCGCTATACTTCACACTAAGTTTATTGGTTTTGTTTTCATTATCCATATTTTATGCCTTCTTTGCAAGAGAGGTTGTTTTTTTAGATACCCTGCTTATCTCCATTAATTTTGTCATAAGAGCCACTATAGGGATCTTCATAATAAACGTTCCTGTGTCTTACTGGGTTATCTTAACTGTTTTCTTTATTGCCCTTTATTTGGTTAGTCTAAAAAGGGTGGCAGAATATTTCTTAGGAAACTCAGAAAAGTATCGTTCAAGTTTAAAAAACGGCTCCTGGAGAATCTTTGAGGCTCTTGCGGTCATTTCTGTCGGGTGTGCTTATACCTTTTTTGGAATTTACAGCATCCTTAACGGCAAAGAATTTTTGTTGATTAGTCTGCCAATAGCCATCTACCTAACAATATCATTTTTTAATGAACTTTATGTCAACCCCAAGAACGTTAGAAATCCTGAAAGGTTTCTGTTCTCTAAAAAAAACTCTGGAATTGTTGTATTTTGGATACTCTTAATCATAATTATCTTTTACCTGACTAAATAATAATCACCCATAAAGAAGACAATAACCCGAGGATTATTCCCCCTATGACATCATAGATATCATGCTTACCGAGGTATATTCTTGAGAATACAACTAAAAACGCGGCAACAGATGATGCTGTGAAGAATAGAATATTAAAAGGCAGATAATATGTAAGAAAGATCAGCATGAATATCGCTCTGGCTGCATGGATGCTAGGAAAAGCGGAAGCGTCTATTTTTTCTAAGAAATTTTTATGATGCATCTTTTTTGGCCGATCTTTAAAATAAAACAGTCTAATAACGAAAGTTAGAAAATAAATTGAGAAAAGAGCCAGACAGACTTGCAAGAATTGATACAAGGTTCCAAACACCAAAAAAGAAAATGCGAAGAAAGAGGAAACAATAAATCCTCCAAGATTGGTTATCTCGTCAAAAAATCTCTTGAATAACATCTGAATTTTAGATTAAACGAGTTTATAAAACTACCACTCTTTATTTTCAAAAGCCAATATCTTAGAACCGAAGAAATTTAGAATTGTTGTGAAAACTAACAGGATAAGATTGGCAAGCAATGCATTAATCTGGAGCCTTTCAACAAATAGGGGAAGCAACACCAATATCAAAGACATAGAAAAGATATTTACCAATAAATAAACAAGAGCCGACTTCTTTGGGTCTTTTTTAGACGGAAAGGTGTACTTTTTATTTAATATGTAGCCCAAAACCAAGCCACAGGAATATCCTATCCCTGCAGAAGAAACATAATTTAAATCCAAAGTGTAAAGTAAAAAGAAGATAGAATAATTTAGTAAGGTAGTCATTGACCCTATAACTAAAAAAGTGGCTGCTTGCCGGGTTATTTCTCTCTTTAGCATTTTTTTATTGAAAGAAGCTGATTTTTGCAATTGCATGAACGCCGCCTGCAGGAATCGAACCTGCGAGCCCCGAAGGGCCCGGATTAGCAATCCGGTGCAATACCATTATGCGAAGGCGGCTTAAATTCATGTATTTTCTAAAGTATTTAAAGTTATATTCAAGAATAATTATGTTTTTAAGTTTGTTAATTCTTAAGTAAAAATGCCTGACAAATGCAATTGCCCTTTTTATGGATATGCACATATGCCGGGAAGTTTCATGGCAAAAATGTGATTTTAATAAACAAGCTCAAGGAGACCGGCTCAAAGCAAGAGAACTTGAAACATTTTTAGATGCCTGCAAAATACTTCCAGCAGACGGCAGAGGAGAAATGCCTTTAAGAATATGGTTTGAAGAAAACACAAGAACCTAGCTCTTACCGATGTCACTTGTTCTTTTGTAGTTAATATACAATTTATCTAGTATTTGAATTGCCTGCTGCCTTTGCTCGGCATTTCCAAGACCTTTCCAGTCAATTATTGCAAAATCTATTTCTTCCTGGGTTTTTGCAATTGCTTCTTTAACCATCTCCTCTGTTAACGGAAGAGCGTACTGGGCAATAATATGGGAGATTGCAAAATTTGATTTTTCCTGGATCTTGTTGAAATTCGGACAGTAGTGCGGCCCACCTATACCTATAGCTATTTCGTTGTATGGATTTTCCTTGAATTCTTTTATCGAGTCAGATATTGTTTTTGCTATGATAAATCCGGCTCTTCTGTCATTCCACTCTGTCTCGCTGGGACCAATTTCGATAAATAAACATGGCTTTTTTATCAAAGGGCCGTGATGCGTGGCTTCTAGAGTAACGCTATAATCAGTCAGTTGATATTCCTTGGCCAGTGAGATTAGCTTTTCAAACATCTGTTTTTGAAAAACAGCAGAAGCCTGGCAGACCTTGCCTTTTTCCCCACCAAAATCAGCACTTCTCCAGTTTCCGGGGTTGTGAATAGACAGGGTTTTTTCCTTGCTTTCTGATTTATGCCTTGATGCAAAGATTATGAAATCGTATCTGTTAATTTTTTCCGGGTCAAGATTTTCGGTATAGATTATCTCTTCATCACATAGATAAAAATCAAAAGCCGGCTTTTCGGCCATTGAAGACATCAGAGGATTTTCCCTAAACTGAGAAAGGTTCGTGGTTATGTTTATGCCTGCTTTGTCCTTCTTTGAAGCAACAACAAGATATTTCTTGAACATGATTTCGTATAGAGATTTGTATTTTAAAAGATTTCTGTTATTTTTTCATGGCAAAAAACCATCTTTTTTCCTTCTCATAGTTAAAGTTTGATTTCCAGAGCTTTTCAAAGGAGTGCGGTTTGTATTTATGCCTTGGTCTTTTATACGGATCTAAAAGATAGATAAAATGGTCATCAATATCGCTTACAACAGAAAAATGGCTGAATTTTTCAGGAGTATGGGTATAAGAGATTATTATAAAGTAATGTTTTTTATGATATTCCTTTAGGTCATCTATGTGTGCGTGTCTCTTTACAACATAATTAAGCTTGTATTTTTCTGCAACTAATGGGAAGGCCTTATGCCATGTTCCAACCACCTTATTTGTCTTTAGCATCTTAGCTAAAGCCTTCTCTGATTTTTTTATTCCAAAGTGTTTAAGGGCCATTCTCATGCATGCTGGTCCACAAGTGTATTCTGTTTCTTGATGAAAGTGAGGGTATTCCATTTCATAAAATGCTTTTTTACATATAAAAAGGTTTGTAGATTAGAATATTAGAGGTTTAATTTTCAATATAATCTGCCAGATTATTGCTATTGAAATGAGGATTATTGGCATAAAATACCTTACAAAGATCTTTAGTTTTACCCTATTAATGTTAAAGCCAATCTTTCCAAGATAAAGTCTTATCCATATAACATCTTTCTTATTGTGAAACTGGGCCATGGTTAATAAACAGCCATGGAAAATCCTAAATTGAACTTGCAAGATTATTATTCCAACAAGTATGATCGGCCAATAAAATAAGAATGGAGAAATTAAGATAATTATAACTAAAAATAAATGTAACCAGAACCAAAACCCATATTGATCAACTAACCTCTTCATACATCTAATAAATAAGGCAACTTTAAAAACTTCTTTATCTTATTCAATCCATGCAAGAGGCGATTAAATTAGTCATTGGAATTGCTGTTTTGGGTTTAGGAATTCCTATTGGAAATTTTCTTGCTAAGTGGACAAAAGAGGAGCTTAGACAAGGACAGGCTTGGTTTAAGACAATAATTCTTATTTGCATGATCGGGGCCATTATGGGCCTTGTTTTGAGAAATGATTCTTTGCTGTTTTCGTTATTGTTTATTGCTATTGTTACAAGCAGGAGTTTGCTGAAGAAATCTGAAAAGAAGAGATAATTCTATTTTTTCAAGCCCGGGATAAGCAGAAGTGTTGCTATTACCTGGACAATTCCCATGACAACGAACAAGATTGGGAAGGAAAGATAAGTAACTATTAAACCACCAATTACGACTGCTATTCCAGAATAAACAGAAGCGAGACCATCCGCCAAACCCCATTCCAGCCCACTTTTCTTTTTGTTTTCGCTCTCAGCATAAAGTGCATTCCAAGTAGGAGTCGCTAATGCTGTTGCAATACCTAATCCCCCCTGCACCAGCAGCAATGAAATTGGATTTGATACTAAGAGATAACCAAAAGTCAATATTGCATTAAGGGAATATCCTATAAGGAGTAATTTTTTCTTGCTTATTTTTTTGTCAGATATTTTCCCAACAATAACCATAGACCAACCCATAACAATCAAATAGGCGGCCCAGGCAGCAGAAATATCCAAGATATCTCCTCCAACCCCCTCTGCGAAAATTGCAAATAATGGACCTAGCAAACCCTCACCGCAATACCAAGCAATATCTGCAACCAAAAGAGATCTAATCCTCTTATTAAACATCTTTAAAGCATGTTTCTCAAATTTAAAAACGTTTATAATAAGGTTGTTTTTATATTAATTATGAAACTATCTGAATCAGATATTAAAAAGAAACTAACCCCAAAACAGTACAAAGTACTTAGGGGAAAAAGTACAGAACTCCCTTTTACAGGAAAGTGGCTTAATAATAAAAAGAAAGGAATGTATACCTGCCCCGTTTGCGGAAATAAGTTATTTTTATCTAACACTAAGTTTGATTCTGGAACAGGCTGGCCTAGTTTTGACAAGGCAATTCCAGGATCTGTTAAGCTTGTTGAAGACAAAAGTCTGTTTATGAGAAGAACAGAAGTAGTCTGTGCTAAATGTAATAGCCATCTTGGCCATGTTTTTGATGATGGGCCCACTTCCACAGGCAAAAGATTCTGTATAAACTCGTGTGCTTTGGAGTTTGAAGAGGGATAACTTTTAAAACCTACAATTAACTTGTTCTTCTATGTTATATTTAATAGGAATTGGCCTTGATTCATATGGGATTTCAAAGCAAGGCCTTGATATTGTGAAGAAGGCGAAAAAGATATATCTAGAGAATTACACTGTTGATTTCCCATATAATCTCGGATGGATAGAAGATGTCTTAGACAAGAAGATTATTTATGCTGACAGGAAAAAAGTTGAATCCCTAGAGTTAGTTGATGAAGCAAAAAAACAGGATGTTGTTCTTTTGATTTATGGAAGCCCATTGACTGCAACTACACACATAACACTTATTCAAGAATGCAAGGCTTCAGAGGTGAAGTGCAGGGTTATCCACAATGCATCTATTTTAGATGCTGTTGCTGAAACCGGCTTACAATTGTATAAGTTTGGAAAAACGGCAAGCATGCCTGCCTGGAAAAAAAGTTATGAACCAACAAGCTTTATTGAGATAGTGAAAGATAATATCAAGATAGATGCTCATACACTCATACTAACAGACATAGGTCTTGGATTAGGGGATGCTATCAGACAGCTTGAAATTAGTGCTAAAAAAGAAGGAATAAAACTAGATAAGGTAATAATTACATCGAAACTTGGAACAGATAGGTCCAAGATAGTTTATGACAAAATAGATCGGCTAAAAGATTTTGAAATTGAGAAACCTTATTGCATAATAATCCCTGGAAAGCTGCATTTTGTTGAGTCTGAGTTCTTAAGTAATTCTAATTAGTTACTTCTTTTAAGTTACAACATTCGTAAAGTTTATAAAGCTTGTTTGTGCTGGAATTTTATGCCTAATAAGAAAAAGATCTGGAAAAAGATGTTTTGGATTGGGTTTTTTGTTGTAACTGCCTATTTAATCCTGGCACTTAAGCTGGCCACTTTTGATAGTTGGAACTTTGTTTATATATACAGTATTTTTGTTACGACCTTCATGTTCTCCAGGATAGGGGGCTCTTTTCTGTATGAAAATTATGTTAAAAAACATGAAAAAAAGAAAAAAGAAAAAACTTACCTCTTCGGTGCGCTAATGCCTCTTTTTAGGGCCAAAGAAGTTGAAAACGACAAAAGCCCCGAGATAAACTTCAAAGATTATGAACCCACAGTGAGCTTCGTTATTCCATGCAAGAATGAGGAAAAAGAAATTTACAATACTATGAAATCTTGTGTGAATGTAAAATACCCTAAACAAAAAATTGAGGTTATCGCTGTTAATGATGGTTCTACAGACAACACACTTAATGAAATGTTGAAAGCCCAGAAAGATTTCCCAAACAATGTCAAGGTAATAAACTTAAAGGTGAATGTTGGAAAAAGGAAAGCCATGGCTGCAGGGATCAGAATAGCAAAAAATGAAATTGTTGTGCAGATCGACAGCGATTCCCAGCCAGACGCAAAAACATTTAAAAAAGTTCTAGAGCCTTTTGCGGATCCGGAGGTTGGATCAACGGTGGGCCATACTCTTCCCGCAAACACCGATAAAAACCTACTAACTAAGATGCAAAATGCATACTACTTCATGAGCTTTAGAGCTTTGAAAGCAACTGAAAGTATTTTTGATATGGTCTTCTGCTGCTCTGGATGTTTTTGCGCATACCGAAAAGAATATCTTGATGAGATGATGGATGACTGGCTTAATGAAAGATTTTTTGGCAAAGAAATTATATTTGGGGATGATCGGGCATTAACAAATTGGATGATCAGAAAGAATTACAAAACAGTTTATGTTGCAGAGGCAGAGGCCATAACAGTTGTTCCAGAAACCCTTAAAACTTTTTTAAAACAGCAGGTAAGATGGAAAAAAGGATGGATGATTAACTCATTTAAGATAGCTCCAACTATTGTCAAGAAAGATAAATTTGTTGCTTTTACTTATTTTCTTCCATTAATACTTTTAACAATACTTACTCCCTTAATTGCATTTAAGGCACTTATACTTAATCCCCTGTTTTTGGGAATATCCCCTTGGTTCTACATGCTTGGAATTATGTTGGTAGCTTTAATGCTTTTTGCACATTACAATATCTATGAGGGAGGCAAATACGGAAAGTACATGATTGCTTGGAGTATTCTGAACATGACTATTCTTTCTTACGTTTTAGTATATGCCGTTTATGATTTAAAAAATATGAAATGGGGCACCAGATAAAATGACAAACGTAAAACTATATTTTAGCATGCTTCTGGTTATAATTGCAAGCGTTTTGTTTGTTGGATCTTTAAACATTACAAAATTGGAACAAATTAATGTGTTTGATCTTGGAAAGGACATACTGCAGGGAGAGATAAAAGAATATAATATAGAAGAGGCAAAAACTTACTCTTGCACTATTGAAAAACCGAATGAAAGAACAATAATCCTAAGAATTGATGATATAACTCCTTGGAATAATCTTGATTTGATGAAAGATATGGTCCAAGATATAAATGAAAGAGGATACGGGGTTAGTTTGGGAGTAATCCCTAAAAGACTTCAAGAAAGCGATAAACTGATAAAGTGGTTGCAAGACATAAATGAAAACCCCCTTGTTGAATTAAGCCAGCACGGATATGAACATACTGAAAACGAATTCAAAAGCTTAAGCTATCAGGAGGCTATGAAAAAGATAGAGGTTGGAAGGGAGATAATGATAAGATATTTTGGAGAACATCCCTTAAATTTCATACCGCCCTACAATGTTGAATCAGAAGGCACCGTTAATGCTCTTAAAAACCTCGGATTCAAGACTCTTTCAGGATCAATAAATGAGTTTTACATCAGAGATGGCTTTGCTTCAGCAGGCTATACTGCAACAACTTACAAGTATTCCGAAGACAAATTCGTAAATGCAGACCAGGTTTTAAAAGACTGCAAAGCGAGCCTAGACAAGAACGGAGTATGTGTTATAATGATGCACCCACAGGACTTTACTGAAGATGGGACAGTGAATAAGGAAAAATATTCTGAATTTATTAAAGTATTGAACGGCTTGCAAGATCTAGACGCAGAGGTTGTCAATTTCGGGCAGGCTTTCTGCAAAGAGTATTAGATATTTCTCAGATCATAGTTATCAAAGACAACATCCATAAAATCTGTTCTTATTCCAGTATATCCTTGATTTGTAATCGGATTTGCTTTGTCTGTTGTCTGTGCAATTAAAGTCCATACTCCATTCCAGTTCTTATCTAGATAAAGACTAAGGGTAACGCTGCCGTCTGGATTTGTTTTTGTTTCTGATCTTAATCCCAACCATGTGTTTTTTGGAAGTAAATTAGGATTGGTACTTCTATTGTAAACTCCAGGAAAGATCTTGACATAAGCAAGAGTTGAATACTGCCCATTAATTTTCTTTTTTATTACAGCATATCCATCAACTCTTAAGCCAGCATAGTACAAGGTGGATCCATCTTGATTATATCTTGACATTAAAAGCAGACCGTTGTACTCTTCGCGGTTTGGAGAAGAGGATAATTGATCTTGAATAATTTTAAAGTAAACTGACTGACCTATATTTTGCCATTTGGTTCTAGAAGTTAACCTAAAGATATTTTGAGGATGGTAGCCATTATCGGTATCAAGAGGGTTTGAAGAAGAATATAATTTTCTCCAGTAGTCGTTTGTTGGAAGGTCTCCCTGGATAGTCATACCTCTTCCGCCTTTTATTATTAATTTAGCTCCAGAGTTCAGCCAGAAATACGGGCTTGAGCTTTCATCAGGACTTCCTGATTCATATAATATTCCGTCTGAAGCGAAATTATATCTCCAAGGAAGAGTTATCGAATAGGGAGTAGCGGCGGAAAGCAGAGGAATTAACATTAAAATCAAGATTATAGATAGGATTACCTCTTTTTTCATAACCATAAATTATGAAAAATGGTTATAAAGATATATGACAACCTTAAAGTTAAGAAAATAGAGAATTAATGAAGAGATAGATTTATTAGACTTATTTTCCTGTTGAAATAATGGCAAAGGGGGTCAAAGATTCCAATAGGCTCTTTTTGAAAAACCAAAAATGGCAAAGAGGAAAGAAGAATCTGTAGACCTAAAATTCTTGAAATACTTAGGGAAGGTATTGTTATTTATAATTAAAATCCCTTATTACATTGTAAAAGGGGCAATTTTTCTGGGAAGAAAGATCTCAAAGAAATCAGGAGAATTAAAAGTAAAAAGAAAAAGAGATTCCATAAATCCTGTGCTAAGCAAGCTTAGGGTGATTGAAACGCTTGGGGGGGATTACAACCAGTGGCTGAAAAAGACTATTGAAGCTGACAGCCAGATAGGAATTGTTATAGGTGCTAGAGGATCTGGAAAAACGGCTTTTGGGATAAAGTTTATAGAGAACATGTATGCCGCAACAAAAGAAAAATGTTTTGCAATGGGTTTTAAGGAGGAAGAACTGCCTTCCTGGATAAAGGTTGTTTCAGATATCTCAGAGGTTGAGAACAACTCATGGGTTCTGATTGATGAGGGGGGAATTTTATTCGGCTCCAGGAATTCGATGAGTAACGCAAATAAATTGCTAAGCCAGCTTATATTAATTGCAAGGCATAAGAACATTAACATACTCTTTATATCACAAAACTCATCAAATCTTGAGGTAAATATACTAAGGCAGGCTGATTTTCTTGCATTAAGAAAATCTTCATTGTTACAGAAAGATTTTGAAAGGAAGATAATACAGAAGGTTTACGCTGAAGCCCAGGAGAAATTTGACAGATACAAATCAGACAAAGGGCTTACTTACATTTATTCTGAGCTTTTTAAGGGATTTGTCTCAAATCCTCTTCCTAGCTTCTGGAAAGAAGGAATAAGTAAGAGTTTTAAGTAAAAAGGATTAAACATTCTTCGCAAGGTTTATAAATAACAATAGTTAAGAACTAAAATGGCAAAAGTTTTAGGTGTTGTTATTGCTTTGGTTGTGGTTGCTTTGGGAATTTTCCTTATAGCAAGCTCAGGAAACGGCGATAGCAATGTGACTGGAAATGCAGTTGCAGGATCAGAGAATTCTGTAAAGACATTTGTTATTGGGGGAGGAAACTTTAAGTTTTACATGGATGAAGTTGAAAACCCAGAGCTTAGAGTTAAGCAGGGAGATACTGTAAGAGTTACCTTCAACAATGAAGAAGGCTTCCATGACTTTGTAATTGACGAGTTTACTGGAGCAAGAACAAAACAAATGCAGGCAGGAAACTCTGAAACGATTGAGTTTGTGGCTGACAAGGCCGGAAGTTTTGAGTATTACTGCAGCGTCGGAAAACACAGAGAAATGGGAATGTTTGGGAAATTCATTGTAGAATAATAAAAGACATCAAGTTTCTTTTATGAAACTTCCTTTTATTGCTCTTCTTATGATATCCCTCCTTTATTTGTTAATTCTGTTTTTTTATTCTTCATAGGATTAAGATTTATAAATTAATTTTATTTTACTATAAAACAACCAGCAAAATCATGGAAAGCATAAAATATTACCTCAAGAAGCATAAGAAAACACTTTTCCTGGCTTTGCTTCTTGCAACAATAAATCAGGTTTTCTCGCTTTTAGACCCCCAAATTATGAGGATTATCCTTGACAATTACGTTATGAAGATAGGGGATATTCCAAGCAACGTTTTTATGAAAGGAGTCATTCTTCTACTTCTTGGGTTTGTGGGCGTTGCCCTTGTGTCAAGAATTGCTAAAAATATACAAGACTATTATGTTAATGTCATAACGCAAAGAATAGGAACTGAGATGTACTCAAAAAGTGTTGACCATACTTTTTCTCTTCCATACAGCGTTTTTGAAGACCAAAGATCAGGCGAAGTTTTAGAAAGAATGAAAAAAGCCAGACAAGACACGCAGGTAATAATAACCAGCTCCATCAACACAGTATTTCTTGCGACTGTTGGATTTTTGTTTGTTCTAGTTTATGCATTTATAGTTCATTGGAGCATTGCTGTTTCTTTTCTTGTAAGTCTACCATTTATGGCCTTGGTAATATACAAAATGAGCAGAAAAATAAAGGAAGCACAAAAAAAGATTGTCAATGAGACTACTGAACTTTCCGGATCCACAACAGAAACAATAAGAAATGTTGAACTTGTCAAAAGCCTTGGCTTACAAGGTCAGGAAGTGCAAAGGCTTAACACAACCAACGAAAGAATCCTACAGCTAGAGTTGAAAAAAGTCAAGTATGTCAGAATGTTGAGCTTTGTCCAGGGAACAATAGTAAACGCGGTAAGAGTCTTATTATTGCTCCTTATGCTTTATCTTTTATTTAAAGGAAATATAACTGTCGGAGAATTCCTAAGCCTGTACTTTTATTCGTTCTTCTTGTTTGCCCCCCTTGGAGAATTAGGGACGGTTGTTTCCCAATACCAAGAAGCAAGGGCAAGTCTTGAGAAGCTGGATGAAATACTTAAGATTAAACCAGAAGAAAAACCAAAAAACCCAGTTAATATAGGAAAGCTAAGATCAATACGGTTCAAAGATGTTGATTTTACTTACAGTTCTTCTAGAAACCCATCCTTGAACAAAATAAGCCTTGAAATAAAAGAAGGGGATGTTGCTGCATTTGTTGGCAGTTCTGGAAGCGGAAAAACAACACTAGTCAAGTTAATACTCGGTCTTTACTCTCCTACACGCGGAAAATTGATGTTTAATGAAAAAAACTCAAAAGAAATTGACTATGAAAATTTGAGAAATAAAACAGGTTTAGTCAGTCAGGAAACACAGCTCTTTGCGGGAACTATAAAAGAGAATCTTTTATTTGCAAATCCAAATGCCTCTGAAAAAGAATGCCTTGAAGCCCTGAAGCTGGCTGCTGCAATGCCCATCGTTGAAAGAGGAGATAAGGGGGTGGACACCAAAATAGGAGAGGGAGGAATTAAAATGTCTGGAGGGGAAAAACAAAGACTTGCAATTGCACGAGCACTTTTAAGGAACCCTGAACTTCTGATCTTTGACGAGGCAACTTCAAGCCTTGACTCATTGACTGAAAAGGAAATAACAAAAACAATGCAGGAAATATCAAAGAAAAAACCACACATGATAACGATCCTTGTTGCACATCGGCTTTCAACAGTAATACATGCAAATAAAATCTTTGTCCTTGAAAAGGGAAGGGTAATTGAAAAAGGAAATCACAGAAAGCTTGTTAAAAGCGGGGGGCTTTATTCTGCAATGTGGAGAGAACAGACAAATGAGGATTAAAGAAAAATGAACACACAAAAAAGAAACAAGCTGTTTAGGGCCGGGCTTTTTGTGCTTTTTTTAGCGGCGATGGCATACTTTTTTTACGGTGTTTTTGGAAAAACTGATTTTAATAGTCTAACACCACAGGCATTTCTTTATAATTTATCTCAATTCACGGCCTTAACTGGATTTTTCTTTCTATCTCTGCTAATAATCTCCGGAGACTTTGCAAGGCTATTCGATAATGTTTTTGGATTAGATAAGATAATAAAAACACAAAGGAAGTTTTCAATGTTTACCTACTTTATTGTTTTTTCACATCCCCTCATAATAATATTCACAAACAACCCTTCACTAAAATCTTTTCTCCCAAACTTTTCATTATTGCCCTTTGCGGCCGGAACTATAGCCCTATATCTTTTTGCAGGAATCATGATATCATCATTATTATATAAAAGAATTTCCTACAAAACATGGCAGTGGCTACATTTCTTAACTTATGCTTTATTCTTCCTAGCAGCCTACCATTTTTTAAATGTCGGCAGCCACGCAGAGGATTCAGTAATAAAATTCATTTCGTATTTATTGATAATCCTGGTTGCAATAGGAATGATTTACAGAACTTCATACAAAATCAGACAAAGAAAAAACAAGTTTGTAGTCAAAGAGATAACAAGCGAGACCCATGATACCTTTACTCTTGTTGTCGAGCCGAATAGGAGAATAGATTTCAGGCCGGGGCAGTTCTTCTTCCTGAGGATTGAAGGGAAAAACCTTAATGCCAGACATCCATTCAGCGTTTCCAACTCCCCTTCTGAAAAATATTTGAGATTCACGATAAAAGATACTGGCAGATTTACAAAAGAAGCAAAAAATCTTAAGCAAGGAGACGAGCTAAAGATAGAGGGGCCTTTTGGGAAATTCATTTTAAGTAATGCAGATAAAGAGCTTGTTTTCATTGCGGGAGGGGTAGGAATTACTCCTTTTATGAGCATGATTGCAGATAACCTCCAAAAAGAAAGCAAAAGAAAAATTACCTTGTTGTATGGGAGTAAGACAGAGAAAGATATTATATTCAAAAAAGAGCTTGATGCAATTAAAGGGGATTGGTTCAAAAAAATTTATGTTTTAAGTGAAGAAAAGAAAAAGAATTATGATTACGGAAGGATAGAGGAAGATTTTATTACTAGGTATGTTAAAGACTTCAAAAATAAAAAGTTCTATATCTGCGGGCCTAAACCCATGATGGAAAATGTTAAGAAGGTGCTTCTTGATAAGGGAGTAAAAAAAGAAGATATAGTCATCGAGGATTTTTTCTGGTAAGAAAACCTTAAATACGCCCCTATTCTATTCAAATAATGGCTAAGGTGAATAGACAAACATTAATCATCTCAGCTAGCGCTATATCTATCATTATTTAGGTGCCTGGCTTTAGCTGGGCCTGCATTGTGCTTAGATGTAGCCGGATAAATTTAAAAGTTACAAAGAACAAGTAATAATATGTATGACTTTAAGACTATTGAGGAAGATGCACTTAAATTTTGGAAAGAAAAGAAGATTTACGAGAAAGTAAAAAAGAAAAATGCAAAAGGGAAAAAGTTCTATTTTCTACAGGGGCCACCATACACTTCCGGGAAACTACACATAGGTCATGCATGGAATAATTGCCTAAAGGACCTTGTTCTTAGGTATAAAAGAATGACTGGCTTTAATGTATGGGATAAGGCCGGATATGACATGCACGGCTTGCCAACTGAAAACGCAGTCCAAAAAAAACTTGGGATAAAAGACAAAAGCGAGATTGAAAAATACGGGGTCGAAAAATTCATAAAAGAGTGTGTTAAATTTTCCAGCGAGAATGCACTGCTTATGAATGAGGATCTTAAAAGACTTGGCGTCTGGATGGATTTTGAAAATGCTTACTGGCCGATAAAAAATGATTTCATAGAAGGCGAGTGGTGGCTTATCAAAAGAGCCTGGGAGCAAAAAAGATTATACAAAGGAAAGAAAATAATGCATTGGTGCGGAAACTGCGAGACTTCTCTGGCAAAACACGAACTGGAGTATGATAATGTTAAGGATAATTCAATATTTTTAAGATTTAAAGTTAAAGATAAGAAAAATGAGCATTTAATCATCTGGACAACGACTCCATGGACAATTCCTTTTAATCTGGCAATAATGGTTAATCCAAATCTCGATTATGTCAAAGCAGAGGTTGAAACGAAAAAAGGCAAGGAAATTTGGGTTGTTGCCAAGGCCCTTGCAAATGTATTTATTTCTGGGCTTTTGGGACTTAAGTACAGAGTGGTTGAAGAATTTAAAGGGAAAAAACTTGAGGGGATAGAATATATTCATCCTTTCCATGAAAAGCTAAAAAATATCTACGATGAATTGAAAAATAAATGGAAAAGAATGCACACAGTGATCCTCTCTGAGGAATATGTTGATACTAGTTCTGGATCTGGATTAGTTCATTGCGCGCCAGGCTGCGGGCCAGAAGATTTTGAAGTTGGAAAGAAATACGGAATTGGGGCATTTAACAGCATTGATGAAAAAGGAATCTTTTATGGAATGAATGAGTTTAGTGGACTTAGGGCCAAAGTAAATGATAAAAAATTCGTTGAGGCATTAGATGAACTAGGGAGCTTGATAACAGAAACAGAAGTTGAGCACGAGTATGCACACTGCTGGAGATGCCGTAAGCCAGTTGTTTTCAGAGCCACTGAGCAATGGTTTATGAAAATAGAAGATTTAATCCCAAAACTCCTTGAATTTAACAAGAAAGTTAGGTGGGAACCAGGATATACTTCAAAAAATTACGATTTATGGATAGAAAATTTAAAAGATAATGGAATCACAAGGCAGAGATACTGGGGATGTCCTGCACCGATCTGGATGTGCTCCTGCGGGGAAATCGAAGTGATAGGAAGTATTAACGAACTAAGAAAAAAGTATGGCAAAGTTATTGCAGATTTGCATAAGCCATGGATTGATGAAGTAAAATTCAAGTGCAAGAAATGCAAAAAAGAAATGAGAAGAATTCCAGATGTTATTGATGTCTGGATTGATTCTGGAACGGCTTCATGGAATTGCCTGGATTTCCCAAAAAGCAAGAAGAACATTAAGCTATGGCCTGCCGACTTTATATTAGAGGCAACAGAGCAGATAAAATTATGGTTCAGCATGCTGCAGATCTGTTCAGGGGTTGCTCTTGGAAAATCATGCTACAATAATGTTTACTGCCACGGCATGATTCTTGACTATCAAGGAACCAAAATGTCAAAGTCTTTAGGAAATATAATCTCTCCTTATGAGGTTGTAGATAAATACGGAGCAGATGTTTTAAGATACTATATGTGCGAAACTCCTGCAGGAGAGAATATTAATTTTAATTGGGAAACAGTCAAGATAAAACAAAAGAATCTCGAAATCCTTTATAATATCTCTAAGTTCATATTGGATTTGAGAAAAACAACAAAGATAAATAAATCACTAGATATCGAGGAAAAATATATACTCTCCTTAAAGAATTCCACAATTGAAAAAGTTACGAAATTGCTTGAAAATTACAGGCTTGACGAAGTAATAAAAGATATTGAGAATTTGTTTTTGTCGTTATCAAGAGTATATATAAAATTCACCAGAGAAAAGGTTAATACTAAAGATGCTGGAAAAGTGCTTTATGCTGTCGAGGATGTTTATAGGGATGTTTTGAGGATGTTTTCCATAGTTTGCCCGTTCATCACAGAGCATCTATACCAGATTACGTTTAGAGAAGAAAGCGTTCATCTTTCATTATGGCCAAAACTTGACAAGAAGAAAATCGACAGCGGTTTGGAAGATGAGATGGGGTATGCTCTTAGGGCAATAGAGTCTGGATTAGCACAAAGGGACAAAGCCCAGGTAGGCTTAAAATGGCCGCTGCCTTTTGCAAGTGTTTCGTATTACAAACCAATAACTACCAAGGTTGGAGAGGTTATAAAAAACCAGTTAAATGTCAAGGAAATAGAGATACTTACTGGAGGAGGCGGAGAGCTTGAGGTTGAGCTTGACACAAATATTACTCCTGAACTTGAAGCAGAAGGCTATGCGAGAGAGGTTTCAAGGCAGATACAGGCTTATAGAAAGCAACTTGGCCTAGAAAGGGGAGATAAGGTAGAGATATACTTAATTGTTGATGAAGACTTCAAAAAAATCCTGGATAAGCACAAAAATTTCATAAAAGACAGGACCGGAGCAAAAATTTTCGAGATTGTCACAACTGGGAAGGAAAGATTTAAAAACAAAACAACCTTCAAAATTAAAGAAAAGAGTGGAGAGATAGTGATTGTTATAAAATAACCACTGAACAGTAATTTTGAAGAATTACCTTTTCGAATACAACAATCTTTAAAAGTAAAGAGGTGCTTGATAAAAAGAGAAAAAATGATAGTGAAAGATGAGTTTTTAAGTAGGTTGAGAAAGATTTTTGACCTAAATCTTTATGAAGTCAAGGTTTGGACTGCACTTTTATCGAGGGGAACATCAACTGCAGGCGAGTTAAGCAATATTTCAGATGTGCCAAGGTCTAGAACATATGATATTCTTGAATCTTTGGAAAAGAAGGGTTTTATTGTAATGAAACTGGGAAAACCCATTAAATTTGTGGCCTTAAAACCAGATGAGGTTGTTGAAAGAGTCAAGAAAAATCTGGTAAAATATGTGGCTGACAGGACAAAGAGGCTTGATACCTTAAAAGGGGATGAAGTTTTGGATGAACTTAATGGCTTGTTTACTAAAGGGGTTAAATTTGTTGAGCCTAGTGATCTTTCTGGAAGCATTAAAGGCAGGCAAAACCTATACAATCATCTAGATATGATGATTAGAGATGCTGAGAGAACAATAACGGTTGTAACAACCGCAGAAGGAATTAACAGAAAGCTTGAGGCTTTGATGCCTAGCCTGGACAGGTGCAAAAGAAGAGGAGTAAAAATCAGAATTGCTGCTCCAATAAACGCAAACAACGTTAAAGTTGCAAGAGAATTGAAAAAAGTTGCAGAAGTCAGGGATCTTGGAAACATGAGGGCTAGATTTACGATTATTGATTCAAAGCAGATTATGTTTATGCTTTTGGATGATGAGAAATTCCATCCCAATTACGATATTGGTGTTTGGATTAACACAGAATTCTTTGCCCAGGCTCTTGAACAGATGTTTGAACTTGCATGGAAAGAAATGAAGCAGGTAAAGTAAAAAAAGATTTCTAAAAAATTAATATGATCAACAAGATTAAAGCAAGAATTTTGTATGCGTTTTCAATTTTAATGTTTATAAGTATCGAGAGTTTTAGATTAAGGCTAAGTGCTTGAAAAGATTTAAAAAATTAAAAGCCACCCAAAGTTTATATATTTTTCATCTCGATAAATTATCACGACAATATTTAAAAACATATTTTAGCAACCATTATTGATGAAGAGAACACTCCTCACCATTCTAGCCGCTAGTTTTATAGCGTGTTCTGTTTCAAATGTTGCTTCTGCAAGAAATCATCACAATCAAAATTACGGGCCTTCGCCTTCTGACTCTTTGTATAATGCAATATGGAAAAGAAATATTTCTACTAAGTGGGACAGCGTGCTTAATCCATTCCCAAAATTATGGCAGGAATATTACGGGCCTGAAACACCGGACTATGTTAATAAGACGCTAAATCAGGTACTATTAACAACAGATAGTGCAAAAATGCAAGTGCCAGACACCACAAATACTCCTTCCAAAACTGGCTCGACAATTGCTCCTTTGACTGATTCAACAAACGTTCAAGCTGAGCCTTGGAATAGAGAACCAACAAAAGACATATTTAAATTATCTGCAAGAGACTGTTTGAGTGCAGGAAGATTTAATTTTACAATAGAAGGAAATTACACGGGAGAAAGTAAACACAATCACGGCTTATGGCCAAATTTTAGCCTTGGCTTCTTGCCTTTTAATTTAACTGAGGTGCGTTTTGGGATAGGATATAATGACAATCAAGTTTCTTCAGAAACAGACATGGTGAATTTAACTTTAGAAGCAGCGAGATACATTACTTTGCACGAAAGATTATTCTTAAAACCTAGCATTTTCTTAAGAAACGGCATTTATTCTCAACAGTCTAAAAAACCATTTAGAGAAAGTCTCGTTTATGTTGAAACAAAGTCGGGGCTTGAGATGGGAATAGATTGGTCGCCATTTGGCAATCATGCAACAACTTTCGGAGCAAGTTATTCTATAGAAAACGGCGGAGAGAAGTCAATCGGAGCTAGAGTAACCTTTAGATAATGTTTATTTCTTACAACAATAATACTTAAAAAGAAAAATCTAAACTTATTATCATGAGAAACGGCTTGGTTACTGCGCTTGCTGTTGCTGGGGCAATTGCATTTTCTGGAAATGCTTTTTGTCAGGCAGATTCAACAAAACAAGCTACAAAAACTCCTTCCGCACAGACTCAGACAACTAATTTAAGAAATGATGAATGGAGAATAAATGTTGATGTTGGAATTGGATTAAGAAAAAGTGGTTTTGCCTATCTGGGTATTGGGGGAGTTAATTATGTTGAAGACACTACTACCTTGCCCCAAAATTTTGAACAATCTTACGGGATGGGAGTAAGAACAGTGCTTGGATGGCCAAATTCAAAAACAGGCGGATTAAACTCTGTTGGCTTAGCCGGAGTAATTGAAAAATATTTTAGTAAACTTGGCACACCAATCAGATTTATTTTAGGTGGGAGAATATACAACGAGGATGACCCGAAAGAAGGCATACAAACCCAAGCTTTTGGGGGTATTGAAACTAACTTTGAGACAATGGGATATGATGGAAATCTTGGAATTCTTTTTCAGAAAGACGGCGTAAATGCTTTATTTGGAATAAGAATGGGATTATAAAACAAAAAATAAAAAGAAAAATAAAAACGCAAAAGAAGTTTTATCTCTTCTTTTTTTTCTTGACAACCTTTTTGGTTTTTTTCTTTGCCATGTTAATTCGTTTAACTTATAAAGTAACAACACCCTTGTATATAAATGTTTGTTTTACATCTCTTCCAGAACTTTTATCCCCAACAAACTTAAAGAAGTTTTCAAAACAATTGAAAAAGCTTTTACAAGCGAAAGCCTGAATGTTTCCTGCTCTGAACCTATTACCGGGCAATTATGGTAGAATTCGTTGAAAGTCTGTGAGATTTGATAAGAGTAATTTGCAATCAGCGACGGGTTTAAGGCATTATAGGCGCTTAACACAACTTCCGGGAACTGTGAAAGTTTTTTTATCAAATCAATTTCTTTTTCATGCAAATCTGAAATTTTCAGGTCTGGAAATTTCTCTGACTTCCTAAAAATGCTTTTTGCCCTTGCATAGCTGTAAAGTAAATAAGGACCAGTATCTCCCTCAAACTGCAAAGCCTCATCTAAATCAAAATTAATTGACTTGTTGGGATGATTTTTTAAGATCTTATATTTCAATGCCGCTATTGCAACTGTTTTTGCATCGCCAGAGGTTTTTCTTTTTTTAATTTCTATTTCTGCCTTTTTTATTAACTCCCCAATAAAATCTTCAAGAAGAACAACATCGCCTTTTCTTGTCGACATCTTCTTGGCTTTGCCGTGATGATTTAGCAGAATAAAAGAATAATGAACTACTTCTGGAGATTGAATGTTCAAGAGTTTTAATGCTTCTTTTAACTGAAGAAAGTAAAGCTTTTGGTCTTCTCCAAGAACAACTATGTTTTTATCAGAGATTTTCATCTTATCAATAGTATAGGCTATGTCCCTTAAAGGATATAATCCGGTTTCATCTGACCTTGTCAGCACAAGAACAGCAGATTTCATCATTTTTCTTAAAGAAGTACTTGTTTGATCCAAATACAGTCTTCCATCTTTGTCTTTGTGAAGTTTTCCTTTTTTCTTAAACTCGTCAAGAATTTTTCTTGATTTTTTAATGTACTTTGACTCATAATCAAAAGCATCATATTCTACCCCGAGTTTTCTTAGAATTTCTCTTTGTCCTTTAACACAGGTTTCGGTTATAGAGTTAAAGTTCTTCAGTGCCTGTTTATCTTCTCCCTCAAATCTTCTTAGCCAAGTAAAAACATCTTTTTCGATTTCCTTGTCTTTTTCAACTTTTTTGGATATTTTTATGTAAGCGTCAAGCATTTTGTCGAAGGAAAGTTTTTCTGCTTCAGCCACTACAAGCATTGCAATTTGTTTTGAAACATCATTAACATAGTAATGAACTTCTGGCTTGAATCCAAGAAAGCCCATAATCTTTACTATGCTGTCTCCAATAATTGCATTTCTTGCCCTTCCAACATGGGGAGAAGCATTTGGATTTATGGATGTATGTTCAATAAGTGCTTTTTTTCCTTTTCCTAGATTTACAAATCCGTATTTCTCTCCTTGTTTTAGAATTTCATTAATTACCTTAATAGATAAAATATTTCTGTTTACAAAGAAATTTATGTATGGGCCCTGGGTTTGGATCTCTTCAAACTCTGGGGGTGGGTTTCCAATGTTCTTTCTTATATCAAGAGCTATTTGCTTTGGATCGTCTTTTAGCAAGGCGGCTAAGGAAAAGCACGGAAAAGCATAATCTCCCAAATCACTTGAAGGGGGAATTTCTATCTTAGATCCTATATCCTCATCTTTAACCTCAACACCTTGCTTTTTTATTGCCTCTTTTAGTGTCTTTATGACCTCTGACTTCATGATTTTAACACGGAAGGATGATTAATAAAGTTTTTTAAAGGAAAAATATAAAAACCAGGCAGAAAGTAAGGATAATGATGAAGGCAATAATTTTTAGTTTTATAGCAATTGTTTTAATCTCTCTTGTTGCTGGGGGTTTGGCTTATCCAACTATTTCCATGGATGATTCGGAAAATTTTGTTATGAGTCCGCAAGGAAATTTTGATAGGTACGAAAATGGAACAGAGGGTGAGCTTCTAAGCTTTTATAATAAATTCAATCAAAGCGAGAATCCTAACTGCCCTTGCAATCTTACAATAATCCCTGACCAATATACCCTAAATTACTCTTTGCACGGAGCCAGGATGAAAACAAATACGACATTTAATGGGTGGGGTTACGGAGAACATCCCGGATATCCCATGCCTGCCTGGGTTTTTAGTTTTTTTAATTGGACACCAAACTATTGTCAATCAAGCCCTGAACTCAAATTTAATGTAAGTCAGTACAAACAACAAATGGGACAAGACTCAGCTGGACTTAGCAATATATTTATGTATCATGTAAACATCACTAATACAAATAGGCTTCCTGCAATTACAAGCTATGTTCCAGAAATAAGATATATTTCAATAGGACAATCTTGGAATCTTCAATTGAAAGCAAGCGATATAGACAAAACCGAATGTGGTGATGACGAAGTGCATTGGACATCCTTTACAAATTATACTGGGGGCAAAACATTTACAGATTATGGAAATGGAACAGCCCAATTTTCTATTGGTCCGGTAAACACTTCAAACATAGGAAGCTATCAATTAACATTTACAGCTTACGATAATTTCAATGGGACAAGCAACAAAACAGTTAATCTAGTTATTTATCAGCCATACAACCGGCCAAGTTGCTATTACAACAAAAAACTTGGCGGTTATGTTTGTGCTTAGTTGAGCTTTGTCCGGAGTTCTAATTTATAAAACCGAAAAATAGTTATTTTCGAAC
>CAZUTV010000006.1:0-26319 GCA_964623495.1 Candidatus Woesearchaeota archaeon | reverse complement strand
TAATAAAGGGATCAAAAACAGCAAATGTCTATGCTTATCTTGAAAAACACCATCCCCAACCAATCCTGGATCTTGGGCTTAAAGAGATCAAGAAAAAGAAATAGTCATAAAAACCTTTAAATAACGATTTCTATTCAAAATTTAGTGCCCGGGTAGCTCAGTCGGTTAGAGCACATGGCTGTTAACTGAAGGAAACCAAGGTTTCCTCTCACACACCTTCCTTTGAAGGATGAACAAACAGCAACCATGGGGTCGTAGGTTCGAGTCCTACCTCGGGCGTAAGCTTTTATTTGAATATATATTTCTGATAATAATAATGGTTTTAAAGAGGAACGAAGATAAAAAACAATGGCTGTTGAAGACCTTACATTCCAAACAACTAAAGAATGGGAAGCATTATTAAAAAGAAACCCCTGGAGAACATTTGTTCCAGAATTTGCAAGAGATGCCTCAGGACAGGGATTTATGAGAGGAAGAGGGAGAAAAGTAATCTATAGGGTTGTCAGCGAAAATCAAGGAAATCAGGAATATGTATGTAATACTTGCGGATCAGAAATACAAGGAGTAAGTGTGGCTCATCCTATTCAGGATGGTCCTTTTCCACTATCTGGTTCTGGGAAATGTGCTTATGAAGATGTTCCTTATTGCCCTAAATGCGAACAAAAACCAAACTTTCATGGAGCTGCTACCAGAGTAAAAGATACAGCAGATCCTCTAGACATCTTTTAATTATATTCGTATTAACTAAAGAAATTTTTATTTGGTTACATTAACTGCTTTAAGACCACGATCGCCCTGTTCTGTATCAAAGCTTACAGAATCGCCTTCAGTTATCTCGATATCTCCAGTAAGCCCTGACTTATGAACAAAGTAATCTTTGCCGTCTTCGCCAGTTATAAAACCAAATTCTTTCATTCCGTTGAAAAATTTTACAGTTCCTTTCATTTTATTTACTCCAGAAGCAAGTTAACAAAGGTTCTAAATAAATTAGGATTATCAAAATGCGTCCAATAATATACTATAAAAATCATCCTTTTTAAATGCTGTTAATTCCTAAAAAAGTGTGAAATCTCTATCCTTTTCTCTTTCAAAAACCTTCTTTAATTATATCTGGCCTGTTTGAGCGAATTTTCTCATTGCCTGTTCGAGAATTATCTGCGGTGCAAATCCTTTTCTACTACAGGCTTTGACAAACCCATCATATGTAGCTTGATCTACATTATAATCAAGTTTTCGTTTTTTAGGTCCAGGCGGTGTTGCTGCCATAAAAAGAAAAGCTTTTATTAGTTAATAAATCTTCTTGAGGATATGAAACAAAAAGTCTTAGTTGCAATGTCTGGTGGCGTAGATTCAAGTGTCGCTGCCTTGCTAATGAAAAAACAAGGCTATGAAGTCCTAGGAGCTTTCATGAAAAATTGGTCCGACTCTAAAAATGACCTTGGAGAATGTACCTGGCGCGGGGAAAGGCGAGTTGCTCAAAAAATTGCAGCAATGCTAGATATTCCATTAAAAACTCTTGACTTTGAAAAGCAATATCGCAAGTTAGTTGTCCAGGAAATGTACAAAAAGTACAAACAGGGAATAACCCCAAACCCTGACATTGACTGCAATGAAAAAGTCAAATTTCCGTTACTAATTAAAGCAGTGAAAAAACTTGGCTGCGATTTTCTTGTCACAGGACACTATGCTCGTGTTAAAAAAGAAAAAAATAACTTTAAATTGCTCAGAGCAAAAGACGAATTAAAAGACCAGTCTTACTTTTTATATAGGCTAAAACAAAAAGAACTTGCTAAAACTCTTTTCCCAATCGGAGAGCTATCAAAAAAAGAAGTCAGAGAAATAGCTAGAAAAAACAAATTCCCAAACTATAACAAAAAATCAACAGTAGGAATTTGCTTTATAGGAAAAGTAAACCTAAAAAAATTCCTTCAAAAAGAGATCAAGCAAAAACCGGGAAAAATTCTTGATCCTGAAGGGAATCAAATAGGCACACACGATGGAATCTACTATTACACAATAGGCCAAAGAATAGGCTCAAGATTCGGAATAGAAGTTTTAAAGTCAGAAAAAAAACAAAAGAGATGGTATGTTGCAAGAAAGGACGCAAGAAAAAATATAATCGTTGCTGCTCCAGAAGGCCATGAGTTAAACTTCAGAAAAGAAGTTTTCATTAAAAATGCACACTGGATAAGCCAAGTCCCTAAAAATAACTCAAGGGTCTTTTCAAGGATAAGGCAGGTGGGGGAGTTATTGCCTTCAACAATCTCTTACAAAAATAAAAAAACCGTAGTTGCGCTAAACAGACAAATAACAGGGGTTTCAGAAGGCCAAGCCATAGTTCTCTACAAAGGCAAGGAATGCCTTGGCGGCGGAGTTATAAGTTTTAGTTAAATTTATAAGCTACTTTGCCTTAATTGAAATATGAAAAAAACAGCTACGATTTTTCTTGTGATTGGATTAATCATTTTAATTGGAGTATTAATCTATGTTTCAATACCCGAAAATGATGAAACAGTCTTAAAAGATAATCAATTAATGGTAAATGAGTTTGAATATACTTATGATAGCAGGGTTAGTAATATTTGTCCCGGTGGAAGTGAGCTTTTTAATTTTTCATATGGGGATAAATTAATCGTGATTTTTGCACAAAAGAAAACTTTTAGAGAAGGGTTTGGAATGGATATTGAGGATTATCCAGATTGTGTGGATAAGGGGGTTATGATGAAGTACTATGATTCTTCAATTGGGTTGCCTGGTGGACTTCCAGGAGAATGTGAAATAACTGAACAAATACCTTCCTCGTTTGATAAACCAGAATTTTTAATTGCAAAATGTGATATACAGGTTACATTTAATATACTTAATTCGGATAAAGTTAATTCTTGTATTTCTAAGGATAGTTGCGAATTAATTAATGGAGTCGATGTGCAGCTCTTAGTTTAAGTTCTCGTAACCTTTTTATAATCCTATTTCTTCAATAAATCATGAATCTAGACAAAGCAATAAAATCTAGGAGATCTGTCCGCAAGTTTAAGAGCAGAGAACCTGACTGGAGGGACATTATCGACTGCATTGATGCCGCAAGATTTGCTCCAATGGCAGGAAACATATACACTTTAAAGTTCATCCTTGTCCATGACGAAGAAAAAATCCAAAAAATTGCTAAAGCCTGTCAGCAGCCATTTGTAGGAACAGCACATTATATTGTAGTTGTCTGTTCAAACCCAAATAAAACACTTAATGCATATGGAAAAATGGGAGAAACATATCTTAGACAACAGGCCGGGGCTGCAATTCAGAACTTTCTCTTAAAGATAACCGAAAAAGGCCTTGGAACATGCTGGATAGGATATTTTGTTGAAAGCCAAATAAAGAGTATATTAAAAATTAAGGAAGAGATCCAAGTGGAGGCAATATTTCCAATAGGTTACGAATATGAAAAACCACTGACAAAAAAAGCAAAAATAGAGTTAGACCACATACTATTCTTTGATAACTTCAAAGAATAGAGAATGAAGCCATTAAGAAAAATTGATACTTGATTAAAGATAAAAAAGCAAACATGGAAAAAGAAGTAAAAAATTCTTCAGAAGAAATAATAAGCTTGGATAGATATCTCGACAAGGCAGAAAAGGGTGCAGATCAAAAAGTCTCGGCATATTTGCCAGAAAAAGATAAAAACAGAACTCCTGGAAGAAAAAACATACTTCTTTTGTGGGTATTTTCGACAATAACTCTGGAAATTTACAAGGCTTTCTGGTATATGAATAGATGCAATGAATTTGAAAATCTAGATACCAGGAAGAAATTGAAGAGAACAATTCCCTTTACATTATTGATAATAGAACTAGTAATGGTCGTCTCATTCATAACCCTATTCTTAAATTTGGATCCGGAAGAGGTGGGAACCTTTGCCCAAAACATTACAACAATGCAAATAGCCCTAGTAGTGCTATTTGGGGCTAGTTTTATTCTGAAATACATATTTACAATCTTCCTCGCATTTAAGTCTAGATCCATAATTAACGAAGCACTCGAAAACAAAGATGTTAAGGCAAAACTCTCTCCTTTATTCACCTTGGTTTTTGGATTCTTATATCTACAATATGAAATCAACAGAATTGAAAAAGATGAAGAAGAAAAGCCAAGACTTGGTGCCTGGATATGCTTTATTGCTTTAATAATCTTGATAATCGTTAGTCTCTTATATTCTTATGTCTTATAAAATAAAAGAAAAAGAAAAAATTAAGAAAATGCTTTTTTGACTCTTTTGTTAAACCACAAATATCCGCCGACAACTCCATTTAGCAGAATATTAAAGACGTTATTTGCAACATCTCCCCCTGCAATGGATATTAATGCGGTCACGACACCCATACAGCATAATATTATAACTAATGTTCTTGCCCAGGATCTTCCCTTCCATAATCCTTTTCCGATAAAGAAGCTTAAAACACCTAAGCCAATCATAATAATGCCAACAACAACAAACATTCCTGCACCAATTTCTGCAATTACCGGAACTTCGCTTACAAAAGAATCGGCCATTCCTGCTCCAACAATAAGTAGAATTCCCACTATCGCTGAAAAAACAGCTCCGAGATAGTACAAGATAGAAATAACCTTGACTCCTGTTGGAATTTCTTTTCCCGCCATTCAGGTTTATACCTCCTTACATTTTTATTATAAAAAATGTTTGGAAAATCTAAGATTCTAGCTTTCATTTTTATTAAGAGGGGTAATCTCCTTGGGAGTAATTTTGTTGTTGGGGATTTTGTGGATATGTCTGGGAATAGTTTTTTTGGGGCTGATAAGCTTTATGCTCTTCATAAAATTCTATATCCAAATCAAGTCCTTTTATTATTTTTAATATAAGGTTAATTATAGGGGTAAATACAAATCCTAAAATAAAGAAAACAATTCCATATATCACAGGAAAATAGATAAAGAAAAGATAATCAAACTCAAAAAAAGATAGCTTGTTTGAAATATCTGCATCAGATCCATCAGCAGATATCACAGGAGCAAAAAGACTAGAAACTAAAGAAAAAAATATCCAAAAAATTATGACACTTATTAATCCAACAGTAATCCCCCATAACCCAAGAAAATATGAAGTCTTCAAAACCCCAAACCTCTTTATCTTAGCCATATTTTATCTAAGAATTAATTCCTTAAAAACCTTGTTAAAAGAAAACCTAAACAGTTACACTTTTTCTTTCTTCTAGAATTTCTCTAGCTCCTTCCCAAGAATAATCTGTATCCCTTCCAAGTATAGTTTTATAGTTAATTCCTTTTTCTCTAAGTGATTTAGCAAATTTGGAAGTATCTTCTCCAAGAACCAAAGTCAAAGGAATAGATTTAGTATCATCTCTAGCCATTTTTTCTAATTTTTCTCTTGGTTCAAAAAAAGGCCCTGCAACTAATCCATCAGAATGCTCAAAAAAAGCAAGATAATTTCCACCATTAGTAGGAGACATACAATAAACCCCAGTTACTAAATCTCCTTTCTCTATGTGGAACAAAAACCTGTGCAACTAAAATCCCACCTTCTAATCTAGACCATCCTTTTCCAGCAAGGCGGGTGTAAAGTTTAGGAATCAAATCAACTTCATCAGATTCATTAACCATGATGTCTAAAAAAATTAACACTTTTAAAGATTTATGTTCCAAAGAAAAATCGTTCAGAAGAACGTTTGGATCTCTCTGTAGAAAAAATTGCAGTATCACCACTCACACCTTTATTATAAAAGCGAGTTACTTGATATTTAAAAGCATAATCCCCTTCTGTATCAGACCACCAAACTTCAATATTATCCCCAATAACATTAGCAAAATGAACCTCTTTATGAAAAGGAAAAGTAGCAATTTTTTGTTCTATTCCCGTCCCATACTTAATTCCTATATCTGTCTCATTTATCCAATTCTTTACAAAAACAGTATCAGCCAATCCATCATGATCAAAGTCTCCAACAGAAATTTTTCCTTTTAAAGAACTTTCTGAAGATGAACAGCTTGCAATAACAAAAGCTCCTAAAACAGAATATGCTAATTTCCTAAAACCCATCAAAAAACAAAAGATAACTTGTTAATAAACATTATTGTAATAAAAAACAAAAAAACAAAATTCCGGGGAAACCCCCGGAAAAAATTATTACTTATCTCCAGACCTCAATTCCAAGATCGTTCATTTCTCTTGAACTTGGGTGTGATCTCTCTTCTACCTCCCTTCCCAAGACATATGGAGATTTAACGCCAGTCATGATGGTGATAACTCTGACTTTTCCTACAAAGTCCTTGCTAATTCTAGCCCCAATAATAACTTGGGCTTCCGGACTTAAGTTTTCAGATACAATTCTACCAATAAGGTCGAACTCTTCTAACTTCAAGTCGGGTCCACAAGTAATATGTATCAAAGCACCAGTAGCACCTTGGTAATCCACGTCAAGTAGAGGATGAGTAAGGGCTTGCTTAACTGCTTCGTTAACACGATCTTGTGTATCGGCTTCACCAATTCCAATAACGGCAACTCCACCGTCCTTCATAATTGAAGATACATCAGCATAGTCTAGGTTGATTAAGCTTGGCAATGTAATTGTCTCAACAATACCCTTTACCATAGTAGAAACAAGCTCGTTAGCAACAGCGAAAGCCTGCTCAATTGGCAATTGTCCTGCAATATCTACAAGTCTATTGTTGTCTAAAACAATGCATGTGTTTGAAACTTCTCTAAGCTCCTGTAATCCAAATTCGGCTTTATCAATTCTAGCTTTTTCAGATTCAAAAGGCATTGTAACAACTCCTATAACAACAGCGCCTGTCTCTTTTGCAAGCTGGGCAACAACCGGGGCAGCTCCTGTTCCGGTACCTCCACCTTCTCCTGTAATTACAAACACCATATCTGCATTTGCTATAGCTTTCTTCAAGTCAACAATAGCTTCTTTTGCAGCTTCTCTCCCTCTCTGGGGCATTCCACCGCATCCCAATCCTCTTGTCAATTCCTTTCCAATAAGGATCTTCTCATCAGCTTTAGCCACAGACAAGTGCAAGGCATCTGTATTTGCAGCAAAGACAGTAGCACCACTTATACCTTTATTGTATAGCCAGGTAACTGCATTACATCCCATACCACCAACACCAATAACCTTAATGTTTGCCTTTCCTGCCTTCAAATCATCAAAATTAATGCTATGTGTATCTGCATGCGATATAGCTTCTTTTGCAAAATCTAATACCATTTCTTATCAATATAACCTCCTTACAGCGATATACACCTCTGAAAAACAGAGCATTACTTTTTTCTTGTTTTTGGTTTCCATTTTCACGAAAGGTTTATATACTTCATACACTAACAACTATCAATAGAAAGAGGAGAGAAGTCCTCCACATACGCGCGCAAAATAATAATAATAAAGAAGTGGAGGCTGTTTCTATTTAAATATTTTTGTTTTGTAAAACATGTATTAATTTAATGGGTTTTTTAAGAACAATAATCACTCTTTCTCCAGAACCAAGGCATCGATACCTTCCTCTTTACAACCTTGAACAAACTCCTTGGCATCTTCCTCGCTTCCAATAATACTCCCCCAATGCATAGGAATTGCAAGAGTTGGCTTAATAATTTTAGCAGCTTCGATTGCCTCATCAACACTCATCGTAAATCTCCCACCAACCGGCAACAAAGCAACAAACTGCTTTCCGGGCTGCATATATCCTGTAAGCTTCTGCATATCTGGAATTAAATCAGTATCTCCTGCATGATAAATAATCACACCATTTATCTTTACAATATATCCAACCCAACCTTCATTTTTAGGGTGGAAACTCTTATCGAGATTGTAAGCAGGGATAGTAGAAATTTTTATATCCTCAAAAGTAAGTTCTTGCCAGGGCTCAACAATTCTTATCTCAACAACTTCCTCGAATCTTGTTATCTGGCTTTGAGAGTCTGCTGTAAGCACAATAAAAGTCCCTTGCTTAACTATTTTTTTTAAGTCTGCAAAACTGCAATGATCATAATGACTATGAGTAATAAGGATTATATCTGCTTTCTCACTATCATCCTTGATGTTATAAGGATCTATGTAAATCATCTTGGAATTCTTAATAAAAAAACCATCATGTCCGAGCCACTCCAATTCAACATCACCAATTTTCATTGCATAAATTATCTAATTTATATTTTTAAGCAGGCCGGTCACAAAACCCATGCCCGTATCATTTAAAAGAAGAACATCAAATTCTTTTTTATAAGCATCTAAATTTTCCTTAATGTTTTCATTCAAAAATCCTATTTTAATTAAATTCTCATAGTTAAAACCCTCAACCATTCCTGGATCTCCAAGGCTATCTCCTAAAAGCAAAACATTTTTCCTATCTTTAATCTGGCTAAAAAATGGGAAATCTTCAAGAACAGTCTCGTCTTTGTTCATTACATGTATGATTGGCCTTTTAACTCCAATAGCATTCCCGTCTTCATCCCACGAATATCGATTAGAAACAATGTGGACATTTGGGTATAAAAGATCTTTTTTCTCAAAAAACATAGATATGGAATCCCAACCAAGTCCAGAAGACGACACAATAATCAAAGGGATATTATTCTTATGCAATAGTTCAAGGAATTCGACAATCCCTTCTCTAAACTCAATCTTCCCCTCATCAATAATCTGCTTAATATGCTTTATATTAAGTCCTGACTCAATTAAAAGATCAAAGTGCTCATTCCACCACTCATTCATTGCCTCTTTTTTCTCTTCAAATGAGAGCAAAGGGTCTATCTCCATAGGGTGATACCTGTCAGCAAGCTCCTGCGCTTTTTCAGCATATTCTTCACTTATATAATCTCCTTTCCTAAGCTCAGAAATAACAGAAGGTGTACTTATTCCATTAACAAATGCCTTAGTTAGCGTCCTGTCAAAATCAGCAAGAACATGAATCCTATCCTTACCATCTAGTCTAAAATTTGCTAATTTCTTTTCAAAATCTTTTTTCTTTGGGATAAGCAAATTCTTTAATTCAATTTTACCCATGAAAAAACAATAAGCTTCGTCTTTTTAAAGATTTGGTTTGGAACATCTTTATAGGCGATGTAAGAATTCCTAAAGAAATGAAGTATAGAAATCTATATTAAGGAAACTTGGTTTTAAAAAAAATGGCAATAAGAACATCAGAGCCGGGAATCTACATTCCAGACAGAGGAATTAATGATATTAATGTTTTAACAAATGCTGACTTAGAAGGATTAGTAGACACTTCTAATGAATGGATTATTGAGAGGACCGGAATGAACGAGGGAAGGATAGAGCATTCTCTTTCAGTAGAAGAAATGGGAGCTAGAGCAGTTTTAGACTTAAAAAGAAGGACCGGCTTTAATCCTGATGAAATAGAAGAAGTCAGGTTTGCAACAAACAAACATACAAGAGAATTCAGAAACGCTGCCGCATATGCTGCAATTGCAGCAGGGATAAAAAATGCAGCTCTTCAGGATCAGGGTGCGGGCTGTACGGGCCTCATATACACTTTTTACGATGCAAGAAACTCGTTACTAGCTTCTAAAAAAAGAAAAATTATTATTATTGGTGCAGAAAAGCTTTCAGGCATCACAGACTATAGTGACAGAAACACCTGTATCTTATTTGGTGATGCTGCATGCGCCTACCTCATGGAGAAAGATGATTCTAATGAAGAAGGCATAATCAATATTGTAACTGGTGGGCAGCCAGATATTGGAGATGTAGAATGGCCAAGAGGATTCTTAACACTCACAGACCCAAAAGAAGGATTAAAAATAAGGCCAAATCCAGAATACGTTGCCGGAAATTTAAATGCCCCAAAATTTGAAACATACCTTTCCGTACAGCAATATCTCGACATGTTTGGAAAAGAAATTTTTAAATATGCAACAAGAGAAATGGCGCATTCAGTCCACGAAGTTCTTGATGGCACCCCTTATGAATTAGCAGATGTAGATGTAATCATCCCCCATGGAGCTAATGCAAGAATAACAAACAATTCAAAAGGAAGATTAGAAGAAAAAGGTTTCAGGGGAGTAGTTTACACCAACATGAGTAGGCATAGAAATACTTCAACAGCATCGATAGGTATTGCAGAAGAAGAAGCAAGAAGAACAGGAATTATTAAACCTGGAATGTTGGTTGTTGAAGTTGGGTTTGGTGCAGGACTCACAAGAGGAGCAAAACTAGAAAGAGTAAGTAAGAGATAATATTATTGTCCTTGAATTTTATCCAGCTCAAAGAGCAATTGGCCAAACTCAATAGGTTCTCCATTTTTTACATAAACATTCACAATTCTCCCTTCACATAAAGACTTTACAGGATTCATTAATTTCAAAGCCTCAATATACCCCAAAACCTGATCCTTCTCAACTGCCCTTTTTTTTCTAACTTTCGGTCTTCTACCTGACTTATCCTCATTCCAGTAAAATGTTCCAACCATCTCAGATCTGATCTCATGATATGTTGGCGCCTTATCCCCGGATACCAGAACTTCGACTCTTCTCTCAATTGTTTTTCTAGGACCAGCAATTACAGATCTAGTGGCCTTAACTCTATAAAAAAGTGTCCTAACCTCTAAACTTTCAATATCTGATTTTGATTCTTCAAGGATCCTTATTATAGTTCTAACATAATCACAGTTCATAAAATTCCCAGAAATAATAGCTTTTTAAGGATAATTGTTATAGGGTTAAATAGAAATTATTTTATATTCTCCATAATAGCCCAGATTATAAACCTCTGTTTTTCCAATCTTTGATTTTCCTTTTCCTTCATGAATATGTCCGCAAAAAACATATCTTGGTTGATATTCTTTGATGTATTCAAGAATAACTTTACTTCCGGCATGCTTTCCTATCCAGCTTTTAGGGGCTCCAAATTTTCCAGAAACCTGATCTAAATAACCATAAGGTGGTTGATGACAAACCAAGATATCAACCTTCCCAAAATTTTTTAAAATTTTCCCTGCTTTGATGGTTTCTTTCTTTGCCTTTTTTAATCGATTTTTAAAATCGCCCGGTTTAAAATCTTGCACCCAATTAGTATCAACAAAATATTCCAAAAAACCTACTCTTAAGCCTTTAAAATTTCTAACAACATTCTTACTAATGTTAAAATTCTTAACTTTTTTCATATCTGCAACCAGTCTTGGTATTTTAATTCCTAGTTTTTTCTCTTCTTTCTTAGCACGATCATCTTTGGGCCAAACATTACCAAGAATTACATAAGTTGGAGCATAGTTTGAGATTAACTTGACAATCTTCATCGTAGAATTGTAAATTTCTAAATAGACATCTTTCTGCTGTTTTGGAGTATATTCTTTTTCTGGGAGTCCTTTCTTTTTTCTATCAAAGTTTTCAAAAGATCTTTTTCTCGCAAGATCTGCCTTCCCAAAATCTCCCGTAACAAAAATCAAATCAATTCCTTTAAAGATTTTTTTAGGGTATTTGTAATATCCATGGGGGTCTCCGATAATTAATGCTTTCATTTTATAAAAAGAATATCCATATTTAATAAACTAACTATGTTATCTAAGGTGCTCTTGTAATTTAACATTTTGATAACTTACTCTTTCTCCATCTACTGTTAGAATTCCAGTATGCCCAGTATCAAGATAGCCAGAGTTCCAAAACAGCTCATTAACTAATTCGCCTTCATTAACATGATTACCTTGTCTATCATTAGCTCTATGGCTTGATTCGTGGAAATGTCCTGTAACTGACTTTCTAACTCCGAGTTCTTCATATAAATTTTTCAAGTCTTCATTACCTCTATTTTCTCTTCTAATTTGAACAGGATAACCGGCTTGGACCATCTGAGATGCAATATGGATCGGATAAACTGTTCCTTCTTTTATTTTTCCTCCTTGTGATTCAAAATCTTTCATTGCTTCACCAAACTCAGCCATATCGACACAAGTTTCTAATCCATCAAACTTTCTTGGAACATGACAAACAACTATTGTCTTCTCAGGAGCAGTTATTAATCTTCTTAAGTCTTGCATATTAGCATATTGCATGGCTGCTTGAACTATCCCTCTTTGAAGAGCCCCAACATATTGTTCAAAGTTTTCAAATTGCATTAATCCTTCTTCTGTTTGAACATATCTTCCACTTGGAATTTGGTCGTGATTACCTATTTGATATTCCCCACCACACAAGAAATCAGAGCCAGGTAAAAATACTAGGTGATGATCTCCTTGTTCAGCTCTTTGATTCTTTGTTGCATCAATTAAATTTCCATACTTTTGTGAAAAATGATCAATAACTGGGCCATAAGCTAATAAGGATTCATGACTTCCTGGTTGAACCCAAGATTCTAATCCGCCTTTACCGATAGATTCTAAAATAAATGCCACATAACCTTGACTATCTTCTAATGTCCTTTGATGATTCCCAATATCTCCATTAACTAATAGCTTCTCAGCACCTAATGATTTTAACACACTAATGGCTACTGGAACAATTCTTGGATCCTTATGAACGTCTGAGATTACACCATATTTTATTTGGTTTGCCATAATTACAGAATTTTATAAGCCTATATAAATCTTTCTAATTTGTTACTACTTTATAGAAACATTAAATCTTAAGGTTTCGTCCTCGTCATCGTCCTAGGAAACCCAATAGCATCCTTAACACTATCTAACCCACAAATCCACTTAATTAATCTCTCAGGACCAAGCCCAAAACCAGCATGCGGAACAGCACCATAGCTATGAATATCAAAATAATAACTATAATCCTCAAGTTTTTCTCCTTTAGCTTTTAGTGCTTTTTTCAATTCCTCGAGGTTTGTATCTCTCTCACTTCCCCCAATTAACTCACCACTTGCCTCAGGCCCTAACATATCAAAACATCTTGCAACTTTAGGATTTTTAGGATCTTTTGGTTTGTAAAAAGCCATAGCTTCTTTCGGATAATGAGTAACAAAAACAGGAGTATCATAAAGCTCCATAAATTTTTCTTCTTCAATTGTTCTAAGATCTTTACCCCAAGGCACACTCATTTTCTTTTTATCTTTCAACAACTTAAGAGCTTCATCATAAGTTACTCTTGGAAATTTCTTTTTTAAACTAGGCTCTAGCTTCTTAACATCTCTTTCAAGAATTTCTAATTCTTTTTTATTCTTTTCTAGAACTTTTTTTATAATATACTTAGTCATTTCTTCGGCATAATTTAATATTTCATCTAAATCGGCCCAGGCAACTTCCATTTCAGCCATCCAAAACTCCGTCAAATGTCTCGAGGTTTTAGATTTTTCAGCTCTAAATGTAGGCCCTATTCCATAAATTTTTTCCAATCCGTACATTGCAGCCTCAGCATATAACTGCCAGGTCTGTGCAAGATACATCTTTTTTCCAAAATAATCCAACTCAAACATTGTAGGCCCTTCCTCAGCTCCTCCTGGAATTATTATTGGAGATTGAAACTCGTAAAATCCTTGCTCTCTAAAATAATCTCTAAAAGACTGCATAACAGTACTTCTAATCTTAAGTATTGCAGTCATTTTTCTAGACCTAAGCCACAAATGTCTTCTATCTCCTAGCAGCTCTTCATTTAGATCTTTGTTAATTGGAAAACTATCGCTTAATCCAACAATATTAATCTTGGAAACTTGAATTTCATAGCCAGTAGGAGCTCTTTTATCTTCTTTAATCTCGCCTTCAAGCTCAACACTTGCTTCAACTTGCAGTTTATCTATCTCAGACCATTGCTTCTCAAACTTTTCTCTTTGCAAAACACACTGAATAATATCACTCGAGTCTCTTATAACCAGAAACTTAAGATTATTTGATCCTCTTTCCCTATGAACCCACCCCCTCACAGCTACATGGCCTTTGCCTTTAGCCATAGCTTCTGAAATAGAGATGAATTTTGGACTTGTCATGATTAAAGATATGAAATAGGATTTATTAAATTAGTGGTTTCTAAAAAAGAAAAAGAAGAGATTAAGAATCTCTTCTAAGTCTAGATAACAAATCAGGTTTATGGGAGTGCATTCCCACCACAAATAAACCAACAGCCTCATCTTCTTCCTTAAAGCTTACAGTATAAAGTTGTGTGCCTTTAGATTTTAATTTCCCCCTTTCTATTTCTTTCATTTCTGCTTCTCTTAACTATGGACCAAAGACATCAACATCGGTTTTAACAAAGCTTTGATCATCAAAACCCATATCCATGGTCAACCCGCTCCATCTTTGCGTTCCCCAATGAGCCACCGCCTTTTGAAAACCTTCAGAACTTTGAATATATCCATCTTTCCTGGACAGTAAATCTCTAACTATCGAGGGATCTTCTGGTTTTAAATGGAACCTATAAATCCAATCAAATACTTCCCACTCTAATCCATATCCTTCACCTAAAAGAGGAATTTTAACATAATCGACTAATTGTGCTTTTGTTGAGGAAACTCCAGTAGTTCCGGACAAAAATTTCACATCAAGTGTTTTCCCCAGACAATCTACGATTTGGTCTCCTTTCTTCTGAGTTAAAGCTCTACTCAAAGACAAGTAAGGTCTCCCAGCCACGTAAACAAAGGGTTTACTAGGCATTTCTGTATCCCTATATTTCATTTTTCATTTTCTCCGTAAATTTATTTCAAATCCCAGCTAAGCTGGAATATACTACCTTGCAATTACAAAACTATATTAATTTATTCCATAAAAGATGAAATATTATGCTATTTTTAACCATAAGATATATAAATAATGGAAAATTATTCCACTTATGCAAGAAACAAAGAAAGAGCTCGAGGAAAAAACAGAGAAACTCGATGAGAAAGACCTAAGAGTATTAAATGCCCTAGTTGAAAACTCAAAATCTAGAACAAGCCAGTTATCTAAGAAGCTAAGAATGCCTATAACAACAGTTCACAACAGGATAAAAAAGCTGGAAAAATTAGGGATAATTAAGAATTATACGGTCATTCCAGATCACAAGAAATTAGGCAAGAGTGTTTTAAGTTTTATTCTTGTTACTGTTATGTACATGCTCCCGAACGGAGAAAAAATTTCTCAAGAACAAGTGGCTAGAAAAATAAAATCTTTAGGAGCAGAAGAAGTTTCAATAGTCACAGGAGGCACAGATATTGTAGTTAAAGTGCGAGTAAAAGATGTTGATGAGTTAAATGACTTTGTTATAAAAAAACTGAGAACAGTTGAAGGTGTTGACAAAACACAGACTTTGATTGTTTTGAGCGGATTTTAACATGTCATTTTATATTATAATCCGATGTCCTTTAGGTTGCGGAAAATCAACAATATCTGAAAAAATTGCTAAAATCCTAAAAGCAAAATACTTTGCAGTGGACAGATATCTAGATAAATATAAACTAACAAATGATTGGGAAGAAGGCTATATCTCTCAAAAAAGTTTCCTGAAAGTTAATGACATAGTTTCAAAGCAAGTCAAACCCCTCTTAAAAAGGGGCAAAATAATAGTCTTTGACGGAAACTTTTACTGGAAATCTATTTTAGAGGATTTGATATCAAGATTAAACTACAAGCACCACATATTTACATTAAAGGCTTCATTAAAAACCTGCATAAAAAGAGACTCCAAAAGAATGAAAACCCACGGCAAAGACGCTACAAAAGCCGTCTACAAAAAATCAACATCATTCACTTATGGAACAATTATAGACACAGAAGGCAAAACACCAGAACAAACAGTTAAGGAAATTCTAAAAGATATAAAACCTTAAGGCGTCAATCTTCTTCTATCTCTCGTGCTTGAACATTGGCAAGATTTGGTTTGGAAACCTTTTCAAAAAGTTTATGTTCAAGTGCGACAAAAAATCTCAAAGAGATTTTTTAGGGTGTCAACCTTCTTCTATCTCTTGGGAATAATGTAGCTTCTCTTATGTTATCCAATCCAAGTAAAGTTTGAGTCATTCTCTCTAAACCAATGCTCCAGCCAGCGTGTTGTGGAGCACCAAATCTAAAAGCATCAATATACCACTTAAAGCTCTCTGGCTTTAGTCCTTTAGTTTTAAGTTGTTTAATCAAAATATCAGGGACATGGACTCTTTGCCCCCCAGATGAAATTTCAATTCCTCCAAACAAAGCATCAAATCCGCCGCTAACGCCATTTCCTTTAGGCCATATGTAAAACGGCTTTATTGATGAAGGCCATTCATACGTAAAAACAATATTGTTGGGAAACAATTCACAGAGCTTTCTTTCAGCCTCAGGTTCAAAATCATCTCCATCTTTCATTTTAATCCCGTGCTTGTTCATCAAAGCAACAGCTTCGTGATACTTCAAATACTTAGCTTCAGGAATCTTCAGCTTTAGCTTTAAAATTTCAAGCTCGTGTTTGTTATTCTCAATTACTTTTTTAACAATAAACTTAACAACCTCTTCAAGATACTTCATAATGCCAATATCATCAGCAAAAGCAACCTCAATATCCATCTGTCTTATTTCATTAATATGCTTTGAGGTGTCATGCTTTTCAGCTCTCCAAACACAAGAAGTTGAAAATACTTTTTCCATTGAAATAGCCATCATTTGTTTGTATAACTGAGGACTTTGTGCAAGATATGCCTTATTCTCAAAATACTTCACCCCAAACATATCCGTACCACCTTCTGTTGAAGTTGCAATTATTGCAGGAGGTTGTATCTCAACAAATTTCTTTTCGTAAAAGAATTCTCTAAATGCATTAGCAATTGTTGATTGAATTGCAAAGATAGCCCTAACTCTTTCTTTCCTAACATCCAAACTTCTATTATCTAATCTAACACTTATCTCAGTACTTACAGCCTTCTCATTAACTTGTATAGGTAATTTTTCGGCTTTTGCAATAATTATTAATTTCTCAATTTCTACTTCAACATCTTTCCTAGAAATGTCTGCCTTAACATCTGCTTTCTTAATTAGGCCATGAATCTCAACAACACTTTCTAAAGTCAAGCCAGCAATTTCTTTTACAATCTTCTCATCTTTAGCAATGCACTGAACAATGCCTGAAGAATCTCTTAAAAGAACAAAAGCCATCTTTGCCATACTCCTAACTTCATAAGCCCATCCTTTAAGCAAAACTTCATGTCCTGGTTTCAAATCAACAACATAACTCCTTTCCATATTTAAGCTAGAAAAACATTATTTATTAAATTATTGGCCTAGATTCACAATTAAATTATCTTCAATAAGCACTGCAACTGCAAGAACAGTTGTCCACACTCCTGTTTTTCCTTCAGCTGACTGAGTCACATTCTTTGTCTTAAATATTTTCCCGGAAGCCTTATACTCCTGCTCTCTTTCATCCCAGCTCTTCTCAACATCAAACTCAATGCCAAGAGTTGTTGCGAGCATTGTTGCGGCAAGATCTTCCGCATAATCTCCAGCCGTTTTTTCAGTTTCTCCATAAGCATGATGTTCTGAAAGATACCCGTACTGATCGCCCTCTTTTGGAATTGCAACACCTATAGAAGAAACAACAAGCCTATTGTGCTCATCAGTCTCCAATCTGGCCATAACACAATGAACTATCTCTCCTGGTTTCATTAATTTAAGACCTTCTTCCTTGCTTATAAGCTTACAACCAGCAGGATAAATCGATGAGACATAAACAAGATTGAACTTCTCTATTCCAGCATCTCTTAAAGCAGCCTCAAAGCTAGCAAGCTTGTCTTTGTGCCTTCCCACTCCTTTTGTGAAAAATATTTTATTTGGAACCATCTCAACAAAAATTTGAGTTTGAACATTAAATTTATAGAAAAAGACTTTTTAAGATTAACTATTTCATAAACTTCTTAATAATATTCATAGCCTCGCTTCCTGAGATTTTACTCTTAAACTCCTTCATAACCAAACCCATATAGGCATTCTCATTCAATCCGGGCTTTTCCTTGATCAGCTTATGGATTTTTTCCTCAATTTCAGATTCATCAACTTTTTCAATTTTAATGGCCTCTTCAAGATTTTTTCCTTCAACAACTTGTTCAAGAATATGTTTAATATGATCTTCTCTTATCTTTCCTTTAACCACTAAGTGCAAAACACCAGAATAATTGTCCTCCAAAATTCTCTCAACTTTATCAAAATCTAAATTATTTTTTGCGGCAATCTCTTTAGGATAAAGCAGAATAACCTTCCCTATTAAATTCGGTTTAGGCAATAAGTAATAAAGCTCCTTGTATAAACTTATTTTTCCTTCTTTAAACAGCATCTTAATATACTCTTCATTTAACCCTTCTTTTCTAAACTCTTTCTCTATCTCACTTCTTAACTTTGGTAGGGTTTTCTTTGCTTCATTTATTTTTTCTTTAGAAATTCTAAGCAGAGGCAAATCGGTTTCAGGATACATTCTAGCGCTTCCAGGCATTGGCCTTAAAAACTCACTCCCCCCATTTTCAAGAACATTTCTTACACTGGCCTCAACTTTTTTTCCTTCTTTGATTAATCCTAATTGTCTCTCAATTTCTCTATCAACAGCTTTAATAAAAACTTCAGGATCCTGAACCCCTTTAAGCTCTGTTCTAGCTCCCCCTTTTATCGACATATTAATATCCTGCCTTATAGTCCCTAAACCCCGCTTAACCTTACAGGACCTTAAAATTTCTCCGATCATCAAAGCAGCTTCCTTAACTTGGTGGGCATTTTTTATATCTGGGTTAGTTGCAATCTCTACAAGAGGAATTCCAAGCCTATCAAGTCTGTAAACGGCATTATTTTCATCTTTTGAAATTGCCCTTGCAGAATCTTCTTCGAGGAAAATTCCAGCAATCCCCACTTTTCCTTGGGGAGTTTCAATAAAGCCATCTCGTGCAATAAGTGTCGTTCTTTGAAACCCCGATGTATTACTTCCATCAATAACAGTCTTCCTCATTATCTGAGTTATTGGCTGGATAGTACAATTAAGCAAAAGCGAAATATGAAGTGCAATTTTCAAGGCTTCTTGATTTATTTCGCGTGGCGGCTCCTCATCCAACTCAACTAAACAAGTAGTATTATACCCTTGATAAACAAACTCCTTGCTCAAACTAGCCTCATGCTTTGCAGCCTCGTCTACTAAACCTTGTTCTCCTGCAACCATATGCAATTTTCTTTTAATTTCAAAATTAGGCTCATCTTTTCTAAGCATGCTAGGGCAATTGCAAAATAACTTATGGGTATCGAGCTGCTGATGTATCTCCAATCCTGATTTAAAGCCAAGCTCTTTGTAGTTATGATCCATAGATAAAATAAAAGAGAGTAGTTTATTAAATTTGTCTTATCTTTTTTCAAAATCAATCTCAACCTTTGTCCCCTGAAAAAGGGCCCTGATTATGGGCTTGACTTCTTCCAAAACTCCAACCGCATGAAGCAAAGAATTTCTCTTTGGATTAATTAACTCTCCTAATCTTCTTTTTAATCCTGATTCATCTAGGTTTCCAAGATTCTGCTGATTTCTTAGGTTGGTTCTATGAATGCCCTCGCCATAGAAATAACCGGGCATAGAGCCGCCCCTATAAACCAAATAAAATTCTTTCATTTTATTGACATTGCCTTGTCTGGTTCTCTGCAAGTCACCTGTTGAATTTTTCGGCATAATTTCTCCATTATTCTTGCAGTACTTTCTGGAGTAAATGGCACGTGTGCGACCCTGGATCCTGTTTCATAAGAACCTTGTGGGGTGTACGATCTACTAATTCCTAAAAGAGAAGGGTCCAAATCTCCATGACTTTTCATTAAAACAGATTCGGATTTTAAATGATCTAAAAAATCCTCTCTTGCTTGTCTAAATATCACAACATTTGCCTCAACCTTAGAAGGATCATCCCCATAATCGCTAGAAAAACTATAATCGATTGCGGAACATATTAATCCTCTAAATCTATCAAAAAATCCGCTGTATGCCGGTCCCTCTTTTCCAAGCTCTGATCCAAGTCTCCAACTACCAGCGCCCACAAAAAACTCTTTCCCGCTGTTTCTTAAAACAAGATTTCTTTCAGATTCTCTCATAAGAGAAGGGTAAACAACAGAAGCAACCCCCAAAAGAGCAGCACCCTCGTCTTCTGAAACAATTCTAGCAACAGGATATTGCTTTAAAGATCTCTCAAGTGCTTTTCTGTTAAGAGCTTGTTTAAAAGGGGCTTTTAATTTTCTTCCATTCTCATCAATAATAAGAAAAGCGTAATAGGGACTATCCATAAAGTCCATTTCTTTAAACATCTCGTCAAAACTTGTAATAATCTGGGTTGAGGCTCTTCCTGAAATAACAGTATCCATTATCCCAAAACGATTTATTCTAGGAAATTCCTCATAATCTCTAGCAACTCCCGGCCTAGTCTCTATCTCTCTCAAAACAATATCTGTAAACGCTCTAAAATATGGATCGTTTACCCTTTCGCCAGAATCTTTAAAAAAAGCCCCAGTAACTCTTGCCCAGAAGTTTCTTGTTTTCTTAACGTAATCATCACCATCTAGATTTGGATCAAATCTTTCCATATTCAAATCGGCCGTGAATGGAATGAGTAAAACTCGATACTTGCTTTTTGAAACGTCTGTTGAAACATCATCATTAACACGCGATAAAAGAGGATAAATCATCTCCTGAACCCCTAATCCATTGTAAAACTCTTCATACTCTTTCCCAAAGGTCTCCTTAAGTCTATTTAATGCATAAACCATTCCAACAAAGATAGGAACAGCCCCTCTACTCGGGATCACAAGCGTATCTAATCCTCTAGAGTCGAACTCGCCAGGCATATCTGCCGCTAATCCAATACATGCATGAGCATAAGATCTTAAATGTCCTTCAGAAAATATTTCTTCTAATGAGCTCCCCATAAAGACCCAAAAAAAACTTTATTTATAAACCTTTTTGTTATTACTCCTTTAAAATTACAATACAATAAAAAACAAAATTTATAACCAAAAAAAACATGAACTAATTATGAAAGAAAAGGACTTCCTGCACCAGTTAGCCAGAAAAGAAAGAACTTTAGGCCAGAAAGCAGCAGATTCTTTGACTAAGTGGGTGGGTAGCTGGACATTTATAATCTGTTTTTTAGTTTTCATCCTCTTATGGATGGGAGCAAATGTTTATGCTTGGGTTGAAGGCTGGGACCCATATCCGTTTATTTTACTTAATCTCGTATTATCAACAATTGCTGCAATTCAAGCTCCAATAATCCTCATGAGCAACAACAGACAAGCCCAGAGAGATCGTTTAAAGACAGAATATGACTATAATATTGACAAAAAAGCAGAAAAAGAAATAAGAGAAATAAAACAAATGTTGTTGAGAATGAACAAAAGACAATGACAAAAAGTATTAGAGATAAAGTTCTTAAAGAATTAGATTGGTGGCTTGTTCCTACAGGAATGATTAGACAAGAGGTTATTCAAACCGATAAAAATAGATATCAGATTCTTTTAGCAGTGGGTGCAACATTATTAGAAATTGCTAGAGATGGATTTTACAGCTTACTTTTACATTATTCTTTAGATAAATACCTTAATTAATCTTCCAATCTATCGCTAATTTCACCATGCATATTTTCTAGCATTTTCTCTTTTACATCCCAGTCTTTGTGTGCAAGCACCCACCCCAATTTAACAAAAGCAGTTTCAGCAAGCATGTCTTCAAGATGAATAAGGCCAGCTTTTGACAATTCTCTTAAATTGCTATAAACTAAAGGGTCCAATCTCCCATAAATTGTCTGGCTAGCAGCAAAGAACGAAATCTTCTTTTTAGTTAATTCTTTTATCTTATTACACCAATTGCCTTTTCCATTTACAGAAACATGCCCTAACCCTAAAACTTCAATAACAAAAGCCTTGTAACCTTTCTTAACATAATAATCCAGAATATCTGGATCTTGACCCGGATAAAATTTCAACAAAGCAACTTTATCGCTAAACTTTGTATCAACTTTTATTTTATTACTACTTCTTAAATTGTGCTCTCTTAAAATTTCAATTCTGTCTGGAAATATTTTGGCTATTGGTTTTGCATTAACTACCTTAAAAGCATCTCTTTTAGAAGTATGCAGCTTCCTAACTTTAGTTCCAAGCATTGCATAACAAAAATCATCGTTGCTAGTTGCATGCCCCACAAGCATAACCTCTGCAACATCTGAAATTGCAGCCAAAGCAGCACATTTTAGATTTAAATTCGCATCGCTGCTTGCCCTATCGCTGCTTCTTTGAGAATAAGTCAGCACAACAGGCTTATTTACTCTTCCAAGAAAGAAACTCAAAGCAGCAGAGGTATAATGTAAAATATCTGTGCCATGCGTAATAATAATCCCTTTAATATTAGAATCATTAAGCAAAGGTTCACATTCTTTAGCAATTTTTTGCCAATCCTCAAAGTTCATATCTTCAGAGGCTTTCATAAAAGGCATTTCTATTTTAGCAACATTAACCTTTTCAAAGATCTCTGGATAAAACTTAAAAAAATCTTCTGGCTTAGTTAACGGACTTACAGCACCGGTTCTAGGATCAAGCCTATTAACAATTGTTCCTCCAGTCATAACTATAGCAATTCCTGGTCTATCCTTGCTAGATTTTAACTCGGTGGGTTTCTCTTTGCTTGCTACTTTTCCAATAAATTTTATCTCAAAAATATCTTTTTTATTAAATCCAATATTATATCCAGAACCCAATTTTAAAAGTACAAGGCCTTTTTCATCTTCAGGACTTTCTAAAAGTATTCCTTCATAAATCGCCTTCCCAAGATGTATCTCAACATAATCCCCTGGTTTTGCTTCTTTTGATTGCTTCATCTTAAAACACTATTAATTTAGGTAACAAGTGTTATCAATTAAGGTAACATTATTTTTAAGGTTTTTATTTAGCTAAATCTAAAGAATAATAAGGCATATAAAAAACTTGTTAAAGGTATTTGGAGACAAAACTCCACACCACAGAAACATTTAAAATAGGGAGAGATGTTAATAAAGAATGGGAAAAGAGGATGATACTCCTAAGAAACGTTTTGAAAAATTAAGGGAGGGTTATAAAACAGGAAAGGAGGAAATCAGACATTCTTCACCAGATATTAGATATAACCCCTCAGCGGCATATGATAAGGTAAATCAATTTTTAAAAGACACAAGACATTGGGGAGATAATGAAATTAGAAATGCTCAAAGCCAACCAAAGTTTTATGCCTCACTTGCTGCTCAGGCAGATGAATTAATGAAAATAGGATCTCTTCCAGAGTTTAAAGGTGGTGGTGGATATTTACTAAAAGGAGCAGAACTTTATATAAGAATTGGTAGGGAAGATAGAGCAATTAAAAAATTACAACAAATAGCTAAAGCAGATAAAGAAGAGGGCAATTTTGAAAGGTATAGGATTCTCACAGATTTTGTTGAGAAATACGAGACACAACACCGAAGAAAACGATCTAATGGCGGAGGTCTTGTAGAAAAACTCTCTTCATTCATCTTCCTCCTCGCAGGCTTATTCTTTATGGCTCTTCCTGACTTCACAACAACAGGAGGATTTATTGGCATAGGTTCAGGATCAACAATTTCATTTTTTCTTTCTTTAGGTTTAATAATTATCGGCGGGGTTTTATTTTTTAAAAGTTTTAAGAAATGATTACTCTAAATTTTCTGAATATTTTAATTTATCAATAAATAAAAAATGAGCCTGGGAGGAATCGAACCTCCATCAACGGGGTTTTTCGTTACTATCTTCAAAGGGAAGGTAGTGCGGTAGGAAACCGTAGGTGTCCTTCGCTCCGAAACCCGTTATTCTATCCATTGAACTACAGGCCCATGTTATAGGATATATAGCCTATGCTCCCTTTTTAAAATATCTATTCTGACCTAAGATTCCCAAATTTTAAATACTCTTCATTATAATTAATTTAATGCAATCAAGATATCAACCTCCGCAACAACAGCACTTTATTTTGAAAAAACACCACAAGATATTTATTGGAAGTTTCACCACTGTAGTGATTGTCTATATGATAATAATGGCTATTCTAGTCAATGGGATAATTGTCAAGCAAACAATAAACAACAAAGATGTGAACAAAAGACTTGATGAGTTGCAGGCAGACACCCAGACAAAGCTAAACGATCTGACAAAAACCCTTATGCAACAAAATGAACAGCTAACTTCTTTAGGGTCTAAACTAGGAAACATAGACGAACAATTCAGCTCTTTAAAAGCTTCTGTGGGGGCAGATTTTTCAGGGATTATTGAACAAGTTATTCTCTCGGTTGTAACAATTAGAACAGACGTCGCTCAAGGCACTGGCTTCATAATAACTGACAACGGCTATCTAATAACCAATGCTCACGTTTTAGTTGGAGGCAGAGAAGTAAATGCAATAACTTCAGATCAAGACGTTATTGAAGCAGAATTTATTGGCTATGATCCTACATTAGACATAGCTCTTCTTAAAATTCCTGGAGATTATGAAGGTTTAAGATTAGCCGATTCAGATGACGTTCAGGTAGGAGAAAAAGTTATTGCAATTGGGAACCCTCTTGGCTTGCAATTTAGTGTCTCAGAGGGAATAGTTTCTGGAGTAAACAGAAAAGGAATGACAAATGGCTTAGAAGCATATATCCAAACAGATGCCGCCCTAAACCCAGGAAACTCTGGAGGTCCATTAATTAACAAACAAGGAAGAGTAATAGGCATTAACAACTTCAAAATTGGTGGTGGAGAAAACTTAGGATTTGCATTAGAAAGCAATTACATAAAAGAAGCTGTTAACGGAATTTATATGAAAGCAAAAAATGAAACTTTGATGTAAAGATTTATTAAACATTCTTTCTAAATATACTTATGTCAAAGCAAGAATCAAAAAAATCTCAGGAAGGCTTAACTGTCAAAAAAGAAGAAAATTTTTCAGAATGGTATTCTCAAGTCGTCCAAAAAGCCGAATTAGCAGACTACAGTGCAGTGAAAGGGTGTATGGTAATAAGACCCAATGCATATTCGATATGGGAGATATTGCAAGATTATTTTAATGAAAGAATTAAGGCAATGGGGGTAAAGAATGCATACTTTCCCTTATTTATTCCAGAGTCGTTTTTCAAAAAAGAGGCAGAACACGCACAGGGTTTTTCACCCGAAGTTGCATGGATAGCAAACAGGGAAGACGAAAGACTTGCCGTCCGTCCTACTTCAGAAACAATAATGTACGATTCTTATTCAAAATGGATAAGATCTTGGAGAGATTTGCCTTTAAGGATTAATCAGTGGTGTAATGTGGTAAGATGGGAAACGAAAGCCACAAGACTATTTCTAAGAACACGCGAATTTTTATGGCAAGAAGGACACTGCGTTTACCCCGCAAAAGAAGATTGTGATAAAGAAACACTAGCATACTTAAAGGAATATCAAAAAATGTGTGAAGAAGCTCTTGCAATCCCAGTTTTAGCTGGGAAAAAAACAGAAAAAGAAAAATTTTCTGGGGGATTTTACACCTTAAGTGTTGAAGGAATCATGCCAGACGGAAAAGCTCTGCAAATGGCAACATCGCATAACCTAGGACAGGGTTTTGCAAAATCATTTGGCATTTCTTATTTAGATAAAAATGAAAAGAAAAACATCCCCTGGCAAAATTCATGGGGAGTTTCAACAAGAGTAATCGGTGCGATAACAATGGTTCACGGAGATAATAAAGGCCTGGTTCTGCCACCAAAATTAGCATACAACAAGGCAGTAATAATCCCCCTAATTTTTAAAGGGAAAGAAGAGAATGTCATTAAAAAGGCAAAAGAGATTCATAAAAAATTAAATCAATTCAAAGTTATACTAGATGATCGAGATTATACTGCAGGATGGAAATTTAATGAATGGGAGCTAAAAGGGATTCCTTTAAGGATCGAAATAGGTCCAAGAGATGTTGAAAAAAAGCAGATTACCTTAGTAAGGAGAGATAATAGTAAAAAAATAGAAATCAAAGAAACAAATTTAATAAAAGATGTAGAAAAAATACTTGAAGATATTCAAAATTCACTATTCAAAAAAGCAAAGCAGGAATTTGAGAATAAGATTATTGAAGTAAAAAACATTTCTGAATTAAAAAAAGCGATCTCACAAAAGAAAATAGCAAAAACTTATTTTTGTGGTAAGACCGAATGTGAAGATAACATAAAAGATCAGGCAGATGGGGCTGTGAGTCTAAACGTTCCGTTTACAAAACCAAGTAAAAAAGGGAAATGTGTCTTCTGTAGCAAAGATGCTGAAGAACTCTGTTATTTTGGAAAAAGCTATTGAATTTTATGCCAACACCTAGTACAATTCATCCCTATTTGAATTAAGCTATTCTTCTCTTTCAACAATTTCTTTCAGTTCCTCTTCTAATTTTACAGTCATCTGAAGCAACAA
>CAZUTV010000005.1:52681-69043 GCA_964623495.1 Candidatus Woesearchaeota archaeon | reverse complement strand
ACCATTACATTTTTTGCATATTTCATGAATTGGTATTTCAATTGTTTTTTTAATTTCAGAAAATGCTTCTTCTAATGTAATCTCTAAGTCATATCTCAAATCAGCACCTTCCTCATAATCCTCATATTCTTTCTGACTCCTTCTATTATTGAATATGTCAAAAATATCTGCAAAACCAAAATCGCTGAACAAATCCTCAAAATTAAACCCTTGACTTCTAAAGCCTCTTAAATCTTCTTGGCTGAAAGCAGAGCTTCCATATTGGTCATATTGTTGTTTTTTATCAGGATTACCTAAAACTTGAAATGCTTCATTAATTTCCTTAAACTTTTCTTCAGATTCTTTATTTCCTTGATTAACATCTGGATGATATTTTCTCGCTAACTGCCTGAAGGCTTTTTTTATTTCCTCCTGAGACGCTTCTTTGGATACTCCAAGTATTTTATAATAATCTTTTTCTACCATTTTACCAAATCCCTTTGTATTATATCCACATAATTGTTATTTTTAAGTTTTATTTATCTTCTTTTCAACAATTTTAATGAGATAAAAAACAATAACAATTTATGCAAGAATTAAAGTTTATTAAATAAAATCCAATTTTAGAAGAGAAGACATTAACATTAAAATCTCTAAAAAATTTGTCTACTTCCCAATCCTAAACTTAAACTCAAAATCAAAGAATTTGCTATGTCTTTTTTCTTTTAGGTAAATTCTATGCTTTACCAAAAGGATAATCAGCCCTACTACAATAACGCTTATCAGAATCAATAAAAATATCTTGCTAAAACTATAAGGTTTGCTTTCTGCATTCCAAATTTTTTCTCCTTCTGAGATATTATCTAAAGCAAAAGTTCCTAAAATAGCATAAGTAGAAAAACCATTTATATAAACATCATAAATTCCTTCTTCATCTGTTTCAGATTCATAAGATGATTTTACTTCTTCATATTTTGGAGAACATCTTACAAATTTTATTTCTGAAACATTATTTGAATAAATCCAATCTTTTTGTATGCCTATTCTCAATCTTCCAGAATCAATTAATTCGTTTTTTATTGTGGTATTAAAATCTAAAACCTTGTAAACTTTATGTTCTTCTTGATATTTAATATGGCAAAAATTAGGAGTCTCATTATAAGCTACAATAAATATCTCTCCAGAAAGCCAATTTTTTGATTTTAATTCAATTTCTTTTATTCCTGTTCTCTTGTTATCTTTTATTTTTGCAGTTAGTGTTTTATTTGGTGAAATCCAAGTTCTAATCTTTAATTCTTCTGTTTTTGTATTTTGTTCTAAAATATAGTTTCCTCCACCTCCGCTTGAAGTTGTTGGTGTTTCTGCAACTGCAGGAGTAGTTTCTTCAACAACCAGGACACTAACATTTATATTGATATTCCTCTGCTCTGTCTGATTAGATTGTCCTGCCAAATCAGTTATTAAAATTTGATAAGTATAATTTCCATTATCTAATCCAGAAGTTGAATTTTGAGTTTGATTAGAGTAAAAATACCAAAGAGTTGAATTGAATTTATATAGATTAGTCATGTAAAATTGGTTTATTTCTGAAGAAGAAAGATTTCTATTCCAGATTATTACTTCATCTATTGAACCATTAAATCCTCCTCCAATTACAACCTGTCCTGTTGAATTTGATAAAGGTATATCTTTAGTTCCAGCAGTTCCATCAATGTAGGTTGTGCCTGAAGAATTTACAACAAAATACCATTTTGAGTCTGTTGAATTCTTAATCCACATTGATTGTGAAGTTCCTAAATCAGACAATCCAGTTATATTAACTAAATCATCAACACCATCAAATTGATAAGCTCCTCCGAATTTTCCAGAAGAGTTCCAAATAGCTCCATAGACAATTCCATCATTTATTTCGTTACTAATATCAACAACATAAGAATCATTTTCTCCTAAACTGCTTTTATTATTAAAATTAAGCATTAAAATAACCGAACGATTGTAAATTGTGAAGTTTGTTCTGTTCCAATTATAAGTTAAATCTTGTATGTCTCCTTCAATTATAGAAACATTTATTTCAAAATTTGAGGAATTTATTGTTGTATCATTTGTTGGAGTGCTGTTTGTAAAATTAATTATTGGATAAATTTGGTCAACAGCTATTTTTCTTAATGAAGAATAAATTAAACTTCCAGAGGTATTTGTTGCAAAGATTTGATAAGGATAAGTTCCATTTGATAATCCTGTCGTTGCATTTTGTGATTGATTGATATAAAGATTCCATTGTGTTGAATTGAATTTTTGAAGACTTGAGATATATTGTTGGTATACTTCTGAAGCATTTAAAGTTACATTCCATATTCTAAATTCATCTATTGAGCCATTCCATCTTCGGAGAGTACTATTATCTTTAATAAAACCTATAAAAAATGGTTTGTTATCATTGAAAACTGCAGTATTTGTACTTCCTGTTGCGATTAGTTGACCATTTTGATAAAACTTTGCAGGCGCCCCATTAGTCCAAGTGAAAGTATAATGAGACCAAGCACCTGTTGGATAATTTGTAGCGGTAGCAGAAAAAGTTACTCTTGCATCTGTTGATGGGCTGTAATCAAACCAACCACAATAAAGTTTATTATCCGAATATTTGAAACAATTAAACTCTCCAACACCTGAAGTTGTCCATCCCCACCAACCATGTTCTTGTCCATCATTATAAATTCCATTATTATATGACCACCAACTAATTGTTCCTCCTTCTGAATCATCTAATTTTCCAGCTAAACTTGTAACATTTATATAAGAGTTATAATTAAATGAATATGCTCCGCCGTATTTCCCAGTTGAGTTATAAGTCGCATTAACAATTATTCCACCATTACCATATTTACTATAATCTGTTGCTAATCCCCTATTATACAAATCTGTTACTTCTAATGGCGATAAACTTCTATTCCAGATTAAAACCTCATCAATATTTCCATTATAGTAGGTGGTTGATTGCATTTTTCCTATAGTGAAATTTGCCGTGTTAGTCAATCCGGTTCTAGAAGGCAATGTCCCTGAAAAAGTTAAAGTTTTTTGAATATTATCAATATAAACTTTTAATTTATCTGCATTGGTTGCTCCACTTCCATTATAAACTGCAACAATATGGTACCAATTTCCAGTCGAAAGAGTTCCAGTTCCCAAAGAAGCATAAGAATTAGTAGTCCCATTATCAACATCAAAATACATTGCTCCGCTAGTATGTGCTTGAATAGTTATACAATTTGTATCACTTAAATATTTTGAAACAATTCCTTTCCATCCACCAAAACTAACAGGTTTAGTCCAAACAGAAATTGTATATTGTATAGTATCCCTTAAAATTCCAGAAGTAGGTGTATCTATAAACTCATTTACTCCATTAAATAAACATCCTTCAGAAAATTTTCCTTCGTCTCCTGTGCAATTTAATCCAGAAATAGCAGTTCCATTATAATTCCCTCTTGCATCTTCATATGTATTATTATTCAAATGCCAGGCACCAACAAGATTCTCATCCCATAAAGAATCTGAAGATATTAATTCACCACTATTATCAAAATTCATCATTAAAACTAAAGAATCATCGTACATAGTAAAATTTGTCCCATTCCAATTATAGATTAAACTTCCGAGATTGCTTTCAATAATTGTTGAGTTTACCTCAAAAAAAGTTTTGTTTGTTCCTGTTTTTTTATATTCTGGAGAAGAAATGCTAATTAAAGGCAAGGCATAAACTAAAAATGCCATTAAAAAAATTACAATTATTATAATGGAAATTCTTGATTTCATCTTCCTCTTTTGATATAATTATAATAAAAAAATCATATATAAAAAGTTAACCTTTTAAGAAAGCATCAATTATTTCTCATCCCTAACTTCATACTCTGCATCAATAGCTTCGTCATTGCTCTTTTTCTTTTTTCCTTTGCTGTTAGAGCCATCAGAATTATCTTTTCCAACTTCATGACTTTCTTTTGCATGCTCTTCTGCATATTTCTTAGCTGCTTCTTCATAGAGTTTTGTCGATGCTTCTTGCATGGCTTTTTGAAGAGTTTCCGTTTCTTTTTTAATATCCTCAAGATTATCTTTTTTCAAAATTTCTTTTGCACTTTTAATAGCTGATTCAACTTTTTCTTTTTGTTCTTTGCTTAATTTGTCTCCTGATTCAGAAATAACTTTCTCGCAAGAATAGATTAATGAATCTAAGCTGTTTTTAGCTTCAATTTTTTCCCTTATTTTTTTATCTTCTTCCTCATGCTCTTTTGCTTCTTGCATCATCTTTTGGATATCTTTATCAGACAATTTTGTAGAGGCTGTAATCTGCATTTTCTGCTCTTTTCCTGTTCCTAAATCTTTTGCACTTACATTCAAAATACCATTCGCATCAATATCAAAAGTAACTTCTATTTGTGGCACTCCTCTTGGGGCAGGAGGTATTCCTAAAAGATTAAAGTTTCCTAAACTTACATTATCTTTTGACATTGGTCGTTCTCCCTGTAAAACATGAATTGTTACTGCATTCTGAAAATCTGCTGCTGTTGAAAATATTTGACTTTTCTTTGTTGGAATTGTTGTATTCCTTTCAATTAAAGGGGTCATTACTTCTCCTAAAGTTTCTATCCCTAAGGTTAATGGGGTAACATCCAATAAAACAATATCTTTAATATCTCCTGCTAAAATAGCTCCCTGAATTGCTGCACCTACAGCAACACATTCCATTGGGTCTACTCCTTTTTCTAATTTCTTACTTATTTTTTCTTCAATAAATTTTTGTATAATTGGCATTCTTGTAGGTCCGCCAACAAGAATTATTTTTTTAATATCTTCTTTTTTCAAATTAGCATCTTTTAATGCCTGCTCAACTGGATGAATACATCTTTTTATTATTGGCTCAATTAGTTGCTCTAATTTTGACCTTGATATTTTTAATAACAAATGTTTAGGTCCTTTATTTGTAGCGGTAATATATGGAAGATTAATCTCTGTTTCTAAAACCGTTGATAACTCAATTTTAGCTTTTTCTGAAGCTTCTCTAATTCTCTGCATTGCAGTAGAGTCTTCATCTAAATTCACTCCTTCTTGTTTTTTAAATTCCTCAACAACCCATTTTATTATTGCTTCATCCATATCTGTGCCACCTAATTGAGTATCTCCTGAAGTGGATAAAACAGTGAATGTTCCATCTCCGAATTCCATTATTGTTACATCTAATGTTCCACCACCTAAATCAAAAACAAGAATTTTGTGTTCTCCTTCTTTATCCAAACCATAAGCCATTGATGCGGCAGTTGGTTCATTTACTAATCTTACAACTTCCAAACCTGCAATTTTACCTGCATCTTTTGTTGCTGTTCTTTGATTATCATTAAAATAGGCAGGGACAGTTATTACTGCTTTATTAACGGGCTCTCCTAAAAATGCCTCAGCATCTCTTTTTATTTTCTGTAAAATATAAGCTGAAATTTGCTGAGGGGTATATTCTTTTTCATAAATTTTATATTTAAAATCAGTTCCTATTTTCCTTTTTGCTTTTATCACTGTTCCCTCTGGATTTGAAACAGCTTGTCTTCTTGCAGGTTCTCCAACTAAAAGCTGTTCATCTTTCGTAAATGCCACAATAGAAGGAAACATTTTTCCTGCAACAGTAGCACCTTCTGCTGATGGGATTATTGTCGGCTTTCCACCTAAAACAACAGCAGCTTGGCTATTACTTGTTCCTAAATCAATTCCTATTATCTTTTCTTTTGCCACATTATTTTTATGTTTGATTTATTTTTAAATTTTGCTTATCATCTTTTTTTGAAACTTTAACCTTGCTTGTTCTAATAACTTTTGAATGCAAACAATAACCTTTTTGTATCTCTTCAATAACTTCATCTTCATTATGCTTGCTTAATTCTTTACATAACACTTCATGAAATTCTGGATTAAACTGCTTTCCCAATGCTTCAATTTCTTTAAGCCCTTGATTTACAAGTATATCAAAAAATTTCTTTTTTAGTGTCAATAACCCTTTCTTGTTTTCTCCTTCTGCTGATAGTCTTATAGCTGCATCAAAATCATCAAGAGCGACTATTAGCTCTTTAATTAAAGTCTCGTTTGCTAATTTTATTATCTGTTCTTTTTCTTTTTCAAATTGCTTCCTGTAATTATCAAAATCAGCTTGGAGATATTTTAATTGATTTAATCTTTCTTCTGCTAATTTTTTAGATTCTTCTAATTGTTTCCTTAGCTCTTCAGTCTCGTTTCTAATCTTTTTTTCTTCTTGAATTATTTTTTCGCTTTCCTGCTTTATTTCTCCAGCTAATTTTTCTACTTTCTTTTCTGACTTGTTTATTTTTTCTTGTTTCATTGTATGTTTATGTAAATATTAAAAAATAAAATTAAATAAAAAATTATTCAATTTCAATTTTGTTTTTCTTTTTGGCTTCAGTCTTAGGGATGGTCACTTCTAAAACTCCGTCTTTATATTTTGCTTTAGCCTTTTCAGGGATTACATTGCTTGGCAGAGCCATTGCTCTATAAAATCCTCTGTAACTTCTTTCTTCCCTATAGAATCCTTTTTTCTCAACTTTAGCTTCTTGTTTCTTTTCAACTTTAACTTCAATCTTATCTTCAGTTATATTAAGTTGGATGTCTTTTTTATCTACGCCAGGCATCTCAAACTTAGCAATAACTTCTTTGTCAGTTTCTTCTAAGTCTGTTAAAGGACTTCTAAATGCTAAAGCTTCTTTCTTTCCAGTGTAATCTGGCAAAGATTTGTAGCTTTCACTATCCCAAAAATCGCCAAAGCTCCTATCGAGCTCTCTTTGAAGCCTTCTCATTTCATCGAATATATCTCCGAACATTTTTTAGTTTACCTCCCTTCAATTTATATTATGATTGCCTCCGATATTTTATCTTTTTTCTCTTCAAAATCTGCAACCAATGCTTCTGTTGTTAAAACTAAACCTGCAATTGAAGCTGCATTTTGAAGAGCATTTCTAACAACTTTTGTAGGATCGATGACTCCTGCTTCAAATAAGTTTTCATACTTGTCTGTTTTAGCATTATATCCATAGTTCTTTTCTTTGCTCTCTTTTACTTTTACTAAAATCTCCAATTCTTCTTTTCCTGAATTTTTAGCAATTTGTCTTGTTGGTTCTTCTAAGACTCTTCTTATAATTTCTAATCCAATCTTTTCATCTTCTTTAAAATCCTCGCAATGAGCTTCTAAGATATTCTTTGCCCTAAGAAGAGTTACTCCGCCCCCAACAACTACTCCTTCTTCAACTGCTGCTTTTGTTGCATTTAATGCGTCATCAATTCTTAATTTCTTTTCTTCCAATTCGGTTTCTGTTGTTGCCCCAACCTTAATAACTGCAACTCCTTTGCCTAATTTTGCTAGTCTCTTTTTCAGTTCATCTTTTTTATAACTCGAATCTGTATTTTTTATCAATGCTTCAATTGTCTTTTTTCTTTTTTCAATTTCTCTTTTATCTCCTCTGCCCTCTATTATTGTTGTTTTCTCATTAGTAATAATTATTTTTCTTGCACTTCCTAAACTATCTCCTATTTCTTCAAGCTTCATTCCTTTATCTTCACTTATGACTTCACTACCTGTTAAAACTGCAATATCTTCAAGAATCTCTTTTTGTTCATCTCCGAATCCAGGAGTTTTAACTGCACAAACCTTCAAAGCTCCTTTAAGAATATTTATTATTGTTGCAGCTAATGCTTCTCCTTCCAAATCTTCTGCAATGATTAAAAGAGATTTGCTTTCTTGTGCTACTTTTTCTAATGAAGGGATTAATTGCTTCATCGAGTTTATTTTTTTATTCGTTATTAAAACATAAGGTTCATCTAATTCGCATACCATTCTCTCTTGATTTGTAACCATATAAGGAGAGACAAACCCCTTATCAAATTGCATTCCTTCGACAACTTCTAAATCAGTTTCAATGCTTCTGCCATCTTCAACTGTAATAACCCCGTCATTTCCAACCCTATCCATTGCTTCTGCTATTAGTTTTCCTATTTCTTCATCATTATTTGCAGCAATAGATGCAACTTGAGAAATCATATTTTTATCTTTGACTAAAACACTTTCTTTTTTTATGTGCTCTATTATTTTATTGACCGATTTGTCTATGCCTTTTTTGATTTCTATTGGATTTGCTCCAGAAGTTATATTCTTAATTCCTTCTTTAATTATTAACTGTCCCAATACAATTGCAGTAGTTGTCCCATCTCCTGCATCGTCTTGTGTTTTTGAAGATATTTCCCTTATCAATTTTGCACCCATATTTTCAAATTTATCTTTTAATTCTATTTCTTTTGCTATAGTGACACCATCGTTAGAGATTAAAGGAGAATGTCTGTCTAAAATAACTGTTCTTCCTTTTGGACCAAGAGTAACTTTCACCGTATTTGCAACCTTATCAATACCTCTAACTAATGCCTGTCTTGCGTTTTCACCATATATAATTTGTTTTGTATCTGCCATTTTATTCCTCCAATTTCGCAATTATATCTTTAAATTCAACTATAACATATTTTTCATTTTCTATCTCTATTTCTTCATGACCATATCCCGAGTATAAAACTTTGTCTCCTTTATTCAATGGAAGAGTTTTACCTTCTTTATTCATCCCTACTTCTTCTATTACGCCCTGTTTCTTCTCTTCATCAGACTTAGGCAAATATATTCCCGATTTAGTCTTTTCTTCTTTAGGTTTTTCTATCCTTATTAATACCCTTTCACCTATTGGTTTAATTTTCATCTTTTGACTAAAAATTATAAAAGCAAGAAACCCTTAGTGCTGTTCCTTAGCATTATCAGCGAAGGAGTCACTAAAGAATTCCTTGCCGAACTTATTGTTTATCTTTATAATTTTTATTTACCTCCGATTCGTTTAATTACATTTTACATAATCTCTTACTTTTTATATACTTTTTTTCCTAAAATAGTCTAATTTAGATACTATTTGTAATAAGAACAATAAATTTATAAGCATAAAGTATCTTTAATACCCTATGGTAAACTTAACGTCAAGGGAGAGACAAGTATTGAATGAACTTTTAAAAGATTGTAAAACCTCAGACCAAGAGATAGCAAGAAGATTAAAGACTTCAAGACCAACAATATTTAAGATTCGAGAGAGACTTGAAAAAGAAGGCATAATAAAGAGATATACTCCAGTAATTGATTTTGAAAAATTAAATCTTCATCTACAATCAGTAATTCTTTACAAATGGCGAGATTATTCAAAAACAAAAGAGTTAGAAAATACAGTTAAATTTATCAAAGCTTTGCCTGAAGTCATTCTTTTTGTTAAAGGAGAGGGCATGGGGAGTAAAACGGACTTAATTATCTCTATTCATGAAGACCTAAAAGATTATGAAAGATTTATTAGAAAATTAAAATACGAATGGAAAGACAACGTCGAAAATGTCGAAGTTTTTCTTTCTTCTATAGATGGAATTTCAAAAGGTTATGATTTAGCTTCTCCAGCTCTTCAAAAAATAAATGAAAAAGTGATTTATTCTAAATAGTTAAGTGCTCCCGCAATTCTTTCATCACTTAATCATAACAAACAACTCTAAAAATTCATTATTTTTTCAAGAATTTTCTCCGTCGATAAAAAATAGCTAGTTAAGTGCTCCCCAAAGCCTAAAAATGCTTTATCGTCGATAAGAGTGATGATGCCCCCACGAGGAGTTGAACCTCGATCACAGCTTCCGCAAAGCCGTATTCTATCCGTTAAACTATGGGGGCATATTATAATCAAGCACATTATATTTAAAAGATTTTAAAAACACCCTCTTCTTCTCAGTTTAATGAAATTAAAAGAGATTTGGAAGAAATTTTGGTTTTTGCTTTGGAAAGAGGACAGCTGGAAAGGATGGATATTCTCAATAATAGTTCTCTTCCTATTCATAAAATTCATTTTCTTTCCTGGCCTAAGCTTAATCACAGGAACTTCTTTACCCCTAGCTATTGTAGAGTCATGCTCAATGTATCACGATGGAAACATTCTTGGAAGTTTTGACAACTGGTGGGACAGACACGAGACAAAATATGAAAGATTGGATATAAGCAAAGAGCAGTTCAAAGAGTTTATCTTCAAAAAAGGCTTCAATAAAGGAGACATACTCTTTATTATTGGTGTTGATCCTGAAGACATAGAAATAGGAGACGTAATTATTTTTAATGCAAATAGGCAAAACCCCCTAATCCACAGAGTTATTGAAATAAAACAGGAGAACAGAGGCTATTATTTCTCCACAATCGGAGATAACAACAACGGCCAGTTAATTATAGAAGAAGACATCCCGCAAACAGCAATAATAGGGAAGGCTGTTTTTAAGCTAGCACCTTACATTGGCTGGGGAAAATTAATATTCTACGAGCCTAACAGAAACCCTTCTGAAAGAGGCTTTTGTAATGAAAACTGAAGCTTAAGGAGTCCAGTGATAACTCCATAATCCATAAGTTTCATCTCCAGGCAGTTTAACAATTAAATGGCCAAATCTTCCATCATCACCTTCTCTTCTTAAAACAATGTAAGGTAATTGGACTAATGATTCTGCACCCCTATATTGCTCCCACCCCTTAGCAAGACTAGTAAATTCAAGTCTATCAAGCATAAAACCCATTTGCTTAGCTTTAGCACAAATTTCATCAAGATCAGGATTTTCTAAGACTCTAGCTGTTAATGTAGCTTCCCCATCTCTAACTCTTACATTAACGCTTGGCATACTAAAAAATAAAGAACAGTGTATTTAAGGATTATTGTAACATAAAATATAAAGAACAGTAAATTAGCAAGATTTATAAACAATTTTCCCTAGAAACTAAGATGGAATTTTGTCCAAGGTGCGGTTCCATCCTTTTTCAAAAAGGGGCGAAAAACGCTTGCACGCGTTGTCATTATTCAACAAAGGGCAGAACCAAAATAAAGTCCTCTGAAAAGCTAGGGGAGAAGAAAGAAATTGCAGTAGTTTCAGAGAGAGAAAGTCAGGTCTTCCCAATCACAACAGAAACCTGTAGAAAGTGCAAAAATGACAAAGCTTATTTCTGGACAGTTCAAACTAGATCAGGAGATGAAGCAGAAACCAAATTCTTCAAATGCACCAAGTGCGAGCATACGTGGCGAGAATACCATTAAGCATATAATTTTAAAAGGATAAACTTATTCTAGTATTTATCATGGTCCCGTAGCTCAGCCTGGTTAGAGCACCGGACTCTTAATATAAAAAGGACCAAGGTCCTTTCTATGCTATCTCCTTCAAGAGATTAAGAGAAATCCGGGTGTCGGGGGTTCAAATCCCCTCGGGGCCATAAGAATTATGGACACGTTAGCAAAATCTCCGATTTTAGCCTCATCACTTAATAATTCCTATTTTTATTAAATAATCAATAACTGGTTCATCGGTTCTTTCATTAAGTATCCACCCCACAGAAAATTGTAATCCAGCACTAATAGGTGCCTGAAGCGCAAGCTCATCTCTATTAATCCCATAATATTCTTCTGCAGTCAATCTTCTTCCTTCCCTAACAAAACTAGCTCCATCAATCACTCTTTCAAGAAATCTTCTCTTACATAATCCGTAAACAAGCCCTCCTTTTTTACTAACTCTACTCTCTCCCGCCCAGATACCATTTATCACTTCGCTAGTTACAAAATAAACCCCGACAAGATTCATCTCTCTTTCAAGCAATCTTTGTCTTCCCTCATCTGTCTTCTGCACAAGTCTTTTCCCAGCATTATCAAAATCATGAAACCCAATAGCATAAACAACCGGCTCTTCAAGCCCGGAAAAACTCACTATCTGATACTCTTTAAGTCTAGTTCCAAAAACAATATTTCCAACTTTGGCTTCAAGCCAAAACCCATTGCCAAAAAAATCAGGCAAAGCGCCCAAAGTATTGTGCCTAGTAAAACCAGGAAAATTCTCCTGAACTATATCTTCAAATCTTGTTCCCATACTATCATTAATTGTAGGCATATAAAAAAATAGAAAAGTTGTTTATAAAAACATTATATTAAAACCCATTAATAAATAAGTGTTCTTTCCAGAGGCGATAGTATTAAAATTACCTTATAAGCTCTTGTATGTTTTCTATTGCATCTGCAACATCTTTTCCTTTCTTAGTGAGCTTGATAAGCTTGATTCTACCTTTCTTTTCAAACTCCACTAGTCTCAAAGTCCTAAGCGTTTGCAGAATCTTAACTGCATGGCTATAAGTACAATCAACCTCTTTAGCTAAAATACTACCATACCTCATCCTCAAGTTCTTCTTCAAGGAAACCAACATTAGGGCTGGTTTTCGCCTAAAAAAGATGTCAAAATTGTCTTTCATCGTTTTTGGATGTGTGTGGTTTAATGTATATATTCAGATAGTAGTGTCTTTTTAAATGTTTTGGAGAATATATTTATCTACTGATGCTGAGTAAATTTATTAACCCCAAAACCCCTTAAAAAACAATGAAAAAACAAGGTAAAAAAACAAAGATAATGGCAATAGGAGATATTCATGGAGACATAAGACTAGTTGAAAAACTAGCTAAGAAAGCGGTAAAAGAAGATGTAGACATAGTAATTCTTGCAGGAGACTTGACTTTTGCAGAAAGATCGATTGAAGGAATTATAGGGCCGTTTGCAAAAGCAAAAAAAGACGTTTTAATAGTTCCTGGAAATCACGAAGCAATCTCAACAACAGCATTTCTCTCAGATTTATACGCCCCTTATTCAAAGCACCTTCATGGCTATTCATTCACAAAAGAGGGAGTTGGCTTTTTCGGTGCAGGCACAGCAAACATGGGCATTCATCAGATAAAAGATTCTGAAATTTATGAGCTATTAAAAAGAAGTCATGAAAAAATAAAAAAGCTAGAGAAAAAAATCATGGTAACTCACATACATCCTGCGCGATCAAAAAGTGAATTTAGAGGATTTAAAGGGTCAGAAGCTGTCCGAAGAGCCATAGAAAGTTTTAAGCCAGATATTGCAATCTGCTCCCATATCCATGAAGCTGGTGGAATGGAGGAATTCATCGGAGATACTAAAGTAATTAATGTCTCAAGAAAAGAAAGAGTATTTGAACTATAAAATGAAGAAAAAGCGAAAAAAGTCAAAGGAAGAATTAGCCTCAGAAAGATTTTTTCCGGTAGATACTGATGACTTAAAGAAAACAACCTTAAAGCTTGAAAAGCCAGAAATTTACGAGCCAAGAGCAACAGTTGAAAAACAATTCAAGGGCCAGGAAAACCCCATAGAAATCCTAAAACAGACAAGAATAAGAAAACCAAGACCAAGAAAACAAGCTAAAAAATTCCAAATCAAAAAATCTTTCGCACAAAAATCAACAAAGTCGATCAAGAAAAAAGGCAACTTTAAATCAATAAAGCCATTCACACCAAAAAAAATAACTCTAAACCCGCAGGGCTACGAGTTGATTATTACAGAAAAACCACAAGCAGCCACAAAAATTGCAGAAGCTCTTGGAAAGCCTTCAAGAAGAAATGAAAAAGGAATAACATATTATGAACTCTCTAGAAGCGGGAAAAAAATAGTTGTTGCCTGTGCAGTCGGCCATTTATTCACCCTAAGCCAAAATACCTCTGGCTCTAGCTTTCCTGTATTTGACATATCTTGGAAGCCAAACTATCTAGTTAGAAAAGGAGATTTCACAAAAAAATACTATGACACTTTGTTAAGTCTCGCAAAAAGTGCAGGCTCTCTTACTGTTGCTACAGATTACGATATTGAAGGAGAGGTAATTGGATTAAATGTTGTCAAGTATATTTGTGGCCAGGAAGATGCAAATAGAATGAAATTCTCAACACTTACTAACAAAGAATTGAACCAGTCCTATGATAATAAAACCCCCACATTAAACTGGGGCCAGGCAATTGCAGGAGAAACAAGGCATTTCTTAGACTGGTTTTATGGAATAAATCTTTCAAGGGCATTAATGCAGGCAATCAAATCCACAGGCAAATTCAAGATAATGTCTATAGGGAGGGTTCAAGGGCCAACACTACATTTAATTGTAAGCAAAGAAAGAGAAATCAAGGCATTTAGATCTGTTCCCTACTGGCAGGTTTTTATTAAAGTCAAAAACTCGCATTTACTTGATCTAAAATATGTTAAAGACATTTTTGATAAAAAAGAGCTCGACAAATTTAAAGATTTAAAAGGAAAAACAGGAATTGCAAAAACCGAGAAGAAAGAGGAAATATTGCCTCCACAACCGCCATTTAACCTAACTACCTTACAGACAGAGGCCTACAAATTCTACGGAATCACTCCTTCAAGAACACTCCAAATAGCCCAATCATTATATCTGGCAGGATTGATATCCTATCCAAGAACTTCTTCCCAAAAACTCCCTGCTTCAATCGCATATAACGAAATTCTGGAAAAAGTTGCAAAACAATTTCAAGTCTCTCATCTAGTTAAAAGAAAAATTCCTATCGAGGGGAAAAAATCAGACCCAGCCCACCCCTCAATATACCCAACAGGAAACTTTCAGATACTTTCAGGAGATGATGAAAAAATTTACAATCTAATTGCCAAGAGATTCATTTCCTTATTCTGCGAGGATGCGGTAATAGACAAGAAAAAAATAAAAGTAGATGTTGAGGGCTTGCCGTTTGCAACAGAAGGCTCTTCAATAAGAAAAAAAGCTTGGATGGAAGTCTATCCAAGCAAGCTAAAGGAAACCGAAATTCCGGACATGGAAGGAAAAGTAAAAATAATAAATTCTAGCATAGAAGAAAAAGAAACACAGCCGCCAAGGAGATACTCTCCTGCATCAATCATTTCAGAGCTTGAAAAAAGAAACCTTGGAACAAAGGCAACTCGTGCAAATATACTGGAAACTTTATACGGCCGAGGATATATAAAAGGAACAAGCATTGAGGCAACCCCTTTAGGAATGTCAATAATCGAAACTCTCGAGAAATATTCCCCTGTGATTATAGACGAAAATTTAACAAGAAGTTTTGAAGATGCTATGGAGGCCATACAAAAAACACAGAACAAAAATCAAGAGAAGGAAAACAAGATAATAACAAAGGCTAAAAAAGCTATTGAGGAGATCTCAAAAGATTTTATAAAAAACGAAAAAAAGATTGGTGAGGAGCTAGTTAAGGCAGAAACAGAAAAAAGGCAAAACGAAAGGGAAGAAAATAAGCTAGGGGTTGCCTGTCCGTTATGCAATAAAGGCACACTTACAATTATGTATTCTAAGACAAATAGAAGGTCTTTCGTTGCATGTGATGCATATCCTGACTGCAAAAACACTTACTCTCTACCCCCAAACTCTCTTATAAAAAAGACAGACAAAACATGCGAGTCCTGCAATTTCCCAATGTTAATGTCAATAAAAAAAGGTAAAAAGCCGTGGTTTTTCTGCTTTAACAAAGATTGTGAAGTAAACAAGCAAAGGCTAGAAGAATATAAAAGAAAATTAGAAGAAAGTAATAATTCTAAAGATAATTGATGCTAAACCAAAAATAAAACCCAGACCAGCAAATATTTTATCCAAGGTTGAATAATCTTTATAATAAACATACACCCCGAATATAATTGCTAATATGGGGAATATAATAAATACATAATCCAAAAAAGATGGATACTCTAATGACGAAGATAAACCCATTAAATACCAAGCTAGTGGGACAGTTCCAATTAACCCCATAGAAAAACTAGATCTAGAAAAAACAGAAATCATTTAGATGCTCCCAAGATAAAAATATAAAAAACAAAAAAATAAATTATCTTTTTCTTTTGGGTTTAGACATTGGCTTCTCGCTGCAATAGCAGTTCTTGCACATAAAGGCATGATATAAGATAATCAAGCCAGCAATAACAACAAGCCACTTTGTCCAGTCGGTAGGAGCCCACAAAGTAAAGACAATTACAACTAATGCCAAAAGCGCACTCCACCATTTACTGCAACACATTTTTCTTTCTACCTCTTTTATTTAATTAATTATAATATAGCTCTTAAGTTTATAAAGCTAATTGAGTGCAATAATTTTTAAAAAGAAAGAATTTCTATAGGACATATGTTCATTCCAGACGTCTTGGCAGATAGATATGTCACTGAAGAAGTGGGTGAACCTTATTCTCCAATAGGAAAGCAAAGAAGAATTAGAGATTTCTGGATTTCTGTTATGAATTATCAAAGACAATTAGGAATAGACATTCCCCAATTAGAAATTGATAAATTTGTGGCGGCTAGAAATAATATTAACCTTGAAAGAATCAGAGAACTTGAAAAAAGCAGCCGGCACGAGATAGACGCATGGATAAAAGCATTTATTGAAGTTGCAGGAGCCGGAGAATATTTGCATTTAGGAATGA
>CAZUTV010000005.1:0-52581 GCA_964623495.1 Candidatus Woesearchaeota archaeon | reverse complement strand
CTTCAAGAGATCTTACAGACAATGTTGAGCAAAAACAGATTCTAGATGTCTCAAAATTTGCATTTAGGAATGACTTCAAGAGATCTTACAGACAATGTTGAGCAAAAACAGATTCTAGATGTCTCAAATATTGTTTTGGGCAAATATGTTTCTATTTTAAGACACTTAAATGACAAATCTCAAGCATATAAACACATAATGCTCTCAGCAAGAACTCACCATCAAGCAGCACAACCCACCCTTTTAGGAAGGGGAATTTCAATGTGGGAGGAAGAATTAATAGAAAACTTACTGCCTTTTGAAAGATTTATTGCAAATTATCCCCTAAGAGGAATTAAAGGGCCTGTAGGAACACAGGCAGATATGAAAACTCTTTTAAGAAGTTCTGAAAAAGTTGAAGAATTAGAAAGACTTGTTATGACAAAATTAGGATTTGGAAGAATTTTAGATTCTCCAGGCCAAGTTTATACAAGGTCATTGGATTATCAGTTGATTTCTCATTTAGCATGGTTAACTGCAGCTACAGAAAACTTTGCCAATGGAATAAGATTAATGGCGGGCTATGAATTAGTAACAGAGGGCTTCAAAGAGGGACAGGTAGGAAGCAGTGCAATGCCCCATAAAATGAATACACGAAGCTCTGAAAGAATATGGAGTGCGGCAGAACTTATCAAAACATATCAGGATGGTGCTTCCAGACTTTCAGGACAACAATGGGAAGAAGGAGATGTCTCCTGCTCATTAATGAGAAGGGTAATAATTCCGGGAGCATTTTTTGCGAGCGACGCTTTATGTGAAACAACTCTTACTGTTTTAAACGAAATGGGAGTTTATCCTGCAATAATAAGTAAAGAATTAGATAGGTATCTTCCATTTTTAGCGACAACACAAATTCTTGCAGAAGCTGTCCAAAGAGGAATTGGAAGAGAAGAAGCTCATGCAACAATAAAGAAACATGCAAAGGCGGTTGCTTTAAGAATGAGAGAAGAAGGGATAGAAAGAAATAACCTAGCAGAATTACTTGCGAATGAATCTTTGTTCAGAGACAAAGGAATTAGTGAAGAAACAATAGAAGGAATATTGCAAGACAATCAAAGATTTATCGGAGAGGCAGAATCCCAAATAGAAAGAGTTTCTGCAAGAGCACAAGAAATAATGGATAGATATCCTCTTGCAGTAGATTATGAACCAAAAGAGATTGTTTAAAACCACTCCTTCAAACTCTTCTGCGTTTTCAAAGTTTCAAGCAACTTGCTGCCTTTTAACAAATCCTTATTATCATATCCAAATTTTATCATCCCGATTTTCCTTGAGCTTTCGATTAATTCTTCCTTACTTGGAAACTCTAACTTTTTATTTGCAAGAGCCTTTCTTACAGACTCTCTTACAACCCAAACCCCCAGAGCAGCCCAATAAGAAGGGGTTTCAATTCTGATAACTAAAATAGAAGCTTGTTTTTTAATTGAATCAAGATATTCAAGTATAGGAAGCCTAGAAGCATAATAACCCCCAACAGTATTACTTGCATAAGTTTTTCTTCCTTCAAATCCTTCGTAATCGGTTGATGCTTTGATTATATGGCTAGGATTCCACGAGCTACCAGGCAGATACAATTCAAAAAGCTCATAGCTCCAAACCCCAGGAAACAGCATAATAAGATAGTGATTTCCTAAAAAACTCCCAAAAAATAATTCGTAATTTTCCAGCCATTTGTAATCTCTAACTCTTTCGATAATTTTCTTACCAAGGGTGTCATCTGTAGCAGTAATGCTCCATCGAGTAGGAACCAATCTTTTATTTTTACTCAATCCAAGGACCCCCACACTCAAAATTTTACTTAAAGTGTACTCGCTAAAATTATTCTTATACAAATACTCCATACCCTCACCGGCTTTTATTTCATCATTAATTACTCTGTCTACCTTCAAGTCAACCTTAACATTACTTGTAACCCTGGCTCTTTTCAAGGGAGCTTTCATTCCGTTAGGGGTCAGAACCCTATCTTTATCCCTTCCCACCTTAATATCTCTTTCAAGTTCTATTTCAACATCCACTGGCTTAGAAGCAATAGCTATTTCCTGTGCGATCTCAACAAATTTCTGGCTCTTCCGGGCATCTAATACTTTTGCCTGAAACCTTGAGTTTAAGAGGGAATCTCTTATCTTAACAACATCGTGAATTCCAAAATTATTGGTTGCCCAGTAGTCTGGAGAGTCATAAACCCACGCTTCTTCATCTCTCTCCAAAGGACTGATAATGCCAACATTTACCTGTGGATACCTTAACTTACTTCCTATAAACACACTGGGAGGAGAGTTGCTGTCTAGATGAGAAACTCTCCCCAGATCTTTATATTTAAATCTGGTTTCAGCTATTTTCTTTATGACTTCAAATTTAATATCCTGCATTTAACAACCAAGAATAGAAAGTTTAAATTAATGCATTGTCACTTAGAGATAAGTTCTTTTAAACTTGTCAAAAGATTTCCTAGTATAAGCCCTTAAAGAACCCTTATGCATTTCAACTACTACAGCAAGATCTCTCAAAAATTTTAGTAAATTCCTATCTCTAGAAACAACTGCAGTGGGCCCCCTATGCCTAGCTAGAACAATTCCCGAGATTGCAATGTCAGCATCAGCCTCGCTTATTCCATAAGCAATTCTGGAATTTATAGAGAAACGTCTAAGCATCTCATAAACACTCTTTTCCAGCCCTTCAAAATCAATAATTCCCCCAGTAGCTCTAAAGGCGTCCAAGAGTTTTATTTTTCTATAATGATCAAAATCCTCTGCATTAGAGAAATATTCTTCACAGACAGGAACAGTCACTAAAATCTTCCCAGGATTAGCCTCAACAGCCCTTTTAAATAAATAGATAGAATCAATAACCTCATTTAAAAATTCCAGGGGAAATAAAAAGTCCCGCGGAGCAGATTGCGAGCCGATAAGAACGGAGGGGTCTAACAGAACAAAACATTCCTTAGCCAGATCTTCCAAAGTTCTCACTTCAGCCATCAACATACCAAAATTATTAGTTTAAAAAACTTTAGATCCAGCCTCTTCTAAAAATTCCGGCGTTTTTTATTTCAAAATTCATTTCTTTTTTGGGCAGGCTCCTATGCTTCAATAAAACAGCCGTTCTTTTCTTCCCATCTAATTTTAACTCAATAATACACTTACTCCAGTATTTCAATAAATCTCCTCCAACAATATTTGTCTCTCCTTGCTTTCCCTTTTTCCATTCTTCTTCTGACACAAACTCCCGATAAACCTGATTAGTTATTATTATCGGAATATTTAGCGTTCTTGCAATTTCTGCAAGAGTTCTCATCTGCTTAGCAACTTCCCTATTAACACTTTTAACTAAAACGGCTTCATGAGATTTTATTGCATCCCCGAGCTCTAAACGATAAAGCATTGCCATGCTATCAATAACAATCATTCCAATCTGGTCTTTTTTTACTCTTTCCAGCAGCTTCTGGAATATCTTCTTCTGCTCTTCAAAGCTTTTAGGTTCTAGCAAAAAAAAGTTTTTTAAGATCTCTTCGTAATTTTCCCCCACAATTTGCTTAACCCTTTCTGGAGAAAAACCGCCCTCTGTGTCTATAAAAATAATCTTGCCATTTTTCTTGGCTAAGCTGCATGCCGCAAGTATTGCAAAATTGGTCTTCCCTGATCCGGGAGGCCCGGCGACCATAGTTATAATGCCTTTTTCGTAGCCGCCATAAAGCCACTTATTCAAGTCAAAACTTCCTGCAGAAATTCTGTCTACCTTACCTACCATAAGATATCAAGTTTTTGTAAATTAATAAGCATTATTGTAGAAGAATGCTAATGAGGGGCATATTTTTTAACCGTCTTTCTATCATGCCCTAAAATTCTTGCAACCAAAGAAGGCCCAAAACCTCGGCTTGTCAAAGAAACTATCTTTTCCACCTCTAATCTATCCAATGGCCTAGTATGCCCTGCTCTCGCATGCGGCAATCTTGGGACTAAACTTATTTTTCCAGCCCTTGAAAGCTTCCTATAAAGTGCAGGATATTGCTCTGCAAGCTGGCTCCTGCTTAGTCTTCTTACCTCTAAAGGCTGTGCTAGATAATAAGCCTCAACATTCGGAGATCCCCTATAAGGAGTCTTATCTAAATCCTCTTGATCAAGACCCATGCACAAATCATAAAGAAAAAGGGATTAATAAAAATTATTGTTGCACTATTTTAACTTCTTAAAATCTTCAAGGGTTTTATCTAAATCCTTGGTTATTGCAGAAATAGCGTCATTAATTGCTTTCTTGGCGCTTTTTCCTTTAGTCTTAACTTTAAGTACTGGCTTCTCGGTAGGATGGTCTCTCTTCCATGCAACAAAACTAACATCATTATCTTTGTTGAGATAAACTCTTAAAATCTCAGCAATAGTCAAATTGCCAAGTTCAATCTCCATTTCGTCTTTCTCAGATTTAAGTATTTTCAGGTCCATTATAATAACAAAATTCAGAATTAGTTTAAAAAGCCTTCGGTTTACTTTTCTTCCATAGATCCAGATTATAAAATGATGTGAGATTTATGGTTTTTCTTCTTCAACATCCTCATTAATGATAATATCCCCTTCTATCTCTTCTTTAAGCTCAGGTTCCCTCTTCTCATAATCCTTTCTAATATCTCTAAGATCGGCAATTGTCAGCCCCTTAGAATTAGGGTCTTCTAGATTAAGCTCTTTTGGAAGATCTTTCTTTTTAACAAGTAAGGAAGAACCCGCGAATGGCCCACTAATATCGTTAACAAGGTTCTTTTTCAATAATTTTATTCCTAAATATCCCTCAAGCTTATTAATAAGCCGATAATCATCTTCAGGAAGAACCCCCCGTTCTGCCATAATTATAACTGCCTCACTCTCTCCTATCTCTCGAGCTAACTGATCTTGAGTTATTTTCTTAAGCCTTCTTGCCCTTTGAATAACCCAGTTAAAATTGTCAACTAAATCGGCCCTTGGCGCTGATTTTTCTTTCTCCTTGTAATTCTTTTCAACAAGTTGCCTCATACTTACTTCCTCTCTTGAAGACAAGGCTCTTTTCCTGACAGGAACTTTTGAAAATTTCTCCATATGTTCTACAGGATCCAAACCTCGCATTCTAGAAAGCCTTTCATAGACACTAGAGGGGGTTTCTGCGGCCTTCAGCTGAAATGTAGTCGGCCTTTTGATTATTGGAAGGCTATCCTGTCTTGAGCATTCCTCGCAGATCTGAACAACACCGTCCTTAGAAATAGCGTCGAAAAGCCTGACATCGCTCCCAAGTTTCCCGCACCTATAACACTCTGCCATGCCATAAAACACAAACATCTCCTTTTTTAATGTTTCTATTCCAGGTATTCATCTAAATCATCAATAGAATCAATGCTCCCTATCAGTTCATCATTCACAACAAGCACGTTTGGTCCTGTCAAAGCATATTTTGTTTTTAAAATAGAGATCATGTTGCTGTTTAAATCATAATCAAAAGAATAAACCATAATTCCTTCAGGATTATTTCTTTTAGCTGTGGAAAGGATATATCCTATTTCTTCTGCCTTTTCTTTATATTCTTCACCATTTGAATAAAAGAATAGTATGAATTTAATTTCTTCACCGCATAAAGAACTCTGCCTTTTGGAAACAAGGTAATGTTGCAGTTCAAGCATAGTGTATGTCTTTTTTTGCTCTAAAACATCTGGATCATTCTTGCCGAGTTTATCTTCAAGCATTCCAAGAGAACCCCCCATATTGTCTAAGTCAGACGACAAAGCACTTAGTAAGGAGCTTCCGCATTGATTGGAAAGTTCTTCTTGCAAACTAAGCTCTAAAAGCCTATATCTTATCTTCTCCTGATCATCATTTATTGTCTGCGATCGGTAGTATGCAACTGAAAAACTTATCAAGAAGATAGTTATCAATATGAAGGTAGCTATTAAAAAAGCCAAAAAAACTCTTAGGGGTTTTATATCTCGGTTATTTTCCATTTTGAAAGTTATAATTAACAGTTTTTATATTTATTCCTACCTCCATGAAATTTTTCTCACAAAAAGGGCATAAACAATAGATAAGAGCCACCAAAATGACAATAAAAAAGAGTATAAAATCAAAAAGATAGGTAAGCTAAACTTAATGTTACTATGCTGCTTAACTCTCATTTTGGCAAAAACCATATACATAGAAGTAATTCCGATAAAAACTATAAGTATCAGAAATTTCGGATCGCTGAATAATGAGAACAAATATCTTTCTGCAACATACTCGCTAAACTTAAACTTATTGGAAAAGTCAAAATTAACCGTGTTTAGCAAGGTTATTTCCCGTACGACATCAGAGAGAGCAGTAAAAACCAAATAACTAGTTAAGATAATTGCAAGAAAAATAGTGATTATAGCTACAGGAAGCACAATCGTCCCCAACTCCCCATAATCCCTGGAAAATATCCTCCTATATTTTAATATATTTTGAATCCACCCATAATACCATCTTCTTCTTTGTATAAGAAGATCCTTAAATTTGTTTGGAACCTTAGTATAAACAACTGCATCATCGCTACATTCTATTTTATAATTCTTATATTGGATCCTGAGTGCAACCTCCATATCTTCGGTCATATTATCTGCCTCATATCCTCCAGTTTTGTCAAAAAAACTCTTCCTATACACAGAAAATGCTCCAGGAGTTACATGAATTGCATTCATTGTAGAAAAAGCCTTCCTAAGATAAACCCCCAAAAAATATTCTATTTGCTGAATTTTTTCAAGAATTTTTTTAGTGTTTCTGACAGTCATAGATGGGGTAACACACATCACCCCCGGATCTGCAAAGTATCTGACCATTCTCTTCAATGATTCTTTTGTTGCAAACGTGTCTGCATCCATACTAACAAAGATCTCGCCTCTTGCTTTTTTGAGGGCAAGATTAAGAGCATTTCCCTTGCCCACCTTAGTCTCCTTAAAAACCCTTAAACGAGAATCTTTTAAAGAGATGGCTTTTTTGTAAGTATCATCCTTGCTTGCATTATCAATAACAATTATCTCTAGCTTATTCTTGGGATACTCCAACTCAAGCGCAGAGCGAATGGTTTCAATAATGGTGTCACTCTCATTGTGTGCTGGAATGGCGATTGTAACGCTAGGCAGATCCTTAAAGGCAATCTCCACTACTTTCTTTTCCTTTGCACTTAAAAAAGAGAGCAAATAATACGTAACTGCAAATAGGCTAACATAAGCGGACAAAAAGATTAATACATCCCTAAACATTTTAGCTTTATTCCTTTAAAATAATCTGAAGTTTACTTCTCTAAACATTTTAGTTTTTCTATTTTTGGGAACCTTTTTTAAAAGTTCATTTTAAAACGATTTGAAGCGATGCTGTTCTAAGCATCTTTTATATTAATATCTACTTTTTGTTTCTCACCGCTCTCTTCCCCAGAAATACTGAAATAATCATAAAATTCATCGCTTAAACTAAGTTCATTTGTGTGTCCTATTTTCTTCCTTTTTAAAAGCCCTAAATCCGCAAATTTCTTAACATGATCATAAGCCTTGTTTCCCCTAATCTTAATAATAATCGATTGCTTTATTGGCTGCTTATATGCAATAATTGCAAGTGTCTCTTGCTCTGCCTTGCTGAATTCTGAGCTTCCTGTTGCTAATCGATTAATCAACCCAGTATACTCTGGCTTTACATCCATCTTCCATAAGCCTCCTTTTTCTATAATCTGCAAAGCGCTGTCATCTCTACCATGCTTCTCTTTTAATTTATCTATTAAATCATTTATTATTATTGGGTTTAAATCGCTTAGGGAAATTAAATCTGCCATAGACAAAAATCTGCCAGAAACAAAGAACACCGCTTCCAGCTTTTTCAAATCTTCTTTTTCTCTCGCCTGATCAATTTCGTCTGCTGTTTTACTGTTGATATCCATATTGTAAGAAAAGTCCGGGTATTTAAAAGGATTATTAATCTTCCAGACATTAATGAAATTCTAAAGATATTTAATTCCTATTGAAAGTAAAGCACAATTTCTCAATTTCTTCTTCAAACCCAAGGCCATTCATTCTTCTTGCCAAATTGGGACAAAATTTATATCGGGTATAGGGAACATCATAAGTATATCTTGGAGAACAATTTACGGGCCCTAAAGAGTAAAAAACATAGTCCTTGGTCTCATAAAAGACAAGATCACTAAACTGGTTTAAGTCTATGGGGGTGAAATCTATATGACTGGTATTCTTAAACATCAAGAGGGTTCTATTCTTCAAAACCAGATCCCTAATAGAAGTATCATCATAAGGATAAACATTATCTTGATGGTAAGAAACAAAGACCCAAAAAGGAGAAAGAATTTCACAGTTTTCCAGGCCAAGAGATTTTATATCTTTAGCAGCATCGAGATATACCTGGCTCTTATTAAGGCCAAGAAATCCTATAGTGAGTATTAGGATAGTTATCAAAGCCACAATAAAGAAAAAAAGCGTTGAAATCATCTGAATATCCTTTATTTTTTTGAATTTTTCAACTAAAAAGATAACGCCCACCCCAGAGAAATATATGACCGGCAGGACAAAACTAAAAAGATATCTTAAATCTTTTTGAGGGGTTGTCATGAAATCATAAAGAATAAGTGTAGAAACAATAACAAAAACTAAACTTTCAAACCTTAGATCCTTTTTAATTAATATGTTGCGAATTGCTATAAAGAGTCCGATAATGAAAAATGGGAAAAACCACCCAATAACCAAAAATAAGGATTTTATTGCAAAAGGCTCATAAAGATATCCCCGATTTAAAACGTTGAGGGTGAAAGAATCTATTATGCTTGCAAAAAAATTCCCATATCTAAAATAGTTGAATAAAAGCCACGGAGAGATTATTAAAACAAAAAGCCCAAAATTCTTCAAGATAGTTTTATAACTCTTGTTAAAAAAAAGAAATGGGGCGAAAATAAAAAGGTTGTATCTTGAAAGTACACCAAGAGCCAAAAAATGTCCAGAAACTTTTTTCTTGAGAACAAAAGAGAGGAATAAAGTTAAAAAAGAAATCGATATTAGCTCTGTTCCAGCCATAAAACCGTAAATAAGGGCATAAACCCCCAAAGCAAGAGAATAAAAGATAACTCTCAAATTTTCTTTCTCAATTAGTTTTTTTCTGTATATAGTATCAGAAAAATCAACAATAGCCACTAGGAAAAGGACACAAGTGATTAGTATAAACAAATACTCTGCAAAAGTTCCCAAGAAAAGAAAAGCGCCAACAATAAATGGAACCAATGGGGGCCGTAGCATCTCAAAATAACCTCCGTCTGAAAAGAAATACCTTGCATTAAGAACATAAGCTGAAAAATCCCAAGACAGCTGTTGGTGGTGCTGTACAAAAAAGAGACCTGTTGACAAAAAAAACAAAACCAATAAAAGATTATTTTTTTTAAAGAAATCCCCCAGAGAATTCAGAAATTTCTCAATCATTTAAATTAATATTCCTGGGCTATACTATATCCTAAACCTCAATATAGCCCCTATACCCCCCAAATTATTAAACTGCTCTCCTTCTTCTGTATCTATAGAAACAATTTCAAAACTAGCCCCCGTGTTCTCTGCTATTTTAATAAGCTCTCTCATAAGAGTTTTATTAATTGTTTTCGACAGGATTAAAATATCCACTGCCCCATATTCCAAGGCTTTTCTTGTCTTTTCTTCTTTCAAAGCGGCAAGGTCTGGGCTTTGCCCAAGAGTGTTAAAAAATCTTTCAAGAATCTTTTTTTCATGAATAATTTCCTGACCAGCAAGGATATCCTGGCTTTTTTGTACAAGCTCTTTTAATCCAGATTCGTCGCTTCCACCAATATCTATTCTGCCAATAAGTTTTTCCTGCAACCTAGTGGGCAAATACTCTCCATCAAGAAATTCGTCTTTAGTTGGTATGGGCCCTCCAACCAAAATTCCTTTTAGTTTTGGCATATCATAAAATATCTTCTTCATTTCTTCAGCTATTCTCTTATAGAACTCTTTGGTAAGTCCTTCTGTAATCCTGTGAAATCTCTGGCTGCTTTGCCCCCCGGCCCTAACCTTAGAAGGAACCCCTGAAGTCATTTTCTGCAAAACCTCAACTCTCTTTCCTTCTAACAAACCAATAGCGGCTTCTTTTCTATCCATAACCAATAATCCAAATACCTCTTTAACAGAGATCATTTCCTTCAAAGGATCAAGAATAAATTCCTTATCACATCTGTACATCCTAGTTTTAAGGGGCATTGGAGTTTCAATATCCCAAATCCTCAGATCATCCTGTCCTTCTACCTTGGAAATATTCCCGCAAAATATCGCAAGTCCGTTTTCCGGGGTTTTTTTATATTCTTTAAGTTGCCTTGTTATTTTATCTAGGGCATTTCCAACATTCTTCCTAGTGCTGGTTGATTTAATGTTCTTAGCAGTTGATTTTTCAGCTTCAAGCTGATCTGAAACAGTATAAATATTCTGACCTGCAGGAATGTAAACAGTAATAAGTTCTGTAGCCCTGCCTTTATAAGTTTCAAGCTCTTCAATAAGCTCCTCCATTTCTTCCTTAGTTATTTTCATCTTATTTCCTTAAAATAACTTAAGGCATTAGGCCGATTAGTTATTTTCATTTCAAATTAAATTATGAGTAGCTCTTAAATCCTTCTCAAAAGATCTTAACTCCTTAGGTATTTTAATATCTTTAATGCCCTCCCTTAAACTAAGTCCTTGATCTTTCTTTTTCTTCCATACCATGCTATTAAATTCCACAAGTTTATCAATTAATCTAGTATTAAATTTTCCTTTTATCTTTGGAAATTCTTTAAATTCAATGCCCAAATCAGCACCTATGATTGTTGTTACTTTTGGAATTATCGGATAAACTAAAGTCAAAAATCCCTCTAATAAATAATAAAGGGTATATTTCGCAGACCTAGATTCTTCTTCACTAAATTTTTTGTCTTGATTATAGGCTCTTGCTTTGATTAACTCAAGATAATTAGAAGCAAAAATATCCCACAAAAATCCCCTAAGCTTTATTGCTGGATGATAAAAATCATAATCCATATAGCTTTTATCAATTTCTAGAGTTAATTGGTCAAGGTAGTCAACAAATAATTGATCTGTATTTGTCAATTTTGGTTTTGATTTCGGCTTGTCAAAGAGCAAAACAAATTTAGAAACATTAAGGATTTTATTTATGGTCTTTAGTTCCGCATTAATCTTTTCTTCAGAGCATTTCAAATCTTGCTTTGAAAGATCTCCTTCAATTGCACTCCACAATCTGATGGCTTCTCCGCCATATTTGCTTAGCAATTCCTGTGGATCGATTTTATTTCCTTTGCTTTTAGACATCTTATATCCCTTGCTATCAACTATGTGTTGGTGAATCCAAACATCCTGAAAACATGGTCTTTTTGTTTCTAAAAAACCCCTAAGCAGAGTATAATAAAGCCAAGTCCTAACAATTTCCTTTCCTTGCGGCCTTAAGCTTACCGGATAAGCTCTCTTAAAAAAAACATCATCTTCTTTGTATTTCAAAAGGACTAGTTCAGAGATAGATGAGTCCATCCACGTGTCAAAAACCCTCTCCTCTCCAACCCATTTAACCTTGAAGTCTTTAACTTTTCCAATTTTCTTTCCTTCCATATAAACTTCAAAATTTTCTTTTGGTTTTTCCTTCCAAGGCTCACAATATTCTTTCCCGTCAGATATTGCAACTTTTTTACCATCTTCAGAATGCCATAAGGGAATAGGGGTTGCATAAAATCTTCTCCTAGAAATGGGCCAATCAATCTTTAAAGAATCAATCCAGTCAAACAGTAATTTTCTTGACTCTAGGGGATAAAATTTTATTTTTTTTGCTATCTTCTTAATTTCTTCCTTAAACTCAATTTGCTTAAGATAAAACTCTGGCATTTCGATAAACTCTATCTCAAAGCCACTTCTCTCGGAAACAGGAGTCCTATGGTTAATGTGATCTTGTTTTATAATAAGATCTTTTTCCTTAAGTAATTCGATAATTTTATTCCTAGCTTCTTTAACCTTCAATCCCATAAGAATTCCGGCATGCTCATTCATGGTTCCATCAGTATTAATCGCAATAAGAGGCTTAAGCCTCTGCTCTCTAAAAAACTGGATGTCCGAGAGATCTCCTGCAGAACACATCATCGCAAGACCTGTCCCCTTCTCAATATCTGCCAAAGAGTGGGCTTTGATTTTAACTTCTTTATTAAAAATTGGCGTAATTGCTGTTTTTCCATCAAGGCTTTCGTATCTTTTATCTCCGGGATTAAAAATAACCATTCCACAAGTGCATATTAGCTCAGGTCTGGTTGTGGCAACAATTATCTCTTCCTTTGTTTCTTTAACAATCCACTTAATAAAGTTAAAATCGCTTGGAATCTCTTTATACTCTATTTCAGAATCTGCAATGGTTGTTCTAAGCTTAGGATCCCAGTTGTTAATCCTAGAATCTTCGTAAACAAGACCTTTCTTGAATAAATCTATAAATGTTGCCTGGGTCACTCTTCTATAATCCTCAGAATCGGTAAAATAAGCACTTCCGATATGATTTCCTTTTTTATATGAAGTAAATGAAATTCCTAGTCTGGCAAAAGTGTCTTCTGTCTCGCTAGAGGTTTTTTCTAAAATCTTCTTGCAGTATTCTATAAACTTCTCCCTACTAACCTGAAACGGAGAAACACTAAACTCTTTTTCAGCAGCAACTTCTATTGGAAGACCGTTCCGGTCTAAGCCTAGAGGGAATATTACTTGAAAGCCCTTCATTCTACGGTATCTAGCAAAAAAATCCATATAGCAGTAGGTCACCGCTTGTCCTATATGAATCGGAGAGTTAACATAAGGGGGAGGGGTATCTATAGAATAAATTTTCTTCTTGCTTTTCTTGTCAAAGAGATATTTTTCAGCCTTCTTCCATTCATCATTAATTGGCTTTTCTATTTCCGGGCCCCAATTCTTTACATCTTTCAGTTTCATTAAATGAAAACACTAAGAAACTTTTAAAAACTATCTATATCTCCATATTTTAACAAAAAACTGTAGGTTTTAATATGGCAGATACATCAATAAACGTCCCATCTGGTTTCGGGGGATTATTAAGATACAACGAAGAATTTGAAAGCAAATTTATGATAAAGCCAACGCATGTAATAGTATTCATAGTCTTACTAATAGGATTTAGGATAGTCCTTAGCTTACTCTCTTAAAATGTTCGGACTTGGTGGAATAGACCCTAAAAAAATGCAGGCAGTAATGAAACAAATGGGAATTTCCCAACAAGAGATACCTTCTTCTAGAGTTATTATTGAAAAAGAAGACGGAAATAAGATCATAATTGAGCCAGCCAGCGTCACAAAAATCAAGATGCAAGGCCAGGAATCATTCCAGATAACAGGGGATGCAAGAGAAGAAGAACAAGGCATTTCAGAAGAAGACATAAAAACAGTAATGGAAAAAACCGGAGCAAGCAAGGAAAAAGCTAAAAAATCATTGGAAGAAACAAACAACGATTTAGCTGAGGCAATTTTAAGATTAAGTTAAAGATCTTTTATTCCGATAAAATCAGGGTCCACAACAATGTACGTACTCTAATTCTCCAGCAATAGAACCACATCTCCAATAACCGGCAGAAGCCCAAACAAGATGGTCACTTGTTAATCCACTAGTACGGCAAATCTCTCCAGAAGAATCCGGACAACTCCACAATCCATTTATCTGGCAAGTGTTACTTGGATTAACATTTTTGTCATAAACATCGGTTGCCACATAAACCCAACCATAAGCAGGCCAAACCCCGCCAGAAGGAGTCGAACATTCAAAAATACCATCCTGGCTGACTCCCGTAACAAACTGCCCTGCAGCACATCTTCTATTTACTAATCCATTATTCAAAGTAACGGCCCCCGTTGTCCCCCCACCAGTTAAACCAACTCCAGCATAAACTGCAGTGATGTCTCCGATCCCGCCTCCGCCATCTTGGAAATAAGAACATTCAACACTTCCATTTGTATTAATTCTCCAAATTGCACCAAAAGGAGGATCACACCATCCAGTAACTCTCCTCTGCAAATAATTAGTATCAGTACTTAAAGTGACTTCTCCAGATAAGCCTCCTCCCAATAAACCTGTTCCAGCAATAACCCCCGTTATATCTCCTATAGAAGTTATTGGCTCGCAATCCCATGATCCCCCAAGAAATCTAATATATTCTCCGCTATTGCAGGGATTTGGAGGAGAAATTGTTTGTATATCATGCCCAGGATTAGGCACAACGCCAGGAATTAAAGCATTAATTCCCACAGCCAATAAAACAATTACAATTATAGCTACAAGTGTGTAAAAAACCTTATTAGAGAGCTTTATTTTAAACATATTCTAACAAATTCTGGTTTAGGAACCTTTTCAAAAGGTTCATCACCATCTTTTGATATAGTATAAAGAATATTTGAATTTATAAATTTACCTCTAATCCAATCATCACCAAAATTCATATTAATTCCAAAAATCTCTGATTTTAATGAACCCGATACTAAAAAGCCTTGAAGAAGCTGAAAAAAAGCTCAAAACCATTGACCATATTCTTTATGTAACCTTCCCTTTGCTAAAGGACAAAAAAATATTATTAAAAACAATGGTGGAAACAAAAATTGCAATAAATAACTGCATAAATTCAATTCTGCAATATGAGTACATCAAGGAAAGAATAAACTTAAGTGATAATCCAAAACAAAACCTTAAAATTTTCATAGATAGCTGTGCACAAAGGTATAGAATAGAACCAAGTGAAATAAAAAAAATTCTTGACCTTTTTGAACTAGTAGAAAAACATAAAAAAAGTTCTTTTGAATTTGTTAAAGAAAACAAAATAATAATTTTATCAGAAAGTATGCAATCTCAATCCTTAACATTAGAAAAAGCTAAAGAGTTTCTCATTCTTGGCAAAAATCTGCTTAAAAAAACAAAAGAAACCTTGGTTAACAAAGTATAAAAAAGTATAAAAAGCCCATAACACTAATAAATTATACTTCTGAAGAAGAAAAAGAGCTTAGTGTATGGAAGATATAATCCAAGAGAAAATCAGCGCAGATCACCTGCTATATGTAAGTTTAAAGTATACAAAAACCTGTGACGTAATTATAAATCTGCTTCTTAGGTGGAAAGAGATGATAGATCTTTGCATAGATGGAATTTTAAAGCATGCTAAGGCAAAAAAGAAAATAAAATCAGTTCCAACAAACCCTGTAGGAAAACTGGAAGAAGTAAGAAACCTCTTTAAAAAAGACAAGAACTTCCAGGAAATGCTTGATATTTATTTAATGTTCAAAAAGATCCGAGAGCTAAGAACAGAAAGAATTGGAGAATTCAGAAAAAATGTTACCTTAAAAATCTACTACCAAGGCAAGGAGATAAATGTCACAATAGACCAGCTTAAAATCTACGCAGACAAAGTAGAAAACTTTATAAGCAGCGTGAAACAATTTCTTCTATCATAGTTAGAGTAAAAGCATAAACTACTTAACTCTATAAAAAATTTCAAGGTAAAATGCAGAAAGTAATCGTTATTACATCTGGAAAAGGGGGTGTCGGAAAAACAACAACCGCGATAAACTTAGGTGCTGCTATGAACTATTTTGGTGAAGATGTTCTAATCATCGACGGCAATTTGTCAACCCCCAACATTGGCTTGCATTTAAATTCTCCAGAAGTTCCTGTTGATCTAAACCAAGTTCTTCAAAACAAAGCAGATGCTTTCGAGGCAGTTTATAAACACGAATCGGGTCTTAAAATTATGCCTTCTTCAATCTCAATAAAGGAGTTAAAAAAAATAAATCCTGAAAAAATGAAGGATTTTAAAAAAGATTTCAAAAAACTTTCAAACTATGTCTTAATCGACAGCTCTGCTGGCCTAGGGAGAGAAGCAGTTGCAGTAATTGAAATGGCAGATGAACTGATTATTGTCACCAATCCAGAAATAACTGCTATAACCGATGCCTTAAAAACAATAAAACTTGCGGAAGAAATGAAGAAACCAGTTAAAGGAGTTATTGTAACTAGAGTAAAAAGAAATAAGTTCGAAATGTCTCCTGAAACAGTTAAAGAAATACTTGAAGCTCCAATCCTAGGAATGATTCCAGAAGATACATTAATTCAAGAAGCATTAAATATGAGGAACGCAATCATCCATACTCATCCAAAATCAAAACCAGCAAGAGCTTACAAGGAAATTGCAGCAAGAATTTTAAATATCAAGTATGACTCAGACAAAGACAGAGAAAGAATTCTTGAAAGAGTTTTGAAGGCTTTTGGTTTGAGAAGTTAATTACTAAAATAAAAGAAAGTATTGCAAGGAAATCTACCTCTTTGATAAAATCTTCTTCTTTCATCCATAAAAACTAAAGTAGTTTTGTGAAATTGATATCTAGGAGATATGGATGAAATATTATCAAGAAAATGCTCTACTTCATACCAACTTAATCCTATTAACCTAACAGCACAAGGCACTAAAAAATTTTCTGGATCTACTTCGCTAAATTTGGGATCACCTCTAAAGGGCAAAACAGGGACTAATTTCCCCCTGTTAAATACTAATATCCCCATGGCTTCTTCTATCTTGCTTAAAATAAATCCATCATCTCTCTTACTACTTCTATCAATATTGGCAATTTTTCCTCTATGATACATAAACGGCATAAAAAACAGATAAAGATTAATTATTTAAACAAATCTATTCTATAAAATGTATGCGACTCCTATATCTTCCACAAAAAGAAGAGGCAAAGATAAAAAATATTCTAGAAAATAAAGACAGATTCCACACAATTATAATTGCTTCAGAATACGGCAAATACAGAAAAGGAGACTATGTTAAAACAAATTTTGGCGAAAGGCTTATTGTCATCGACACCAAAATAATGAAAGACTTTGAGACTTTCAAGAAAGAAATAGTTCACCATCCAGAATTAAAAGACACAAACCTTGAAGAGATCAAACAAGCATTCACACATAAAAAAATAGAGATTATTGAACTGAAGAAGTATAGGAAGTGAATTAATCCAACTTAAAAATTTCTCGACATTTAAGTAACTTATTCTCTAAAAAAGCAATCCTTTTCATGAACTTAGGCCAAAGTCCAGTAATAATCTGGCTCAAGCCAATCAGAAACACTCCAGCCCTCTGTTCCGCTTATTCCCCATCTAACTTTATGCCAAGTATCCCCATTAGCATTAGCAGGCCCGCCAGTAATTGTTCCCACACCATAAGCAACCTCTAACCATTCACCACCTGGAGTTGCTCGAACAGCTAAATTATGTCCAGCAGAATGAACATCCATCCCAATTCTCAACTCTTCCTCAATAACCATTATTTCATCTTCTTTAACCCACCCAATTAGTAAAACATTTTCCTGACCTTTGTAGGTAATCATTTCTCTCCAATTAATTCTCCTCCACCACTCACCCTCGTTAAAATACCTAACATAGCCTGTTATCCCGCTAAGATAATGGTTCTTAACAGGATCATTCAACTTAAGAGGAGTCCCAACAGGATCACTTCTTGTTCTTGTTGCCATAACTTCTGAATCAGAGCTCGGTTCTAACATGACATTCAAGCTATCAACGCCATCTGCAAGAGTTATACCATTGCCAACAGAAAAATTATCAAAAGATTTTTCAAGCAATAAAAAATTTCCAACACTCCATCCTTCTATTCCATCGCTCCATCTAACTCTAAACCACAAATAATTATCAGCTTTTACAGGCCCATCCAAAATTACTCCTTCAGTTCCAGGATTTCTTGAAGCCAATAACTTTCCCTCATTATCAGGGGTTTCCCTGACTGACAAAGTAGAACCGGTAGATAATATTTTCTTACCCTCATTTGATAAGGCCCGGCCATAGTCTTCTAATAATAAATAATCACCCACACTCCATCCTTCTATTCCATCGCTCCATCTAACTCTATACATAACAAGACCTCCAACACTTATTGAAGGCCCAACAGTTATTATCCCTCTTGATCCAGCATCTCTTGAAGCAAGAGGCGTTGTCTTCTCATGAGGATAATCCCACACAGATAAAGTTGTTCCAGTAGAGATAATATTCATTCCGCCCCCTAATACTTCCAATTTTTTAAGATAATAATCTTCAATTCCTTGCTGATGTAAACCAATATCATAATCCCTTGTCCATCCAACACGCCCATCATTCCATTCAACTTTCCACCAATGATAAAATGAATCTCTAAAAATATCTCTTGCTGGTCCATTAATTGACTCTGCACTTCCTTGCACTCCTGCATGCCCGGCAATATTAAAACCAGTTGAAGGCAAAGATCTCAAATCTTTATAACTTCCACCTATAATCTCCCATCCTTTTTGCCCATCATCCCATAAAACTTTGATCCAAACAGGTGCATCAAAATTTTGAGGCCCGTCAACAATTTCTCCAACCTGCAATCCTCCGACTCCAAAACAAGGAGACACTCCAGTATCAGATATATTATAACAAGAATTCAAAAACCCCCTCGCATAGATCTCATCTCCAATTCCAAAAGGACTTGTATAATTTTTACCCCACACAAAGAACTCTTCTTGAACACCGCTTGAGTGATCGATAGTGCTAACATTGCAAATAGTCCACTGACCATTTAAACAAATTTGAAATCCAACTAATCCGTTTCTTTCACAAAATCTAGTCTGCCCTGGCAAACAGCTTAAATCACCAACATCACTAACGCAAAAACCATTAATACAATTCTCATTGTTTATGCAATCACTATTATTCACACACTCATAAAAATTCCCCCCGCCATTTCCAGTTCCAGTATCACAAACACCTTCTTCATCGACAAAAACATCACAGTCATTATCTAAGCCATCGCAGATTTCATCTGTAAAAGCAACTTCTCCATCACATATCCCAGACCACTCTCCCCCAACACAAGATTCTGCTCCAATAGAGCATTCGCCTATGTCACTGCCACACTCACGAACCTCTCCTTCATCACAATAAACTAAAGTTGAAGAAACACAAAAACCATTATCACACACTTCACCACTAGAGCATTCAAAATCCTCAGCACACTCTGGAACAATATTTTCTCCATTTTCTCCTGATCGTGTAGTTAAGAAAATTATTAAAGCAACTAGAAGAATAAAAACAAGTGCTGCAGCAAGAATCATTATTTTTTTAGTTTTGTCTTTTTCTGGTTTCCTTTGAGGAATTCCTGGAAAAGAACCCGACATGGATGGAGGTTTTCCTGGAAATCTTGGAGGAATTGGCTTTCTTGGAGGAAAGTTTTGCCTTGGAATTTGTCTAGGAATATTCTGAATAGGTCTACGAATTAAACTAGGATTTTGTTGAACCATCTTTTCAGTCTAAAATAGAAACTAGAATATTTAAGTTTATCGTAAAGTTAGCTAACTCTCCAGCCTTCCTTTGAACCTTGCCCTGGATCTACAAGAACAACACTTGATTCATCGTCGCTAACAGCAGCAAGCAACATGCCTTGGCTTTCAATTCCCCTCATTTTTCTTGGCTGCAAATTCTCAACAACAACAATCTTCCTGCCCTTCAACTCGTCTTTAGAATAAAACTCTTTAATTCCAGCACATATTGTTCTCTTCCCTATAGCTTTTCCAAGATCAACTTCTAACTTCCAAAGCTTGTCAGCTCCTTCAATCTCTTCAGCATTCAAGATTTTAGCAACTCTTAAATTAAGCTTCTGCCAGTCTGAAAACGAAATTATATTTTCCATATTAAGATATATTCTCCAAACTTAGGTTTCTATTTACTCTTTCTCTCCTAATCATAAAATAATTGTTTATGACTGCTTCTGCCTGAAATGCCAGTCCTCCAGTCGCATGTAAAAAACCAATAGCTCCTAAAAGATATCTTTCTTCTACCAATCCATAAGTCCCAGCAATTGCTCCTCCAAAAACTAAAGGTATACTAACAAGTTGCCTAATAGTGCTACTATGATCATAAACATAATCTAAAGTTCGGTCGATCAATCCTTCTCCCTTTGCCATAAAAATATTTAGAATAAAGATTATTTAAAATTAACTAAACTTTAGTGAGATCGTCTTCCCACATCCATCCACTATACTGTGCATCAGCTCCTGTGAAATTAACCATCCACCACCAAACATCTCTCGCATATAAATAGTGCGTATAAGCTGTATCGACATTATAAGTATATAGTGGCCCTGCAGTAACTGTCCCTATTTTTCCTGCTGGTGGAAATCTAACAGTAGGACTCCTAGCCACTATACTTGAAAACGAGCCAGCATTAACTCTTGTTGAAACCCTATCTCCTAAATTAAACTTCTCGCTTAAATGAACTCGAATATTATAAGATGTTGAATTTGTATCCCCATTTCCGTCTTGAGCAATAAATGTCAGAGCATAATTCCCAGTAGATTTGTATTTATGCATCCCAAAGCTGTAAACATCTCCATTCTTGTAATACTGACTTTCCAAGGGACTTCCATCACCATAATCTACTTTAACCCATGCAACAGTTTGTCCCATAGAACCTTCAGGACCCTCTGGATTTATGACCTTTACACTCCAGGTTCCAAAACTCTCGTTTGCAAGCATATCTACAGGCCCCTGGAAATTACTAAATTGTGGGGGAATGTTTGGGGGCCATAAAATTGTTATTTGCCTATTTGTCGAAACAGAATGCCCTGCACTATCTTGAACAGTAAATGTTATTGTTTTCTGTCTGTCTCTATGCGGATTATCTGCTCTTGTGTAAACATGGGACCAGCTTGAAGATCCCCCACTAACATTCCATACAATAACTGAGCCAGGGTGTTCCCCACTACCCCAAGAAATAATATTCCTCAATTGATTAGGCCCAGGTATTAAAGCATCTTCTGCATCACTTGTCTTAAAGAAACATCTCATAGGTTCATCAACCATTGTTGTGCTAGGGCAGGTAAAATTATTTATCACAGGATCAAAATCATAAACAACAGGAGACAAGCTTGTAATCTTTATATCATCAACAACAAGATCTCCCCCACCATCTCCTACTTGTATACTTTCCCCAAAAAATCTGTAACTCCCAACATTTGAATCAAGAGTGGTTGTGTTTTTTAAAACTCCATCTACATATAGTTTTGCAACTCTGCCATCAAACTCAAATTTTAAATCAGACCATCTATCTTTCTGTATACCCCAATCAGAAAAAGGGACGACTATTTTTCTAGCATAAGTATTGTAATCAGCAGCATTGTAAAAATCGGCATGATCTCTCGGCAAAAAGAAAGTTGCTTGTAAAACACGACCGTAAGTAGGATCAATACTATGGAATCTCAAATCATAAACCCCAGACTTACTTACAATTGTTCTGGTTCCACCAACATAAGGACTATTAAGATCCACAAGTGGCTTTATTGATGCTTCTATTCTGAAAGTTCCGGTATCATGACTTGGATCATAGGGAACTTGACCAGCTCCTTTCAATCCAGTGCCTGTCTTTCCACTCACCCAAGCCCCAGGAGTAAACCTATTAATACAAACCGCTCCCCTATAACAACCAATAGCATCATTATTATACCCGCTTTTATCATATGCAACAATTCCAGCACCCTCATTAAAATTATAATTTGCAACAACACTCGTCAAAGCAGGCTGCGATAAAACATTTATAGGTTCAACGATTTTATGATAGCTACCTCCAGCTGAAACAATCATCACTACATTATAAGTTCCTGGATTAGTGTAAGTGTGAGTAAATTCTGCACCATTAGAGCCAATATTAACGTGACTATACATAACTCTTCCAGGAACAGAACCATCTCCGTAATCAATAGTATAAGTCAAATCTCCAGTATCGCTAGATTTCATTCTCCACCATCCTTTCTGTCCAACAAACAAAGAATCTGTATCAATCCCTGCAAAATCAAAATTAATATTTCCCACCTGTTCTTCATTGCCCGACAAAACACACAAGTTATTACTACTACAAGTATATCCAGAATTACAGCTTCCGCAAACTCCCCCGCATCCATCATCCCCACACTGTTTTCCTTGGCAGTTTCTGACACAAGACCTTAAACACATTCCGCTAGAAGTGCTGCAGACATATCCTGCAGAACAACTCTGAGGACAATCAACAACATCCCCGCAATTATTCACTTTATCGCACTGAGCGCTAGCACAAGTTGTACTGTTAGATTGTGGAACACATCCTGGTTGTTCAATAACACAAGTCCCATTAATGCAATTTCCATAAGTGCAAGAAGGGCAAGTTACTATTCCACCACAAGTATTATTCCACATCCCGCATTGTTTCCCTAGCTGAGAGCACGTTTTTGGAACGCAATTTCTAATACACTGTCCTGCAGAATTACAAGTAGATGTTGAATTGCAATTTCCACAATTTCCTCCACACCCATTATCTCCACAAACCCTTCCAGAACAGCTCGGAGTGCATATACAAGCTCCGTTAGAACACACACTAGAAGATCCTGCAACAAGAGAACATTCTTTAGATTCAGAACTAATAGATTTAACCCCATTAACTATTGAACAGAAATATTCTGTAAGTGTAGAATTAGAGATGCATGAATCAGTTGCGCTGCTTCCTCCATTTAAAGCTGCTGTTCCTTTAAGAACATAATTTTTACCATTGTCAGTATCTGTGCAATTAATCTGATTCTGCTGACCAGGATAACAAACATTATCAGCTCCGCAAAACTTGTCTGAACTACAAGACCCACAACTCAAATTTCTCCCGCAACCATCTCCAACCGTCCCACACTGCGCCCCTAAACCAGTGCAAGTTAAAGGAGAACAAAAAATACAAACCCCAATAGGATCATTAGGACGATCTTCAGGAATATAGCTTTCTCCTCCAGGGCCCGCACTTGCAGCTTGAATTCTAGAAATATCCCGAGGATTATAAGGATTCAAATAGTCACAAACAAAACCATCTCCAAGTTCATCAATACATTCTTGATCGCTACGACATAAAATCTCTCGTTCTACACAATCTCCTGCATCGCAAGTATATCCGCCCCCATAAGTATCAGAACACTCTTCATTAGAGGTACATTGTTCGCACAAAGAATCTTCAGAACAAATTAAACCTTCCTCGCAGTCTGTATAATAAATACACTCTTGGCTAAGGGCTTCCACACAAGTGTTATTTTCTGAGCAAACATAACCTTCAGCACAATCAGCATCATAATTACATTCAACTTCCGGAGCCTTAGGAACACAAAGACCTTTTTTTGCAACACAATCTTGAGGACAATTTAAACTAGATTCTAAATCACTAGCACAAACACCATCCCCACATTTCGCAGTGCAAACAACTCCCTCCAAGGTTCCTGCAGGAGAATTTAATTGACTTTGTCCAGGACAGCAGCTTGCATAAGGAATTACAGGCATAAAACTCTCACTATAACAATCAGAAACAAGAGTAAAGTTATTGCTTACACTTGTCCTATAAACCCCCCCATCCTTAATACTTTCAGCAATGAGGTGATAAATTCCGGGAGTTAAACTTGAAGGTATTGTCCAGCTATAATAAAACTTGTCATTAGTATTTTGATAACTATCATCACACTTATAGACAATGCTGTGTCTATTTGTTTCTCCAACTTTTTGGTAAAAAAGTTCAATTCTTCTTTCGCAATTAGACTCCCGCCCAGCCCAAGAAATGCTCTGTGTTGTTCCTAATTTCCATTGCTCTCCGCCAGAAGGCGTTAAAAAATCATTATAAGTAGTAAGCATCACCAATCCACTAACTGGTTTATTCTCAAGCGTAACAAATTCTCCCACAAATTCCGAATTAAAAGAAGATAATGGAATATAACAATAATACCCTTCCCCCACATTGGCTGTGCATTCATCATCAGTGTCACATGGGAGATAAGGGCTAATCTTATTTGCAGCATACACCTCTCTGCTTCTCTTAGTAAACTCATCTAATCCGCTCTCGTAATAACCAACATACTGGCTTCCAAAGATACTTGTATCGGCATTCGGATTATTTAAAGAAAAATCAATCAATGCAGCAGCTTCTGAAACAGAAAGTACTGGACTAGTCGATCCTGCAATCTGTTCGTGCAAAGCTCTTGTGGCAACCCACCTAACATCACCTTCAAGAGAGCTAACAAAGATTATATTGGCCACTATTAAAAGAGCAAAAACTCCAAAAAATTTCTTAGCAGCAAAAACCATAATTATTACAACACCCCTCCTTATATCCTTCATAATAAACTTCATCCAAATACTTGCATAAATTGCTTCCATCGTCACTTTGTTTATTCTGTGCATTCCTGCAATAATCAGAATTTGGCGGAAGTTTAACAAGAGTCTTTCCGGCCAGATTATCTAAAGTCATTTCAATTCCCCCATTAGAAGATTCTATACAAGAATAATAGGGATACGCCGGAAGGACAACATCTTCAATTGAAAAAGAAACCATTCCCTTACTACCCAAAAGAAATATATTTCTCCCAGATTCAAGATCGCTACTCTTTCTTACCTTAAGTTTATCAACAATATCTGAGATATCTACATTTTCTTTATCAATAACACAGAACTCAGTATATCCTTTGGGAAGATCGTACTCTTTTGAAATCTGGCCCGTAATTGAAGAAGGATTAAAATCACTAAGAAGCTGTTCCTTAAACCCCTGAATTTCATTAGGTAAAATGTTTCTCTCTTTATTTCCCCCAGAAAAAACAAGCACAATCAAAATAACCAAAACCGCGGCGATTATAACCCACGCAAAAAGCCTAAAATGATGATGTTCCATTCTAATAGGGGCTTGCTGTTTCTGAATTTGATAATTTGGATTTCTCCCAAGAAATCTTCCAAAATTAGGATTGTTTGGATACACCATCTTTTCTATTTAACCCAAGAAAAACACATATATAAAATTATCTACAATATAATAAATAAGGGATAGTGCGGAACTAAAACCTCTCCAAGAATAAAAAACAATGCTAGAAGCCCAAAAAGAGTGATAAGAAAAACAAAGATGGCCCTTTCCCTGTATTTTAAAATAGAAATCAGTCCTGTAAAAAAGGCGCCTATAACACTAATTCCTGCAAAAAACATTGGAATGCTAATGTAAAGATTATCAAAAAAACTGTTATTATCCCTTGACCCTTGTATTAGAATAATTATATTAACTGCCAGAATCAGCAAGAAGAAAATACCACCAATTAATCCTAAAGAAAACTTCCCAAGCCACGTGCCGGGCATAAAGACAAGTCTAGTTTTTTTCTTTTTCATTTTAAACAACGTAATTATATATTTTCACCTCATCAATGCTTCCAGGAAATTTGTTGAATGTGCCGTCTACAGAAGTGAATCCGCCAACCTGGATATTTGTCGCAGCAATTTCTCCAGGTACAACCACTTGTTCTGTTTTCATTAAAACACCATCAACATAAATTCTTACATTTTTTCCATCATAAGTGCATTTAACATCATACCACCTTCCTACCTGCCAATCAAAATTCTGGACAATAGGAATAATGTTGCTTGAAAAAGGATATGTAGAGCAAACGAAATAGTTCTTTGAGTCTGCAAAGGGTTCAAATCTCAAAAAATACTGGGCATTTTTCTGAATTACGGGCCATAAGTTGTTGCTGGAAGCAGGATAAATCTCGGGATCCACTTCCAAGAATATCAAGGCCTGCAGAGTAAAATTACTATTTTTAAATTTAATTTCAGAATCTGCAGGAATACTAACATAATTAGCATTATTATTCTTAAACCTCAATGCTTTTCCGGTTTTCCCAGTAACCCATTCGGGGGTTGTTCCGATTGTTCCATTAATACTATTCCCGCTTGAATCTTTAGCAATACTTCCTGTACCCTCATCGAACTTATAATAAACAACAAGTTGCGGAGTTATGTTTTCCACTCTCGGGGCCACCCCATCGAAAGTCTTTCTTGCATAATCCCAAACCTTAACTTCATCTATTCCTCCTTTAAAAGGATAATTTGGAACCTCGGTCCCAATATCCCAGCTTGCATTTGCTGTTGGAAAATTTATATTTGTGGCATTTTTACTTGCCTCGTTTAATCCGTCAATATAAAGTCTAAGAGTGATATTATCATAGGTCACAGCAACATGATGCCACTTATTATCCAACCAATAACTGCCACAGCTCTTAGAAGCAATATCTGTATAGGTTCCTCCTTTTGAAAAGGCTAAAGCATGGAAGCAATCATCACTATACCCATGGAATCTAAAGATAAGAGAATGCAACCCATAATAAGCTCCCCCATCAAGAAGTGTTTCTGTATAGGTTAAGCCATTCATACTGTTTGGTTTTATCCAGGCTTCAAACGTAAACTGTTGATCTTTAATAATTGGCGCAGGCTTAACATGAACGTGCCCCCCGCTACTAAATTGATAGGCCCCACCAACATATCCTTGGATTCTAGAATAAGGAGGGTTTAATGTTCCAGGATATTTTCCAAGAGAATCATAAGCAATACCCCCGCTTGACTCATCAAAACTCCATTGAGCCAAAAGTGTTCCGTTTAGTTTAGGACAATTGTCATCGACAAAACCATCACAATCATTATCTTTAAGATCGTAACAAATCTCTGCAACAGGATTTACTCTGGTTTGAAGCATCACCATAACCCCATTAATGCAGCTTTTTATCTCGCTTCGACACTCCCCAACATTACTTCCATTAGTAAGATTTTGAAGCCCTTCGTCAACACCCCCATCACAGTCATTATCCAAACCATCACAAATTTCTGTTGCGGGATTGATTGAGCCTACACACTGGCTACTCCAAGAATTATTAACGCAACTTTGAACTCCTTTAGAACACGTTCCAGTATCTATCCCACACTCTCTTGTTTGACTGGGCAAACAAACACAAATGCTTTCATCGATAACTCCATCACAATCGTCATCTAAACCATTACAAGTCTCATTAACTGGATTTACAGCCCCAACACAAGCACCCCAAACCCCATAAGTACAAGTTTCGTTTCCTTTTCTACATGCTCCAATATTGCTTCCACACTCACGAATTTGATTATTAGAACAACTACAAACCCCCCCTTCATCAATGCTTCCATCACAATCGTCATCTAAACCATTACAAGTCTCATTAACTGGATTTACAGACCCCTCGCAATTTCCCCATATACTTCCCTCACACGTTTGTGATCCACTACTACACTGACCTACATCACTACCACACTCTCTTTCCTCTCCATCCTGACAACTCTCCTCGCTTTCAACACAACAAACATCTAAAACATCTTCACAATTAAAACTAATTTCAGTTTCATCACTAAAGCAAGAAGACCTGCAATTGCCGTTATTTAAAAAACACTCGCTTTCTTCACCCCCTCCAGAAGAACTAGAACTTGATGAACTTCCGCTCCCGCAAACATCATCTTCATCGATTTCATCATCGCAGTCATTATCTAAACTATCGCAAATCTCATCAGTAGGGGCAACCTCTCCGTCGCATATTCCAGACCACTCTCCTTCCAAGCAAGATTCTGTTCCAATAGAACACTCGCCTGTATCAATCCCACACTCTCTTGTCTCTCCTTCATCACAATAAACTAAATTCTCTTCTATGCACTCTCCTCCCCTGCATACCTCTCCACTTGAACATTCAGAATCTTCAAGACATTCGGGAGGAGTGTCTTCTCCATCTTCTCCAGAACCAATAAGGATGTAGATTACTAAAGCAATTAAAATCAAGAAGATTATTCCTCCAACAATAAATAGTATTTTCTGTGTGCTGTCAAATGACTTTTTGTCTGGCTTCTTTGTAGGAAATCTAGAAGGAAATGAACTCAGTTTTGGCTGAAAAGGGGGTCTTGGTGGAAATCTCTGATAAGGCGAGGGATTTTTGGGCTTATTTACAAATGCGGGTCTTGGAACAGCAATTGGTTGTTTAGGATTATTTGGAACCATCTTTTTCAGTAATAAGTAAGAACAAGATTATATAAAATTAACTATAAATATTTCTAACTAATTATTACTAACTGCCCCGGTCCAGATACAGGTATAGTGGACTGAATTGGCCGGTTTGCGCGCACTGTTCCTATAAGATAAACACCTTCTGACTGAGGAATGTCCTGTGAGCCAACACTGTAAGAATCAGGACTTGTAGCAAGAAGAGTGGAATCTTCAATTGTTAAGAGTAATCCACCATATTTAGAGATAGCATCTCCTTCAACAGCAACCAAATCGTTGCTTTCAACAACCGAGTTTTTTATATAGGCTGTGCCTCCGCTAAATTCAAATCCAAACATGCTCGTTGATTTAAGATATCCGGAGAGAACCTGACAAAAGCCATAAGAGCAATGAAGTGCAGAATTTTTGTTTGAAGTCACATTTCCTATTATAGTTACATTCTTTCCACTTGATAAAATTCCATAAGAGTAAGACAATGCTGCTAAATTTACATTTCCATTTATTAAAACATTATCACTATTTTGTTTTATGAGAACGCAAGCATAAGGCGATTTATGCAGACAATTTACGTTCCCATTGAATTTTAAGTTCCCACTCTCAACATAAATTGCATTTCCATCGCTTCCATTATGAGTTAAGCTCTGAAGAGTAATAGAAACATCACTCAAAGGATTCAAAATGGAAATACCATCCCTGTAATTTTCAAGAACTTGTCCGCTTCCAATTATCTTAGCATTTACTGGTTGGTTATTATCAGTAATTGCTGGAGTCGCGCCACACGTACTAAATGAACAATTTATTACTGCACCAGGAGCCATAGAATAAGTTATGCCGTCTCTAAGGATAAGAGGCTCGTTATAAGTGCCTGAAGGAATTTCACATGTTCCTCCAGGAGCAACAGAATTGCATTGTGATAAACTAAATATCATTTCATTAGCACCACAAGTCGGTGCTTCTTCTCCTCGATAAACATGATCTATTAAAATTGCAAGATCTAAAATATCAGGATACCCATCTCCATTAAGATCAACAACTCCGGGTGGAATTTCAGCTCCTTCAAATACATATCCTTTCAAAGTCTCAACATCGGATTTATCAATAGTTCCATCTTGATTAACATCCCCGCAAGCAAAAGATGTTAGACTCTTAACCCCCCCGTTAGTGCAGGATAAAGTAATTTGTTTTGAACCTCTATCTACCCAAGTATTGCTCCCATCAACAAGAACGCAAGATTTATCTTCAAGATAAAAGTTTATTGGAACTCCCGAAACCGGCCCTTCGTCTATATCTCTTGTAAAAGGATCATCTCCATAAGTGTGAATTAAAAAGAAGCCATCGACAGTTATTGGATTAGCAATCCCAATCAAAACCCCCTTATCATCCCTGGCAATCAAAGTAGACCCAACATTCAAGCTAATAGAGGTATTGCTCCAAAAATCACAAAAGAAAATATTTGCTTTCATAACATCAACACTTTTTGTTATTGAGACATCTAATCCTTCTTCATCAGAAACCTTAACCCCAATAGAATAATTCCCCATATCAGAATATTTATGCGAAAAACTCTTAGTACTTCCACTAGAAACATTATATAAAACAGATACATTCGTTCCATCTCCAAAATTAACTTGATAGATTAAAGATTTTCCTTCAGGATCGCTCGCAGTCAGGTTCCAGACATAAGTAACTCCTGCTTTAAGGTACCCCTGTCCTTCAAAACCATCTATTATAGGGGGTTTATTGGATTCCTGCATACATGTTGGCGCTGACTTTCCTCTATAAATATGATTTATCATTATAGTAACATCCAATATATCAATAACCCCATCTCCATTCAAATCAGCCTTGACTCCAAAAGGAATTTCAAGTCCTTCAAAAGCATAACTTATTATTGCACTCAAATCAGTTTGATCAAGAATGCCGTCTCCATTAGTATCTCCACATTCAAAAACAACCTCTTCAGAATTATAAACCCCATCTCCATCAATATCTATATCGTCTATATTTGCAACCCCGTCTCCATCATCGTCATCTTCAGGATTAATCTCTGGATCAGCGTCAATAACTCCATCGTCATCCGGATCAGGATTATTTTGTTGTATTATCTCATCAGGATCTTCTCCATTAAAAAAAGAGCCTAGCTGCTGCCCAAGATTTCTATTTATATTTCCGCCAGCAAGATTTATCTGCTTTTCTTCTTGGTTGCTCGTAATAACTGCAGCCACAATCAAAGCAACAAAAATAACTATGAAGATAGATGCCATGAGAATAAAAACTCTGGCTTCTAAAACCCCTCTTCTTTTCATCCAGGAAATAAGAAAACCCTATATTTAAATTATTCTATCTTCTTGAACAAAACTTCACCTTTCTCAATATTTTTAACAGAAAACTGCTCCTTTATTTTCTCAGAAGAATTCGGCATAAATGGCCATAGCAAATCAGAAATTCTAAGTATAGCCTCTTTTAGTTCATACAAAACTTTCTTGTCTTTGGTTTCCCAGGGCTTTTTTTCCTGAACATACTCATTACATGCATCAATAAAAGCAAATATTTCATTAAGTGCCTTGTCAAACTCAAAATTTTCTATTTTCTTTTCGATGTCTTTCTCACCAAGTTTTTTTAATAATTTATTTTCTGTTTTCTCAATCCCGTTCTTTTCTATCAAACCCGCGACTCTAGAAACCAAATTCCCTAACTTGTCTGCAAGTTCGTTGTTATGCCTTGCAGTTAGTTCTTTCTCAGAAAAATCTCCATCCTGGCCAAAAACAAAATTCCTGCACACATAATATCTCAAACTATCGCCCCCATATTTCTTCACAAGCTCAAATGGAGAAATCGAATTTCCCAAAGATTTTGAGATCTTCTGCCCATTGAAAGTTAGAAACCCATTGATTAGTATCGTTTTAGCGGGTTTTATTCCGGCAGAGAAAAGCATTGCCGGCCAGATAACGCAGTGAAACCATCCATTATCTATACCTAACAACTCGACATCTGCAGGCCAAAATTTTTTAAAATTCCCCTTAGGCCACCCAATTCCAGTAATGTAATTCAATAGGGCTTCGTACCAGACATAAATAACATAATCGTTATCAAGAGGAAAATGAATTCCCCAAGACATATTTTCTCTTAACCTTGTAATATTAAGATCCTTAAGGCCTTCTTTAACTCGATTAATAATTTCCTGTCTCCTAAATTCTGGAAGGATATAATCTGGATTTTTTTCATAAAACTCAAGAAGTTTCTTTTGATACTTGCTCAGTCTAAAAAAATAGGTTTCCTCTTCTATTTCTTTAACTTCCTTATTTGGATGAAATTGGCACTTTCCATTAATAAGATCTTTTTCAGTAATATAGGCCTCACATCCCTCGCAGTATAGTCCTTTGTACCTGCCTTTGCAAATATCTCCTTTCTTTTCAACTAGTTCTATAAACTTTTTAACCGCTTCTTGATGGTCTTTGTCTGTTGTCCTAATAAACCTGTTAAACTCGATATTAAGCCCTTTCCAGGCCTCTTCAAACTTTGGAGCTAATTCATCCACAAATTTTTTTGGACTAAGTTTTTTTTCTTCGGCACTTCTTGCAATCTTTTGGCCGTGCTCGTCTGTCCCTGTCAAAAAGAAAACTTCTTCTCCTTTTTGCTTATGCCACCTAGCCAGAACATCGGCTATAATTTTCTGATATGCATGACCTATATGTGGCTCAGAATTCACATAGTCAATTGCCGTGGTAATATAAAATTTCTTCGTCATAAAAAAGGTAAATATTAGACATATAAAAACCTAACTAATTCTTAAACTCTCTTCCCTCTTTAACAAAATAAAGCAATATCAAGGAAATAATGCCAACTGCAAAAAGATAATAAAACATTACTAAAGGATTTTTATCCCAAAGCAAGCCGGCAATCAAGCCAGCGGCAATACTTACAATCCCAACAATCCCCCCATATAATCCCAGAGCAGTTCCTTTCATCTCTCCAGCAAGATCTGAAACGAAGGCTCTTTGATTTGACTGAATTATTGCATAAACCAACCCGTAAAGTGCAAATAAAATTAAAAAATGAGCAAATGATATTGCCACCATAAATCCGGCGATAACCACCAAAAACAAAACCCCTCCAAGCAAAAGCACTTTCTTTCTTCCAACAACATCAGACATTTTACCAAAAGGTACAGAAAAAAAAGCCCAGAAAGAATTAAAAACCGCATAAAGGACCAAAGCCCGGACAATACTCCCCATAACTGTTTCTGCTCGGAGAATTAAGAATAGATACAATCCAAAATGAGCAAGAGTAAAAAAACCAGCCACAAAAATAAAATACTTAAGTCTCTTGTCTAAATCCTTTATTCCGTGGATTAGTCCTTTCTTAACCGGTTTTTTTTCATAATCCCTAACAAAGAATAATGGGATTAATGAAAGAGACGCTACTAAAGAAGCGACAAATATAATGCTCTTCATTCCTAGTTCAAGCCACCAAAATAAAAAAATGACAAGAATTGTACCTAAAATTGCTCCAGAGGTGTCCAATGCCTGATGTAATGCAAAACCCCTTCCTCTTTTTTTTGTAGAATGTGTTATAATTACGTCTCGTGGAGCATCCCCAACTTTTCCAAATCTTTCTAAAGAAACAAAAGTAAGAACTTGCCTCCAAGAAACAGCAAAAATCAAAAAAAACCGAGAAATGATCGAAAAGAGATAACCAAGAAAAACAATTGGCTTTCTTCTTCCAGAAACATCAGAGAACCACCCCCCTAAAAGTTTTAGAATGCTTAAAAGCCCTTCTCTTAATCCACCAATTAATCCCAAAGCTGCTCCGCCTCCCCCAAGAGAAGCAACATAAAAAGGAAGTAAAGGAGTAATCATATCACTCCCAACATCATTAAAGAAGCTAGATCCCCCAAGCAACCAGATGTTTTTATTCCCAGAATCTTTTTTGACAACCATCTTTTTCAAGAATAATAAAAATTAAAACCTATAAAAATGTACTTATATTTAAAGCGCTGTTAGTTTAGTGGTAGAATGAAAGCTTCCCACGGCAGACCAAGCTTGGGCGGGCGTTCACAGAATTCGTCAGAATTCTAGTGTAACCAATTTTCCCAGAAAATTGTGGAAAAAGCTTTAGATGCGGGTTCGATTCCCGCACGGCGCATATTTTAAAAAAAGAAAATAAAAATAAGAAAAAATTTATCCTATTCTCCAATCAAAACACTTCTTCCTTTTTATGCTTGCAGAAAAAGCATTGAAGTCATCCTATAAGTATGCTTCTTTTTGCAAGCTTTAGCGAGTAAACACTGAAGCGCTAACCTATCAAGACGCTTCTTTCACCTTCATCACGCTTTCTTGAAATGCTTCTGCTAGCTTCCATCAAAGGCTCATAAAGTGCCATTGCAGAACCATTGCTAAATCCAAGATCAGTCATAACTCCAAGATAATCTGCTTGAGTAAGTCTTGCGCCAGGATGCATTCCAAAATAAACATGAGTTTCTGCTTCAACTCTTGTTTCAGCAATATATCCTTGCAAGATAGCCCCTTCTCTTGGTCTGTCTACACAATAAGCTGCCACCGCATCAGCAAGTCTTCTTGCCTTGTCCTTGTTTTCTGTCTCAACTCTTGCATAAGCCCTTTCTCCAATAAATGGCCTACCTTCAACTAATCCAAGCTCCTGTGCAAGCTTTGGCTCTCTTCTCTTAAGTTTCCCGGATATGCTTGATATAGGTATATGTAATCTATCTGTCGCAATCAATTCCAGCACTTGTCTTTCATTTGTCATTTTATCCTCCATATTCATTTAGTTGATTAAATAAAAACGAGAAAGCAAATAAATTCAAGAGGTGATAAACCTCACCACAATATTTATATATAAAGGGAGATTAATTTAAACATGTTAAACATCAAAACCCAACTCCATGAAGCAGGACTTACTGCAAATGAATCCAAGATATACGAAGTTTTGCTTGAACTCGGTCCATCAAATGCAGGCCTAATCTCTCAAAAAACAGGTCTGCATCGACGAGTTGTCTATGATACCATTGAAATGCTAATAAAAAAGGGCCTTATTGGTTATATTTTAAAAAACAACAAAAAGCTCTTCCAAGCTTCAAATCCGGAAAAAATCCTGGAGACCATTAAAGAAAAAGAACAGAGTATTTTACAAATTCTTCCGCATATGCTTGAGCTTTACACTGGAACAAAAGAAAAAGAAGAAACTAACTTCTACAAAGGCAAAAACGGATTAAAAACAGTATTTGAAGATCAACTAGCAAATAAAAGTGAAATAAAAATTCTTGGAGCTTCTCCTTTAGCTTATGAAATTCTACAATTCTATTTCAAGTGGTTTGATAAAAGAAGACAGGAAAATAAAATTAAAACAAGAATAATATTCAATCAAATGAAGAAAAAACCAAAAATACCTTTATCCGAGATTAGGTATCTCCCAGAGAAATACTCATCCCCATTGGCAATAAACATTTACGGGGATAAGGTTGCAATAATTCTTTGGAGCAAAGAAAATCCTCTTGCGATAGTAATTAAAAACAGAGAAATTTCCCAAGGCTATAATAAGTACTTTGAGCTAATGTGGAAAATAGCGAGGATATAGTGATTTGAAATCTTCACAAACTATTTAAACCAACTAATTTAGTTATATTAACGATGTTTGACAAAAAAAAGTGCAGAAATTGTGGTGAAAAAATCAAAGGGGATTTTGTTTTTTGTCCTTTTTGCGGCTCACCTACAGGAAAGGAAATAAATGAAGAAGACTGGGGTCTATTAGGAAAGAACGATGAAATCCAGGAAGCAAACCCTTTTTCTAGAGGTCTTTTTGCTGGAATGAGTGACAAAATGCTAAACAAAATGCTGACAAGTGCAATGAAAATGCTGGAAAAAGAAATGCAAAAAACCTCCCAAAACACAGATATTCAATCAAATATTGAGTTATATATTAATGGAAAAAGAATATCCCCAGAAAACATAAAAGTAACTAAGAAAGTAGAGAAACAACCAAAATCCCCAATAATCCAGTCATTCAACCAGGAGAACATAAAGAAATTCTCTACACTTCCAAAAAAAGAACCATCCACCAATATTAGAAGACTCTCCAATAAAGTAGTTTACGAGCTTAATGTCCCCGGAGTTGATTCAATAAAAGATATTGCAGTAACAAAGCTTGAAAACAGCATTGAAATAAAAGCAGTTGCAAAAGACAAGGCATATGCAAAAGTCATCCCAATCGACTTGCCATTAAGAGGCTTCAAACTTGATAAGGATAAACTAATTCTCGAACTAGGTATTAAAGGGTAAAGATTAGTTTTAAATAAAGATATCTCTTAATTTAATAATGAACCATACTGCCAGAACAATATTAGAAATTATTAACACATTAGGAATATTAATAACAATATACCTTAACTTTCTAAAAAAAACAGATAAGGAAAAGCTTATAATGGTAAAATCTCATTGGAGAATAATTGAAGGTTTAGTATTTATAATTCTTGGACTAGGATTTTTTATTTTTACAATAATAACCATAAACTCTTCCCAAATTAGTAGAGCAATAGGTTTCACTTTTGTGGGAATTATTTTGGTCATGGGAGGAAGCATAATGATAAAACATAGAAAAAAAGATGCAAAAGAAGAAGTTAATCACACCGAATAAAAAAGAATAATCTGTGGTTATTTAATAAAAAATTAGATAAGATCTTTAGTACTCCCAATTTCAATCCTAAGATTTCCCACAGAATGCCTAAGGGTAACGCCGCGGGTTCTCTCCAATAAAAGATACATGTTTAGATTCATGGTTGCAGTTACTATGGTAATCTCCGCATAATCAGCATTATCTGGTTCGTACCGCAATTCAGCATCCAGGGCATTTGGATCAGAAGAAACCTTTAAAGCAAATTTCTTTCCTGTGCTAGCACCACTAAAGGTCTGCAAGTCTGCTTCCAGCCCAGATTCTTTTAAATCTCTAAGATCAGTTGAGTTTTCTTCCAGAATACACTGATAAGTCCCAACATTATCATAAACTTTCATTAAAATACTCTTGTCAAAAGTCTTTTTAAGAATTGTTGGAATTTAAAACATACTTTAAAAAGAAATGAGACCGCTCTATGTTGGCCACGCTTGGACGACATTGCGGAAAAATATGAAATGAGACCGCTCGGATTTGAACCGAGGACCCCTGCCTTATCAGAGCAGTGCTCTAGCCAGGCTGAGCTACGGCCTCATAGAGTTTTGCTTTCAAAACTACATTGACAGAATCTACGATTCTAGTCTTTTAAAAAAGAAAATTAGCCCGTTTATAAAAGTTTTTAAACCAACTTTTTCTCAATAAAACATGAAAGGAATGTACCATTATATAAGGCAGACATGGAAAAAGCCAGACCCAAAAACATTAAGAGAAAGAATGATTGCTTGGAGAAAATCCGAAACTTTCACAAAAGTAGACAAGCCTTTAAGGCTAGACAAGGCAAGAGCTCTTGGATATAAAGACAAAAAAGGATTTGTTGTTATTCGAGTTAGGGTCAAAAGAGGCGGACATAAAAGACCTAGGCCTAAAAAAGCAAGAAGAAGTAAAAGAATGCACATAAGAAAAAATTTAATGATGAACTATAAGTGGATTGCAGAACAAAGAACATCAAATAAGTATAGAAACCTGGAAGTCTTAAATTCTTATCAAATAGGCAAAGACGGAATCTATTACTTCTTTGAAGTTATATGCGTTGACCCTTCAAAGCCAGAAATCAAAAATGATCAGGTAATGAAATGGGTTTCCAAAAGAGAAAACAAAAAAAGAGCCTTGAGGGGATTAACAAGTGCAGCACATAAGTCAAGAGGATTAAGATAATTCTCACCACAAAACTTATAAACATATGAACCTTATTTCATATATGACATTTCAGCTAGTTCCCTTACCTTACGCATATAATTCTTTAGAGCCCTACATAGATGAACAAACAATGAAAGTTCATCATGATAAGCATCATCAAACTTACACAGACAAACTAAATGAAGCATTAAAAGATTTTCCTGATTTGCAAAAGAAAAAAGCAGAGGAATTGCTCGCCAAGTTAGACAAAGTTCCTGAAAAAATCAGGCAAGCTGTGATAAACCATGGTGGTGGCTATGTCAATCACAATTTTTTCTGGGAAATTTTAAAGAAAGATGTAAAACCAGAAGGAGAAATTTTGGAAGCCATAAGTTCTAAATTTGGAAGCTTTGAAAAATTCAAAGAAATATTTACTCAAGCAGCAACAACTGTTTTTGGAAGCGGTTGGGCTTGGCTAGTAGTAGATGAAAACAAAGAACTAGAAATAATTCAAAGCAAAAACCAAGACTCACCATTAAGCTTTGGCAAAACCCCAATTTTAGCAATAGATGTCTGGGAGCACGCTTATTATCTAAAATATCAAAACAAACGTGCAGATTACATTTCAGCTTTCTGGAATATCGTAAATTGGAATAAGGTTAATGAATTGTATAAAAAACTATTAAAAAATAAGGCTACTTAGAAATTTTCCAAACCTTCTCAAAAATAAGTTTCATTAGCTTAGCCATTTCTTTATTTTTAATAACAACTCCAACAGGCTCTTCCTCCATTAAAGTTAATAATGCAACTTTATCTCCGTAAACATAAATTTCAGATTTCAGGTCTTGAATTCCATCAAGAAACTTAGTAATTCTTTTTTCTTTTTTATCACTCTTCTTTAATTCTAAATTATCCTTTGATTTTTCTTCTATTAACTTGCAAACAATTCCTTCTTTTACTCTTTGTTTTACAAATAAGGATGAATAAAAATCAAAATATTGCTCAAATTCTCTAAAATTTCCTATAATGTGAAAATCCTTCTTTGTCTTTAAAACACCCTGAAGAATTGTTTTCAATCCTTCTTTTCCATAATAAACGTTTACTTCTGGCTTATCAACTACTTTTTCCTGAATTTCTTTCAGTTTAGGAATAGCTTCAATTAGTTTGGCTTTTTTCTCTTCTAAAATATCAACGAGCTTTTCGGGATTTACTGCTTCAAAATATTTAACTCCTGATTTAATAATAAAAGTAACAAGCCCTTTTTCATTCAGAGATTTCAAAGTGTCATAAACAGTGCTTTTTGGCAAACCAACTTTTTCTGCAATTTTATAAACTGTTGAATTCCCAATTCTAAGACAGGCAATATAAACTTCTGCTTCACTATCCCTTAATCCATAATCAATGAGTAAACTCTTCTCATTTCCCATTATGAACAAACAACTTTCTAGCTTAAATATCTTTCTATAATCGGCGGTTTCCGCCAGTCAAAACTAATAAAACCATGTAAAGTTCCTAAAAAGTGATTAAAATGGAAAAAGGACAAAAAAATCAAATACTTAGAGATTTAGAAGAAAGAAAAAATGAACTTGAGAAAATACTAGGAACTCCCTTAATTAATAAAATAACTACGATAGAAGATAAATGCAAAGGAAAAGGCATTGCTGGAGGGATGATAACGGGCGCTCTGTTCGGAGGTTATTTAGGATCACAATTAGAGGGTGCTGATGGAACTACATTTGAAGGGATTGTGCTTCTTGCATTTTTTGGAGCTACTATTCTGGGTAATTTTGGAGCAATAGCAGGAATTAAGTATGGAGAATACAAACTAAAGAGATTACAAAAAGAACATTCTGATAAAGCTGAACAAATAAAGGAATATAATAAAATACACACCACTCAATATGCCTTATGGATGAGATCGGCACCAATGTAATTATCTCTTCATTAACCTCTTCAAAAGTTGTATCTGGCCAGCATGATATAAGTCATGTGAAGCAACTCCATAAATAAGCTCTTCATACTTCCATTTAGATCCAGGAGCTTTTGCGCTTAATTTACCGATATTGATCTTCTTAACAGCACCTAATAATTTTTTATGCATTTCTTCAAGTAATAAAAGATCTTTTTTCCAATCCTTTAGTGCTGGATTTCTTGGTATTGTGGGAAAATTTGAAGGAGCTCTTGGAAATTCTCCTTTCTTGCTGTTTGTAATCTTCCTATAAATAATATATTTCCAATAAGCGCAATGAAGGGCGATCTCCCAAATACAATGCCTATTCTTGCCTAGTCTGAACAAAAGCTCTTTTAATTTAAGACCCCTTAAACTTCCTCTTAGATTAGTCCCATGCCACGATTGTTTATCAAAAGCATGATCAAGAAAATCAAGAATTGTTTGTTTCTTTGAATTCATCATAAAAGAAAATAGGAAAAAGAATATATAAAATTAATGAAAAAAAGAAAAGATAGAGGTTAGACACAGGGTGTTGTTTTTCTGAACATGACCCCTTGAGAATCTATGCAAAGGTAAGCGTTTCCGGAACCTGTTAGATTATAGAAAACGATATTTGCTGCTTTTAACACCAATTTTCCACTCCCATACCCGGATTTCCCAACATTTATTTCTAAACTATCAACATCATCATGCGCCTTAAAAAAAGAATAACTTGAGTTACTATAAATTGCTAGGGTTTGGTAAAACTTTCCAGGGCCTTTACTACCTAAGCTATTTACTTCACAAGTGCTATCAGCATCGCAGGAATTTGCAGCGATTGTTGAATACATCATGCCTGTACTTCCACTCTCGCTCGCAGGAGATTGTTTTGTGGAATAAGGATTCCTTATTATATTCCCTGTAACACTTGTTCCTATGAGATATCCTACAATCAATGCCAGAACAATGAAAACTATCCACCAGACAAGACTATTGTTATTTTTAGCCATTTATTTTTAACCTCCTTTCAACCCCAAATTCAATCTAATAAAGATAAGAAAGAAAAATTATATATATAGCTTTCTGTTTTTTATAACATGCGCTACTCAAAACTTGCAGAGATATACGAAGCTCTTTCAAGTACAACAAAACGTTTAGAGAAAACAAAGATTCTATCAAACTTTTTATTAACTCTTTCAGATTCAGACAGAGACACAATTTATCTTCTTCTAGGCAATATATATCCAGAGCATGATGAAAGAAAAATAGGAATAAGTGAGCAGCTAGTTATTAAGGCAATTTCAAAAGCAACAGGCGAGTCTAGCGAAAAGGTCGTTAGCGAATGGAAAAAGATAGGCGATCTAGGCAAGGTAGCTGAATCTTTAATAAAAAGCAAAAAACAGCACACACTTACCTCCCACATATTGACAACTGAAAAAGTCCTTGACAATCTAAGAAAATTGCCCGAATTTGAAGGAAAAGGAACAATTGACAAAAAACTAAGTTTAATAACAGAACTCCTAACTTCTGCAGAGCCAGTAGAAGCAAAGTATATTGTAAGAACTCTTCTAGGAGATTTGAGAATAGGGATACAACAAAGCACAATAAGAGACGCAATTGCAGAGGCATTTTTTCATGACAAAACCGCATCAAGCTTTATCCAAAAAGCAATAGACAAATCAAATGATCTAGGAAATGTATTTGAAATTGCAAAAAAAGGCAAACTAGAACACTTAGAAAAAGTAAGCCTTGAGATAGGAAAACCAGTAAAAGTAATGCTCGCACAAAAAGCATCAGACATTCCGGAAGGTTTTGAGGAAGTAGGCAAACCTTGTGCAATAGAGTACAAGTATGATGGCTTCCGCCTTATAATTCACAAAAAAGACAACAAGATAACCCTTTATACAAGAAGGCTTGAAAATGTAACAAAGCAGTTTCCAGAAGCAATTGAATATATAAATAAATATATTAAAGGAGATTCTTTTATCTTAGACAGCGAAGCTGTTGGTTATAATAAAGAAACAAAAAAATACATGCCCTTTCAGGCCATAAGTCAAAGAATTAAAAGGAAATATGATATAGAAAAAATTTCAAAAGAACTGCCGATAGAACTAAATGTTTTTGATATCCTCTATTACAACGGAAAATCTCTTTTAGATGATCCATTTGAAAAAAGAACAGAGATAGTAAAAAAAATTATTAAAGAAACGCCTTATAAGATAATTCCTGCAAAACAAATTATAACAGATAACTTAGAAAAAGCTGAAAAATTCTATAAACAGGCTCTTGCAGACAACCAAGAAGGAGTCATGATGAAAAACCTAAACTCACCTTACAATCCAGGATCAAGAGTAGGACACATGCTGAAAATAAAGCCAAGCGAAAAAGATCTTGATTTAGTGATTATCGGCGGAGAGTATGGAACAGGAAAAAGATCAGGTTGGCTTTCAAGTTTTGATCTTGCCTGTAGAAGTGAAAAAGGATTCTTAGAAGTTGGAAAGGTCTCAACAGGAGTTAAGGAAAAACAGGAAGAAGGCGTTTCCTATGATGAGATGACAAAAATCTTAAAGCCTTTAATAAGGGAAGAGAAAGGCAGGCAAGTTTCCATAAAGCCAAAAATTGTGGTTTCTATAACTTATCAAGAAATACAAAAATCTCCGACTTATTCTTCAGGATTTGCATTAAGATTCCCGAGATTTACTGCATTAAGGCCAGACAGAGACACTTATGACATTGCAAGCATAGAAGATATAGAAGCAATGTATGATAAACAAAAAGGAACGTAACTACTTCCAGATCATTTGCTCTCTTTTAGGCCCGTTAGAAACTCCAACAACCTTTCCACCAGTAAACTCTTCAAAATCAACAATTGATCCTGAAATCTCTCTTGGAAGTTCTTGCAAAGACTTAGCCTCTCTTAAACCATCATATCCTTTATAAGTAGCATAAACTGGCTTGACGCTTCTTAAATACGAATCCCTTCTATCAAAGTTCTCATGAATTCCATCTCCATCCTCATAACCATAACAAATCCTAAATTCATCGATTCCTGAAACAGAATCTAATTTTGTAAGGATCATAAAAGGCCCATTAATGCCCACAGCATACTTGGCAGCCACAGCATCAGTCCACCCAGTTCTCCTAGGCCTTGCAGTTGTTGTTCCAAACTCAAATCCTGCAATTCTTATCCCAGCACCCTTTAAGAAAGGATCTTGATTATTCATTAACCGAATAACATCTTCTCTATGGGAGCTAATATAATCATTAACTTTTTTCCTTTCTTCAGCCAGTTCTTTAAATCTTCCTTGTTCTTGTAATCTCCTAACTCTGTCTAGATCAATATCCATACCAAGATATTCTTTAACCTCATAAAAAACATCATGCTCTAATCCTTGGGCGCAGTAATCTTCAGATAATCTTCCCCCAAACTCTGTCGGAAACGCCCCCCCTCCAACTCTCGTCATAAAAGGAAATTTGACAATTCCTAAAGGCAGATCAACAGCTCTCGCGCTTAAGCCAACTCCGCTAGCAAGTCCGTTAAGAGAGCAGTCTGATGAAGTTACATTAGGGTAAGTTCCATGTTCAATACTAAGTAAAAGTCCCTGTGCCCCTTCAAGTAATATCTTCCTGCCCTCGCTAACAAATCTATGCATCTCTGCAACTGTGTCTCTTGTCAAAGGCTTTATTTTTTCAACATAGGGTTTCAATTGCTCGATAATTCTTTCGGCATCGATCTCTTGCCCAGGGCAAAATTCAACAGCCTTCTTTATCTTTCTCCTTAACTTATCCTCATCAAATAAATCTCCTATCATAATTCCTCTTCTTGCAATCTTATCCGCATAGCAAGGACCTATTCCCCTCCCAGTTGTTCCAATACCGCCATCTTTCTGCGACTGATTTCCTCTATCAGCAATAACATGATAAGGCATGACAACATGCGCTTCTCTAGCAACCATTAAATTATTATAGCTCAATCCAACATGATCCAAACCATCCAGCTCAGAACACAAAGCTCTTACATCAATAACCATTCCATTCCCAAGAATATTAACTGTTCCTTGAGAGTCATACATAATTCCTGCAGGAATTAAATGCAAAGCAAGTTCCTGCCCGTCAGCCATAACAGTATGGCCTGCATTATTTCCTCCAGTCCCTCTTGCAACAACTCCAACTCTCCCAGCAAGCAGATCTACAATCTTCCCTTTTCCAGTATCACCCCACTGATTACAATATACTGCAATTATCTGTGCTTCGCTTATCCTCTTTTCTAAATCCATTTTATTTCCCAGCATAATTTGGCTCTTCTTTAACTACTTCAACATCATGTGGATGTGATTCTCTAATCCCAGAAGCAGTAATTCTAGTAAAATCTCCAAATTTCATTAAATCGAAAATGCTGCTAACTCCGTCATAACCCATTCCACTTCTAAGCCCCCCCATAAGCTGATCAATAACCTCTTCAATGGGCCCTTTATATGGAACCTTTGACTCGACCCCTTCTGAAACCAGCTTTCCACTTTCTTGCCTATATCTCTCCTTGGCCCCAGAAGAAGACATCATTGCTCCTTGAGATCCCATCCCCCTATAAACTTTAAAAGCGTGTCCTTTTATTGTAACTTTCTCTCCAGGAGCTTCATCTGTCCCTGCAAATAAACTCCCAAGCATAACACAATCGGCTCCTGCAACAAGGGCTTTAGTTATATCTCCAGAATATCTGATTCCCCCATCTCCAATAATATACCTATCAAATTCTGCTGCAGCCTTGGCAGCCTCGTGAATTGCAGTTATCTGAGGAACTCCAACCCCTGTAACAATCCTTGTTGTACAAATAGATCCTGGTCCAATTCCCACCTTAACAGTATCTGCTCCTGCCAAAAACAAAGCTCTAGCGCCGTCATAAGTTGCAACATTCCCTGCAATAATATCGAAATGGTGTGATGGTTTAAAATTTGTAGCAAGCTCTGTCACAGTATTCATAACATTTCTTGAATGTCCGTGTGCTGTACCCACAAGTAAAGCATCACATCCTCTTTTCAGAATAGCTTCAACTCTAGAGCCAAACTCTTTATCATTTCTTCCAGGCAACAAAACACCAACATTTGCTCCAACCCTCAATCTTCCAAGATCATCTCTTAGAAAAGAATCATTTCCTTCCACCATCGGTTTTACATCCTTAGAACAATAAAGCCCTTTCAATCTTCCTTCTTCATCAACAATAACCAACTTTCCAATCTTTCTCTGCCTCATAATATTGTAAGCCCATTCATATCCCTTATCCTCTTCAGCAGGCATTGTCACAAGATCCGTAACCATAAAATCTCTAACTAGATCACTAGGTTTTGCAAGGCGTGTTTTTTGTTTAAGAACTAATCCAGCAACTCTTCTATCTTTATCTAAAACCACCAAAGTGGAGAATTTCCCCCCATTCTCTTCTAAAACCCTATAAACATCTTCAAATCTTTGATCATCATGAATAAAAACAGGGCTATCAATTCTTGCACTAGTATAAGATTTAACATTTGCAACCCACCTCTCCTGTAAGTCAGGAGCGGCCTTCCACAAAAATCCAATTCCCCCTTTTCTCGCTAATCCTATCGAGGTTCTGTCTTCTGTAACAGTATCCATGTCTGCACCAACTAAAGGAATATGCAGAGGGATATTCGGAGAAAGCTTCGTTTCAAGACTTACCTCTGCAGGAACTACATCGCTCTCCCGAGGAACAACAAGAACATCATCAAAAGTAAGAGAAACACAATCTTCTTCAAGTGCCCTTTCAATAGCAGTTATAATCTTTCTCTCCCTCATTTAGGAACATAAAAACCTTACTTTATAAGAATTTATGTAATAAAACATTTATAAATTTCCTATTATTATTTTATCAATGAAAAAGGTGGGTTTAATGCTTCTTTTGTTGATAATTGCTCCCCTGGTAAGTTCAGCAGACTGTGCGCCTTTTTGGAGATGTGACAACTGGTCTCCATGCATGAACAACGAACAGATAAGAGTTTGTTATGATACAAACACCTGCGGGAACCTAACAGGAAAGCCTGCAGAAAGACAAATATGCGGAGCACTCTGCGAACCAAGCTGGCAGTGCACAGAATGGCAACCAGACAAATGCCCAGAGAATAATGCTCAACAAAGAGCCTGCATAGACGCCAATAATTGCGGGACAATTGAAAATAAACCAGAAGAGTTTAAATCTTGTCCTTTTCGTGAAGATTATTCTTGGATCTTCTTTATTATTTCTGCAATCCTTCTAATCCTTATCTTTGGAGCCATCTGGCTAATAATAAAAAGAGCGCAGGAAAGGCGTCATTTAAAAGCCATTTATAAATCAAAGCCTTTATAAACCCACTTCGCGGTCTTTATAAATGAACCTTTTAAAAAGGTTCCAAAAAACAGTAAAACTGTGAGTTTTAAAATGTCGGGTTCAAACTATAAAATACAGAATATTGTTGCAACAACTTCTTTAGAAAAACCAATTCCTTTAACAAAACTTGCAAGAACTCAACCAAATACAGAATATAACCCAGAAACTTTTCCTGGTCTTGTTTTAAGAATCAAAGAACCTAAATCAGCGGTTCTTGTGTTCAGCTCAGGAAATCTTGTATGTACTGGAACAAAATCCATAGAACAAGTAAAAAAAGTAATTCAAGAAGTAATAAAACAGCTTAAAAAAATAAATGTTAAAATAACAACAAAGCCAAAAATAACAGTCCAAAATATAGTTGCATCAGGTTCTATAGAGCTTAAGTTAAACTTAAATTTCCTGGCATTAGAAATGGAAAACACAGAATACGAACCAGAGCAATTCCCGGGCCTAGTCTATAAATTAGTCTCTCCTACAGCAACATTTTTATTATTCAGCAACGGAAAACTAGTATGTACCGGAACAAAAAACAGGCAGCAGCTTGAGGATAGTATGAATCAGCTTCTAAAGAATGTCAAGGCTGCACTGAAAAATTATGATAAATAAGTAATTTAAACTCTCTTTCTTTGTTTAATGAATGGGATCAAGATCTTCATCCAAGATAATTAAAGAAAATAATTTAAGGATCTAAAACCTTAGTTTTAAAATGGGTTTAACAGACTTTATTCTTCATCTTGACAAGTACATAGGTAGCATGATAGATACTTACGGGACCTTTACCTATCTAATCTTGTTCATAGTTATTTTTCTAGAAACAGGAATTGTTCTTGCACCTTTTCTTCCAGGAGACTCGCTATTGTTTATTGTGGGCACTTTTGCAGCCAATGGCTATCTGGACATAATTCTTCTATTCGTTATTTTATCGCTGGCCGCAATACTTGGAGACAGCGCAAACTACTGGCTTGGAAATGCTTTCGGAGAAAAAATATTCTCAAAATCAAGATTCTTCAAGAAAGAATATCTTGAAAAAACAAAAAAGTTCTATGAAAAGCACGGAGGTAAAACAATAATCCTTTCAAGATTTATCCCGATAATAAGAACATTCGCACCTTTTGTTGCAGGAATAGGGAAAATGAGTTATACAAGATTTTTTGCCTTTAATGTAATAGGAGGAATTACCTGGGTGGCTCTATTCCTGTTGGGAGGGTACTTCTTTGGAACACTACCTTTTGTCCAGGAAAACCTAACCATAATAGTGCTCGTAATTATAATTGCATCATTAATCCCTGCAGTAACAGAGTATCTAAAACACAGAAAATCACCACTAGAAAATAATCCTTAAAACTCAGAAGATTCAAAAAATCCACATAAATCTATAAAAACCTCCCATTCTACTCCCCATTTATGGAAGAGGCTAAGTCTAAGAAAGAGGATCTCCTAATAGAGGCGAAAAAATTCTTTGATTTTCACAAAAAAGAGCTAGGAGAAAGCTTAAGAAAAAGCAACAATGTAATAATCCTTGATTTTATGAAACTTGCAGAATTTTCATCAGCACTATCAGAAGAAATCCTCTCTGACCCCGAACAAACATTAAGAATGCTGGAGATAGCTGTTGAAGAGTCTGGCCTAGTTATAAACTCAAGAATAAGGCTAAGAAATCTCCCAAAAAGCCAGGACCTTGAGATAAGAAACATAAGATCAAAACATTTAGATGAACTAATTGTTCTTGATGGAATCATAAGGCAGGCAAGTGATGTTCGCCCCCAAGTCGTAAATGCAAAATTTGAGTGTCCAAGCTGCGGAACAATTATCGGAGTTTTGCAAATAGAGAAGAAATTCCGTGAACCAGCGCGCTGTTCGTGTGGAAGAAAGGGTGGCTTTAAACTAATAAGCAAAGAAATGGTTGACACCCAAAGAATAGTAATTGAAGAGGCTCCAGAATCGCTAGTTGGTGGAGAGCAGCCAAAAAGAATTAATATATTTCTTAAAGAGGATTTAGTTGAACCAAAAATGGAGGAGAAAACAACCCCGGGATCAAGAGTAAAAGTTATCGGAGTGCTAAAAGAAGTCCCTGTTCCTTTGCAGTCTGGAGGTTTGTCAACCAGATTTGAACTGGCTGTAGAAGCAAATAACGTAATTCCTCTAGAAGAAACTTTTGAAGAATTGAATATCAATGAAGAAGATGAAAGACAAATTCTAGAACTTTCAGAAGACCCAAGAATCTTCGATAAACTAGCAAGAAGCATTGCTCCGAGCATTTGGGGCTATGAAGAGATAAAAAAATCCCTAGTATTGCAATTATTCAGCGGAGTTGAAAAAACACACACAGACGGCCAAAAAAGCAGAGGAGATATGCATATACTTTTAATAGGAGATCCAGGAGTTGCAAAATCCGCAACCTTAGATTTCATGGCAAAAATCTCTCCAAAAGGCAGATATGTTGTTGGAAAGAGTGCTTCTGGTGCTGGTTTAACAGCCACTGTTGTAAGAGATGAATATTTAAGAGGATGGAGTTTGGAAGCAGGTGCAATGGTTTTATCTAACAAAGGCCTTGTGTGCATTGATGAGCTAGAAAAAATGGATCCAAACGATAGAAGTGCAATGCACGAGGCAATGGAGCAACAAACCATCACAATTAGCAAAGCTAATGTTCAGGCAACATTAAGAGCAGAAACTTCAGTTTTGGCTGCAGCCAACCCAAAATTCGGGAGATTTGACCCTTATCAGCCAATTGCACAGCAGATAGATCTTCCTCCAACTCTAATAAACAGATTCGATGTAATATTCACTCTAAGGGACATCCCTAACAAAGACAAGGATGAAAGAATCGCAAGCCATGTTTTATTAGAACACCAAAAAAAAGGTGAAGAAATGTTGATTCCTAGAGACTTGTTTAGAAAATATGTTGCATATGCAAAGCAAAGATTCAAACCAGCATTAACAGAGAAAGCTGTTGAAGAAATAAAAAGGTTTTACGTTGATTTGCGAAACAGGCCAGTATCCTCAGATACTGTCTTAAAGCCAATCCCAATCTCTGCCAGACAGCTCCAGGCCCTGATCAGGATGGCAGAAGCATCTGCAAAATTAAGATTGAGTACAGAAGTCAGTATTGAAGATGCAAAAAACGCAATAGACATAATGAAATATTATTTAATGCAAGTTGGATTTGACTACGAATCCAAAACTTTTGACATAGACAGAATCACTACAGGAATTTCAAGTTCCCAGAGAAATAAAATATTTCTAGTAAGAGACGCTATAAGTGAACTCGAAAATTCGCTCGGAAAAATGATCCCCTTAGAAGAGATTGAAAAAGAGTTAGAAGGAAAGTTAAGCAACGAGGAAATAGAAGATGCCATAAACAAACTTACAGCAGAAGGAATAATATTCAGGCCAAGAAGAGGCTTTGTAGGAAAGATGTAGAAAGCATAAATACTTAAAAACACATTTTATTTTTCATAGTATCTAATAAAAAATGAGTGACCAAGAACAATTCAAAAGAAATATAGCCTTCAAACTAAGAATAGGCGATTTGTTATTAGGCAAGCCAATAATGAACTCTGAGAGATTTTCTTTTCTTGAGCTCGGAGATAAGAAAATAATCCGCGTTAATATCATAGGAAACATTGTTGATAAATACGAAAGCAAAGGTGAAACAAAGTACCTGAATTTAACAGTGGATGACGGTTCAGGCCAGATAAGGCTTAAAGTTTTTGGTGATGATGTCGACAGATTTTTGAATTACAGTCAAGGCCAAACAGTTGTTGTAATAGGAACTATGAGATACTGGAACAATGAACTGTATATAAGCCCCGAAATAATAAAGGAGCAAGACCCAAAATATCTTCTTTTAAGAAAACTTGAAACAGAAAAACAAAAAACCCCAGACAGTCTTCAGAAAAACCAGGTAATTGCAGTAAAAGACCAGATACTTGGAAAAATTAAGGATGCTGAAAAAGAAGGAGGAATTGAAAAAGACAGGATAATCATGGAATTCAGAGAAGTAACCCCACAGATAATAATTCAAGAAATGCAAAAACTTCTCGAAGAAGGAATAATCTTCGAACCTCGCCCAGGAAAAGTAAGGTATTTGGGTTAAAATATTTCTTCACCAAGAGATTATTCTATAACTTGTTCAGATGGAATAGATAATATCCTGAAAGCTCATCAACCATCATTTCAAAATCTTTAGCAGATTCCACCGCACAATAAATATTCCAAGCCTGATCAAAATCCTTTACCAGATAGTTATGTTGATGGATTCTATCTGGAAACAAAAATTCTAGTCTACAACAGCGATCCAAATGAGTAGGACCCATTATTTTAATTATTGAATCATCTAATAAGAATTTATGATCTAATGCATGCTCTCTATCATTATTCAAGAAGTTTCCTGCAATTCTCCTATTATATTGTGTCCAGTCAAAATCTTGGTTACCAGACTCTTCAGCCATAAAAAATTTATATTTATGAACCTTTTAAGCATTTATATTCTAGAACTATCTCTTCTTCTTTCCTTTCTTCTCATTTCTTTTACTAAAATAATATATAAACCATATAAGAACAACTAACCCAACCAAAGACATTAGGAACCTTATCCAGTTTTGGGAGTAAGGCCAGTAAACTCCTGCACCATAAATTAAAGTGCCAACTCCCCCACCCATTAATCCGGCGCCAACAGCCTCAATTCCAAAAAAGAAAGCTCCAAGAATGATTATGATTAACCCTATAGGCAAGGCAACAAAAAACACTTTCTTAGATCTTGCCCTGTCAACATTAGTGAATTCTTGACTGCATTTTGTATAAAGATCACAATATCCTGCAGGCTCGCCAGGAACCTTAGCCCCTATAGTAGGATTCCAAATCCCCCCTTCAGCTTCACATTGTGCAGAATTATTGATATACCTATTAACTACCTCAGACTTACAATAGTCTTCAAAATTTGGTTTTGGAAAAATAGTGCTAACCCCATAATAAGTAACAAAGATCGTAAGAACAATAATTGCAATCCCCAATATTCCCTCTTTTACTTTCATCAAAAGTTAAGCCATAAAACATTTATAAACCTTCTGAAGTATTCAGATTCATGGAGCAATACGAAAAACTATTAGACGAAGCATACTCAAAAGTAAAAAAGATAGATTCCTCTAGTGATAGATTTGAAATCCCAAAAGTCCAAGGACATTTCGAAGGTAAAAAAACAATACTCACTAATTTCTTTCAGATAGTTTCACATTTAAGAAGAACTCCGGAGCACTTCCTAAAATTCTTACTTAAAGAGTTGGCTGTTTCTGGCCAGATAGAAGGAGAAAGATTGGTTTTAAACTTAAATGTCCCAAGTGCAAAAATAAACCAAAAAGTAGAAGAATATGTCAAAGAGTTTGTCCTATGCAGAGAATGCAAAAAACCCGATACAGAATTAATAAGAGAAGACAGAATGAGTTTTATTCATTGTTTAGCTTGCGGAGCTAAGCATTCTGTTCGTAGTAAACTATAACAACGCAAGCTTTGAGTGCGTTTCAAATATCCATTAGCAGATTTGCATGTGGTGCAAAACATAGTGTAAGAAGCAAGTTATAATTTCCAAACATTTAAAAAACACTTTTTCCTCACACAATTATCAAAATTAAATTAGGAGACAAAGATGATACAAGGTAGATGCATGAAATGTAAAGAAGCCATTAATATGAAAGATCCAGTCATCACGCAAACTCCAAGAGGCGGATTTATGGCAAAAGGAAAATGCCATAAATGCGGAACAACAGTTTGTGCAATGATGTCAAAGGATAAAGCTGACAAGGCTATAAAAGACGGCGCAAAAAAATCTTTTTAATTTTTATTTAATCAAAAATGTTAGTAAGAATTATAAAATCTTACAGAGACGTAGTAGCTATTTGTGATTCTGATTTATTGGGAAAGAAGTTTGAGGAAGATAATTTTCAGCTAGATATTAAAGAAAGCTTCTTTGGCGGAGAAGAGTTAAGCGAGCCAGAAGCAATAGAGTTAATGAAAGATATGGCAAAAGAAGACGCCACTTTCAATATTGTTGGCAATAATTCAATAAAGGCTGCAATCAAGGCAGGAATAATAAGCAAAGAAAACGTTGGAGAGATTTCTAAAATTCCTTACGCACTAATTTTATTATAAACAAACATCTTTATAAACAAACACAATTTCGTCTAAACATGACAGAGGAAGAATTCAAGCAGATAAATCCAGAGTTTGAAGAAGAATCGGAATCAGAAACCCAAGTTACAAGAGTGAGACTCCCAAGGGGAAACGAGGTAATAGGAATTATAGAACAAAGACAGGGAGGCAATAAAATGCTAGTCAATTGCCTTGATGGAAAACAAAGAAACTGCAGAGTTCCTGGAAGACTAAAAAGGGCTTTATGGCTGCGTCCTAACGATGTAGTCATCATCGAACCTTGGGAATTTGACAAGGACAAAGGAGATGTTATTTTCCAATACCGAAGTAATCAGATTGCTTGGCTGAAAAAAAACGGATATTTAAAATCAGACAAACTTGAATTTTAAGAATAAAGTTTATAATATTTCTTAAACTATAATAATTATGACTAAACTTCTTATCTTCACAGAAGGAACAATATTAATGCACAAGAACGCAAAAGGCCTAAAGAGAAAGGATATTATAAAACAAGTAAAGGAAAAAGAAACTTCTGTAAAGAACTACTTTTCTTATATTCCAATAAGAAATGCTGTTAAAAAGCTAAAACTATGGAAAAAGCAAGGAATTAATATTGCATACTTAACCTCAAGAAAGAAGAAAACTGAAATAAAAGCCATTAAGAATGTTCTAATTAAATATCACTTTCCCAAAGGAAAGATATTATCTAGAAAAACTAATCAAAGCTATTCAAAATTAGCTGAAGAATTTAAACCAGATATATTAATTGAAGATAATTGTGAAAGTATTGGTGGTAAAAAAGAAATGACAATTACATATATAAAACCAAATATTAAAAAGAACATTAAACATATAACTATTAAGGAATTCGGAGGAATAGATAAACTTCCCAACAAACTATAATATGATAAAATTAATCATTGACAAACTTTCAAGGATAACCAAAAACCAAGATCGTTTAGAAAAAATTCTAAAAGTTAAAATAACTAATAGGGGCAAGGAAGTTTTCATTGAAGGATTGCCGGAGAACGAATATGATGCTGAAAAAGTAATCCAGGCATTAAACTTTGGTTTTCCGTTTGCTACAGCATTACTAATAAAGGAAGAAGAGTTCTTGTTCGAAATTTTGAATATAAAAGAGCATACTAAGAGAAAAGACCTGCAGGCAATACGGGCAAGAATTATAGGGGCTAACGGAAAAACCCTAAAAACCTTGACAGAGCTTACAAAGTGCAATTTTGAAATCAAAGATAATGGCGTAGGTATTATTGGAGATGTTGAAGATATTGAAAATGCACAACAGGCAATAATCTCTTTAATAAAGGGATCAAAAACAGCAAATGTCTATGCTTATCTTGAAAAACACCATCC
>CAZUTV010000004.1:0-92631 GCA_964623495.1 Candidatus Woesearchaeota archaeon | reverse complement strand
CAATCAAACCTTTATTTTTTACCAGATTGAGATTTACTCAATCCGGACAAAACCGGAAAATGTTAATTTAAATGATTTTAATAACATTACTATTGAAAAAAATTTCTTTCAGATAGAAATTCGTGTGAGAAAGTGGACGTTGCTTGTGTATATGATCTGTTTGATGGAGCCATTAGAGATACTGAGGTAGTTGACTTAATTACCTTAGATAGTTATGTCAAGAATAAAGAAATTAAAAAGATTGATTTTATAAAAATAGATGTAGACGGGGGAGAATATGAAATTATTATGGGCGCAATCAATACCTTGAAGAAGTTTAAACCATTTATATTGATTGAATTAAGTTCTAGAGAATTTAAGGATCAATCGATTAAAATTATTAATTTATTTAAATCTTGGGGGTATACCTTTTATTCGGTTGAAAATAAGAAATTTAAAGATAGCCATGAAGTTATAGATGTGATAAACAAGAACAAAAAATCTGAATTAAATTTATTTCTAAATCCCAATACTTAATGACATAATAATATTTATAAAGATTTTAAGTTCACTATTCTGAATGAAAGATGTATATGCAGACTCTTTTAGAAAAGAGTGGGAACTTTTTGCTAAATATGCTAAAAATGATTACGATCTCGGAGGCAGAAGCAAAGAAATAACTGATTTTATCATAAATGGCATTATAAAAAAAGTTAATTTCACATCCAAGGACATTGTTCTAGATATTGGACCCGGGGGCGGAATTCTTTTTAGAAAACTAATAGAGCAAGGTAAACTAAAAAAGGGTGTGGGGATAGATCCGATTGCTGAAGTTATATCCAAGTTAAATATTATATTTAAAGAAAACAAAAATGTAGAGTTCTTAGTGGGGGAATCAACTAAAATTCCTTACAAAGACAAATCTTTCGACAAAATTGTGATGAATTCGGTAATCCACTATTTGGAGTCAAAAGATAATGTTACTAAGACCTTACTTGAAATAAAGAGGACCTTAAAAAAAGACGGCGTTGCATATATAGGTGAAGTAGCTTCAGAGGATGATTATTATCGGCATGGATTTAAAGATAGGGTAAACAAATTAAGACACAATCTGATGTTCCATGGCTTTTTAAAAACTTTAAGAATAATACTTAAAACATTAAAAAATAAATTCATAAAGACAAATGTTGTAGTAAAAGGGGTAGTTCCTATCTATTATAATTTAAACGAATTTTTGGATCTATGTGCAAAAATAGGATTTAAGGCAGAGTATTATCCCCACTATATAGTAGAAGAAGGCAAGATTTTTAAAACCACACGATATGATTATATCTTGGAGAGAAAATGACTTATTTCAAATCTGATTTCTTAACTAAGAAAAAGATAGCTATCTTAACAGGTGACGTTCATCATCGCCTGATTGGAATTCATGATGGCCCATTTAGTTCATGGAGCAAAATGGATTTTGATTGTATGAAAGAAGAGATTGAAATTATAAATAAAGAAAATATAAAAGCAACTTTTTTTGTTACTGGCAAATTGTTAAAGCAGAAGAAAGATTTTCTCTATTTTAAAGAATTTAAGAACATTGAATTTGGTGGCCATACTTATTTTGCCTTTCAACCAGATTTTCTGCGATTATTCTTCAAATATTTTCTTCACTCGGAATATGGTCCAAGGTTTTGGCAAAGGTATGATATAAATAAAATTCATTCTGAGTTTAAGGAACAAGGAATGACTATGACTTCTTGGAGAACTCACAGCTATAAGAGCGATATTAACACGTTAGATTTACTTACTAAAAAAGGGATAAGAATAATTTCGGACAAACATTCAATTGGTGAACCAAAAATTGTCATTAATTCACAGAAAATGATTGAGTTATTCATAACAATGCCAAAAGACGAAGTAATAGAGCCAAATTTGAAAAAAGAAAACGAGAAATGGATGGAAAATTACAAGGATTTATTAAATAAATCCCTCAGTAAACATGAGATGATTGTGTTAGCAATTCATCCTACAAGAATGAAAATTCTTGATAATTTCAAGTTCTTTAAAGAAATAATCCATCTACTAAAGAAGAATAAATATGAATTTATAAAAGTCTCTGAGCTTTTAAAATATGAACCTTAAATCCCATGGATAATATTAAATATCTATATGAAACAAAACAGCAAGTAAATAAATATATAGACAGACCTATTTCATTAATATTGAAGGAAATAATTAAAAAAGAGATAAAAAACAATAGTAATATCTTGGATTTTGGGTGTGGTGATGGCAAGATACTAAAATATATTATTAGTAAAAAAAAGGATGTAAAGGAATAGGTGTCGATTTTAGTTCTGTTTTGATAGAGAAAGCAAATCAAGTATCTCTAAAAGATATTCAGTTTATAAATGCTGACTTCATGGGCTTCCAAAGCAAGGAGAAGTTTGATGTAATCTTGATTATTAGTACTATGGGGGCTCTAGTGGATAATTATCAAAAGAGTATAGATAAGGTAAGAATGCTGCTGAAAGAAAACGGAAAGATAGTATTAAACTTTTACGATTCTAAAGAGACTTTAATTAGAAACGTGCTTTGGTATCCTATAACTTTAGAATACGGTGTTTTTATCAGTCCTAAAAACTTATTAAAACACGGAAAAATAATAAAGACGATTTTTTATAGTTGCAATAAGATCATGAAGATTTTTGGTGAAGACTATAGTTATAAATTTATAAAAGATAAAGCAGAAAATATATGGTATTGTGTGATCTCTAAAAAGGATATTCACTCATAAGTGTTTTTTTTGTAAATGACTTTAAATTATCTTAGTCAATTATTTTTATATAGCCCTAAAATCTTAGAAAAACTTTGTTCTAGATTGTATTTTTTTCTGACATCTTCTATGGCTTTTTTTCTTATAGGTAATAATTTATTTTCATTTTTGAGAACATAAATAGTCTTATTTGTTAACTCTTCAATATTGTTTAGGTCAAATAAAAAACCATTTTTCCCTTCAACAATTGGTTTTTGAAAAGTTCCTATTTTTGACTTTATGTTTATTACCCCCATAGCCATACTTTCTAATGTCGCTAGACTTACTGCCTTTATTCTTTGTGGGTTTATCAAAATTATGCTTTTATCTAAATAACCTAACAATTTATTGGTATCTGCTTCTATAATCTTTAAGTTTATTTTGTATTTATTCGTTTTTTCTATTATTGTTTCTTTAAGTGGGCCATCTCCTAATATGAGAAATTTCGCTTTTATCCCCCTTTTAGTAAGCTCTAACATTAATTCCAAAAAGATATCCGCTCCCTTAACCTCATTAAGTTTCCCGATAAAGGTTATATACTCTCTATTTCCAAAATTAGCTTTAAAATTATTAATATTGATTCCATTTTCAATTAATATCGCCTTCTTCAGGCCTGTTTTTTTAAGCCTCTCAAATATGCTATCATCTACAGCTATGATATAATCACAAAAGAATCTTGCTAGAAAGTAGTTTATCTTATTTAGTGTTTTTGTTAAAAATTCTCCCTTAGGCATTAATGGTCTATGTTCTGTATTCACTAATTTATATTTAAAGAAAGGTTTTAACAACAAGAAGACAAAGAAAGGAAATTCATCATGAGTATGGATTATATTTTGTTTCTCCACACTTCTTTCTTTTAAAGATTTAAAACACATTAAAACGATAAAGAAAGCAATGCAGATCTGTCTTAAAAGAGGAATTTTTGGTTCCATTATTTTGAAGTATTTTATCTTAAAGCCAAATTTTCTATTTTCTTCTTGATTAGTTCCATATCTCAAACAGACCACCTCTGTTTCGACACTTTTTTTTATTAAAGATCTTGCTATATTCATAACATGTGTTTGTCCCCCACCAACGGTTGGCCAGAACTTCTGTGTAACATGTATGACTTTTATGTCTTCAAGACTATCCTCTTTGTGCATCGTCAAAATTATTTCCCATATATAAATTTAATCATGATATCCTGAATTTTTTTTAATTTACTTAATTCAAATTCAAAATTATAAAAGGTCTTTAGGTCTCCATTAAATTTCCTTTTGAATTCATAAATAAAATATCTTGAATCTGTTTTATCTAGATTAAGAGTTATCCCTCCGAGATCGTAATCTCTTATCCCTCCAATTTTTAACCTCTTTATAGCTTCCCACTGGATCAAGCTGGGTGCCTGTTTGTCAGAATGCTCTCTGGATAAAAAGCTTTGAAAATAAATGCTCTTTTCCCCAAAAATTAAAAATAAAGCACCTGCAATAATTTTTTCTTCGTGTTTGGCAATAAAGAATCTTCCTTTTCCTCCCCTAAAAATTCCCTCAAAAAATTCAAAACTCTGTATGGAAAAAGTCTTTCGCCCCTTCTTTTTTTTGATGTATCCCTCGGTTTTTAAACTGAGGCCATAATAGTCTCGGAGATCTTTCAAGTTTTCAATTTCTGAGATAATGATCTTTTCTTTTTCGGCTTTTCTTATAACATTTCTTAGTTTTTTGTCGAAGTTCTTCCATAAATCTTCCTTGCTCTTAGAGATATCTAAAATGAAGGTGTTTCTTTCAATAAGTTTGGAATTTGGAAGATCTATCTTTTTATTTAATCCAGACATAGTGTTCCCAATTCTTGCATAAGGTATCTTCATTTTTCTTAAGCGTTCAATTATCTCCAAGAGGAACATTTTGTCTTCTGAACTTGTAAAGATTTGAGCTCTCGCAGTCATCTTTAAGATCTTCTTCTTTATAACCACTATTGCTTTGTTCTTTTCATTATAGACATAAAAGACCTTCCCTTCTGATTTGGCTGCTTCAGCAAAGCTAGAACTACAAAAAACTTCTTCTATACTCTTATCCCAATTCTTTGGTTGACTTTCTTCAAATTTTAGTGTTGACATATTTTATTGCTTCTGTTATCTTGTTTATTTCTTCTTTTGAAAGATTTTCATGTAAGGGAATATTTACTAGAGAATGTGCAATTTCCTCTGATTTCTCCCTTCCAAAATAGGGAAAATTAAATATATCAGAGTTGACATGGTTGTAATAGTCCCTAGCACCTATTCCCTTATCTATAAGCATTTTAATAACCTCCTCTTTATTTTCTGTTAAAATCGGGAAACTTAATGGGGCAGGTATGCATTCCAAGAAATTTGGGGATTTTATTTTCCCCCCAATTAAGACTTTTCGTAAAATTGTTAAATTTTCTCTCCTTTTAGAGGATATCTTTTTTATTTTTTTTAATTGTATTAATGTTAAGAAGGCCTCAGAATTTCCAATTTTGTAAGGTCCAATCTTATCAAAGAAATAGTCAAATATGGGTTTTAATTTTGTAAAATTATATTTTTCCCTAAGGAGTAGATCCGCCAAATTAAAAAAAGTCAGGATTTTAGGATAATTCTTGAGGTCTATTTTTATTTCTTTCTTTGAAATTATGACTGATCCAGAACCAGAATTTATTAATTTCCCTGTCCTAAAGCTAAAGAAACTATAATCCCCAAAAGAACCCATTTTCTTCCCTTCTTTGGTTAATCCAAACCCCTTGGCACAATCTTCTATAAGCGTTATCCCTTTTTCTTTAGCCAACTTAAACTGTTTAGGATTACTTAAAAACCCCCCGGGATGGTATACCAAGATTGCTCTTGTTTTTTTGCTTATGGCTTTTTTTATTAAGTCTATATCCATGGAAAAGCTATCATCCATATCTATAAAAACCGGAATAAAACCAGCCTTTATTATGGATCTTGGGATGGCCTTACAACTATAGTTGGGACACAGAACTTCCCCTTTCCCTTTTATTTTCTCAATGTCTTTTAATATAACAAAAATAGCGTCAGAACCTGAGCCAACAGCATAAGCATATCTGCCAAATTCCCTTGAATAATATTTCTCCAATTCTTTAATATGCCCAGAACCAAATACCTCTTTGAAGGAACCCAGGAGGTCTTTCTTTTCTAGGTTTATTTCATATTCTTTTATCATCCTTTTCTTTAGTTTAAGGTATTAAAAAAGTTTACCTAAGAATCATCTCTTAAAACACTTTATATATCTTATTCAAACTACTTAAGACTATCATTGAATTATCTAGATTCTGTGATTATCCCTCCGGCGCAGACATCCAATCTTTCCAGGACGAATCTTCCTAATTCTTCAATTTTGTTAAAATTCTCAACGACAATGGGGGTTTCAGTAACTATAGTCACATCAGCAACTTCTCTATCTCTAATTTCGTCTTTTCTTTCCTTCTTTTCTAGAGTAGACGAATCTAATATTCTTTTGAATTCTTTTATCTTGCAAACCCCCTCTTGTGTTGAACATCTTAGGATTAATCTCTCGTCCTTTTTTAGGGGCTCTTTATCCATCCAAAAAATATGGGCCTCAAATTCGTTAGTGATTTTGGCTGGCCTATCAAAGTCACATAATATATAACCCCTATCAACAAAGACTTTATCTTTTGTTATTACCCCCAGACATTCTCCAGATTCTGCTTCCTTGACATTTTCTTTAAGAAATCTTTCAATACTCTCAACATATGTTTCTTCTTGAGAAGGCAGAACAATAATCTTCTGGCCCTGTTTTAAAATCCCAGATTCCACCCTCCCCGCAATTATTCTTTTGTCGTACATATACACATCTTGAACAGCATATCTCAGAGGTTTTTCATTATTTGATTCATGAACTTTAAACTCGTCTAAAGCACTTAAAATGCTTAGGTCTTTATACCAAATCATTTTCTCCTCTTTTTTAGCAATAAAAGATCCTTCCCTTGCAGATACCGGTATAATGTAACTTGGTTTTATATCAATTTTCCCTAAAAATTCAATGATTTCATTCTTTAAGTTACTAAATCTTTGTTGATCATGATTGACAAGGTCCATCTTATTTATTGCTACAATTATTTGTTTTATTCCCAACATTTTAAGTAAATAAGAATGTCTTTTTGTTTGTTCTTGCAAGCCTTCTTTTGCGTCAATTATCAAGATTGCCGCTTCTGCTTGGCTTGCCCCAGTAATCATGTTCTTAACAAATTTAACATGCCCCGGGGCATCTATGATTGTATAATTTCTCTTGTTCGTTTTAAAAAAAATTTGGGTGGTATCTATTGTAACGTTTTGATCTCTTTCTTCTTCTAAATTGTCTAGCACATATCCAAATTCAAATTCTTTTCCAAGAGATTTACAAACATTTGCAATTTCCTCCATTTTTCCTTCGGGAAGGGAATTTGTATCATATAATAGCCTTCCAATTAAGGTTGATTTTCCATGATCAACATGACCAACAATAACGATTTTCAGATTTTCCGAGTTCATTTTACATTATCTAAAACAAAAATCCCACCCCGATAGATTTAAAGATTGTCCTTAAGCTTAAGAATATTATAAGTATTCCAACAGAGATTGCTACTGTCTTTGATGGTAATTTCTTAACAAGATATGCAGCGAGAGGTGCTGCAATAATTCCTCCAATTATACAGAATAGAACCAATGGCCAATCTAATTCTGGCAACATTATAATAAATGTAAATGAAATAGCTAATGTAACAAAAAATTCTGCAAGATTTACAGAACCTATTGTTTTTTTAGGGTGTGTATTTGTTGCAATAAGAGTTGGAGTTGCTATAGGCCCCCACCCGCCCCCACCCAAGGCGTCAATAAAAGATGCCGCTAATCCTAAAGGCACCAATCTTCTTATTCTTGGGGTTTGATATTCTATTTCTTGTCTTCTTTTTACATACTTTATTATGATTAATAAACCTAGAATCAATAATATCCCAGAGATTATCGGTTTTATTATACTCGTGTCATTTAACTTAACCGCAACATATGCTCCCATCGCTCCTCCAATAACTCCCGGTATGGCCAAATAAACTAAGATTTTTTTATTAACATTTCCAAATTTTAAATGTGAAACACCCGAAACAAGTGTTGTGAAAATTTCTGAAGCATGTACGGTCGCACTTGCTACTGCAGTTCCAAGTCCCATAGAAAGCAAAAGAGTAGTTAAGCTAACCCCATAGCCCATTCCTATCCCGCCATCAATTATTTGCGCTATAAATGCAAAAACCAATACAAATATATTACGTATTATTTTTTCCATTTTACATATACCCTAAAGCTCTTAGTTTTTGCATTTCATACATGCTTTCTTTGTCTAAAGCTCTTCCAGCTCTTTCAGCTTGTTTTGTTGTTTTTAGTTCTTCAACTATTTTCTCTATGGTGTCGGCATCCGAGTCTATGGGTCTTGTTGTGGGTTGACAACCCAGACTCCTAAATCTTTTTCCATTTTTTGCAAAATAAAGTTCATTTACAGGAATGCCCTCTCTTTGAATATATTCCCAAATGTTTAGTTCGGTCCATCCAAGCAAAGGATGTATTCTTAAATGCTCTTTTTCTGTGATTTGTGCTTTAAACTGTTCCCACAGTTCGGGGGGTTGGTTTTTATAATCCCATTTAAAATCCTCGTTTCGCGGAGAAAAATGTCTTTCCTTGGCCCGAATTCCATGTTCATCCCTTCTTATCCCCACAATTACTGCCTTTAATTTGTGTTGGGCAATAGTCATTTGCAATGCCTTTGTTTTAAGTTCTGTAGAACAGGCATGAGTATCTCCGGGCTTACATATTACCCCTCTCTTTATCGCTTCTTCATTTTTTCCAACAATTAAATTCAATCCCCATTTATCTACCCATTTTGTCCTAAATTCATACATCTCTGGGAATTTGTGTCCGGTATCTATATGTATCACTGGAAAGGGCAACTTGCCATAAAAAGCCTTTCGAGCAAGCCAAACTAAAGTGGTCGAATCTTTGCCTATAGACCAAAGCAAACCTATTCTCTTAAATCTCTTATATGCTTCTCTAATGATAAAGATACTTCTGTTCTCAAGTTCATCTAAGTGGTCCATTTTAATCTAAGTAACCTAAAGCTCTTAGCTTTTCTTTAACTCTTTCCTCATCTTTCCTACTTGCTTTATTTTTATCCTGGGTTTTTTTTTCTTCGCTAACAACTTCCCTCATTACATACTCGACATAACTCCCTACAGAAGTAAATCCAGTACCCTCGGTTTTCTTTTTTATTTTTTCTATTAAAGGTAGAGGCAAAGAAACAGTTCCAAACCGTCTTTCTCTTTTTCTGAACATTTAACTTTTAGTTATATTTAATTATCATAGTTATATATAATTACTTTTTAAATCTTCTGTATTCGTCCTCTGTCTTTAAAAACGATTAGATCATCTGAATCTTTTATGAAAGCTCATTAAAATGGGCATATCTTTAGTAGGCAATTTTTATAAACTCTTCTTTATTTTTAATGTCTAATAAAACTCTACAAAAATGACATCAAACGAATTAATAAGAAAACTAGACTCTTTTTTTAAGTCAGAGAATTGGTTAGAAGTATTAAACGAGTCTTTTGGTTTTGAAGATAAAAGTGTTAAAACAAAAAAATCTTATCTGCCTTTAGTTTTGGTAAAAAGTAAGATTTTTGGGAGAAAACTCGTTTCTTTACCATTTACGGGAGATATTGGTGGTTTAATTGGCGATGAAGAAGATTTAGAAATTAAAGCTTTTTTTGCAAATTCACAAGAAAAGATCAGAATAAAAACATTCATGAACAATACGAACTACCCCCATTATAGAATAAGCGAGGATAGAATATTCTTGCTGGATCTTAATAAGAGTAAAGAAGAAATATGGGATGGCCTTGACAAAAAAGTTAGGAATATAATTAGAAAAGCAGAGACCTTTAATTTAAGTTTTGAGGTAGCAAGCGATGAAAAAGCCCTAAAAGATTTTTACAAAATTTATCTAAAAAAAGTCAAAAATTTTAAAAGTCTTCCAATGCCAAAAAATTTTTTGCTAAATATACTAAAGAAGTATGGAAAAAACGTACATTTCTTATCTTGTTTGTACAACAAAAAGAAAGTTGCAAGTTTTTTTATCATAAATTTTGAAGATGTTTCGATTTGGTATTTGGCTGGTTCGCTTGATGATCATAAAGATAAGAATGTTAGTAGTTGGCTTTTGTGGAATACTATTCTTTGGCTGAAGAAAAACAACTTCAATCTTTTTTGTTTGGGTGTGTCTCGGGAAAATTCAGGTTCATATAATTTTAAAAAGAAGTGGAAAACAATTGCTATGCCGGTCTACGAAATTTTTATTCCAGAGGACAATCCCAGAGACAATTCAAGCAGAAAAATATCAAAAAGATTTTTTGGGGCGTTTCCAATTCCCATAATGAGGTTGTTAAGTCCATTACTTATCAAAAAAAATCTTCCTTAATAAAAACATTATCTGTTTTTAGAGTTTCCCATATTTTTTAACACCCGGATTATTCTCTCGGAGGTTTTACCGTCCCATAGTTCTGGAATATCTCCTTTTTTATAGTTTTTTTTTAGTATTCTTTCTATATTTTTGTAAATATTTTCCTCTTGAAAGTTAATTACTGTATTTGTTCCCACCTCTACAGTTATTGGCCTTTCTGTCTCAGTTCTCAATGTCAAACATGGTATTTTCATAAAAGTGGTTTCTTCTTGAATTCCTCCAGAATCAGTAAGAATAAAAACAGAATCAAGTATTAGACTTAACATTTTCTCATAACTAACGGGCTCTATTATCTTCAGGTTATTTATTTTAGAGATCCTCTCAAAAAGATTGTTTTTGATTAATTGTCTTTTGGTAGCCGGATGTAATGGGAAAATTAAAGGTATTCTTTGAGAAATATTCACTAAAGATGCAATGAGAAATTCAAGTCTTTCTCTGCTTTTAATGTTTTCATATCTATGAAAGGTTATTACTGCATATCCCTTCCTAGATAATCCAATTTTTTTTGCATGATTTATTTTTTTCGCTTTTTTCAAGTGATTTTTCAAAGAGTCTATCATTATATTCCCAACAAAGAAAATTTTTCCTCGTTGTTTTCCTTCTCTCAATAAATTAAGATTTGCTATCCTTTCAGTCGTGAATAAATAATCTGAATATTTGTCTATAATTTTTCTAGCTTTTTCTTCAGGCATCTTTAAGTTGTGGGATCTAAGTCCTGCTTCTACATGTGCTACTGGAAAACCTAGTTTTTTAGCAATAAAAGCTATATAAGCCGATGAAATAACGTCTCCAACCACCACAACTATTGTGGGGTTGTCTTTCTTGATAATCCTTCTAGTTTCTATTATGCTCTTTAAGAAAGCTATACTCTTTTGTATCTTAGAAACTGTTTTAACCTTCTTTTTTAATCCAAGGCTATAGTTTGGTTCAGGAACCCCCAATTCTTTTGCGATATCACCAGTCATTATTTTACTCTTATGTTGTTCTGTATAAAAAATTGAAAAGTTTATCTTTTCTTTCTGTGCTTCTTTGACTAAAGGTGCAATTTTCATGAAATTTGGTCTGCTTGCCACAATAAACATAATCTTCAATTCTTGTTTATGGTTCATGAATTTCGTTGGTTTTAGGTCTTTTTAAAAATATGGGAGGAAGAATAGACCCTTTAGTTTCAAGATTACTTAATTCCAAGCCGATTAAAGTTAACAAATTCGCATTTTTCCGCCTTAAGAAATTCTATCAACTTTTTTAGATTCTTGAAATTTTCTGAAACTTCTTTTTGACTATCTTCTTTTGTTTCTTGCATGGAGATTTTATTTTTAAGGGGATTAATTGCCGGCCTTAATAAACCTCTTAACCAATTAGGCACCTTGTACCAAACTTTCTTCTTCCAGCCAAGATTTCCATAAACAGAAAAAGAATGAAAATTCACAACCAGGACATCTGTTTTATTTTTTGCCTTAAAATAAAAATCTAACATTTCCTTGAGAGACATTTGTTCAGGACTCCAAACCCTTAATTTTTTGGAATATTCTCGGTTTGTTGCTGGTGGAATCTCAACAAAGTTTTTTAATCTTAACAATTTGCTGTATTCTCTTGAGATATCTGAGCTATCTATTATTATTTTGGTTTCTTTAAAACATTCATTTAAAACATCTAGGTTTGGGATAGCATAACTTCCTGCTCTATGAATAAGAACTTTATTTTTTGTTATTTTTTCCAGTTCTTCTTTATACCATTGGAGGATCTGAATAATCTGGTCTTTTTGATAGTCTCTTAAGTAATCTGAAGGTGTTGGAAAATTTAAAGGTAAATTCTTACAATGGCTATGAATTCCAAAGCTAATGTACTTTGACTTTATTCTTTTTACCAAAGAAGTAATCTTTTCCAGATAATCAAAATTTCCATACCCTTTATCGCTTAATGAAACAAATAAAGTTAAGGGTATCTTTTCTTTTTCAGCGACTTCTACAAGTTTTAAAACTCCTTCCCATACATCCTGTTTAAAATTTTTATTCCAGCTCCAGAGCTCAGCATCAGAGCTTAATATTATCCTCATTTTTCTTCTATTTCAAAGATTATTTTATTAATAGCTTGTTTTCCAAGAGTGACAAAATCAATTTTTCTATTCTTTTTTTTCATTACCTGTTCTACGAGCTCAAGCGATGGATTCAACTCATGAACTGTTAAACCATTTTCTAAAAGATAGGTGTCTGAAGCAAGAAGTTTCCCAGAATATAACGAGATAACTGGTTTTCCTAAAACAGCTGCTTCTCTATTCATAGTTCCCCCGCCACTCATTACTATATCAACATTTTTTATTAGGGTTGGCCCGTCTACGGGTTTGTCTAAAATAATTCCCCCCTTTATTTTACCATACTCTTTTTTCTGTTCTTCATTCCTAGGAGAAAGAATAATCTGGTATTTGGAAGCAAGGTTTTTTACAACATCAACTAAAGAATTGCCTGTATGGTATGCTGTACCGCTTATTTCTGTTCTAATTAAAATTTTCTTTCTCTTAATTTTTTTAATCTTCTCAAGACCGTTTTCATCATCTGGCCACGAACTCAAATAAACAGATTCTTTAAGTCCAGGATACATCACAAATTTGTTTTTTTTATAAGATAAGGATTCTGGATGCATAATCTTTGTTGCTAAAGGAAAAGTTAGATAATTTTGAAGCTTGGCCTGATCATTGTCAAATAGATAAATGCTTCTTTTTCCGTTTAAGAAAGCCGCATATATAATGTATGGAGATTGATGACTTAAGCATATATCTGGATTTTCCTTGGAAACAAACCGGGATAATGCAAAAACCCTGGATAGAGCATTAATGAGTTTTTTGAAAATACTCTTTCCGGCATGTTTTCCAACCAAATTATACTTCATGCCAAAAAGATCCAAAAGCCGTTTTGTTTGAGCATGATCTCTTGCAGTTATTATGACTTCATGGCCTTTTTTCCCCAACTCTTTAATAATTGGTCTAAAAAAGAGAACATGTGGAGAGTTAGACATATCTATTAAAATCTTCATAAACTTATCACTTTTAAACTATTTATATAGGTTGCTTATTAAACATACAAACCCTTATAAATTAAGGTAGATTTTTAAAACAATGGAAGAGGAAATTGAAAAAAGAGAAAAGAAATTAAATCAATTCTTAAAAGAGAATTATCTTCTTGTGATCATTCTAGTTTTAACTTTATCGATAAACCTTTATTATTTCTTCTTAACAAAAAATCAAACTCTTTGGTGGGATGAAGCCGTTTACGGCGTTAATGCAAAACATCTTGCCTTTGGTTTTTCAGATTCTTTATATGGTAGTGCTGGAAGGTCAATCCTAGAGGTTTTTATGTGGGTTCCACTATTGAAATTGGGGTTTAGTGAAGTTTTCTTTAAATTTCTTCATGTTTTATTTATGGTTGCTTGCGTAGCCATGACTTATTGGCTTGGCAATAAATTTTTTGATAAGTTTGTGGGATTATTTGCTGCTTTTGTTATGTCTGTTTTTTGGGTAAATCTTTATGTCACCTCTCGTTTAATGCCAGATAATTTTGGCTTATTTGTTTTTTTAATAGCAATGGTCTTTTTTTACAAAGGATATCTGAGTGAAAATCCAAAACCAAAATATCTTTGGTTTTCCGGCCCTCTGTTCATTTTAGCGGTTTTTGCTAGAGAAATAACTGCCTTATTTGGGCCGATACTTCTAATTTTTATTCTTCTCAAAGAAAAATTCAGGATATTTACAAACAAAAACATCTGGATTTTTTTAATATTAGGAATTTTAATCATGCTCCCTTTTATTTTATTTTTCATTGCAGAATTTAACGATCCATTTGCTTTCTTTACTTCAAGAATTATGAACTCTGCTCCAACTCTTGAAGAAGCACAAGGCGAAGGCGTGCCTTATGGAACAACGACGTGGTTTAATTATATCGGTCTTGATGCGTTAAGGTGGGGATTATTGATTTTATTCATAATCGGAATGAGTTATTTCCTTAAACTAGTTTTTGGGTTTGATCTTTTGTTTAAAAAAACAGAAAACCAAGAGAAAAAGAATGAGTTATTTAATCGATTATTTCTGTTTATGTGGGTGGTTCTCCCATTTTTGTTTTTTGCATTTAGATATAAAATTTATGATGAAAGATATATTATGACCTCTTATCCGGCGATATTTTTTATCTCCGGTTATGGATTAAAGATAATCTATGAAAGAATAAAGAAACATAGTAAGAATCTCAGCATATTTACTGTTGTTTTCTTTTTATTTATTATTGCTGCGCCTTCTTTTAACGTTGGAGGTGTTCCACTTGGACAGTTGGAGCGAGCGGATAGTTTGATTAAACAGAAGATATCTAGTTACGAACAAGTTAAAAATGCAGGAATATGGATAAAAGAACATTCTAATGAAAATGATATTGTTTTTTCACAATCCGTGCCCCAAAACTTATATTATTCTGATAGATTGACCTTCCCTTATCGTGAAGAGGGTGATTTTTTAAAAAATATCTCTGAACTAAAACCAAAGTACATGACTGTCTCAATCTTTGAAGGCCATCCAGAATGGGTTTATGTTTGGCCACAAAAGAATCAAAATTTAGTTTTTCCTGTGCAGGTTTATTCCTTAAACCAACAACCGGTTTTGATAATCTATCAGTTTAATTATACTGATCTATCTTTCAAGAATTCCAATAATTAAGCCAGGAATTGCGCTTAAGAGTTTTATTATCAAAAAGATCATTCCTGTTGCAATTGCAACTTCAGGAGATATTTCTAAAAACCCAAAGTAGAAAACCAAGATGGTTTCTCTAATTCCCAAACCAGCAACACTGATAGGTAATCCGACACCTATCGTTAAGAGAGGAATTAATAATATCGGATGAATGAAAAGAACATCTTGGTTAAGAGAAAGCACAATAAAGTAAAGGCTTATGCCGGCTATTATTACTTCTACTAAATCATAAAAGAAACTAACCCATAAAACTTCCTTATTTATTTTCTTAAAATTCTCATAAAATTCTAAGGTGTTCTTTCTTACTTTTTCTTTGTGTTTTTTTGGTACAAAAAGATCATAAATTGGTCTTATTATATTGGCACTCAACTTTCTGTTGTAAATAAGAACAAAAATGGTTGCTATTATTAAAGAAAAGAAGAGTATGCTGGGAATTAACACTAGTAATTTGATCTTGAAAAGCAAAAATAATATGGTGACAACCACTATTGCTTGGATAACCGCTGACCACAGATCAATAAATTTATGAAACACTGTTGAGAACAGAGAAATTGAAAGATGACTTTTCGCACTTTCTTTTAGGTAACTTGCCTTTAATAATGGCTCTCCAACTCTACCCGGCGTATTTTCTGCAAACAAAGATTTAAACGAAATTTTTATGGCTTCTTTTACAGGTATGTGGATACCCAAATTATTTACAATATAATGCCATCTAAGAAAATTAACCATAAGACTTAACATAAAAAATAAGGCTGCTAGTATTAGTAACCAAAGATTGACATCCCCTAATAGTGTGAATAATTGAGTGAAATCTATCTTAAGCAGCAACCAAATCAAAATCGCTATTCCAATAAAACTGAAATATTTTAATTTAAAACCCATTTAATTTAAAAGTCTAAATTACTTTTAAAGTTATCCAAAAACAATTATAAACCCTAGTTTTATGTAGATCATAGGACTAAAATTTTTTTGAGGTAAAATCCTTATTCATAAAAAATGGAAGTAGACCTTTCAAATAACCAAGAACTATTGGATAATTTTGTCTTAGAGAATAGTCCAACTGATTCTTATAGGTTTTTCAAGTTATCAAAATGGGGAACTCTGATATCTGATTACTATGGTTTCAAGTGTTTCAACTTGGTTGTGAAAGATAAAAATACCATTATTGCCTATTTTCCATTGTTCTTGGTGAAAAGTAGGCTTTTTGGGAATCACTTTATTGCTGTCCCCTTTACCGGCCATGGGGGCGATGTTGTTGTTCAGAAGGAAAGCGAGGTAAATGAGTGCTTAAAAATAATCTTTAAAAAGATAAAAGATCTGGCAAATGAAAATAACGTGAAATACCTACAAATTCGGGGGCCAAAAGAAGAGAATATGGGTTTTTTTTTGTCAAATGGTTGTAAAGAGCCATTAAAAGATTTTAACTTTTTTTTAGATTTATCTGTTGGAACAATAGATGATTTCAAGAAGAGAATAGACAAAAAATTAAGAAATATTATTAAGAGTTCAGAAAAAAAACAAGTCAAGGTTTTTGAAGATAATACCTCTTGTGGGTTAGCCAAATTCTACGAGATTTATTCAAGAACAATGAAAAGGCTCGGTTCTCCGCCATTATCTAAGCGGTTTTTAAGAGATTTGCTTAATTCCGGAAACTTAAAAATTTACATTGCAGAATACGATTTAAAGGTTGTTTCGTCGTCTATTTTTTTAGTAAAAGAAAATTATGCAACGTGGTATCTTGGAGCAAACGACGATAAACATAATTCATTAAATGCCAACAGCTTAATTTTATGGACTTTTATAAAAGACAATTTTGGGAGAATAACTCACTTTGATTTAGGAACTTCCAGAGAAACCTCTTCAAATTATGACTACAAAAAGAAATGGAATCCAAAAATCGTCAGAGCCTCAAAACTTTATTACTATTTTAATGACAAAAAAGAAGTTATAGATATAAGAAACAAGAAGTACTCCTTGTTCTCTTTCATTTGGAGATATTTAATGCCAAATTTTTTAGCTAAATACATTGGCCCACAAATTAGAAAAGGGATGGGTTCATAATTTATACAAATCTTTAAAAGGAAATATTCTTCTAGCCTTTTTATGGATTTAGTTAGGGCAGATTTACATAATCATTTAAAAACCGGGGGATTTCTCCCACGAGGAATTGGTTTAAACGCGGTTATAGATAAAGCTAGGGAAAAGTTATGAAAGGGTGGAATTTTAGGAGTAATTAATTATCCTCCTGCTATAAGATATGAGGATCTTGTTAATTCTGTAGGATATAACAGAATTAATTTAGATAACGCAGTACATTTTCCGGAGCAATCAGTGACCATTATTAAAGGAGCAGAATTTGAGGTTAAGCTTCCTGATGGTCGTTATGCTGATGTTTTGGTTTTAGGACTTGAAGAAGGCCGAAATCCAGTTTCAAGGAGACCCCTAAAAGATGCTATAAAAGAAACTAGAGATCTTGGTGCTTTAATCGGAGTAGATCATCCCTTCCACAAGGATGGACTGGGTCCATTCTTAAGAGAAAATCCAGAATATTTGTTTGGTTTTGATTTTTTTGAGGTACATAATGGAGAAGCAAGTTTGTGGCTTCCCGGGTTTAGAAATGCAAATAGGAGGGCGCAGCATTTTTTGATGAGGCGAGACAGGAGTATTCTGAACTAGAAGACACGCTTGGAAAATTAGTTTCCTCTGATGGGCATTCCTTGTGGGAGATAGGTTCAAATTATATGGAAATTCCAAGATTAAACTTAGCTAATGGAAGAAGGGTTGTTGATTCTTTAAGGCAAGGGTTAATTGATGCCGCTGTTTTTGGTTTTCATGATGAAAGAAATAGTTCTTGCACCGGCGCTTTAAAGCATATTGCCGAGTGGATTTATGTTAAAGCAGCTAGAAGAACTAGGATTTTGCCTCTTGCCCGCGCCCGAAATCTTCATAAATCTCTGTCATAGTTACAAATCTTTCATTTTTGAATGCATTTAGGAATTTTTCAAATTTCATACAGAATTTATCCCCGATATTTCTAGTTATATAAAATGGAACTGCTTTACTCTTGAAATTATGAAACTCCCAAGAATGTAAATAGGTTACAGGAATTATTCTTTTCTTTAAGAGTTTGTTTACAATCTTTACACTATAGCTTAAAGGAAGATTCCGCATAAAAATCCAATTAAAAGGTAATCTTAATGTGTGGCTAGCAGAAGCCGGAATCTCAACAATCTTGCCCACCAAATGTGGTTTTAGGGGCTTATCTCTATGATTATAGAACCCAGGAAGCCATGCAGAATGGATTGATGAATCATATCTAAAATCCAGTTTTTCAAGAACGTGTATCAATTTACTAGAAAACTGAACTTGGGGAGCTCTAAAACCAATAATTTTCTTTCCAATAATTTTCTCTATGACCTTCTTAGATTTCTTTATGTCTTTCTCTATATCTAGTTCTTTTGAAATTCGGTAAGTGTGGCTGTGTCCGTGACTTGCAATCTCGTGTTTTTTTGATATTTCCTTGATTTGTTTTGGGTGTCTTTCTGCGAAAAAACTAGTTGTAAAAAATGTGGCAGAAATCTTATGTTTTGCCAAAATTTCTAATATCTTTTTATTCCCTTCATAACTATACTCTGTATTGTCATTTGCGGGGTCTTTCCTCCCTCTCAATAAGGGAGCGTTCCACTGTTCACAATCAACCGTTATTGCTATCATTTTATTGTTTATTTTTAGATTTTTCCATATCTTTGGGAACCTTTTTCTAAAAGGTTTATTTATGGCATAATCTGGTTTGGGAACCTTTCCAAAAGGTTCGTATTGCTATCATTTTAATTAAAAATTGTTCCCCTAAATAAAAATAGTCCTATTAAAATGATTAAAATCTGGAAGATATTAATTAATAATACAACCTCTTTCTCATAGACTTTTTTGCTTTTTTTGAATTTCTTTAAGATTAAGATTGCTAAATGTTCTAATCCATATATTTTTTCATAAGGCAATTCTAAACTTCCATCCTTATTTACTTTAGAGAAGCTTTCTTTCTTTAGTTTCCCCCTCACTTTTAAACAAGTTTCTAAAATATACGGGATAAAAAAGAAAGCTGCAATTTTTTCTATATTCCCCAAGATGGCTATACCTGCAATCAAGGCCCCGAGAGTATATGTTAAAACATTTCCCGGGAATAAAACCGCAGGCAGTTTATTGAATACATAGAAAGCAAGCAAAGAGGAAACCATGCAAAGAGAAATAATGCTAAGCCAACCACTTCCAGTATACCATGTGACTAGTGCAAGTGCTAAAAGGATTATTATTCCCTGTCTTGCCTCCAGACCATTATATCCTGCTAAAAAGTTAAACGTTGCAGAAGCTCCCACGACACCCAATGGAATAATTATTAAAGGATATGCTAAACCCAGTTCAATATTCATCATGTTTGATTCTCCAGCATTTATTAATATTAATGGAATTGCTCCAAAAATCAAAAGAAAGATTCTCGTCTTTTTTGTTAAACCGATTTTCCAGCCAAGAACATCATCGATCAACCCAATAAAACTAATCAGGAATATAGAGATTATTAAAGCGAAAGTGGTTATCAAATTTTCTGTTGTTTTAAAATAAAAAGTTTTGATTGCAATATATACTAACACTCCAAAGATAAATCCAAACAATACTCCTACACCACCACCTTCAGCAACTTCTTTGCCTGTTATTTTATTCATGTCTTTTCCAAAAAGCCCGGCAAATTTTGCTTTTTTAATCCAAAAAGGAGTAAAAAATAAAGTAATGAGAAAACTAGTAAGTAAGGAGATTATCAATATCGGTTCCATTTAATATTCCCCTGGCTTTGCCAAGAACAAATCTTCATTTGGAAAGTTCTTTTCTAGATAACTTGAGTTCAATTGAATGTTGTTTGGATATTTTATTTCCCAGATTTTTATAGGACCTTGAACCCCATTGTAGTACAAAAATTCTCCAAGGTATAATCCTTGCCCCTTTAAGACATCAACAATATAACTGCTTTCTGTGTGGGTAAGATTAAAGTAGGTAGATGGTTTGTCAAACAAATAAAGATTGGCAAGGTTACTGTGCACTGTTCTTTGACTAAGGTACATCAAAGCTCCAAATTCGTTAGGTCTAATTCCCCCAGATGAATCTGCATCTATCCTTGGGAAAACAAAAATTCCTGCATCAAGTCCCGAGCCAAAATCATTCAGTTTTCCATCAATGTACGCATATCTTAGTGGAATCTTATATTGGTTCCCGTTGTATATGAAAACACCCTCTGACTGTAAGAATTTTTCTTTATCCTTCCTTATGAAAACTGCTCCGATTCCTGCTTTCTTTTTTGGAAGAAAAATCTCTCCATCTGGGCCCTTCCAGTTGATGTCTTCATCTGTTGCAGCCCAGCCCAGATAAACATATACTGTTTCATTGCTGGTTTCTTGTGTTTGTCTTTCATCCATCAAAAATGTTGTAATCCAGGAAAATCTATCATAGTTTTCATCAGACCCTATGCTTGAAAAAGCAGTATATTTTCCAATTTCTGTTGAATCTATTAACAAATGGGTTGTGTTGTGGGCATAAAGGAAATCAATTGTTGTCTTTTCATCAGTTCCGGTTAAAACATGCCTACCCATCATATAATTCCAGTAAACAATAGAGTTGCTTCCATCCAAAACAGTCGTTCTTTCACCAAGTGATTGAAGCCAATATCCATAATCCCACCAATGTGCAAAAACAGCATTTTCTGAGGTGTTTTGTCTAACCCAGTTCATGGCTTTTTGCCACTGCCATTGATATGGACCAGGAGCATAATTTTCAGCACTGTATTTTTCTTCTCTATAATATGCAGAGATTGTGAGTATTGTTGAGATTATGAGAATCAACGCCAATATTCCAAAAAGAAACCTTTTTGTCTCATCTTTCTCTTCCTTAACTTTCTGCGTTGTTTTTACAACCAAAAATGCAATTGCAATAGGGCTAACTGCGGCAAGCATCATGATTAACCTTATAGCCCCCCTTGCTCCGATAATTGCTAGAGTTAAGATCAAAAAGTATAGTAAATATGCAAAATTTAAATCTGCAAATAAATGGTGTTCTCCCCGTTTATGGTTTTGATAGTAATAGAAGAAGAAAGTTCCAATAAATAATATTGCCCCACCGAAATAAATCAAGATACTAAATCCACTAGTTCCATTCAAAATACTATTTGGAGAATATCTACTAAAAACAAGACATATTAAGAACACCAAGTAGCTTAGTGTCAATACAATCTTCTCCTTCTTTTCAAATTTTTTTATTAGGTTATAAAATAATGCAACAGAACCTATGAAAAACATCCAAAAGAATAAAGGCAAGTTTAGATAAATTGGCCCAAAACTTCCTTTCCAATCATCGATAAAGTATGGCTGTTTGTTTTCTGCTACAGTCATTCCCAATCTAGAAGTTTGGGGCGAAATTAAAGAATCTTTAACATCTTGAATTTTATGTGTGAAGAACTCAGGGCCAAAGACAATAAATGATAAGATTATTATTAATAGCAGAGAAAGAATCAAATAAAAGATTTCATCAGGAAGTTTTGTTTTTTTCTTAATATCTTTTAGTTTTTCGTTTTTAATCCTTGCAATTAAGATACCTGACAAAATTATCCCAAAAATTCCAATAGCTAACCCAGTTGACGTTGAACCAATTAAATTAGAGAAAGTATATCTGCTAGAAGAAAAAAGTCCCCCAATAATTCCGGGTTTAAAATTGGGGATCATTACTATAAATGAGGAGATTAACCATAGAAAATAAATGTTTAATTCTCTTTCTCTGACTTTCCCAAAAACAAACCCAACTAAAATTATGATAGAAATAGCAAAAAAGATAAATATATAGGCTCCCCAAACTAGTGCCATCAGTCCAGTAGAAATTCCAGATAAAACGCCAAATATCAAGCCTTTTTTCTTCTTTTCAGAAGTAAAGGCTTCCAAGAAGAAATATAGGCTAATGAACATAAAAAAGAAAGCTGCTGATTCTTTTTCTGGAATTCCCGCTATTGTTCTAGGCAATAGTGAAGGAACTAGAACAAACAGAAGCGTTGCCAAAAGACCTATGATGTTTCTTGTTGTTGAGGTTTCTTTATAGAAAATCTTCCTTGTAAATAGAAAGAAAGCAATTGCAGTTAATGCAAACATGAAGACCGGGAATAAAATTGCAGAATAAGTTACAGTTGTTTCTTTATTAAAGAATAATAAAAACTTGTGGAATCCGGCCATTAAATAAGATAAAAGCTTTAGTTCAGCACTAGTGTTAAACCCTATAGGGGAATATCTAAGTGTGTCTACTGCCATTAGCCCCCCATTAACGACTATGTATTTTGCCCATCTAAGAAAAAGAAAAGGGTCTAAATCAGGACCCAGGGTCCAAGTTCCGGTAGTGACATCTTTTAGTTTAGGAATGTTTAATGTCCTAATATAAACTGCAATATATGTAATAAATGCAAGAACCAAATAAAATACCCATTCTTTTTTCTTTTTTACTAAGGTAAGGAATTTCTTTTTTCTTTCTTCTAGTTCATCAACTACAAGATTTTTTTCGTCTGTCTTTTTTTCTGATTGTTCTATCTGTTTTTCTTCTTCCATATCTTGATCCTTACACTATTTAAGAGGATTACTGTTAGTTTGCAAATTTATCTCTATTCTTCATCTACTAGTAATTCATCGGCGTTAGGTTCTCCCATTATCTCTCCCTCCCCGCAATACGGGCATTTCTTTCTTGATTTTTCCATCTCTGTCTCGAACCTATACCTACATATCTTGCACATATACCAGGTCATTTTTCCCTCCAATTTATCAAAATATGAACTCTATTTAAAGATTTCTTAGTTTTCTTACATTAACTATCTGAATAGTGTTGGCGTAATGTAGACCTCAATAATTCCTGCAATGATTAGGATCATTATTGATATGAAGAGAAGTATTACTACGTTCTCTACAATTCTTAGGAATTTTGGCCCTTTAACCCCATTTTTTATTATTCCAATGCCAAAAATTCCCCCCGCAAGAGCTGTTATAAAATAAGCCGCGATTTCAGGGAAACCGTGGATCATATACCTTAATACACCAAAAGGTATATCCTTGATGTCATAGTTCGTAAATATGCCTATTGCCGCAGATATGACGCTTGCGTTCCAGGCTAGCACAAATATTGCCCCTGCCCCAAAAATTAGGGAGAATATAAGCGTAAAGATCATGACATAAACATTATTTTCAATGATGGATAAAAACCTCATCTCTTTTGTTGCAGCCCCGGTAGATATCGCCTTCTGAGTTATGTCGTATTTAGCAACACACGCTTCTATATTTCCTGGACTGTTTATCATGCAATAAGTTTCAACCTGCGCATTGAATAAATTTGAATCGCTAAGGATCATGTACCATAAAGAAAAAGCAAGTATGAACCCAAGAAAAAGCCAAATAAACGCAAAGATTGCATCTTTATGCATTTTTAAAACGCTGAAAAACCCCTCAACTTGTTCATCTTCCTCTTCTTCTTGTTTTATAAGAAAATACATAAATGGAAGAGAAAACATTACACAAAATGCCACAACAATCATCCCAGAAAACTTAGACAAAACTATGTCGCTTGCAAAAAACCATTTAACAAGCAAAAGAGAGAGGGATCCGTATAAAAGACCAATAAAAAGCATTTTCCAAGCCCCTATTTCAATCCTTTTTGGATTAACTAAAGATTCTAGCATATCCTTATTAAAGGAATAGAATTTTTAAATGTTCGTAACTTTAGAACCTATTATGGATAAAAAGAGAGTTTTTTTAAAAATATGCAACGACATAAAATCAGTTAAAATTCAAGGAGCTAGAAATGTGGCAAAAAAAGCTCTTTATGCTTACTCTTTAATTCCAACCAAAAAATCAAAAAAGACACTTCTTTCACTAAGACCCACAGAGCCAATGCTTTCCAATGCTCTTAAGAAAATTGATAAAGAACCTTATGAGAACATAATAAAACACTTTGACGAAGCTCAAAGCAAAATAAATGGGGCTATTTTAAAAATTATAAGACAAAATGAAGTTATCTTTACTCATTGCCATTCAACAAATGTAATAAACGCTCTTATTTTTTCAAAAAAGAAAGGGAAAAAATTCCAGGTTTATAATACTGAAACCAGACCCTTGTTTCAAGGGAGGAAAACCTCGCGGGAACTTGCAAAAGCAGGAATAAGAGTTACTCAGTTTGTTGATTCAGCACTGGCTAATGCAATTGAAAGAGAAAACAAAAAAGACAAGATTTATGCAACGAAGATTTTTCTTGGAGCAGACGCTTTGATTAAAGAAGGAATAATAAATAAAGTTGGCTCAAAAGCAATATCTGAGTTAGCGTCTTTTCATAAGATTCCCATTTATATCATTGCTGATTCATGGAAATTCACAAATAAAAGAGTTCCGATAGAACAAAGACCACTTAATGAAGTTTGGGACAAGGCCCCAAAAAATATCAAGATAAAAAATCCGGCATTTGAGTTTGTGCCAAAAAAATATATAACAAAAATAGTTAGTGAGCTTGGAGTTTTGAGATACGATGATTTTATTAAAAATGTAAAAATGACTAAAAATGAACCCAATTAAAGAAATAAAAAGACAATTAAAAGGCAAGAATCTTGAAGAGATAAATGAAGGTATTGTGGGGGATTATTCAAAAAAAGGCAGATATAAGGAAGCAGTGAACATTTCAGAAGGACTTACTCTTGATGAAACTAAACTTGTAATGAATTATTTCAAAAATAGAAAAGCAAAAATTCTTGTGCTTGGATGTGGGGGGGGGAGAGAGGCATTTGCATTAAAAAAATTAGGTTATAATGTTGTTGGAGTAGATATAACTCCAAAACTAATAAATTTTGCCAGACATTATTCTGAAAGAAACAAAATCCCCCTCAAATTTTATGTTAGAGATATTACTAACCTTGATCTATTCAAAGAAAATAGATTTGATTATGTAGTTATGTTTAAATCTGTAATTGGACATATAAAAGATAGAGCCCAAGTTTTTAGAGAGATTAGGAGAATATTAAAAAAACAAGGAATATTGATATTTACAACATACTATAAATATGCTAATCTAAAAAGGGCTTTAAGTCTTTCTCTCCTAAATATTTTAAAGTTTTTTAGAAACATTTTTTCAAAACATAAATTGGAATATAATTCTTGGATTTATTTAAATCATTGTTATGTTCATATGCCTTCATTAAAAGAAACAAAATTAGAATTAAAGAGAGCAAATTTGAAGTTATTAAAAAATTATTTTTCTAAGAAAATGCGATATATGTTTTTTGTAGCAATAAGAGAAGAAAAATGAATTTCTATTCCTCCTGATACTCGCTAAATATTTTTCCTAACTCTTCATTAATTTTTTTTAGATTATTCTCGAGCTCTTTCTTAACATCCTCTAATTTTTTTATTTGTTCTGTGATAGTTTCTTGTGTTTCATTAACTGTTTTTTTCACAAATCTTTTTCCCCCAACATCCACTAAAAGTTTATCATCCAGAAGTTTTCCCTTTACATAAATTCCTTTGCCGATGGTTGCAAGAATTTCCCTGTCTTTCGACGCCTTCAACTCTTCCAAGCCAGAATTGAGTAATCTTGTTTCATTAACTGCCTGTTCTATAGCCTCTATTTGTTGTTGTATTAATTGCATTTGCTGTTCGAACATGCTAAGTTTATACATGAATTCTTGCTGCTTTTCTTCACTTATTGACATTGTTTTGAGAAATTAAACAACCTTAAAAGTCTTCCTAAGAATACTTGAAAATATAATAGACCCTATAAGGTAAAAGACAACCCATCCCATAAACCCAAAGAATTTTGGGCTTCCTACTGCAGCAAAATAATCCATGAACCATCTAAAGAAAAGAATCAAGGGGATGGCAGTATAAACCATTCCTCCCATGCTTAATTTAAAAGTTTGTGGAACATATTCAAAGCTCTTTTTCTGAAGTTCCATAACTTTTTGAGGATTGTCTTTATGCTTTTTCATCTCCTCCTGAAGAGCTTTTTGCTCTTCTCTAATCTTTTTAAGCCCTTCTTGATCTGTAGTGTATTTTTGTGCTAGGGTGGTTATTATAGATAAGATTAAGATGATTACAATCATTCCCCAATGAAGATTCCAGTTTAACAAAGCCCCTGCACTTGGGTCAAGGATTGCATGAACGCTGTTTCTAATAAAACCCATGCTATTCCAGAAAATAGCAATTAAGAAACTAATCAACAATGCGATTACTACCGGTTTGAAACTTCCTTTCTTATCGTCCATCTTTTATATTTTATGGTTCATGTTGTTTTTAAACCTTTAACTTCCCATTAACTTCCTGAATGCTGGATTCATATCTGTTGCGTGTTGCTGTGCGATATTTTGATAGAATTGATAAGTTATTGTTATAACCAAAAGTATTGCTGTTCCGCCGACTAATGCCCCAAGTAGGTCTGTTATTGCTGCAAGGAAACCTATTGCCGCACCACCCATTACTGTTAAGGGTAGAATATATCTTTCAAGGATACTTTCAATTATCCTTTCATCTTGTCTAAATCCAGAAACCTGCAACCCAGATGCAGTTATTTTGTGGGCTTGGCTTTTGGCATCCATTCCAGAGGTTTTAACCCAGAATATAGAGAATACTGTAGAAAAGAAAACGAAGAAGAGTATGTGCGTAAGTCCCTGAACAAGGTATCTGGGTAAAAATCCCCCTCTAATCAATAAATCCAAAATATTTGTGTGTCCCATCCAGAAAGCCAGTCCAGAAATTGGCTGTCCATCGATGAATCTTCCCAAAAAAGTGAAATAGGAAGCAAACTTTGCTCCACCACCACACACCCCTTCTGCAGCAGTAAGGCAAGGAGCAGCCGCGTTTTCAACCAAACCGCCAAATAATTGTATATTCGCAACTAGGGCTGCGGTAAGAATTACAGAGATATTTGAAACATAAAAGAAAGCCAAAGGCCATTTAACGCTATACCCTCTAATCTTTCCAAATGAAAGGGGAATTTCAACTTTTAATGACTGGGCCCAGACCACCATCAAAAAAATAACTACTGTGGCAAGAATTGCTGCTAAAGCAGATAAAAGTTCTGTAGGGTATTTGTTGATTATAGATTGGATTACGACCAAAACTTTTCCTGAACAAGGAGTGTTCTTAAAATCAAGAAGACAGTTTTTCCCCTGCACGCCAACAAACTGGAAAGCGCTTGCAATGAGTCTCCAAGAAATTCCTGCAGCAATAAATAGGCTTACTCCAGATCCAAAGCCCCATTTATGCGTTACCTGATCCATATAATAGATTGCTATTCCCCCAAGGATAAGTTGAGTAATGACTATCCCTCTTAAGCCAGGGGCTGCTTGCAAGCCATTCATCATAACATAAATCAAAGATTCAAAAATTATAAAAAAGAACACCAATAAAGTTTGTATTCCCTGGAATAGTTTTTTTCCCTCTATGGTTGTTTGGTCTATTTTCAATATTCCCGATCCAGTAAGTAGTTGAAGGATTATGGATGCCATAACAATTGGACCTATCCCCAAAGAGATGATGCTTCCAAAATCTGTTCCAAGGATTATTGCCAGATATTCAAACCTATCCAATGCATTCTGCGTAAGCCCGAAAAGAGGTATGTTTGCAAGGACAAAAAAAGCGCCAAGAATAATTAAAGTCCATTTAAGTTTTGTATTAAAACCCAGTTTCTTCTCTTCTGGTTTTCTTACTTCAGGGATTATATTCAGTATTCCTTTAAGATCCATTTTACTCTTTGATTATTATCTCGCCACCAATCTTTTTAACTTTTTCAATTGCCGATTGAGATGCATCTTTTGCTTTAATAGTCAGCTTTTCATTCACATCTCCCTCTCCCAAAATCTTATAATCCTCTAATTTTATTTCCCATCTGTCTCCAACTTTTTTGCCGTATTTTTGTAAATTTGCGCTTATGTCTTTAAGATTTATCCTTTTTCTTTTATCTCTCTGTGTTTTTCTGCTAGTTATTCCTTGTTTTCCAAAATATTTATTTCCATATAATTTTATGACTAATGTTTTCTTTTGGTCTGCTCTCTTTCCGGTGCCAGCCATTCCCTTTCCGCCGTGATGGCCCTTTCCCTTACCCTTTTTTCTAGATCCTCTGCCGTGGCTTCCGGCTCCCTTTCCCTTCATTCTCTTTGATTTTTTCCTTTTATGTGTCTTCATTTTATAACATCCTTGTAATTAAGTGGTTTATATGTTCTTTATTGTCTCCCAAAACTCCTTTACCGACCCCGAAATGCTTTTTGCTTTCTATTCCCCCTCGGGGCGGGTGCAACCTAAAGAAGGATTTGAGATTTAAATCCTCTAGTTTTTTCCCTTTTTCAAACTCCTCCATAATCTTTTTATGATCAATCTTTTTCGTTTTATCGATTAACTGCCCTCTTTTTTCTATTAGCTTAATTAAAGTTTCTTTATTTATCTCTCCAAATGCAACATAGTCTTTAACTTTTTTTATCATGCCGATATTCTCTTCTTTTTTCTCGAAGATAACGCAAACATACTTTCTCCTAAGCCTTAATCTTTCTAAGGTTTCTCTAATTGGTTTTTTTAATCCAACATCCCCTTTAATCCTGATTATCGCTAACATTTTTCTCTCCTAATTGTTTATGTGTTTTTTTTAGAGCATTAATACATGCTTTAGTCATGTTGAATGTTGTTCTCCTGCTTCCAGAAGTTCTGCTATAAATATCCTTAATTCCTGCTAATTTTAACACTTTTTTAAGTTCATTAGCTACAACCAATCCCGTTCCTTGCGGCGCAGGAATAAGCGTGACTCTAACGCTTCCAGCTTTTCCGACAACTTTAAAGGGAATAGTGTGTTTTTCATTACAAGCACAATCAAAAGCAGAACATGCCCTTACAACTTTAATCGCGTTTAATTTTGCTTTTCTAATTGCTTTGTCTCTTGCAGGAAGTGTTTCTTTTGCCTCTCCTGTCCCTATTCCTACATGTCCGTTTTCATCACCAATTACTGCCATGGTTGAGAAGGTTGGAATGTTTCCTTCTGCTGTTTTCCTCTGGGTTTGCCTCCATGCTCTTCTTTTTCCGCCCCCAAATTTTCCCTTAGATTGTCCTATAGAGATTAGGTCAGATTTAACGCTAATCAGCCAATCCACTATCTCGGGTTCAAGAATTTTTCTCTTGCTCTCCAAAACATCGTCTAAATTTTTGATTTTACCTTCCTTGACATCTTTCCCAAGTTTTGTCTTGGGCATCCAGGTTTCACCCATTCTAACACTTTCTTCCGATTTTGTTGGTGTTTCTTCCGGCCCATTTTCAATTAATTCTTCTTTTGATGCAATTTCTTTTAACGAATTGTCTTTTTCCAGCATTTCTTCAGCAACTTTTAAAGAATCTTTTGCTTTTTCAATGGCTTCTTCTTCCGAAATTGTTTCATAAGAATCAATTGTTCTTTTTATATCCTTAAGATCTTGCTTTTTTTCCTTCGTCATTTTATGTCCTTCTCTATCTTAGATTTAATCTCTAAAAAAGGAATTTTTTCTTTTAGGTGCTTTCCTTGTATTCTATCCTCTTCCGGAAAGATTTCTTTTTTATCTGCTAGAGATATTCCAGAATCCGCCAACCCTTTAACAAACGCATAAATTTTTGTTTTGTGTATGGCCCTATTCATTCCAATATCTAATATTGGTTTATCTAGTTTTTTATGTTGTATTTTTTTTCCAATTAGCAATCCTATTAAGTAAGATGCCGGTAATGACTTTAAGCTATTTTCTCTATCTTTTGGCCAACCGTATTTAATCAGCTCTTTTGAATTTATCGTTAATAGAACTCTATCTTCTGCTTCTTTACTTAAAGAATATTGTGCGATTATGTGCCTATTTGTTTTTCTAAAGATCAATCTAGGTTTTTCACTTTTTAATAGCTTAATTCTCTTTCCATAGTCTGTTTTCCTCTCCCTTTTCCTTTTTTTTAATGTTTTCATCTTAAATCCTTAGTGTGTTCTTTCATTTTCCACTCGTTGTTTATTTTTTCCATAATATTTATTATCTCTGGAAGAAATATCTCTTTCCATTCATTTAAAGCTTTGTCTATAAATTTTCCTTCATCTTTCCTGCTTCTTTTTAGTAATATTAGGTTGCTACTGCTGCTATTTTCCATTATTTTTTTCATTAATTCAAATATCTTCTTCTTATACTCTTGGTCAAAAATTTTGCTTTCTCCAATATTCAAGAGGTTGTGTGGATCTGGCATAATTAAACCATGTAAAAATTCATTCCAGCCCATATAGGTTTCCACTATTCTATGGCAGATTTGCCTACCTAGTCTATCACTAACAAATCCCTCTTTACATATATAGTCCTTAATGAAAAATATTTCATCGAGTTCCTCTAAACTGGCCTTAATCTTTTGATCTTTTTTCAAATTATTAAATTTTATTTCCAGATCTTTAAGCAATGTTTCTTGTTCCATATTATTTAAGGTTTCTGATGTAATCTTTTAATTGTGTTTTGTTCTTAAAAAATTTATTTTTTATTTTTTTTCTTAGATCTAACCAAGCCTCTTTAGAAATTCTCTTCTGATTTTTAAGTTCCAAAATAACTCTTCTTAAGTTTCTTGTTAATATAATGTATTCTCTCTTTCTTTTGTTTACCCTCTTTCTAATTTTTCCGACCCTTCTTTTTGGAGATCTTTGAAATTTCCTCCTCCCTTTATTTTCCTTTATTACTATTGCACCGTCCTTTTTAAGATCTCTAATGTCTTGTTTGGTTATTGCTTCTTTAATCTCCTCTAGCCTTGGTTTTAGGAAGATTATCCTTTCTTTACCGACTTTTAATGCCTTTGCTGCCAGAATTTTTTTCTTTTTAAGATTCATTTTTCTTCTTTTCTTTGTTGTTTAATTTTGAGTTCAAAAATTTTTCCAGGTTTAGGTTCTTAATTTTAATTTTCTTTTCAATGGCCTTTTTTATGATTTCTATCTTTTTTCTTTTTCCAATCTTTCCTAAAATGGCCAATTCGTTGTTCTTGATTTTTAAAAGGTCATTGATGTTTCTCACAATTACTGTTTTATTCTTTGAAGTATTTTTATAGCCTATCCTAACTATAGGCGCATATCCTCTCCTTTTTTCCCGCATTTTATTATGTCTTCCTTTTGGTTTTTTCCAAACCCTTTTCTTTCTCTTTCTCTTTCCAAGTTTAAAGTCTCGGTTCCACCCACGCTTCAAAAATTTTTTGTTCATTCTAGATGTCTCTCCCTACTTTGCTTGTGATGTAAATTCCGTCCTGAAATATTCTCCTATCTCTTTTTTTAACGAGCGTGGCTCTTTCAAAATCTGCAGCAGCCTGGCCGGCTAGTTCTTTATCTATGGAACTTATGGTGATTATTTCTTTCTCGATTTTTACCTCTACTCCAGGCAGAATTTTTAATTTTCTGGGCACTTTTTCGCCAAGGAAATTTTTGATATACGCTTCCTTGTCCCTTATCTCTACTGTAAAAGGAAAGTGACTAAAACAAATCTTTAATTTGTACTGAAATTTTTCCTGCGCACCCAAAATCATGTTTTTTATGTGGGAAGTTATTGTATTAATCTCTCGTTTTTCATTTTTTGAAGCTTTCTTCTTCCCTATCCTTAGCAAGTCTTCTTCCTTTTTGACTTCTAATCCATTGAATTTAAACGATCTTTTATTTTCTCCTTCTTTCCCCTTTACAATAACCGCATTTTTTTCTACTAAAAGTTCAACTTCTTTTGGAATCCTTATGTTTTGATAGATGTCTTTTTTCATGATTCTTGTCTAATAAAAATATGCTATTAAACATCCTCCAATATTTTCTTTGCTGGCTTCTTCATGTGTCATTAATCCCTTGTTAGTTGAGATGATTATTGTTCCTATGCCTCTTGCAGGAAGATACCTTCTTCTATACCTCTCTATAGCCCCTTTTTTCACAGTAAACCTGGGTTTTATCACTCCACATTCAAACAAATCTCCCAAGGTCACAACCACCGACTTATCTTTTCCATCGATTTTATATCTTTTTAAAGACCCTTTTTGTTTCATTATCTTGAAAATTTCAATTAATAGGTTTGAAATTCTTCCTATTTTGATCGTGTCCTTTCTGGATCTTTGTGCATTCTTAATCATGCTTAAAGCATCAGCTACTATGTCGTGGGCCATTTTATCTTATCTCCTTAATTTTTGTCATTTTATGAATATTTTTTAAATCCGATCTCTTCCGCAATTTCCCTAAAGCAGTGTCGGCATAAATTTAGTCCGTAAGAGCTTATGTGTGCTCCGAATCTTCCGCATCTCTCGCATTTCTTTGCAGCAATCCCTTTCTTCCTTTCTTTTGGTTTGCAGTGTTTTAAGAATTTTTCCTTAACTGCTTTTTTTCTTTCCAGCTGTTTTAATATTTTCTTCCAATCGCTTGCCGTCATTTTAGTTGAATTTAGTTTGGAAGTTCTCTTCCATAAATTTAATTATCTCTTCTCTGGAGATTATCTGTTTTTTTGGAATTTTACCTGTCTTTATTTTCCTTAATCTTACTCTTCTTCCGGATCTTTTAAAGACCACGGTAACGTCCAATCCCACGATTCCAATATCTCTTTGATATTCTATTCCTGGTATCTCTATATACTCCTTTATTCCAAAAGAAAAGTTGTTTTCACTAACTTGCTTTTTCTTCAGAGTATTATTTATTGCAGTTAACATTCTTTTTAGAACTTCTCCGGCAGATTTTCTAATAGTTACGACCACACCAACTTCTAACTTTGGCCTAACTCCAAAAGTAGGTATTCTCTTGTTTGATTTCATTTTCGCGGGGTTTCTTCCAGTCAAAACTTTTAGCAACTTCAATCCTTTCTCAAGCATTTCTGCGGTTCCGCCGATACTTAGGACAACTTTCTCTATTTTGATCTCCCTCATTATATTCTCTTTCATTCTATTACCATCATTTGTTTAATTAATATGTTGAATTTTCCGTGTTTTGTTTCAAGCTCAACGGTTTTTTCTTTGTGGTTTATTCTGCTTATGCTTCCCACTTTTCCAGAGTGCTTTCCAGCAAAGACCATTGCTTTAGATTTTTCTTTTAGTGGCAAACATTTCTCTATTTTTTTGTTCTTAAAATTTATTATTACAGAATCATTAACTTTACAATCAATTTCAGAAATAAAATTTCTTCCATCTTTTAAGTTTAATTGAGTCTTTTTTCCTCTTAAAATCTTTTTATTTTCTATCTTAGAGATCTTTTTGTCCTCTTCTCCAGATTTTACTTCCTTGATTTGGAGTTTTCCATTTTCAGATAAGGTTAATTCATAGTTCTTTTTGCTTGGAACAACACTTACTCTATCTAAAAGAAGCACACTTAGATTTTCGTTTTTTATCTCTTTTCCATTTAACAAAATCTCTCGTTTATTAATGGCTTTTTTCACCTCTTTCCGGTTGTTGGCCAGTTTTAGCATATCCCTTAGAAAGATAAGTATTGGAACTCCTTCCTTGGTGTTTGAACTTGGTTTTATGACGTACTTGCTTCCTTTTCTTGGTATTGGCCATTTCTTTGGTGTGTCCTGTCTCTTTAGATGCATCTTATTTATTCTCCTGTTTCTTTACTTTATTGATCCTTTTCTTGTCTTCTAAGTTAAGTTCCATTATCTGTAAGTTCGAGGCCCTTATTGGTACTTCCTTCTTTGAGCCATCTAATTTTTTCATTGTAATCCCCTCAATATTCACCCTTCCTCGCTTTAGGTCTACACCTAAAACCTTTCCTTGTTTTTTCTTAAATTTTCCTCGTTGGATACCAACAATGTCTCCCTTTTTTACAATAATGTTCCTGATTCCGTGTGATTTTCTCAAATTTTTTGCAAGATTGACGCTTAAAAAATTTCTTTTTATGTGTAATGGGGCTTTAATTAGGTATTTTCTTTGTTTTCTTGGTTTCTTGCTTGTTTTCCAGCTTGTGCTAAATTGTTTTTTCATTCTAATAAACGATGGAGGCTGTTTTAGCCACTGTTGGCCATCTCTCCATTACCTCCCTTGCAATTGGTCCTTTAATTTGAGTTCCTTTTGGGTTTCCTTTTTCGTCCTTTAATATGGCGACTGCATTATCCTCAAAACATATTCTTTCACCATTCAATCTCCTATAGGGTTTTCTTTGTCTTATGACTACTGCATCAAATACTTTTCCCCCCATATCTGGTATGCCTTTTCTTACACTAACTTTAACCCAGTCGGCTATTTTGGCTCCCACCTGTTTTCTTTTTTTTGCTTTACTTCTCTTTACTCCAACAATCTTTACAATTTTGGCTCCGCTATTGTCGGAAGAGACCACTTTCGCCCCTAAATTTAATCCTTCTGTTCCTTTTGCTGTTATTGCTTTCATTTGAAATTTTTCCTGTTTTTATTTTGAATGATTAAAAATTTGTAATTTGCTTTCATTTTTTCTCTCCGTTTTCTTTCCCTTTTATTTTTTCCACTACCACAAAATGGATTATCTTGCTTAATGGTCTGCATTCTCTTACCTTTATGCAATCCCCTACATTTGTTCCTTCTATCATGCAGTCAGATAATCTGGCATGAATCTTCGTTTTTCCTTTGGAATATCTCTCGTATTTTTTTACATAGATCATCCTTTCAAATTCTATAACGACTCTTTTTGAAAATTTCTTTATCACTGTTCCTTCGAAGAATCTGCCCCTTGTTTTTAAGTTTCCATGTATGGGGCAGCTTTTATCTTTACATATGGCTCCAGCTATTTTTGGTACTTCTTTCTCTATGTCTTTCTTTTTCTTGTGTTCCATTTTTTTTGGCGTATGTTTAGTTTATTGACTCTTCATCAAATCCAAGCTTTACAAGGAGATCTTTGATCTTTTTGCTATGGTCTCCCTGTAGTTCAATAACGTCGTTTTTATATGTTCCGCCGCATGCCAGCTCATTTTTTAGGCTTTTGGCGATTTTTTTTCCGTCAACTCCGCTATCGAATCCACTTACAATAGTAACGATCTTTCCATATCTTTTCTTTTCGGTCGTTACCTTTATCTTCTGCGAACTTTTTACAATCTGTTCACACACGCATGCTTGCATTGGCAAGCCACATTTTGGACATATTTCCATGTCTTTCTATTTCTTTCTCAACTCCTCCTTCCCAGATTTGTCGAGTGTTAATAATTTGGCGATCATCTTTTTTGTCATTTTGATTTTTGAACTTCCTCCTTTAGAAGAGTGAACATTGGCTTTTATTAGTTCCATCCTTAGTTCTTTTAGCTTCTTTTTCCTTTCTTCTGGGCTAATTTTTTTTATCTCGGAATATTTCAGGGTAGCCATCTTTATTTATCCTTTTTTTTCCTCGGCTTTTTTGTTTTTTCTTCGCCGGTTTTCAAAAAACTTTTTTCCATATTTTTATTTAGTTGAGTAATAAGTTCGTCATTGACAACAATAGTGTCTTTTAATTTTGCATCTGGTGTAAGTATTCCCACCTTTATCCCGACTGTTCCGGGTTTTGTTTCTGCTCTTGCCTGGGCTCTATCAACAACCTTTGCGCTATCTCCTGTTTTTTTTAAATACCCCTGAGCAAACCTCCAAGTTTTAGCTCTAGAACTAGGAAGTTTTCCGCTGAGTCTTATTTCTGTACCCAGGGCCCCCACATTCATTATTTTTTGCAGTGTTTTATAGGCAATAACCTTAAATTTTAATGGGCCAAACTTTTCTAACCCAATGGCAATTTCGTCTGCTACAAGCTGGGCATCAAGGTCTGGATTTCTAATTTCGTCAATTTCTATGTTAGGATTTTCTAGTTTAAATCTAGTTTTCAAGAACCGGGTTAATTCTTCTATTCTCTCCCCACCTCTCCCTATCACCAAACCGGGTCTACTGGTCGAAATAATTATCTTTTCTCCTATAGGAGTATACTCTATTCTAACTTTGCTTATCTTGCCTTTTCCTATAGATTTCTTAATATACTCTTTTACTGCGAATTCATCTTTCTTAAACCCGACGATTTTTCTTTCTTCCATTTCAATGAGTTTTTGGTTTTTTATTTAATTCTTTTATTTTCTTTTTCTCGATAGCTTTTATAAAAATATGGGTTCTTTTTTTTCTCACTCTTCCAAATTTTCCGTATGGTCTAGAGGCGCTGTTTGCAATAGCTAGAGTGATGATCGGTTCATCAATCTCGTTTTGATTTGAATTTCCTAATAAACTTCTTAGTAAAACCAAGAAATTTTTAACGGATTTTATAGGGTATCTTCCAGAAGACATCCTCTCCCCCCCTTTATGGGGTATTTCTCCGCGCATGGGAATCGCTTTCTTCAATTTTAAAACCAGTTCAAGCTCTTTAATTGCAAGATTAATCTCTTTTCCTTTTATAAATCGACATATCTCTACTGAGTGCCGGGTAGATATTGGAATATCATATGCATTAACTGTTGCCTCGAATCTTTTGACTTTTTCTGTTTTCTTTTTTTTGACCTCTACTTTGTTTTCCTTTTCATCATTTTTAGTATCTTTTTCAGTTTCTTTTGAAGGCATCTCTTTATTTGGAAGGTGCTCTTTTTCTAGATTTGTTTTCTTATCTTCTATTTTCTCCTTAGATTTCTTATTTTTTGTTTTTAGTTTTTCTTCTTCCATTTTTACTTCTTAGCTTTGTGTTTACTTCCTTTTGTTGCCCCAACGCCTGCACTTCCGTGCGCAACTTTTCTTCTTGTTAATGCGAATTCTCCTAGCCTATGCCCAAGCATTTCTTCAGTCACTTCGACCAGCCCAAACAAATTTCCTGCGTGTACTTGTATTTTCATCCCGATTAATTTAGGAACAATCACCAAATCTCGAAAATGAGTTCTTATCTTTTTTCCTTTAGATGTTTTTTCTTTAGCCTCGCTAACAAATTCCTCAACTTTTTGGAAGTTTCTTAAGAGACTTCTCCTTTCTCTTGATGGTAAATATCTTGCAAATTCCCTAACATCTAATTCTTTCAGTTCTTGAATTGTCTTTCCCCGATAAGTAAATTCTTTTTTTTCCATTATTTACGTTTACCTGTTTGTCTTGGCCTTAAGTGTCCAACCTTGGCTCCTGGAGGGACGTTTCTCTTTGCTATCTTGCTCTTTGGGTTCTTTCCTCTTCCAGATCCAAATGGATGGTCTATAGCATTCATCTTTAAGGCAGATGTTCTCGGCCATAATTTATTTCTTGCTTTGGCCATATAATGTTTTTTTCCTGCCTTTAATATTGGTTTGTCTAGTCTTCCAGAACCGGCAATTATTCCAATTATGGCCCGACATTCTGGATGAAATGCCTTTTCCTTTTTTGAAGGCATTAGGATATAAACTTTATTTCCTATTATTCTATTCACAGTTCCAAAACTTCCCGCGGTTCTAATAAATACTCCTCCATCGCCTGGTCTTGATTCTATGCTATAAATCTCTGTTTTTACTGGAACGTGCTTCAAAGAGACGATATTCCCGAGATTTATTTCATTATTAAAATGAATTTTTTGGCTTTCTACCATTCCCTTAAATGCAGGGATATAAAAAACGCCCTCATTATGCATAACCTTGGCTATAGGGGTTGTATGACCAGGAGAATTTAATATCTTTATGACGGTTCCCTCCCCAGACAATTGCTTAGGATATTTTAGCCTATACTTATAGGCATTCCTTCTGACTCTGTAAGTATTGCTTCCATGTCCCCTTGCCTGCGAAATTATCCTCTTACCCATTTTAGATCAATCCAAGTTTAGTTGCAACATCTATTGCAAGGAATTTTTTATTTAGTTTAACATAGGCATATTTTTTATTATTCCTTATTAAAGTCCTTATCTTGTCGACTTTAATCTCAAACAAATCTTCTATCTCTTTTTTGATTTCTGGTTTTGTTGTGTTCTTTCTCATAACAAAAGTTAGGATATTCTCTCTTTCAATCATCATGACTGCTTTTTCAGTTACTAGTGGTTTCATTTTGTTCTTCCTGCTAGGTCTTTTATGGCCTCTTCAGTGTAAATAGCGAGTCTTCCCAATCCTCCATTAGCCAAATCTTTTACACCAAGTTCTTTTACTTTAACATGATCTATTACCTTTAGTTTCATTTTCTCTTTGTTTCCGATAACGAAAATTAATCCCGCATTTGATTTATATCTTCTGCCCCTTGATTTCCCTTTTCCAGACCTAATTGTCTTTACCTTTATGGCTAATTCAAAAACTTTGTTGCCCAGAATTTTCTTCAAGACTGCTAGAGCTTCTTTTGTCTTTAAACTTGTAATCTTTCCATCAACTATAAAAGGGGCCTTTTTTACATCCTCTTCGGTTAATCTTTTATACCTTTTATTGATCCATCTTGCTGAGGCTGTTGCACTAATTGCAGATTCTAGGGCAATCTGCAACTCTTTTTTGTTTATTCTTTTTGTGTTTATTATTCCAAGCACTTTTGGAGGGTGTGCCCTTCTTCCCCCTCTTGCAGACGAGATTTCTGCCCCGACCCAATGGAATTGGCTTCCTCTTCTAGACATGACCTTTCTCGGTATCCTTGACATTCCTCTTCCATAATGGGTTTGCCAAACATGCCTTCTATGCCTCATTTTTCCGCTTGCCGAATGTTGTTTTCCTCCAACCGGCGATGGCGAATATGGTTGCTTTATTTTTTTAGTCTCAAGAACCTTGAAGACAATGTCTTCTCGAATTTCTTTAGAAAATACCTCTGGAAGGTCTATCTTTGATTTTTCTGCGCCGCTTATTTCTAAAACAGAGGTTTTCATTTTATCACCTCGATAAATTCATAGTTTTTTTTATTTTGTTCTTTGGTGGGTCTTAGAGTTGTTGTAATTAAAAGCTGCCTTTTTGCTGGCCCTTGTACAGAACCCCTAACAAGAATGTAGTCTGTGTTCACTTTACCAAAGTTCTTTATATTCTTTAGATTATCTTCTGCTTTGCCGATATTGATTATCTTGTTGTTATAAGAAATCCTAGTAAATAATCCGAGCTGTCCCGCCCGCGGAACTCTAAAAGTAATTCTTCTTGGATGCCACGGACCAACACTACCCACCTTCCTCACACCCTTTTCAGATTTATGTTGTCTTAATTTTATACCAAACCTTTTTACAGGGCCTTGAAATCCCTTTCCTTTTGTTAACCCATGAAAGTCCACCAAGCTTCCTTTATCAAAGGCATCTGCAATGCTTATCTCTTTCTTCAAATTTTCTTTTACAAAATCACGTTTCTGGTCTAATGTTCCAGAAAGTGCAACTTCTGTCAAGTCGGGAGTTTTTTTTATCCCTGTTTTTTTCACTTGCGAATAGACGAGAAGTCGAATATCGTCACAATCCTTGGCATCTTCTATCTTTTTTTGGGTTTTCTTGGGCAGTTTAACTATTCCCTTTAATTCTTTATCGAGATTATCATTTAAAGATTCTCCAATAACTTTTCCGTCTTTATACGATCTAATTGAAAATATTTTCATTGGCGGACATTCTATAATTGTTACAGGAATAGCTATTTTCTTGTCTTTTGTCATAGAATTAGGGGTTAAATCTTTAACATGAACAGAGGCCATTCCAGCCTTATAAGCTATAAATCCCTTAAGATTCTTAGAATCACTCAAGGCTTTCCAGTTTACTCTAGGTAAGAATTTAGATATTCTCTTTCTTGGCCAATATTGCAGGCTTCCTTTCCTTGGTGATTTCGCTGCTCCCATATATTCTTCTTATTAGTATAGCGGAATTCATTTTCTCTTACCCTGGATAGTTTATTGAGAAAAAGTAGGTTTTTAAGCCCTTCGGTCTTGTTTTACGCCTCAAAAGGCTTCTCTGTTCTTATTTTCTGACCATCAATTTCGGCCTCTCTTATTATTTTTCCTTTTCTTTTGCTTTCTTCCCTTATCTTTGCAAAATCCTCACTCTTCTTTAAGTTTTCAGGGATAACTATCTCATTTATAACAAAAGTGTGTGTTGCAGTTGCTTCCTTGAAGTCTGTTTTTTCAAACACAAAACTCTGAGCGATTGCCTTGTCTTTAGTAACTAGTTTGCAAAAATCCGGGTTAGGGGCTTCTTCACCCTTGCTTCCAGGCTTTCCAGATTTTGGAGCCTTAGCTTTTATCTTTAAAACATCTTCATTAACACTAAAGCTTAACCCAAAAAATGCCTTTGGAAACTTGTCTAATAAAGAAATTATCTCTTTTCCAGATATTTCTTCATCAATTAAATATTGTTTAACTCCCTGAAACTGCTTTTTCCCTTTGAAATCCAGCATCCCTGTAAGATCAGAAGTTGACACAATTGCACCGCTAACCTGTGTTTTCCCAGAACCAAGCTTCTCTGCCATGTCCCTTACAAAATCATTCGCAAATTCAGAAGTTGTTGAAATAGTATATTTTCCCGCAGAATTTTTCACTTTTATAACTGCCCGATCTGTAAACTCACCCCTACTGAATTTCTGGAACTGCAAATGAACTAAGGGATCACCTTTTCCATCAAAAATCTTTTTTATAAAATTCATATTAACTATCAGCAAATTTTACTTATAAACTTTTTGAATTCTTACAAACCTTTATAAATTTAATTGCCCTGCTATTACCGACAAATGCTGAAAATGGAAGACGATAATGTAAAGAAAATTATTCCTGCCCTTGCCTTTATACTTCTTTTAGTTGGGGCTTTTCTTGTTTTGAAGCCAATAATTCTTTCAGTAATTTTTGGGTTTATTCTAGCTTTTATTTTTGCACCGGTTTATAGGTTTATTTTAAGACTAACCAAATCCCCAAACTTCTCTGCGGTTCTCCTCTGTATAATTTTAATTCTGTTAATTGTTGTTCCGTTATGGTTATTTACTCCAATGCTCATAGAGCAGTCATTTAAGATTTATCAATCGGCTCAACAAACAGATTTTGTTGCCGTTTTAAAATCTGTATTTCCCTCGCTTTTTTCTTCACAGGAGTTTTCCCAGGATGTTGGAAACATCTTGCATACTTTTGTAACTCGAACAGCCAATTCCTTTACGAATTCCCTAACGCAGATAATTCTAGATGCCCCCAACCTGCTACTTCAGTTTTTGGTTGTTCTTTTTACTTTTTATTTTGTTTTGAGGGACGAAGAGGATCTTGCAAGATACTTGAGAAGTCTAATTCCTTTCTCAAAATCTATTCAAGATAAGATATTCTTTTCTTCTAAGGAAATAACGAGGGCAGTTCTTTACGGAATGATTGTTATGGGCTTTATTCAGGGTGTTGTTATTGGTATAGGCTTCTTTATTTTTGGAGTTCCAAGTGCCTGGATTTTAACTCTTTTGGCTATCGTTGCAGGGATACTTCCAATTATCGGGACAGTGATTATCTGGTTCCCTGTTTTAATCTATTTTTCTATTCAAGGAGACTTAACTGCAACCTTGGGAATCTTGATCTTTGGAATTATCTCTACGTTTATTGATAATATTTTTAGGCCGTTTTTTGTTGCAAAAAGAACAAAGCTTCACTCAACAGTCGTTTTAATTGGTATGATCGGCGGGATTTTCCCCTTCGGCGTTTTAGGAATCATAATTGGGCCACTAATTCTGGCCTATTTATTGATTATCTTAGATGTTTACAGGGACACTAAAGAAGCTTCTAAGGACGCTCCTCAACGAAATGTATAAAAACAATTTTCTTTTTCCTACCATAATATTAAAATGAGGTTAAAAATAAAGTTTCTTAAGTGGAATACTGGAATGCTTGGCGCAATGCTTAATAAAAAGACAGCAGATAAACTTGGTATTCAGTCAAGAGATAGGATTTTTATAAAAACCCTCTTAAAAAAACCAAAAGAAGTATTTACCTTTGTCAACACTATTGATGGGCTGGTAAAAGAAAATGAAATTGCGGTTTCTTCCGAAACCAAAGAGAGAATATCTTTAAAGAATGGGCAAAGAGTTTTTGTTGGTTTGGCTAAAGATCCAAAAAGCGTTGTTTTTATAAGGAAAAAACTGGATGGAAGGAGGCTTTCTGGACTAGAGATTAACGAGATAGTTAAGGACATAGTCAGTAATTCATTGGAGGAGTCCGAAATTGCGTTGTTCGTTTCAGCAATATATGAACAGGGAATGAACTTTCAAGAAACAGTGAACCTGACTAAAGCCATACTTAACACAGGTTTCCAAGTAGACCTCCCTTACAAGATAATTGCAGATAAACATTGTATAGGTGGAATTCCCGGAAATAGAACGACCCCAATAATTGTCTCAATATGTGCTGCTGCAGGATTAATTATGCCAAAAAATTCTTCAAGAGCAATAACCAGTGCAGCCGGAACCGCAGACGTTATTGAGGCTGTTGCAAGAGTGGATTTTACTCCCAAAGAAATAAGGAAAATAGTTCGTAAAACAAATGCATGCATGGTTCATGGTGGTGGATTGGGAATGGTTCCTGCAGACTCAAAAATAATTCAGGTTGAAAAAATTCTAAAAATAGATCCCGGGGCCCAGCTTTTATCTTCAATTATGTCTAAAAAATTGGCTGCAGGAAGCACACACGTTGTTATTGATATTCCTTGTGGCAGAGGTGCAAAGTTTACAAGAAAGAAAGCGTTTGAATTAAAGAAAGGCTTTGAGAAGCTTGCACAATATTTTAAAATTAAATTACGGTGCATAATCACTGACGGCACACAACCTATAGGCAATGGGATAGGCCCTATGCTGGAGATAATGGATATAATCAAGGTTCTTGATCCTATGCAACAAGGCCCAAGAGATTTGGAATATAAGTCTCTTATGTTGTCTGGGGCACTTCTTGAAATGGCCGGCAAATCACGAAAGGGCGAGGGGATAGAAATGGCCAAGGAAATTCTTTATTCTGGAAGAGCCTTTGAGAAGTTTAAGGAGATAATAAGGGCACAGCACGGATCACTAAGAAGAATAAAACCCGCAAAATATAAAAAAGAAGTGATTGCAGATAAATCAGGAACTATTAGAGAAATTGTTAATCAAGACATAAGCACTTTGGCTAGAATAGCAGGCTCTCCCGAGGATAAAATGGCCGGAGTTTTTATCTACTGCCATGTGGGTGCTAAACTGGAAAAAGGCCAAAATTTTCTGACAATTTATTCTGATTCTTTAATAAGACTCAAAAGAGCCCTTGAATTTTATAATAAAAACAAACCCGTCAAAATAAAATAATTTCAAAACTATAAAGTAACAATTATATACTCTAATAGAAATAAATTTTTAAACTCCCAATTTCTAATTTTAGCATAGGTTTTTACAATGAGAGCGGTTAGAGGTTCTGAATACAAAAAGAAGCTTGTTGATTACTTAAAGAAAAATGTTAAAAAAGGTTACACTATTGATTCTTTGAAGTGGGCTTTGGTTAGTCAGGGTTATTCTAGGGCAATGGTTGATGAAGCATTAGTTCAAGCAAATCAAGAGCTTGCGGCAGAAGCCCCTGTTTTGAGAGAAAAGCCAGAGATCAAGTATGAGGTCTTGGATGAAACTCCGGAAGTCAAGAAGCCTTGGTGGAAAAGGATTTTTGGCAGTTAATTCTTCTTAGATAACAATAGCAAAACTTTAAAACTATTCTTAGGATTATCTATTTGAGCCTCCGTCGCATAATGGTATTGCACCGGTCTTGAGTTCAACAGACTTGAACAAGTTGTCAGGTTTGCCAAACTAGAGAACCGGGCCCTTACGGGCCTCCAGGTTCGATTCCTGGCGGGGGCGTATTACTCTTAGTATGGTATGGTTTTGCAAAGCCTCTGATGGGATTTGCACCCATGACCTATTGATTACGAATCAATCGCTCTGCTGGCTGAGCTACAGAGGCCCACTTTGTTTTCCTCCTGCTGCAACGAGACTCTCCATTTGAGTTTGGAAATCTCATAGAGCTACAGGGGCCCATAATTCTGAACAACTCCCAATTAATAAATATTCATTATCTTGTAATTTAAAGTTTCTACTAGAAAAAGCTCTTTAGATATAAATAAAATAAAAGATTTATCCAAAGAGCGCGCTAAGACCTTCTGCTGCAGGTGCTGATTTTTCTTCCTTTGGCTTCTCTTCTTTTTTCGCCTCAGAAGCTCCACCACTTGCAGGTGCTGCTGTAACCAAACTTGCGTTTGCAAGTTCTTTGTCGATGTCGACTCCGTTAAGGCTGACAACAAGACTTTTTATCTTGCTCTCGTCGGCATGTGCACCGGTAGCTGTTACTACGCTCTTAACGTTATGTTCGTTGATTTCTTTTCCTAACTTGTGTAGCAACAAAGCTGAGTAAATGTATTCCATTTAACCTCCCTCGGATTTAGTTTGATCATTTAATTTTTCTAATGCTTTTTCATGTCTGGCTGCCTTTTGGATTAAGAAGCTTATTGTATCCTTGCTCATATATTCTATTTCTACAGCAAAAGCCAAGGCCTTTGTAAAACTGTCCTTTAGATCCTTAAGTGTAGCTTCTTGATCTATTCTGATTTCCAAGTACATTTTGTTTTCTTGTGTATCAAAGGCTGCTAAAGGGATAAATCCTATACTGAACGGCTTAATGTCCAGCTTGTTCATAACTTCAGAGGCGTTTGCAGATATCTTCTCTCCTCTCTTAACTATTACCTTGGATTGTTTAATGTGAATTTTTCCTTTTTCAATTTGTATTTGTATTCCCAAAGCTCCAAGTTCTGTAATTGCTGGCCCGGGAACTAAATCAGTAGGTCCTTCTGGGATTTCGATATCATCTGGGGCTTCTTGTCCTGCCTTTGCTTTTGCAGGCCTTTTGTTTTTAACAAGCTCTGCAGCCAGTGCAAAAGAATCCAAATCCGAAAACAAAACAGCAACACTGTCATTAATCTGTTCTTTTAGTTTTTTTACTGCTTCATTTCCAGAATTATCCAGCGCCCTAAACATCAAGCTTTTCTTTGGAATTTTTATCTCTGCAGTTTTCCTTAGTTTCTTGCTGAGTTCTTGAAGTAATGAAGCAGGAATATTCTTTATTGATGCGAGAAGTATCGTTTTCCTATTTTTAATGAGGTTGGTTAATTCTTCTACTTCCTTAATTTTCCTTTTTGGAACACTTTTTATTGGTTTCTTTGTTTGTTTTTTTTCTGTCATTTTACTTTACTTTTATTTTTACAGGTTTAGTCATTGTAAATTTAATCTCTAAATTTTTCACATTATCTTTTCCTTTAGTCAAGGCCTTTATTGCAGCATTGTAAACGGCCATGACATTCTCAACAATATTCTCGTCCTTCATTGATTCTTTTCCTATGGCCACCTTCAAACTAGCATCTTTTGTTCTAAGTCTAAGGCTTTTGTCTATCCTCTCTTTTAATTGATTTATTGTTTTCTCATTTGCATCGGCAATTATCCCTAGTTGAGGGGAGGGCATTTTTCCTGCAGGACCCAGAACTCTTCCAAAGGTAGCTGCAACCTTAGGCATTAAACTCGCCTGCCCTATAAAAAAATCATATTTCTTTACAAGAATTTTCAAAGTTTTTTTATCAGAATATTTCTTGAATTCAGATTCGGTTATTGTCTCAATTTTTGGATTTTTTACTTCCAAGAATCCGGCAATTTTTTTCTCCTTTATCCTGTAAGGGACCGGGACAAAGATATTAACAGACTCTTTTTTAGTATTAAATTTCTGCAGATTTATAATTAAGTCAACTGTTTGATCGAATTTTCTTTTCTCAGTCTTTCTTAATTCTTCCAAAGCTTTCTTTAATTCTATTTCGAGTTCCATGTTTTTTAACTCCTTCTGCTCACGACCTCGCTCCAACCATTCTAGTACCCCCTGTCGTGAAATCGCTTGCCTCCCATATAATGCGCCACAAGCATAGATCGTATCTTGCAACGATATGGTTCAATCGGCTAAAACTTTGAGATAAAACCAATTTATAAAGCTTGCTATTACAACAATCCTTAAAAACTTTCTAATTATCTTTTGGTTATGGAGTTGATTGCACTTTTATCCTCAGGAAAAGGAACATGGGGTCAGGTTTCTGGATTGATTAAGTATGGGGAATGGGATAAAGTCATTGTTTTAGGAGATAATTTTGCAAGACAGTTTACTCATGAAAAGCCGTTTGAATTCATTGAAATAGATTTAGGGAAGAAAATTGCAGATCTTCGTGAAGAATTTATGAAGAAACTTAAAGGAAAAATCAGCGGAACAGAAGTAGCTTTAAGCATTGCAAGCGGAGATGGAAAGGAGCATATGGCTTTAATTTCTGCCCTAATAAATCTCCCGGTAGGAATTAGGTTTGCTGCTTTGACTAAGGATGGAGTTATTGATTTGTAGTTATTTTATTAAACCCCAAATCCAAATTGCCATTAAAGCGAAAAGTATGAATAAAAAGAGCATTGTCATAAATTTGAAGCTTTTTCTGGCCCAGGATTCTTTTCCCGTTATTGCTAAAACAGTTAAGTAAAAGAATCTTCCGCCGTCAAACACGCCCATTGGAAGCATATTCATTAGTGCAACACCGATACTTATTAAGACAAGCCACCATAAGAGATTGTACACGAACAAGGCAATTTCAAATCTTGGTTCATAATAGATGTTTGGTTTTTTGAATGAAGAGACGGCATTAACGATCTTTGTTATCAATCTGCTATTATCTTGCTGTATAAATCCAACGCCAAGCCAGGCTTTCCCGGGCTTTTCTGGGTTTTCACCAAGTTTTATCTCAAAATCTTTTATTCCCTCTTTTGATTTCGCCTTAACAATAACTGTTTGTCCAGGAGTCTTCTTCCCAAGTTCTTCACTTAGTTTTTCTATGCTATTTATTTTAATTCCATCGATCTCCATTATTGGCCCATTTAATCCAGAGTTTATTGCAGGAGCGTTATCATATAATGCGATCAGAGTCTTGTCTTCATTATATCCTTTAATTCCCACATAGCTTTTTCCGTTGGCCTCTATAAAGTTGAATGTGGCATTCTTGGAGTATTTCATTACATCTTCAAAATTGGGGTTTGTTACGCTAATATTGTTTATCATGGTTATGCTTGAAACCAATACAGGAGTATTGGTGTATGTATCGAATGCAATTCCGGATGGCGAAAAAGACAGTGAAAAGAAAATAGCTAAAAGCGCAAAGGCAATTATCGCGGTGATTACATTCGCAAATGTTCCTGCAGCCAGTATTGCTCTTTGGCTGAAATTTTTTCTTTTAACCATTACCTTTTCATCTAATTCCACAAAAGCCGCAAGGAATACTGGAAGAAAGAAGGGGAAAAATCCAAATCCGGTCTTTTTTATCTTAACCTTGTTGTATGCTGCAAATATTCCGTGGCTGAATTCATGTGGAATTGCAATTAGGGCTATAATAACTATCCAATATGTAAAATAAAATGGAGGCAAAAATGTAACAAACTTGTCTATATATGGGACAAGAGGCATTATTGGAGGAACTTTAATCTGGCTTACTACCTCTGGATGCAGTAAATAAATCTTGACAATAGTATAAAAGAGATAGAGTATTCCTGCAGTTAATAGATATCCTAAAACAACAGAAACATAGCTTAAGGCCTTAATTGTTCTCTTGTATTTATTCCCAACGTAATTAATTAGTTTTATTCCCCAGTTTGCCTTGTATAAAAAGAATAAACCTTCTTTTTTAACGTTCTTTTTGTTTCTTCTTAAAAAAGTCCAAACTAGCAAAACAAATATTACTAATAAAATTAGATCAACTACAATAAAACTCATGGTCACTTCTTTTTCAATGGTCTAAAGGCTCTTCTCTTGCATTTCCTGCATTTAACTTTTCCTTTAAGGATCTTTTGTGGATCTGCCCTCACTTTTGTCTGGCAACTTTTGCATACAAAAACATTCTTAAAAAGTCTATTTTGTGCTTCAAGTATTTTAGCCATTTCGTTTTATAAAATACTGCTTAAGTATTTTGTTTTAATTAATTCAAGTATTTTAGCCATTTTTAAAATTTCCTCTTGATTATTTTTTGTCCTTCAATATCCCAGTACTCTACATTTGAACTTTCATCCAACTCTGATTTTATCTCTTCAGGACAGTCTATATCTAAAGTCTCAAAACTCTCAAGATCCATGACGCTAATTTTGTTCCCTATAGAAAGCACCTGCCCTTTTCTTTTATCTACCATCGAAACTTCTAGTTTATCGTGGCCCGGGACGACAAAGACTTTCTTTACTCCGTTTACGATTCCCACAGCCTCTATTCTTGCTTTGGAATGACCGTGTTTTCCTGTCTTGCTAATGTCAATACTTTTAATCGTGCACGGAATTCCATCAATCAGTATGTTTGTTCCAACTTTAGCTTCTGTCGCAACAATTGATTTTAAAACCATGATCTAAGAAGAGAGAATACGTTTATAAAGATTTTGAGTGGTTTTTGTTCCCAATCCACATATTCCTTTGATTAGCAATAATCTTTTAAACACAGCCTATTTTTTATCTTAATGCCTTTTCAAAAAGGAGACTTTATTGAGATAGAATTTACGGGCAGTATTAAAGATGGAGAGATTTTTGATTCAAATATAAAAGAAGACCTGTCTAAAACAGATCTAAAAATTGATCCTAAACCCTTTGTCCTTTGTTTGGGCCAGGGAATGTTTCTTAAGTCGATTGACGATTTTCTAATCGGTAAAGAATTAGGAAATTACCATATAGAGCTCGCTCCAGAAAAAGCCTTCGGAGTTAGAAACTCCAATTTAATCCATACCATCCCTCTAAAAATCTTCAGAGAAAAAAATCTTAATCCAATTCCCGGGGCTGTTTTCAATTTTGACAATATGATGGGCAAAGTATTGACTGTTTCTGGGGGCAGAGTCATGATTGATTTTAATGGTCCGCTCGCTGGAAAAATAGTTATTTATAAAATTAAGGTAAGAAAAAAAATTACTGACTTGAATGAAAAAATAAAGGCGTTTATAGATTTTCTTTTCAGGAAAGAGTTTAAATTTGAAGTAAAAAATAATTCTCTGATTATTTCTGTTGATCCTTCTTTTGCCAAATTTGTTGAGTTATTTAAGGATAAGTTTAAGGAAGTTTTTAACCTTGATTTAAAAGTAGAAGAACTTGAAGAAAATAGGGAAAAACAATTACAATAATTCTTTAGGCTGACCACGCTTGGGCAGACTTGGATAAAACTACTACAATAATCCTTATAAATAATCTTTTCATTGTGGATTTATGAAAGACGAGGGCGATTTGGGCATCTCAGGCCTTTCTCCAGAAATAAGGGAGATAGATAAGGAACTAGTTGAGCTCTTAAAAAAACAATCTGCAAAAATAAAGGTTGTTGGGGTTGGTGGGGGCGGAAATAATTCTATTAATAGGATGAAAGAAATAGGTATCCGTGGTGGTGAGTTAATTGCAGTTAATACGGATGCTCAGGACTTGCTTTATACTAACTCGGATCAGAAGATCCTTATAGGGAGGGAGTTGACTCAAGGATTGGGGGCAGGAAGCAACCCTAAAATAGGAGAAGAAGCTGCAAAAGAATCTGAAGCAGAAATCAAGAAAAAGCTTTCTGGAAGCGACATGATTTTCATAACCTGCGGGTTGGGGGGAGGAACAGGCACAGGAGCAGCCCCTGTTATCGCGAATATTGCCAAAAAGAACGGGGCTTTGACAATAGGGGTTGTGACACTTCCTTTTACTATAGAAGGCAAGAAAAGAATAGAGAATGCTGTTGGGGGTTTAGAACGGATGGATGAAGTTGTTGACACACTAATAGTTATCCCTAATGATAAGCTTTTAGAGTTAGCTCCAGAACTCCCATTGCACACCGCGTTTAAGATTGCAGACGAAATATTAACTAATGCAGTAAAAGGCATAACTGAACTAGTGACAACAACGGGCTTAGTTAACTTAGATTTTGCAGATATAAAGGCAGTTATGGTTGACGGAGGAGTTTCATTAATTGGCATGGGAGAGTCTGATAGCTCTGATCGAGCCATCGATTCTGTCGAAAAAGCCATTGACAATCCTTTATTAGACGTTGATATTTCTAATGCATCAGGAGCTTTAGTTAATATTATCGGGGGTCCCGATATGAGTCTTGACGAATGTAAGGTAATAATTGAAACCATAGGAAACAAAATCTCTCCAGATGCAAAATTAATTTGGGGGGCCCAAATTGCTCCGGACATGGAAAAATCCATAAGGGTTTTGTTGATAGTTACCGGCGTTAAAAGCAGTCAGATTCTCGGGCATGGGGAGACTCTGGAAAGTATAAAACACCAAGAAATTGAAGAAGAGCTTGGGATTGAGTTTATTGAATAATTTTAAAAACCCACAAAATCTCTCTATAAAATGACTATTGCAGAAAAAACAAAATCCTTTTTTGTGAAGTGCAAAAGGGTATGGCAGGTAATGAGAAAGCCGACAAGGAAAGAATTTGAGCAGGTGGCAAAAATCTCTGCAATAGGAATAGCAATCATAGGGGTTTTTGGGTTTTTGATCTCTTTAGTTATTGCAGCTTTTGTCAAGTAATTCTTTAAACAGAAAACCTTATAAATAAACTTTTTTAACTAATACTATCTATTCCTTAGATTATTAGGGTGTAGACGGAGCTAAATAAACCTTTTAGAAAAAGGTTTCCAAAAACGATAATAAAATGATGTTTATAATCAAGGTAACCACAAATAAAGAAGAGAAAGCAATAGATATGATCGCAGACAGGGCCGAAAAAAAATCCTTAAATGTTTTTTCTGTCTTAAGGCCTCATGGCCTTAGAGGGTATGTGCTTATAGAAGCAGAAGATAGGGAATCTGCAGAGGAAGCGGTTTTTAATTTGCCCTATGTAAAAGGCATTGTAGGAAAGACGATCACTTATGAAGAGATAAAGAATATGCTTGAGCCTTCTGTAGCTACTGTTTCAATAAAAGAAGGAGATATTGTGGAGATTATTGCAGAGCCATTCAAAAAAGAAAAAGCGAAAGTTATAAGAATAGACAAACAGAAAGAAGAAGTGGTTGTGAGCTTGCTTGGGGCAGTTGTTCCATTGCCTGTCACAATTAAATTAGATAATGTTAAAGTTGTCAGAAGAGATGAACTAGAAGAGCAAGAAGGAGAACAAGAACAGTAAAATGCAAATAAAATTACTTGTCGACGGAGGAGCAATGAAGCCTGGTCCTACTTTGAGCCAGAAACTCGGACCTGCCGGGATAAATCCTAATCTCGTAATTCAAAAAGTAAACGATTCAACAAAAAACTTTCGGGGAATGAAGGTGCCGGTTGAACTAGATATAAACCCTTCCACAAAAGAGATTAATGTTTTTGTTTTTTCGCCACCCGCTTCGGAACTTATTAAAGGAGAGTTAGGAATAGAGAAGGGTTCTGGAGCACAGAAAAAGATGTACGTAGGCAATGCTTCTATTGAGCAGATAATTTCTGTTGCTAAAACAAAAATGCCCAATCTTTTGTGTAAGGACATGAAATCTGCAGTAAAGACCATTACTGGAACTTGTGTTACTCTGGGAATTTTAATAGAGAGCAAACCTGCAGCAGAGATAGAAAAAGAAATCGATGCAGGAAAGTTTGACAAAGAAATTAAGGACGAGAAAATAAAAGCCTCTCCAGAAAAATTAAAGCAACTAAAGGAATATTTTGACAAGATTAAGGAAGAGCAGGATAAAGCAATTAAGCAGGAACAAGCTGCTAAAGAAGCTGCTGCGGCTGCTGCGGCCCCTGCTGCAGGTGCAACTCCAGAAGGAACAGCATCAGCTGGTGCGACTCCAGCAACCCCTGCAGTTAAAGAAGCCCCGAAAAAAGAAGAAGCAAAGAAGAAGAAATAAATAGGATAGCTTTATAAATTTCTAAAATTCTCTTATAATATTTGGGGCTGTGGGGTAGCCTGGTAGCCTTCGAGGTTTGGGACCTCGCGACCCCGGTTCAAATCCGGGCAGCCCCATTTGTTTTAATGTGATAAAAATCATAATTAAAACAGAACCTTTAAAAATCAACTTTATCCTATTATAATATAAAATGCCAAGTAAATTAAAAAAAACAAAATCTGCAGGAAGATTTGGTGCAAGATATGGGAAGACTGTAAAATCTAGACTCATTGAAGTAGAAGAAAAACAAAGAAAAAAGCAATCTTGCCCATTCTGCAAGAAAAAGGGAGTAAAGAGGCTTTCCAAGGGAATTTGGAAATGCAAGAAATGCGGAAAAAAATTTGCTTCAAGCACATATCATTTAGACTAAAATGGCCGTAAACTATAAGTGTTTTAAGTGTGGAAAAAAGATAGCTTTGACAAATCTTGAAAAAAGGTTTGTGTGCCCATATTGTGGAAGCAAGATATTCTTTAAGCCACGAACAAAAGTCAAGAAAATAAAGGCGGTTTAAGATGTCTCAAGAAAAACTAGAAGAGATGCAGTTAATAGATCAAACCCTCCAGCAGATTCTTTTGCAGAAGCACGCCTTCCAAATGGAGCTTTCTGAAACGAACACGGCTTTATCTGAGATAGAAAATGCCAATGATGAAGTATACAAAATCGTGGGCCAACTGATGATTAGGGGAGAAAAGTCAAAAATAAAGGATGAGTTGTTAAATAAACAAAAAATAATAGATCTTAGGCTTAAATCCCTTGAAAAGCAAGAATCAAGTTTAACCGAAAAGCTTGAAAAAATAAGAGATGAGTTGATGGGGTCTAAAGAATCTAAAAAACACAAATGACTATTTTTTAGTGAAGAATCTATCTAAAAAAACTGCGAAATCTTTATAAACATAGGCTCTATAACTCTACTATGGTTTTCGATAAAATAAGAAAAGCATTTCGAGGTTCACCTGGTAACGACGAGGAATACATTGAAATAGACCTAGAGCGCCAGGAGCAGGAAAATAAAGTTCTAATAAAGTTATTCGTTCTAAAGCAATATGAGGATGTCAATGAAATCCTCAATGCAATAAGAGAAGGATACACTATTGCCTTGGTTGACATAAAAACCTTGAGGCAAAAAGACCCAATTGAGTTAAAGCGAGCTGTTTCTAAAATCAAGAAGACGGCAGATGCTTTAGAGGGCGGCATTGCAGGATTTGGAGAGAACACGTTGGTTGTTACACCTCCTTTTGCAAAGATACATAAAGAACTTTCAAAGCCTGCCCAAAAAGATGAGATGAGAAGATCGAGATTCGATTAATTCTTAGTGTGCCAGCTTGATAAAATTTATAAATTCATTAAGATATCTTAAATAATGAAAAAAGGGCATATCTTTTGTTTTTCTCTCTTAATGCTTTCTATGTTCCAATTTTCCTCAGCGATAGATACCAATATTCAAATTTCAACTTATGCCGGCCACGATATTTCTATTGATTTTTTAACATCAAGCCCTCTAAAACTAATAAAAACAATGAAAATGCCCTCTGGAACAGGGGAGAAGTCTTTTGTTTATTCTTCAACCGAGGCTAAGTTTAATATGAATGTTTTTATTTTGAATAATGGCCAGGTTATAATGAATTCAAGATTCGATGACAATTCTGCAGGGGAGTCAATACATATTATCTTGTTCCCAAATAATAAAACTATCCTGAGGGGCGTTGAGCCGCCTCCAGCGAATACCACCAATCCCATTCAAAATCAATCTCAGAACAATTCTGTTCAAAACCAGTCAAATCCACAAAACAACTCCCAGAACAATACTGGCGGCGGAGGTTCTTCTTTTGTTTGGAAGACATACTATTATTATATTATAGGGGCAATTTTGCTGGCTATAATAGTCTTTTTTTTAATAAGGACCTTTAAGGATAAAATATCTTTTAGAAAAAAAGACGTTAAAGTCAGAAAGCTTAGCGAAGTTGCAGATTATAAAGAATCTGACTACAAGAAGATAGCAGAAAGGGCTGAAAAGAAAGTTGAAGAGATGCAGAAGGAAATAAATCGGTTAAGGAATGAAGATAAGATCAAACAGATTGAAACACGAATAAGACAAGAGCACGATGAAATTAGAAGATTAAGAAGAGGAGATTAATCTGTTGAGATTCATATTTGTTTCTTAAATTTTTAGCTAATTAATAATAAACACATTATTAACTTAGTAGTATATTTACTATATTAGCCTATTAATATGCTATAATTGTCTATTTCTACTTTACAATCCACTTTTTAATAATTATATCTTAGCCAGTGAAAAAACCGTCTTTAAAGCAACAACTATTGTTGTTGGGACAAATAATGAGAGTAGGGCTGAAAAGGTGTAAGAAACGCTATTTCCTATCCCTATCCCTATTAGTGAACTGCTGACAGTTTCCATACCAAATTTACTCACTAGAACTATGACTGTAGTCCCTATTAAAAACAGCTGGGAGTCTTTTCCAGAAATTTTTATTGCAAACCCAACAACCAGTCCAACCAAAACAAGAATTCCATATATGTACGGGCTGTATTTCAGTATATTATCTATTGAAAGAAGTGAAGAAGTGCTTATTCCTATAGCTACTGCTAAAATTACTCCGATTAAAAACATCCATGCCCCAAAAGAATTTTCCTGAGATTTGATGACCATTATTTATCGAGGGCATTGGAATATATAAATTTTTTCTAATTTTTCATCCTCGGATTTTTTATGGGTTTTGTAATATTTTTGAAAGGTTTAGATTTATGTTTTCTAGAATAGAAAAGTTTATAAACCATAGTAACTCTGGAATGATTACAAAATGAAATCGAAAATATTAGGTTCATTCGCTGTATGCATTTTTTTATCAATGTTTTTAGCAACATTTGCTAGTGCAGCAATTGTTTTTAAGGATTCTGCAAGCACAGTAATTACTTCTCTTTCACAATCAGTGCAAGCCGGAAACACAGCAACAGTTTCTTTCAAACTTACAGAAGATGGTTATGGGGCTTTAACTAATATGGCTTTTAACACTCCAATTACTCTAACTCATGAATCTCATACGATTGCTTCCTCAAGCACAGTAAGCGGAATGGTAACCACTTTACAGCAAGGAGACACTAGCGGATTGATGACCCTGTCTTTTGTGGTTCCTTCAACTAAAGAAGCCGGAACATATACTGGCGAATTAATATTGTCTGGAACATATGTAAGTGATGTGACTTATCCTATCCAAGTAACATTAACTGTTACAGAGGCTCCAAAGCCATTCAGCTTTTGTGAATGGGATAGTGGTGTTAGTGGAAACCCAGGAGATCTAAGTATTAAAGTAGAGGATGTAACTGTTACCGGATTTGGAGACGACACTCAAATTCTCCCATTTGATAAAGTAGAAGTAGAGGTAAGCATTGAGAATAAAGGAGGTGTGGATGTAGATAACATTAATGTTGAATGGGGGCTTTATGATAAAAATGCAGACGATTGGGTTATAGAGCCAGACGAAGTTGATGAGATTGACCTTAGTGATGGCGATGATGATACTCTAACTTTCACATTTGAGTTAGATGATAATATGGATATAGATCTTCAAGACCTTGATGATGGAGAAAATTACGCCATTTACGTAAGGGCAACAGGAGAGGTAGATAACACAAACAATGATGATACTTGTGCAAGCGATTCAGAGGATGTAGAAATAATTATAGAAAAAGATTTTGTTATACTAAGCGACTTTGAAATTCCGGAGACAATTTCCTGCGGCAGCGATTTAACAATCTCTGCAGATGCTTGGAACATAGGAAGCAGAGACCAGGATGATGTTACTGTCAAAATAACTAATAAAGATCTTGGAATCAGCCAATTAATTGAAGTAGGAAGCATTGATTCTTTCGATAGTCAAAGAGTTGGCTTTCCGATTAAAATGCCAAAAACAGCCCAAGAAAAATCTTACACTTTAACCTTTGAAGTCTTTGATGAAGATGAGGACGTTTTTGAGGCAGATTATGAAGACACACAATCAAAATTCCTTGAATCAATAAAAGTAGAGGGAAGCTGTTCAACGACTGCGGATAAGGCAAAGGCCACTGTTACAGCTAAGCTCGAATCAGGAGGAAAAGCAGGCCAGTCACTAGTCATTAAGGCAACAATAACAAATACTGGAGATAAAACAGCCAAATTCCTTTTGAATCCGGCAGGATTTGCTTCATGGGCAAACTCTGGAAATGTTGACCCAAAGACAATGACTTTAAACGCAGGCCAATCTGGGGTTGCAACCTTCACCATTGAAGTAAAGAAGGATGCCCAAGGGGATAATACTTTTAACATAGAGCTTGTTTCAGACAATCAGCTTATTGTTAATCAGCCAGTTTCAGTTACAATAGAAAAATCACAATTCAATCTTTCAGGAGTTTTTGGAGATAACTGGTACTTATGGCTTCTTGGTGTAATTAATGTTATCCTTGTAGTTGTTATAGTTATTGTAGCAATAAAAGTTGCAAGAAAGTAGTTATTTTTTAAATAACCTTCTTATTCTTTCACCATATTTCTTTTTAGTTTCTAGCTTAACCATTAAAAATCCTATCCAGAGCCCTATTGCCCCCCCTATAAGTATGTCGCTTAAATAGTGCAGGCCAAAATACACTCTTGACAATCCAATTAAAATTGCTAAAGCTATCCACACTTTTTTGAATTTTGGAAATTCCATTGCTAAAATGGGAATTGCAGAAAAAGCCAGCACAGCATGGCCCGACGGGAGAGAAAAATCCCAGGTAGAATATGAAAAGCTTTCTAGGATTTTTGGCAGGCTAACAACCCCCGATTGAAAAGGCCTTAATCTCTCTATGCTTATTTTTAGAACAAAACTGACGAAAAGACTGGCAATTAAGCTAGCCCACAATGGAAAGATCCATCTTCTTTTATGTTCCCGCCACAAAAACAGGCTTGTAAGAAAGAAAAAGATTATTACCTGTGAGCTTAGAAAAGTAACGCCAAGAAGAATTTCTGTTAAAAAATTGTTTCTTAAAGAGGCAAAAAATCTGGAAAATTCTTGATCAAACAATAAACTAAAGATCAATGCCAAAGAAAATAAAATCAATAAAGCAAGATTCTCTTTTTTCCCCATTACCATCATACTGTTAAATTATTTAAATACATTTTCACTTCTAGCTGTATGAAAAAGAAGGATGTTTTTGGTATCTTTTTGAGATATATTCTTATTCTTGCTTCATCTCTATCTAATTTTTTTATATTCTATTTTATATTCTCCCCATTAACAATATATCCTGTTTACTGGATCTTAAACATTTTCTTTAACGCCTCATTGCAGGGAAGCACAATATTAATTAATGGACTCCCGATAGAGCTAATTGATGCATGCATTGCGGGATCTGCTTATTTTCTTCTATTTGCCCTGAATTTGTCTCTGCCAAAAGCCAGGTTATCTAAAAGAATCAATATGGTGTTATTCGCCTTTGCAGCCTTCCTGATTATTAATGTTTTAAGGATCTTCTTTTTATCCTTGCTTTACCTTTCTGGCTCCTCATGGTTTGACTTTACTCATAAAATATTTTGGTACGCCATTAGCATTATTTTTGTGGTGTTGATTTGGTTTGCCGAAGTAAAATTATTCAAAGTAAAAAAAATCCCCTTTTATTCAGATATAAAGTTTTTCTATAAAGAATCCTTATTTAAGAATTAGCTGTCAGAGATTTTTTTGCTTCAGAGATTGTTTCATACATCAACCTTTCTGTTGCTTCTAAAATCTTGCAGTTGCTGATTTTTATCGTATAACAGGCATTATTGGTTTGGTCAATCCTTGTTTCATTCCCTTCTTCTATCTGCAAGAAGAGATACCTTTCCAGGGCATCACAGCTGGCGTTTTCATCCCTTATCACCTTTGCTCCAAGAATTTCATACAGCTGAACTAGGTTTGCAACCCCTATGACTCCAAACCCCTCGCAAGAAAGGTTTCCGGTGCTGTTTATTACGACATTTTTCTTGAACACAATGCTTCCGTTAAAAGGAATGTTCTGCAGCTTATTGGGGTCATTTCTTAGATAAAAATTATAAGGAACTGTTTTTCCTTGATATTCAACAGGCAATGAAATTTGATAAAATATTATGTTCCCTTCTCTTACAACATTTCCTGTAATTCCTTTATACTCAAAGTTCCTTGCCGAATTCAAGAAGAAGTAAACTAGTACAAAAAACAACGCGCAAAGTATTATCACAACAAATGCCGTTCTTAAGGCTTTTTTGTGGTTTTTTTCTACATCCTTGTTTTCTATTTTTCCTTCCTCCATTTTACTTCTTTTCCATTTAAGTTTATAAAGATATATCTATTCTATGCCTATTATCTTGAATAAAAATTCGTCTGTCGTTGCCGTTAAATTTTCAAATGGGCTTTCTATAAAAACGCAGTTATTGTCCTGTCTTATAGAGCTGACATTACTCTCCTTGATTATTATAAAATTGTCCTCGCAGGTTTTTACAGGCAGTCCGGAATCCGTGCAATTCTCTCCCTGAAGGCAGGCATACTGCCTTCTTAGTATTATTTGATCAATGTTTCTGTACAGCTCTGATTCAGCATCTATACTGTCTGAAGAGATGTACAAGGGTTTTCCAGAATATTTGTTGAGCAGGTTTAAATTAGCGTCGCTTTTCCAAACCTCTTCAGGATTGTATGTGAAGAAAAAAACAAAATTCCCAATACTTGCTTTCCAAAAGCCATTTTCATATACAAATTCGTAGCCATTATACACTATTTTTTTTGCATTCCCGTTGCTATTATCCCCGAAAGTATATCCCAAAACACTGAAAAACATGACAAATATCAATATTCCCCCTATAATGATTTGGTTTCGTCTTCTTTTCTTTTCACTATCTGCCTTTGTTACTATCTTCTTTACTTCCATATTAATTTCTGTTCTCTTTAATATAAAAACCTAGTGTTTTGGTATATGGCTCTTTCCATAATATCATTGCCATATCAACAAACAATGGTCCAATAAAAATCTAAAAAAATAAAAAAGAAAAAGAAAAAATAAAGTTTTTTTAAGCTGTGGTTACAACCTCTTCAGCACTTGTTGCAGTTGTTCCCTTGTAATGCTTGCTTGTGTCAACTACTTGTGTTTTCAAGTAGGTTGCAGCGTTTACAGTGTCTTCAACATTGTAACCTGCTACAAGTAAAGCCATCTTGCTAGTTAAGCTTGTTCCAGTGTAACCTCTAATTATGTACTGGTTCATGCCAATACCGGTTGCAGTGGTCCATTGCTCTCCACAGTAAGATCCTCCAACCAATGCAGCAGCAGCTGAATTAATGCAGCTTCCGCCAACAACGATCAAGTTCTTTGTGTTTACAGAGCTAACTTCGCTATCTCTTACTAGTACATTTCCAAGTGAACCTCCACCTCCACCTCCACCTCCGGTAGTGATTTGTGAAGCTACTTCTCCCACATATAACTTAGGATAAATTTGTGAGTCTGGATAGCTAATTGTTGCAGTATAAGAGTCACTATCTGATCTATCAGTTGTTACAATAGTTCCATAATAGTCCATACTTTTGTATAGATCTTCATCGGTTTCTAATTGTAAATCGTCCCAATAGTCATCAGCTCCCCATGTAAATGCAACATCACTTACACCTACAGGCGTTGTACTGCTTCCAGCACCACTCATTATCACAACTCCACCATTGTAGAGCTTGCTTGTGCTGTCATCTTGTTCTTCAAAGAATCCAACAGCAGGGATAAAAGCCCCGTTTGTTATTAGGGCACTATTGTCTGGGTTAAGTAAGTAAACAGTTGAGTCATTTGCAGTTGCAGAACCGTAAATACTATATGTAAATACTCCTATTGTTACATTAACTACAGATGCACTAGAGTTCCAGATTTGATCTGTTACTCCATCTGCAGTAATATTCCATGCATTTACTGTTCCACCAGCAACCTGTCCCATAGTGTTGTTTCCAGTCCAGGTAATGGTTACATCTTCATAACCGTCTCCGTCAGGGAATCTTAAAGTACCTAATATGCCTGAAGCACCGTTCCAGTTTGTTAGCGTAATTGCCTGAGGCTCGTAAAAGAAGAATTTTGCTCCTTTATCAGTCTCAATTGTTGGGTATATTACAGCGTCAGTTGTTGCAGTACTACTATCTGGGTAGTTTAATCTTACAGTTGCAGCGTATGAGTCTTGTCCGCTCACTTTTGCGTAAGTGACATCGTAAGTTTTTCCTCCAATGTTAATAGTACCGCTTCCTTCTGTACTACTTATTGTTGCAGTGTACTCATCACCACTAAAGACATCTTCGAAGACTACTTCATCATCGTCAGTGCCTGTTTGGTTTGTAACTGTTATTAGTTTTAGAAGATAACCTTCATCTTCATTACCAACAACAACATATCCTGACTTGTTTATAGCAGCCATTTCTAATACTTCTATATTTCTTCCATCACTATCTGCTAGTCTTGGAAGTGCCGATACATTATAGTACCAGTCAATAGTTTTTTCAAATCCTTGATGGTCTGTTAATGTTACTGCTGCTTTGTCGTTTCCGACTCCTTTAACAACAATGTTTTCTCTTGAAGTTGAGTCATCTGCAATATTTAATGCTGGGAAGTCAATTTTGAATGATCCAAAAACAGGATCTATATAGCTTCCTCCTGCAACAATTGCATCTTTTTCAGAATCATCTTCAAATACCTGAATAGTAAATCCTGTTGTTGCGTTAAAACCACCTCCAGCAGGTATAACAAAGTTTGTATTTTCTATATTATCTTCATCAGTACCTACTTCAACATTTCCTCCATCAGTAAGTTTTAGCTTGTTAGAGCCAAGGAGAAGTGTTGCCGATTCACTGCTTGTTGCTTCGCTTGATGCAGCAAGTGTTACAGCTACTTCAAGTCCTTGAAGATTTTTTGACGCATCTTCATTGATTTCATCTGTTTCAGAAGCTCCTGTGCTGTCTGTAACTTTAACAGTTGCAGAGGTAGCTGTTGCTCCTACTAATGTAACAGTGTATGTTTTTCCTTCAACAGTTATTTGTTGTTCTGCAGGATTACTCCCTCCAATAGATAAGTCTACTTTTTGAGATGACTTAAATAAGTATAGAGTAGTGTTTGTGGTTCCTGCAGCAACAGTAAATTCTTGTCCGAATAGATTCAATTTTGATCCAATTGAATCTGTATGAGCAAGGTTTACAGCTTTGTTAAAGCCAACTGTTGCATTATAGACATAGTTTGTTGCAGAGTTTCCTAGCTGTAAAGCTACTGTTGGATCATCATCCCCTGTAGAGGGATGTTTTCCATAAACCACTCTTGGATTTGTTCCAAGATAAATGGTAGTAGTTACATCTGCATTAACATTTCCTTCAAATTTGCTATCAGCAAGAACATTCTCAAGTTCTTGATCTGTTAAGATAGATCTAATAGTTAAAGTGTCATTCATGTACACCTTTGAAGTGTCTGTGAATAAAGGATATGTTTCTCCAGTAACAGTATCATCATCTCCTCCGTCTCCAATAAATCTGGATTGAAGGTCTGCCTGAATGCTTCCTGCTTGGACACCATCTATGATGGATACCCCTGTTCCTGTACCATATACAATTGCCACATCTGCTGTGCTTCCTTGTATGAAAGGTGCAGGATAGTTTGCTGCAGCAGCAACTCCCATTGTCATTCCGACTAATAGTGTACTAGTTGCAAGTGCTGAGATTTTCTTAAAATTAAATCTCATGTATTTTTTATTAACCTCCTTTCAGCTGTATACTATACGTGTTGTCTATGACAACCCCACCCACAGGCATACGCCTGTTTGAGTGAATATGATTTAACTGACCTTTGAAGTAATTAAGCTAAGGAAATTGCTTTAAAAAGCTTGTCGTAGATTTTTTCGCTTTTCAGCTTAAAAGCCCCAAAACAACCATTTTTATTTATAAATCTTATGCTGTCACTATTCTATTAATACAGTAAAATACGCGCTTAGGAATAGGAGCCTTAACCGCAACATTTATTAAGTCCATTTGCTAGATATTTATATCTATTGTTAAATAATAGATAATACAAAAATATATATTTAAAATATCTATTAAAGAATAATAGATATTTATCCCGACGATAAAATGGCGAAGACCAAACTGAGAGAAATAACCTTGCAGGAGGAGGAAGGGGCCTTTAACTTCTTTACAAGGCTCGGAGTTGCAAAAAAAGAGTACGATTTTGAAGGAATTTCCGCATTAAGAGGCCTTTTAAGCAATGAAAAAGCCCGTATTTTGCATGCAATAAAACATCAAAATCCCTCTTCAATCTACGATCTGGCTAAAAAGCTTGGTCGCACCTTTAAGGCAGTAAATGATGATCTAAAGCTTCTTGAACGGTTTGGGTTTATAGAATTTGTAGAAGAAAAGACAAAGAAAAGAATCAAGCACAGACCAGAGATTGTGGTAGATACTTTAACAATCAACTTTAAGGTCTAATAGTAAGCATTAAAGCTTATCTCTGCACTAGATGCTCCCTTGTCCCTTAAAATTGTAGTTCCCCTTGAGTTTTGCGTTTTATTGCCTTCTTTAAACCCCTTAAATGGCTGCCCATTAATACTTATGTTTAAAGAATATCCCTGTACTGGTTTATCACTACCTGTTCTCCAGCTTTCGTTCAAGATCTCTCTAAATGTAGTACCTAAAATTACACAAGTATTGTTCCCATTTACACAGGTTTTGTTTTCATAACACTTAAAGATAAGGGTTTCTAAAGAGATATATCCTTCCCTATAAAACTCGCAGTTTGTTGTGTACTGCAAGCTGGTTTTTAAGAAGTTCTCTGCTTCGTAGCCTTGTATATTTGAAGAACCTCTCTTAGATAGAGATAGGCTAAGAAAGATAAGCAATATAACTGCTACAATTATAACAATTAAAGCAAATCCAACCATTTCCTCCTGGGCCTTTTTAGGCTTAGCTACTAAAATCTTTGATTTTTGTTCTTGCCCTATTTTATTTTTTATTCTTTTAATCATTTTACGTCTTTTTCTCATAACTTACAAGTAATCTTGCAAGATCGCATCTGTCATAAGTTGTCCCTCCTATTAGTTCTTTTCTGCATAAGGATATGAAATTTGAATAGTAAGTTCCTGCTATCTTTGTCGATTTTATTTCAATAAGGTTGCAGTTGGGATAGTTTGAAGTAGTGCAAACAACTGTTCCTGATCTTTTAGGGTAGATTTTTCTTATTTCAATATCTGCAACTCCCCAGAATCCAGAATATTTGCTTTCCTGGCTTTTTAGCATCATTACTTTATCTGCATCAATACAACTAATTCTTCCTGGAAAAGCATCTCCGCATGCAAATTCTGGAGAATTTGCTAACTTAGACACTAAGAGTTTAGCATTTTCTTCTTCAAGACCAGATGCTGTGCCTTTCATTCCTGCAAGCTTAAAACCCAAAACAGCCAATCCTACAAGCACAAAAAGCAGAGTCACAGCTAAAAGCATGAATGCTGTTTGCTGGATTTTCATTTGCGCATGTCTTGATTTGTCTTTCATTTTACCATATTTTGCAGCCAGCAGCCTCATTTGAGGCATTTATTTGCTTGACAACCTGAGTATAAATTGATCTTATTTCCTGGGTGTTTTCTTTGCTATAGCTATCTGCCCTGCTTGACAAAAGAGCTAAATTGAAGTTAGCATTGCATCCTTTTTGGCCTACATAAATAATTTTCTTTTCATACAAATCAGCTAAATTGTCTGTTCTTTGCATTAACCTTTTTAGCTGACATTTGTAAACATCTGGATCTGAAAAAATTGCGGCATACATTAATGTGCTTCCAGAAAAAGAAAGATTTTCTCCAGACTTTATGACTTTTTCCTGCTGAAGATTTACTGTTATATTGCAAGTGCTTGTGAAGCAGACTTTTTGGCTTCCAGGAGGGCAATTGTTGGCATTAGTAACATTCTTAACATTATCCAGTTTAAGATTTCTTATTTCCATAGAAATGTCTTTATGTAAGGGATTGTTTGAAGAAAGAACAAAGCAATAAAACTTGTTTTTTGGAATTAAATAAATCAAGTCAGCGACCTTAAATGGAAATTCGAAAGGCTTTGAAAATAAATAGAAACTTCTTCCTTCTACAGGGCTCTCTGAGAACAAGTATTTATTCTTGAATGAAATATTCAATGGAGTCTCAGACCATTCCCCAAGGCTTTTTTGGGATATTCTTATTTTTTGCGTTCCAAATTCTCCAGAATTATCGCAATTGCCATAAATCCTTGTCTCTGTCGGCAAGCTTAAAAAAGTTGTCTTCCCGCTTTCAAAACCGATTTCCAAGGGATTTGTTAAGATTCCTATGTCTTTGCTTGTTACAACATCTATTTGCGTTTCTTCTGTTCCGGTAAGTCTTATTGCAAAAAAGATTGCAAGAAAAAGAATAAATCCCCCAACAACAAGTGCAAAAATCCAGGTAAATGAATTTTCCATGAAACCGCCTTTTCCTTTAATCATCTTAACTTGCACTTATATTTACTAGATTTTCCCCAAAATTCTTTTTTATCACCATGCTGACTTTATCCCTTGTATTGTTGAAGCAAACCATGTACCTGTTCTCCCCGTCGATATTTCTTACTTTATATCCCTGGCGGCCAGCCTTTACGGCAGTTGTTAGATTGATATGGCTTAGATTTAAAGGGCCAATGTCTCCGATAGAATTTAACGGATAGAAAAGCAAATTAACTCCGTAATTTCTTACAATGCATACTTCGTTGATTTTGCCGGGAAGACTATAGCTGACTTTTTGGCTTCCTTGTGTTGCCCTCCACATCTTGTCAATGTCCTCTTGAAAGTCTTTTCTGAAACTTGCAATCTTGGCCGTGTCACTTGTCTTGATAAAGGTAAGTATAGCATAAATTGCAAATGCAAGAAAACTAATAATAAGTATGATTGAAAAAATCATCCCAAAAGATAATTCCATTGCCGAGCGATTTTGTGATATAATCCATGGGTGAGCAGGATCGCGAGTTCCTCTTTTCATCAAACAAATAAAGAATTAGAATTTATAAATTATTCATTTCATCCATCATTAAAAATTTCAGCAGGCCTTACAACTATCGAGCATTGGTTTGAGTTAGGCTGGATTCCATACTCATCTTTGCATCTTATGTAGAAAGTTTTTGTTGTGTCCCAGTCAGTGTAGAATCCTAAGTCATCCAAGGTATTCATTGATATTCCGTCTTCAAATAAGTAATTGCAGTTCTGAGTTCCATAAACGCACTGCCCTTTCTCGTTGATTATGACTTTTAAGAAGTTATCTTCCTTGTAAATCCTTACAACTTTTGGAGGAGTTTTGTCTATTTCAACCCTGTACTCGAATGATTTGGTGTCTGTGTTTCCTCCAAGATCTCTGCATAAAATATTGCACCTGTATGTACCGGCGCTTACTGCTAATCCGCTCTGCGTATGATTGTAAGAGCTTTCCCCGCTTGGATAGTAAAACATAGTGTACTCGTCTCTTTTTCCATTTGCATCCCAGCAAGACTCACTATAGTAGCATGTTGCATCTCCTTCTTTGTATCCTGCAGAAGTCTGCGCATTTAGAGTTATTAGTGCAGGATCAGTGGATCCTTTTATTGTTCCGTTAGGTCCGACTTTGTCAATTATCAATGGTTGAGTTCCAATAACCACGTATCTATATCCTCTAGCCATTTCATATCTGTCTTTTTCAGCTGCAGAAGGTTTGTCCTTGCATCTGAAGTAGAAGACATTTTCCATCCTATTCCTTAAAGCGTTTAATGTTGTCGAGCACTTGTAAACCATTTGGGCGTTCATTTCAAAAACACTTCTGGAGCAGGTCATTGTGTTTTCCATGCTGGCAAAAGTCATGTCCCTATCCCTAGACCACTTGCAGTCTGCAGGCTCATTAATATAGACCTCTAAATCAAGGGTTGATTGGTTGTATGCAATTGGCATTCCTGTTGGTATGCTTGTTCCAAGTATCTGAGGAGCCATTGTGTCTGGCCCAGGATCCACGCAATATTTGAACACAAAAGTCCCTGATGGAGAATCTGGTTTTAAATTTCCATTAACATCAATACACCTTACATATAATTCGTAATTTCCGCCGTTTTTCAAAGTTATATTCTCTGCTTCTAAAGATTCTGGGCTTGGAAGACTTATTGTCTGGCTGTGATTGTACTTGAATGTTGAACTGCTACCCAAATCCCACTTCATGTTATTGAAAGTTGTCCCTCTCACATCATCAATCTTACAGCTCGAGGGTTCATCTGTAGTTATCCCAAAAGTGAAAGGCATAAATGCAGGAATGCATCCGTTTCTTGTTTGGTGTTTTGGGTCATTATATTTGATGTAAACTCCTTTGTCTTTTAGGCTTAAAGTGTTGTCTGGCCTGTATGAGAAGTAATCTGCCAACACCTCTCTCCAAGGCTGTATTACAGGAGGAGTTGAATCTCTTTTGTTTTGCCAGACGCACATTGCTTCGCCAGTATCTGTATTTGTCATATTGCATGCCTGTCCTAAAGATTTGCATTGGTATTCGGTGCAGGGAATAAGACCTTGCTTGTTGCATTTCTCGCAGTCTTTTCCTCCCAAAGGAGCCTGCCACGGTTTGCATTCAAAGACCATTGTTTTTTCATCTGACTTCTTGTAAAGTGAAAGGAAAATAACAACTGTTGTCGCTATTCCAATCCACCCAAAGCCACTAATGCCAAGAATTTTATCTCCAGCCAAAAATTCCCCTATTTTCTTTCCAAAAAATGCTTTATCATATAAAAGAGTTTTAAGTGTTGTTCCTGTGAAAAATCCTATTGATACAGCATACTTTAATGCATTGACTCCTGACTCATCTTTCCACAAACTTTTTCCAAGTGCCTGAATACCAAAATAAATTCCAACGGCCCGAGCCGCATTTCCAAGTATTTGCTTCCCTGCCTGTCCCCAGTTTAAAGATCCAGGACCTATGTCTGGAGGTGGAGGAGTTCCGCCACCTGAACCCGATGAAGATGAACTTGAAGAAGAACTGCTTGAACTTGATCCACGCCCCCATAATCCCCCTTTTAAAAAATCCAAACCTCCGGTTGCAAGAGGAAGATAGGTTAATCCCGGTGACCACCCCTCATCTTTTTTTGAATCAGCTGATTTAGAAACACTTCCTTCTCCAGTTTCACTTATATCATCAGTTTCTCCTGGTCCCTGTGAGCTTACAAACTTAACCTCACTTCCCAAAGCATAGCCAATTGCAATTGTTCCTAAAATTAGGATTAGGATTTCAGCTAGTGCTAATCCTTTCACCTTTTTTTTATCCCCTTTTTTTAACATTTTTCTTTATTCTTTTTTTTCTGCAGCAACCACTCTGATTGTTTTTGACATTAATAGTTGATCATTTTCATCGTAAACTTCAAAAGTATATCTTCCCGGATTTTCGATATTTGCTCCTCCAGAAGCCAACCAATATGCATCCGGGTAGGGATTAATCAGAGATGATGTTGGATAGGTTTGTCTTCCATTCTCATCAAAGACCCTTAAATAGAATTTTTTCCCTTTTACATCTTCTCCGGTTTCATAATTAAAACAAATATTTATACTTTCATCAGTTGTGAAGAGGTCCTTTATGTCTTCCATTTCATCGCTAGCTAATAGACGATCCCTGTTTCTATCATTAATTCTGCCAAAAGTAAAGAATTCCCTTTTAGGAGGCCTTATTCGAAAATCCTCTGGATTTTGTGAATTATCAAAAACATATCCATTAGGAAGAGTATATATTTGATTGTTAATGATTATCTGGTTTCTTCCGGCTTTTGCTATTTCCATCTCTCTATCCATCATTCCCCAACCCAAAAAGTACTCTGCCAGTTGTCTGTCACTTTGGCTCTCGCTGCTTAATCCAAAGGTTTTGAATATTGAAAGTAAGGCAGGATCGCTTACTGATTGCGCAGAAGCATTTTGATATCCAAAAGCCAGTGCTCCAACAACCCCTAAAGCAGCTAGTGTGTTTCTTCCTTTACTTATCAAATCCCTTAAATTTCTCATGTTCTTTTTCTGTCTTTATTATATTTAAATGTTACTATTTTTAAGTTACTATTAACTGGCTTCTGTTTGCATATCCTAAAGTGCCTATGAAGTTTTTCTTGTCTCCACAATCACCCAAATAACCACATAGGCTTTCCTTGTCTCCTTCCCAGTTGTTCTGTGTTCCTCTGACCTGGCTTAAACACCCTTCATGATCTTTGTCATTAACGCAGCAATGACAATTTGAAATACACTTGTATTTCCCTCCAAATAACCCTTTTTCAAATTTCGCTACACATTGGGTGCTTGCCATTGAGCATATTCCCTGGGCATCATTTTCATCGCTTGTTAAGTCAAACCCAGGAGTGAATTTAGGAACGCAAACATACTGAAGGAATTTGTCAGGAATTGTTTTGTCTTTGAATCTATCGTAAAATTCTTTCCAGTCATCAAACCCTTCTTTTTCAAGATTAATATCTGCCTTTATCTCTCCGCTTTTCACCCATATGCAATCTCTTTGATCTTCATTCTCGCAATCTTGTGAGTTGTTCTGTGAGACACATTCCTGCCACATGTTTGCCGCGCATTTTGCAAACTTGAATCCATTTGTTTCTGATTGAATGCAGATTTCCTGCCTGTAATTTCCACACTTTTCTACAGTTACCTCATTATTGTAACATACGAATCTAAAAGATTCGCTTCCAGGAGCATCACGATCTTCAGAATTATACTCGCACCAGGTCTCTCCATGCTGATAAGTCTTTCCCTTATAAGTGCAATCCAAATCCCTGCAAATATTGTTCCCATATTTTGGTCTTGCGTTATCTACGCCTCTATCATAAGGCTTGCATGTGCTTCCAGAATAATAATCGCAGTTTCCACAGCTTACAGAGCCAGCATTGTCTACCTCAAATCCGCAGCTCTCGCTTCTTGCATATAATGTGCCCCAATATTCTTTGTTATTTATTTTATTAGCATCGTAAATGTTTGCAACATTGCCGCAGCTGTCTACAAAGAAAACCTCGTCTCTTCCTTCTACACAGGTTGTTTTTTCAGTCGGTCCGCAGTTTGTCCCAAGCCTATCAGAAGAGCATAGGGTGTCGGCATAAAAAGTTGCCCCGTTGTTTGTTGAATCTAAGTCTCTGCATTCTTTTTGGGTTAACATTTGGCAGGTTTTTTGAAAGTCTTCTTCAAATACGCAAGCACCTAAAACATCAGAAGCAACGCTTGCAATGCATTCCTCTTCATTAGTTATATCTGATCTAAAATCTGTTTCTAAGCCATAATCTGCAGAAAGTTTTTTGCAATTCGTGAGTGTTACAAATGCTGCCTGGTCTCCGACAACACAGCATCCAAGATTGCATTGGGGGATTTCACAATCAGCATTAGCATCCCATACCCCTTGGTTATCGTTGCAGACTTTTTTAGGGGTGTTTGGCATGCAGGTTCCTTCCCGGCTGTCATAACAACATCCAAGTTTACAGTATGAAGTTGCCTGGCAGGATGTTGGAGCAGGAGCATTTAATCCTCCGCCAGTAGCGCATTTAGATCTATCATCTACATTCTGGCACCACGCTCCGCTTTTTGTTTTCTCACAGCAATAAGAGATTTCACCGACAGAATTAATTGATGGAAGAACGTTGGCTAGCAGGAAGATTGTGAATGCTAAAACCATTAGATGATTTTTATTATTAACCCCTCTGATTGTTATTGCGTTATTTCTTATAGTTAATTCTAAATTACTTTCCATTTTATCTAATACCCTGGAGGCCATGCAACACTCCTTGATGCAAACTGGAATTTATTTTCATTGTTTCTGTCAGTTAAAATGTAAATCGTTGTTCCCTCTTGCTGCAGCTTCTTTTCAACTTTCAAGTCTCTGTAGTAAGTCATATAAGTTGTAGTTTCCGCATCTCCGTATCTTGCTTCCCACTGGATAATACTATTTGCTATGCTTATTAATTCATAAAGATTATTGTTCACGACAACACTAAACTTATCGTAATTATCTGAGCCCTCTTTTGTTAAAGTTAACGAATGATTAAAATTAAGAACAACCCTCTTTGGGAGAAGCTCTGCCTCAACACCCCCAGTCCTTAGATTAACAGTATAGCCTTTTTTCTTAAAATTGCTCTCTAAATCCAAAAAGCATTTTCTGACTCTTTCATTTATCTGCGTTTGTATTTCCAGCTCAATATGCCTCTTTAGCAAAGGCTGCTGGACAACACAGGTTTTGTAATACTCGTTAGTATAACATAGATATTCTATGTTATCTCCGTTATAAACAATGTAATGTTCTGGTTCAACACTTCCTCCGCTTAAAGAAAGCTTTTCAACCACTTCTCTAACATTATCTTCTAGGCAGGTTTGGATTGTTTGATAAGGATTTTCTTCATCAAATCCAAGAGGCCCTCTTATTTTTGGATATAACAAATAAATTAAAATTCCAATTGCAACTATCACTAGACCTATAATTACAAATAGGGTGACTTGACCACGAAAATTCTTTTTCTTAATCATCATAAAGTTCTTCCGGCTTTACTATTATAAGACATTCTGGTTGGTTGGTGTTTCCCCAGTCATCTCTGCATTTTATGTGGTAGGTTTGTTTAGGATTCCACTCAGTAAAGTGCTCTGTAGACCATTCCTGGTCGCCTGCTGTATCCAGCCATATTCCGTTGCTGATATTGAAGTTGCAGTTTGCTGTGCTGTATGAACATTTTGCAGCCTCATTTGTTATAAGCTTTAAGTTTCCTGCATCGTTGTAAACTCTTGTTGCTATCGGAGGAGTTCCATCATCTACTTCTGTTGCTTTTATTATTATTGCGCAACTTGGGTTTGTATGATTGTAAACATCCTTACATGTAACATAATAATCTCTTCTTGGACTTAAATCGTAAATCCAGTGCTCTGTTTCAAAACTTTCAAAGTTCTCTTGGGTTATAGGTGTCTGATTTGCAGGATTTGTTCTACAGGCATAATTATTATAATAGCAATTAGCCAGTTCATCTGTTTCAAGCCTCATGTTTCCATCAATTGTTTCATTATTGATTATTCTTGGGGGCTGAGTGTCAATTTCAAGAGTAAAGTTCGCAACAACAGAGGCGGTATTTCCAGCACCATCAAAGCAGTCAATGTAATTTACATGTGTTCCCACGCATCTTGGGTTAAGGACCTGGTTGTGAGTTACTCCGTCGTCAGGAGGGAAGTCCCATCTGCTTCCTGTTTTTGTTATTCCCCATTTGCATGTCGCAATTCCGTTATCAGCCCCTTCACTTGTCCTAACCTGCATATTTACACTAAGACAATTAGCACCTCCGAGGACAAATTTGCCTCCTGCACCAATAGTCATATCATCTGCTGTGAAACTGACGTCATCTATTACAAGCTGGCTGTCTGTGACAATTAAGTTATATTCTTTATCCTGTCCATTAGTTCTTCTTTCATTCTGTCTGGATGCAGGGAAATAAGGTTGTGCCTTGCATCTGACATAAATTCTATTATCTCCTGTTACTAAACCAGTCATGTTTGTTGTGCACGGCCACCCGCTTCCTCCTAAAGCATAATCCAAATCACCAAGTCCTGTTTTGCAATCCATCGTATAAGGCATTGAACTATAGTCTGTTCCTGGTTTAGTATCATATTTACATTCTGCTGGCTTGTTAATCAGCATTTTTATAGGAACACTTGTTGTTCCTATTTTCAGTTTTGTGTCTGTTCTTGGAACAAATATTGTAAATGCGTGGTTTACTGGAGTTTTATCTTCTTCTTCAATGCAGAAATTAACCTTATATTTAGGATAACTTGTTCTCCCATAGAAGTCAGTGCATGCAATGTTGAAATTCATGTTTCCAAACCACTTCCTTATGTCCCCAGAAACATCGTTTGCATTTAGCATATCGATTGAAGGCATTTTAATTCTGAAAGTGTGGTTAAATATGAAACCATTACCTTCTATAGGATACGGACTAGGCATATCTACTCCTGGCCATGTAGTTTCAGCTGTCCAGTTGCATCTTGCATACTCGTCTGTCTTGAAAGTAACATCCACCTCTGTGAATGTAGGTAGACAGGCATTATTTGTTCTTCTTACCTTAGTGCTATTTGCGGTTGTATTTACAAACTTATATCCGGAATCAATTTTTAAGGGAGTTATGACTGGAGGTTTGCCGTCATCCTCAATTGCATCACACGGCGCATTTTCCATGTTATCTCCTACGTAAACACACGCTTGACCTAAACTCTCGCATCTGTATCTTGTGCAAGGCTTGTCTGGATTGTCATTGCACTTTGAACAATCATCTCCCCCATAAGGAGCTTCCCAAGGCATGCATGTAAATGTTGCCTCTCTTTCTCTATGTCTTGTTCCAAACAAGAAAGTCAAAACACTCCCTATAAATGCAACAATAAGCAAAACCCACCCAACAGGATTCCAGGAGTTAGCAATTCCAGGAACTAAAAGTATTGCTAGTCCTGCAAAGGCAGCTCCGAAAGACAAAGCTAGTAATGTCCCCCATGTTCCAGTATATCCTAAAGACTGAGCAATTTTTCCCCCAACCCATGTTCCAATAGCGAAGGCAGCTGCCGCAACCGCAATTGTTCCCAGGGTTGTAAAATGGGCTGTAGGTGCTGCAGCACCTACTTTTGTGGCCGCGTATCTAGCTGACCATGTGACTGAAGCCCACATTGAAGCTCCGGTTGTTAAAGTCAAAAGACTTATGGTTGATCCAATCGCGCCAGGAATTCCTGAAAGGTAGTCTACTGTCTTTTCTTGGAATTCTCCATATGCAGGAGTTCCCACAGCCGGGATTTCTCCTCCGCCAAGAATTGTAGCCATATATTCATCATAATTTGGGACTTCAGCATACTGTCCGTTTACAGGCCTTGCATATTTTGTATAATTCTGCCACGAGAACTTGCTTTTTATCTGAGGTTTCATTTGGAAATTATTTCCATTGCAGGTGCCTACTGTCTTGCATTCTTGTATTAAATACTCTACTTCTGCAGGAGCCAATTCTAGAGGATTATTTCCTTGGCAGTTAAGATGCTGCGTAACGTATCTATTTTGTATTTGGCTCCACTCAGTTACATTTTGGCACGACCATACTCCCTGAGTTTTATTTATTACATGCTCTCCTGGATTAGTCCCTATAATATCGTTTCCAAATCCAGCTATATCGTTTCCCTTTGCCAAACTTCCTGTATAATTGAAACAATGTGCGCTTCTCCTGCACTCCTGCCCGCATATTCCGCTTGAAGTGCACTCGCTCACCATGCCAAACTGGTTTTTTCCCTCAACAACATAATTATCTGTCCCTTTTCCAACAATATTGACCTTAGAGCCGCAATCACTCCATGAAGCACATACGTCGTTAAGCTGCTGAACAAATTTCTCAGTCTTGCATCCGCAATTTTCCTTGCAATCCCAAGATCCCAAGAATTTTTTCCCTTCCACAATCGTGCATTTGAACTCCCACATCTTGCATACAGCATCATCTACCCCATCGCTTAAGTTTGAGGCAACAGGATATCTTGGCATGCAAAGATCAAATTTAAAGTATTTGTCAACATCAACTTTTTTGATTGCGCAGAATTTATTGTCGTTGCACGCTTGTATAAGTGTTGTGTTGTCAATTAGCTTGTCATCTTCCACATACTGCAGAGGATTTAAGTCAAGACACATTTTTCCCTCATTAACAATGCATTGGGCAACGCTAAATTTATTTCCTCCACCAACATCAACTCTTGACTCTGCACATATCTCGGTCCTTCCGTCCATGCAACCTTCTTTTATTATCTCACCGTCAACACACGACCACTTCCAGTGCCTGCTTCCGACAACATCGCTTGAAAAGTTCAGTCCATGGCTCCACGGACTTTTAACGCTTCCAATGCTTCCATCATAAACACACCAGCTCTCTCCGTTGTCTTTAGTTACATTATGATTCCACTGGTCTTTATAGTGGCACCTTAAATCCTTGCAGATAAAATTTCCGTCATTAATCTTGTTGCTTCCGGTTGAAGGGGAGCAAATGCTGTTTAAGAATGAATCGCAATTTCCGCAAGTATGGCTGTTTATAGAGCCTGTCCCTGCACCACAGCTAGAGTCTTTGCTAAGTATGTTTCCATTATTCCAGCTAGTTGCTTTGTTTGCATTGTAAATATTCTCCCTATTTCCACAAGAATCAAACCAGTAGATTTCTGGAAGAACTACTGCAGGATCGCATCCAGTGTAATTTGTCCTAGTGCAAGTTGTATTAAGCAGTGGATGAGAGCATAGCTTTCCCTGGCTGAATTTTCCTCCCTGATTAACACACTCAAGTGCGTCACTTATCCCTTCGTTGGGAATTCTCTGGCAGCTTTGATCCTCAAATACACAAGCCCCCTGCATTCCGCTAAACTGCAAACCAATGCATGTTGGCTCATCTGTCACAGAATCCAGAAAGTTTAAGGCCACATTTTCCTGTCTAGATAAATCTTCGCATTGCTTTCTTGTTGTTAACTCGTGTGTTGCAGTGCAGCATCCGAGACTGCACTCTTGAATAGAGCAGGTTTCGTCTTCCTTCCAAACTCCCCCTCCAGCAGTACAATTTCCTTTTGGAGAATTAAGACTGCACTGACCTGTTGGCTGAATACAACATCCTGTATCACACACCGGAGTATTTTCGCACTTTGTTGGGATAGGATCTATACACTCGCTTGCTCTTTCAGAAGAAAGCGGAACACATCTTGCTCCGTTTTGTGTTCCAACAGGTTTCATTTCAGGACAGCACCACTCTTGAATATTTTGCGCAGAAACAACCCCTATTTGCTTTATGCTTAAAAATCCTATTAAGAAGTTAACTCCCTTGTCTATTAGGCTTCTTGCCTCATCATTCTTCTTGGCTGTAACCTGGGCTTTTTCAATAACCTCCTCAGTCTTGCTTACTAAATAACTCTCAGCCACGTTAGCATTAATTAATAGCAAGATTTGAATAATTGCTATTGCTGATAAAAACAGGCTTATTTGTTTTTTTACTCTTTTTTTCATTTTAAAATCCAGGAGGTATCACACACCCCCTTATAGCAAATCTGAACCTTTCTTTAGTTTTCTTATGTTCTATTGTATATATCTTAATACTATCGCTTGTTTTGGTTTCGTTAATCCTCCAAATGCCGGGATGAAGCACCATGTACCCAAGACTTTGAAAACTGCAATGTAATGCCTCCTGTCCGACTATTGTATTGACAAGATCTCCTATTTTATAGTATGCTGTTGGAATATTCACTTTGATATCTTTTTCTATTGTCGTTTCATTATTCTTTGTCATTGTTAACTGTCCTCTAATGTCTATTATTGCTTTTGTTTGGGTAAAACTAAGATTAAATCCTTGGTATAATCCCTCAACAACATACCCTGCCGTTTCCAAACTCTGCCCAAACTTATTCCAGCAAGCTCTAACTGTGCCGTTAATTTCTGCAGCCAGCTCATTTTTTAAGTGAGTCATAAATACAGGATTTTGATTTATACACCTAGAATAATAATTTGGAGTATAACAGAGATAGGCTATATTTGTAAATCCTGGCTCTCCGGTAAATTGATATTCTTTGTAAAAACTAGGATTTCTGTATCCCCCCTGCATTGAAATTAAGTCAATTGCCTCAAAGACATCTTCTTTCATGCAGGTTTCTAGGTAAGATTCTGGCTGAGGCTGTTCTTCAGGCCCTCCACCAGTGGGCCCTGTTTTGTTTCTTAAAAATAAGAATAGTAAAACAGCAGCCACAATTAAAATTCCCACAATAATGAAGATTGTTACTTGCGAGCGCTTGCACGAGGTAATCCAAGAACGAGTGCTGGCGCGAGTTCCTTTTTTATTATTTTTTTCCATTTTTCTCCTTCAGCAGTTTAATTGCATCTTCTATGACATGGGATTTATTTCTGTAATTTCCTTTTTTCATCATTTCATCTATTATTCTAGAAGTAGATTCGTCAATTGTTGCAGATACCCGTTCTTTCATCCTCTTTTTCCAGTATTACGAAGTATACTTTATATTATTTAGTATATTTTATATTCTTAAATAAACTTTCTCGCACCAAATATACTTAATCTCATTTAATATATTAAATATATCTTATCATACATAGTATTACTAGCTATATAAATGTTTTTGTAAAGGGTATAATAAAATTTCAATCTTCGGTTTCAACTCTAGGAGCCAGAACAAAACTCAACTCCATGTCTGGGCTTCTAAATTCCAGCTTTAATGGATGATCATCTGAAAAGTTTAAAATGCTTTTTTCACAGAGTCTTGCACCCTTGACAAATTTTTGTAGATAGTCAAGGCTGTATCTTGCCTTGCTGTTCTCTGCTTCTATCTTTGCCTCATCTCCGGAAAATTCTGCTCTGGCATAATTCAATCCTTTGGCTTCAATTACAAACTTCCCGTCTATTACTGAAAAAGTGCACGCGTCATCAACAACACTGCAGTCTTCAACAGAGTCTATGAAATCTATGGAATTTAACTCTATTCTTGAAGTGAATTCCATCCTCATTATTTTGCCTTCAAAGTCAATATCTTCTGCCTCTATTTCTATAAGGCTTAAGCTGAATTTCCTTTTTATTCTGTCTTGAACATACAAGTTAAGTAAATTGTCCTCTTTTTCAATAAGCAAAGAACTTCCGCTTCCGCACCTTTTCAATATTCTTTTCAAGCTATCTAGGTTAACCCCCAGGGTCTCATTTCCTGTTTCAAACTGGCTGAATGCACTTTTTGGCAGTTTAAATCCTACCATAGCAACATTTGCAGGGTCTATGGCGCCAATACTCAGTCCATAATCGCTGATTTTTATCCTTACCTCTGTGACAATCTCTGAAATAAGCTCTACCGCTCTTGCCAAAACACCAGGATTCTCTAATTTTACCAACATGTTCTTTCTAGTTTAGGGGGTTTTTTAAGCATTATTGTCATTTACGATAAATAATATAAACTATAACTAGTTTTCCTTTTAATGGTAGAGGTGAGCTTCAAGGAACAAAGAATAAGAAAAATCACCTCCTTATATTACTCTAGACCAGATGTCCAAAGAGCAATATTTGATTTCTCAAAAGACAGGGAAGTTATCCCCAGCTATATGATGGAGAGCTTTGGAAAACGTCCTGATTCCTTGCAGTATAAGGGAGACTTATTTGAATTAGTGAAAAGAGGGGCAACAAGCTTCCACTGCTCCCAGGAACTTTGGCATGATCCTTTGAAAATTCAAACCGGAATGTCTGAATCACAGTTGAACGAGCTTCGTTTAGGTTGGGACTTTCTAATAGATATAGACAGCAAATACCTCGATTACAGTAAAGTAATGGCTGAGATATTGATCAAGGTTTTGAGATTCCACGGAATTAAAAATTTGGGAATAAAGTTTTCTGGAAGTAAAGGATTTCATATAATAATCCCTTGGAAAGCCTTTCCTAAAAAAATCCAGGATGTAGAAACTGCAAGCATGTTTCCGGCATGGCCTAGGATAATAACAAGATACCTAATAGAAACAATAAAAAAAGAACTTATAGAAAAAATTTCCAATCTTGAAAAACCAAATAAATACATAAAAGACTTTCAAGCCTCAAGTGAAGTCATGCCTGATTTAATCCTTGTATCTTCAAGGCATTTATTCCGGGTCCCTTACTCTTTGCACGAAAAAACAGCATTGGCCAGCGTTGTTATAAATCCAAGTAAGATATCTGAATTTGAATTGAAGGATGCAGATCCTTTAAATATGAAAATAAGAAATTTTCTTCCAGATTCAGAGCCCAATGAGGCAAAAGAACTGTTGATCCAGGCTCTGGATTGGCATAAATTAAAAAACCCAGAAGAAGATGAAAAAAAAGATTTTGAATTTAAGCCGATAAAACTCGAAAACCTCTCTGACAAACATTTTCCTCCAACAATCCAGAAAATTCTCCAAGGAGTTGAAGACGGAAGAAAGAGATCCCTTTTTATTTTAATAAATTTATTCCGTTCTTTAGGCATGGACAAAGAGGAATTGGAAAAAAGGATTTCTGATTGGAACAAAAAGAATCCAATGCCCCTAAAGGAGGGATATGTAAAATCCCAGTTGCTGTGGGCATATAGAAATAAAATAGTTTCTCCGCCAAACTTTGATAAGGATTACTATAAAGGGATAGGATTAATCCCCACAGAAGAAGAGCTGAAGTCAAAAAATCCTCTTAGTTACATTGTAAGGAAGCATAGGCTGGATGGAAAGAAAAAAACCCGTTAGGGTTTTTGTAATAGCCACCTGTAATCTCTAAGTATTGAAGGGATTATATCCCCTGTGCAAAAGCAGTGGCACCCTTTTGTATCAACTTCATGCCTTACTCTTTCTATATTCTCGTTCCATAATTTATCAAAGTTCATATCGTAGTCTCTTAGATTTCCGAATTTTGAAGGAACTTTTATACAAGAGGTAACATCCAGGCTCTGGTTTAAACAGATTGAAAGAGTTCCAGCATAGCACTTATGTATTCTCTTTTTAGCTTTCATGGCTCTTCTCAGATATGCATAATACAGCTTAAAAACCGGATGCTTATGTGTTAGTTTTGGAAGTTCTTTAGTGGTTGTTGCAGTTGATCCGTAAGCTTGGATTTGCTCTACCGGATGGGCGATCACCTTGTCCTTAAACATGTTTGAGATATTTTTAAGGTCCTCGTGGTTGTGGTCTGTTATTGTAAACCCTATGGATACATCGTCAATTATTTTTGAAACGGCTTCGATATTTCTAACTACAAGGTGATATCCGTCAACGCCTCGGGTTTTTTTGTAATAATCCCTTGTTCCGTCTAGAGAGAACTTCATTCTAAAATTCTTTTTTCCGTGTTTATCGACCACCTTCTTAATCATATCCGGGATTTTTACACTTAATCCGTTGCTGACTAAACTAACTTTTACAGGTTTCGTGTACTTGAAGATCACGTCAAATAGCTCTGTAAAGTGCGGGTTTAATGTAGGCTCTCCACCAGTTATGCTAATCTGTTTTACGTCTCTAAGGATTTTGCTCTTGTTAAAAAGTGTTTCCAGATCTTCAGGCGTTAAATGGGTGGGATTTTTTGTTTTCCAATAGTTGCAATAAATGCATCTGGAATTGCATTGATTTGTTATTGTTATGCTTATCGAGTATGGTTTCTTTAAAAGAAAGTTCTTTATCATCTTGCTTTTTTATCTGGTTTTTCAGGATTTTCCTCTATTTAAATTGTTTGTTTTTCCAGTAATCTTTTCCAAGACGTAATTCTTCTTATTATTTGAAGATAAGTAATTATGCGAAACCATATCCCCTAGAAATCCAAAGAAAATAAAATTAAATCCCAAGACAGTTAATAAAATTCCAAGGAGAAACATTGGAAGACTAGTTGTAATAGCTACACCAAGAAATAACTTTCTTATTATAAGATAAAGTAGAGAAATTCCGCCAATTCCTAGGCTTATCAATCCCGCACTTCCAAAAATATGGCTTGGTCTTGTTGAATATGAGACAAAAAACTTCACAGTTAATAAATCAATAAATCCCTTAAACGGTTTGAATGCATTAAACTTGCTCTTCCCGGATTTTCTCTGCCTAAGAATTATCTCTTGCTCCCCAACCTTAAATCCTTTCCATATGGCCAATAATGGGATAAACCTAAATAGATTCCCATAAATGAATAAGTTAGCTTTTACTCTTCTAGTGAAACCAATCATACTTCCAACACCATCTCTTAAATTAACTCCAAAAAGCAGCCGGATAAGAAAATTTCCAAAAGGGGTGCTTATTCTGGGCCCAAAGCCGTCTCTTCCGCTTCTTACACTAGTAACAACATCGTAACTATCTAATTTTTCCACATATTCTTTTATGTATCTAGGATCGTGCTGCCCATCTCCATCCATGACAATTATCTTATTTCCATTACAAAAATCCAATCCTGCTTGCAGAGCATTTCCTTTTCCATATCTTGCCTGCAGTCTTATTATTTTTATTGTCTTGTCTTTTTTTGAAGCTGGCTCTAGAACGCTAAATGTTTTGTCTGTAGAGCCATCATCAACAAAAATTATTTCGTAATTCTTTTGGGATTTCAGGGATTCCTTTATTTCCTCGTATAAAGGAACTACATTTTCTTCTTCATTATACACCGGGATTATTATTGAAAAATCCATGCTCCCAAAACATATCTTTAATTTATAAAGATTATTGCATCCTATTTGGAAAATGTTTATAAACAACAATTGGGTATTATCCTTATGAAAAAAGGGGTTTTATTGCTAAGTATACTTTCTTTATTTTTAATAGCCAATTTCTCATTTGTCCTTGCAGATGATGCTGAAAAAATAAACGAGGCTTATACCTGCTTCCTAAATAACGTTAAAGACAAATGTTCTACTTTGACTCCTGAAGCAAGAATTTTCTCAATGCTTGCAATGGATCTCTGTAAGAACGAAACACTCTCTCTTGCAAAAGATCTTCCTAACGAACAGACATGCTGGCCCGCAACTGCAGGAGGCGCCTGCTCTATAAAAACAACCGCCCTGGCAATTATTGCAATGCAGGCTGCGGGAGAGGACACTGAGGAGGCAGAAAACTGGCTTTTAGCCCAAAAAGCAGCCCCCCCTGATCTTACCTGGTATTTGCAAATTGAGAGTAATCAAGAAACGACTTGTACAATAAATTATAATGGAAATTCTTATACCACAACTATTGGAACAGACAAAAAACCAACCCGTGCAGCAGGATCCTGCTTGGTTATAGATTCAGATTATCCTTACTGGCTTAAAATAACTAACTCTACTTCTTGTCTTACAGCAGAGTATCAAATCTCCTGTGACAAAAGTTTTATTTCGAACTTCTTGTATAAGAAGACAGGGTCAACAACCATATTTGTTTCTTCTCAGACTTCTACCGAAAATCCTGTAAAAAAAGAAATAGAGTCTTTCTGCTTTAAAGAAGGAGATTCTTGCAATCTCGAAGGAAGCTTGTGGGCAACAGTTGTTTTAGATTTCTTAAATTATGACATGACTTCATTTAAGCCATGGCTTGTTGCAACAGCATCTCAAACCTCCAATTCAAGTCAGCAGTATCTCCCCCAGGCATTTTTATGGCATTTACTTGATGGAAGATTCCCAGAATACCAGGTTCAATTGTTGGACATGAGAAAACCATCCTCCAATAAAAAATATTGGGAGCAGTCTTCTGGAAATAGGTATTATGATACTGCTCTCGCAATTTACTTTTTAGATTCTGGAGACGATGCAGTTAATACAGCAAAAACCTGGCTTTTGTCGAATAGAGGAAATGATGATTGTTGGGGTTCTACAAATAAGGTAAGGGACACTGCATTTGTTCTTTACTCTGCTTTCCCTGGCCAGTATGTCCCCCCAGAACCAGAGTGTTCCGAGGATAAACCCTGCATTGATGGTTATGAGTGTACTGAAAACCAAACCTGCGTCAGAGCCCCAGAATGCAGGCAGGATCCACAATGTTCTTCAGGAGTTTGTATAAATAATTATTGTAAGGATTGCAGAAATGACACTAGTTGTGGAAGTGGAATGATCTGTGCGCCAAATAACACTTGCATCGAAGGGTGTAGACAAGACAATCAATGCGCCCCGGGCGTTTGTATAGGCAATCAATGTAAAGAGTGTAGGTTTGATACTCAATGCCAGCAAGGACAAATTTGTTCGGGAAATACCTGCGTCGATGGATGTAGAAACGATACCCAATGTTCTTCATTAAATCTGGGAACCAATTTCTGCTTAATTCCCGGAAACACCTGCGTAGAGTGTGTAAATAATGGGACAAAAGGATGTCCTAGCGGAGAAAGATGTATTTCAAATGTTTGTGTACCAGAGCCGGCAGAATGTGAAATTGATGCCAACTGTCCTCTTGAAAAAGTTTGTAATGCTTCAGGAAAGTGCGAGCCTGGCTGTGGATTTGATGATAGCAAATGTGCCTTAAATAAGTTTTGCGCTGACACCGGACTTTGCGCTGTTGGATGCAGAAATGATAGTATCTGTACAGGATCAAATAAGGCCTGCGTAGATAATGTTTGTGTTGCTTGCAGATATGACGATGATTGTGGAACAGGCAAAGTTTGTACTGAAGATAACACTTGTGTACAGTGTATCTATGATGTGGATTGTATAGATTTGGGAGATAATTTTGTTTGTAATGAAACAAATAATCGTTGCTTTGAATTGCCAGAATGCAATCCTCCTTCCTTAAATTGCACTGAAGGATATCAATGCATTAACAGAACTTGCTATGAGATTCCTCCAGAACCAGAATGTAACGCGACAATTTCTTGTGATGAAGGATATAGGTGTGTAGGTAATTTATGCGAGATTGAACCAGAATGTGATCCTCCTTCAATAAACTGTTCGGCAGGTTATTATTGCGATGATAATTATTGTTATGAAGATGAGCCGGGGGACGAGTGCACTTATGACTTTGACTGTGAAGAGATTTATGGTGAGGGGTGGGAGTGCGATAATGATCTTGGAGAATGCTTTGAGTCTGGAACAGAAGAAAATACTTGCGAGGATGCAGGATTATTCTGTAGATCAGTGTTCTCTTGCAATGAAGATGGTGGAAATGTCTTTGATGAAGATGAATATACCTGCGACGGATTAGATAGGTGTTGTGATACTGACACGCAAACTCAATCTTGCGAAGATATGGGTGGGAATAGGTGCGATACTGACGAAGTTTGTTCTCCAGAAGGAAACTCCATAGATGATGCGACCGATTTGCTTCGGGGAGAAACTTGTTGTGTTGGCGGATCTTGCATTCCAGAAGAGCAATCATCTGAATGTGAAGAGGCAAGCGGAGCCTGCAGATCTTCCTGTTATAGTGGTGAGACTGAGAGCAGTGAATCTTGTACTGATTCAGAAGATGTTTGTTGTATGAGTATTGGTAGCAGCGACTGCACCTCGGATGATGATTGTAATGAAGGAGAGTTTTGCAATGATGATGGAGTCTGTGAACTTGAAGAAGAAGGAAGTTATCTGTGGATTTGGATACTCCTTATATTAATAATTCTTGTAGTATTGGGAATTTTATTTAGAAACAAGCTAACTGGCTTATTTTTAAGAATGAAGCCCAGCAAACCAAGATTCCCTCCTCCGCCAGGATTCCCTCGTCCAATGCCTATGTCATCAGGCCCGGTGGTAAGGCGCCCTATGCCAATAATGAGAAGGATACTTCCTCCAGGAATGCAACGTCCAATGCCCCCAAAGCCACCTGTTCCTCCATCAACTCCTGAAAAACCCACAACGCCGACAAAAGATTCGGCGAAAAAGCCTGAGGAAAAGAAAGGTTCAGAGCTTGAAGATGTTCTTAAAAAACTTAAGGATATAAGTAAATAAAACTTTATTAATCCTTTTTCCCTTTATCTCTTATGAAAAGAGGGGTTTTATCTGTTTTGTTTCTGTTATTGGCAATTCCCTTGATTTCCTCTGTTGAAATTGGGATGAAGCAGGTTTACAGTCAGGGAGAGACAATTATTGCTTCAATTCCTGCAACTTCTTTCTTAGAGCAGCTTTCAGAGACAAACATCTTTTTTTATAGGGGCCATGTTCCAATACCCATGGACTTTGACTTGGGAAAAATTGAGAATACTTATTATATACGGGCATCTACTATAGGAAAAGTTCCTGCATCTTATTCTCTGCAGATTCAAAACGCTCGGCACTATGAAGGAACATCCATCTCAACAAATACAATCGTTAAAGAATTCTCGATAAATTCTTCAATAGCGGATTTTGCTGTAAAACCGGGATTTGTAATAACCAGCAAGAGTTTTTCAATTCAATTACAGAGTTTAAAATCTTCTTCCATTAACATAAACATAGATGCTTTTGAGAGCCTGAATTATCCCACTAGCACCCCCTTAAGCCCAAACCAAATAAAAACAATTTCTTTCTCATTAAAATCAAATCAATCAATAACCGGTTCAATACAGCTTTCTTCATCAAATTTAGAATATACAATCCCTGTTGAAATCTTCATAATTCCAATTACTGTTACAAAATATTGTGGGAACAATATTATCGATTCTGGAGAGCAATGCGACGGGACAAATTTTGCAGGGAAAACAAGCTGTTCTTACTTCGGATTTAACAACGGGAGTTTATCCTGCAATGCAGCAGGGACAATTAATGAATGTGCTTTTGATACTTCTAATTGCTTTAATAGCACAAGTGTTTCCTGTGTTCGTGACTCTGATTGCGGGTCTGGAAAAGCATGTATCTCTGGATCTTGCGTAATAGTTGAACCCCCGCAAAACACTTCTTACTGCGGGGATAATATCAGGGATCCGGGAGAGCAGTGTGATGGGACAAACTGGAGTACAATAACTGGCTGTTCTAGTTTTGGCTATGATGGTGGCATTCTAAGATGTTCTAACTGCGCCTTTGATAAATCAAGGTGTATTTACTCTACATCAAACTGTGGAAATTCCGTGATCGATTTTGGTGAACAGTGTGATAAAAATAATTTTGGAGATGTTGATGATTGCTCATATTTCGGTTTTAATAACGGAACTCTAAAATGTTCTGCCTGTGTTTTTAACAAATCTGGATGCTTTTACAGCTCGACTAAACAATGTATCTTGGATTCTGATTGTGGTTCAGGTTTTGACTGCGTTAATAATCTTTGTGTTGAAGAGCCAGAGTGTTTTCAGGGAAAACCCTGCCCATCCGGTTTTGAATGCATTAGGAATAAATGTGAAGAGGCTCCAGAATGCAGATATAACTGGCAATGCGATCCAGGAGAAGAATGTAATGAAGATAACGAATGCGCCGAAAAGTTAGAGTGCACTTATGATTCCCAGTGTGATGACGGATACGAATGCTCAAGCAATGAATGCGTTAAAAAACCAGAATGCGGTTTCTTTACTGGCTGTCCCTCCGGTAAAGAGTGCAAGAATGGGTTTTGTGTTTTAGAGATAGGTGACGAGTGTGATTCTTCTCCTGACTGCAAGAGGGGCTATAACTGTGTTTACGGATTTTGTGAGGGCGAAGATGAATGCGAAGAGGACGATGACTGCGATGAAACTTTTGAATGCAATAACGGATTATGCGAAGCAATGCACGGAAATGAATGTGATAGAAATTCAGATTGTGGAAAGGGAGATTTTGAATGCATAAATGGTTTTTGTATAGGTGAGCCCGAATGTGACGGATCTAACTACGATTGTGTAAACAAATACGGTGAAGGTTACGAATGTTTTGAGAAAGAATGCATAAGATCCGGGTATAAGGAGTGTAAAAATTCTTCCCAATGTGATGATGGAAAAAGATGCATTGACTTTATATGTGTTGAAGAAGACAAAGAATGCAAACTAGATTCCAATTGCGATGATGATGAAGAGTGCAGTGATGACGGAGAGTGTGTAAAAAAGACAATAGATCCTTATATCACAAAAACTTGCAAAGAGATGAATGGGAAAACCTGCGATAAGGAAAAGCAAATCTGCGAGGGAAATAAAACCTTTGTCAGAGGTTATCTATGTTGTTTCGGAAAATGCGAGGATAAAGATCAAAATGAAGGGTCTTCTATTGGATGGATCTTTCTTGGGATAGTTGTCGGTTTATTGTTGTGGTTTTACATTAAATACAAATTCGCTAGGAGAAATAAATAGATCTCAGAAATTATTTTTTTTCCTTTTCTAAGATATCCTTAAGTTTTTTTTCAAGGATAACTCTTTCATTTTGTATCACTCTTGCAACTTCATCGTATGCGTGAAGCCTTCTCGTCGTTTCATTTAGAAACTCATTGATACTATTATTAGTCAAAGTAAGCTTCTCTGGGGTGATTATCTCCATATATGAGGGCATGTACATAAACATTAAACCCGATAATACCTGTAGGCTTTCTGCCTCTATTTCAAGCTCTGCAAAGCTGGTATACAGTTCTTCCTGCCCCTCTATCTTCTTTGGTTCATTTACTCTCTCACCTTTAAGCACAACTCCTTTTTCTTCACTTATCTTCTTGATTAATTGCTTAAATGTTTCTGTTATATGCTCGGGAGGCCTTCCAAGTATCTCTAACATCATTATTGCAAGTATCTTTTCATCCGAACTCATTTTTATATCTATTCTTTTTCAACAAAAACAAGACAATTATTAGTATAAAAAAGCCAATAAAACCGTATGCTGCTAGCTTATTTTTGTAATTATCTTTGATTTCTTGTGTTTTTATACTTTGTGCACTTAACACAATAGGTTCTAAAGGTTTTATCTCTTCATTAAGAGATTTTATATTAATTTCTTCGTTCACGTGATCCCCCTCTTTTTTATCTTCCTTTTTTTCATTTGGATCCTCTCTTATCTTCTTCTCTTTTACTTCCTTTTCCTCATTTTCTTCCTCTCCCTCTTTTTCTTCATTTTCCACACACGCAAGTCCTTGTGATTTTATAGCTTCGAGCCTTGCCGCCCCTATCCCGTTTGCATTTATTAAATCATCTAACTTGCCATATGGTCTGGCGTCAATAATATTTTTGGCTATTGCAGGACCAACTCCAACTAGTTTATCCAATTCAGGGGCATCTGCATTGTTAATGTCAACCTGACCTTGGTTGCATATTGCAGAAATAAATAGTGTATTGATTGCTAAAAAGATTAATATAACAATTAATCTGTTAAAATTCCCCTTTTCTATTCCCATCTTAATAGGAATATCTTCCCTTAATTAAGAGGGTAAGCCAACTTATATTCTTTATTCTTTTTACTTTAGCTAACCTTCTTATACTTGTCTAAAAAATCAATATACTCTATCTTGCCTCTTTCCTTGCCCTTTTTTGCAATTTTTATTTTTGAAAAAATCTTCCTGTCTAAAAGCCAACCACACATACCTTTCTCTACTTTGTCCAAATAACCATTTGCTTTGACTTCTAAACCAACAATTTCATAGCTCCCATCTTTGTTTCTCCTAAAGCAGATAAAGTCAGGAAATCCTGTGCCAATTCCAAGAACCTTAAAAAAGGGATTGTATTTTCTTTTTGCAGGAACTAGCTTTCCAATTCCTCCATCTTTTCCGTAATCAACTGTATTCATCCACTTAGAAACAACCCAGCCCATACTTTCAAGATCTGCACGAACTTTAAGTTCAAACCTGGCTCCTGAAGCTCTTGCTTTCTTTCCCCTGGAAGAATTGCTCACTTTCTTTTTCATAAAATATAAAATTTCTAGAACTATAAAAATCTAACCTTCAAAGATCCCGTGCCTGTAGCGTTCTTCTTCCGTTTGCTTTTGCTCTTTTTATGGCATCTGCAAGCATTTCTTCAACCTTTCTCTCAAGAGCCTGCTCGACTTCATCAGCAACGCTGCCTATTGCATTTTCCTTATCTAGGTCCTTGACAGTTTTTCTTATATTTGATTTAATAATTAGGGCCATTATAACAATCCTACCTGGTCTTTTATCTTTTTAATTCCTTCTATTCCACATTTCAAAAACTCATCAAAATCCATGAAATTTTCAGCTTCCTTTATGATCTCCCGGTCACAACCTGTTGCAAATGCTTTATCCTTGAACTTCTTTTTTAAGCCACTTAGTTCCATGTCAGAAACTTTTCCTCCTCTCATCAAAGCATATGCATGAATTAATCCTGTAAGAGTTTCCGAGGCTGCCAAAGCATATTCGATCTTCTTTGTTCTTTTTTTATCCTTCAAATGAGGAAGTTCTTCATAGTCATATCCGTGGCTTAGCACAATTTCTATAAGCTCATCATTAAAACCAGCTTCTTTTAATATTTCAGGGGCTCTTGTTAAATGGCTTGAAACATTATTCTTTGTAAGCCCCCAATCAACATCGTGTAACAATCCGAGCATCCCCCAATACTCAACATCTTCTCCTAAACTAGAAGCAACCTCCCTCATAATTGCCTCGCTTTCCAGATAATGAATTAAATCTCTTTCATCTGTATTGTATTTTTTAACAAGTTCAAGTGCTTGTTTCCTAGAAATTGGAAGAGCCATTTTACTTCTCTTCGGGCTTCATAAATGGAAATAATATTACGTCTCTTATCGAATCTTGCCCTGTAAGAAGCATTATCATTCTATCAATTCCTACCCCTAATCCACCAGTCGGTGGCATTCCTATTTCAAGTGCATTTACAAAGTCTGCATCATAAGGGTTTGCTTCTTCGTTTCCCTTCGATAGCTCTTTTTGCTGTTCTTTTAAAAGTTCTTTCTGTAGTACAGGATTATTCAGTTCAGAATAAGCATTTCCGAGTTCAGCACCCATGCAAAAAGGTTCAAATCTTTCAATTAATCTGCAAAGTTTGTCATTCCTGTGAAGCTTGCATAAGGGGGTTGTCTCCAAAGGATGGTCTAAGATAAATGTCGGTTGTTCAAGCTTCTCCTCGCAAAAATGTTCAAAGATACTTTGCACATACCACCCCCAGCTCTCCCCATTTTTTTCAACATTATTCTTTTTCATAAAATCTAAAAGTTCTTTGTCTGATTTTTTTTCAATATCAATCCCGGCAAACTTTTTAATGGCCTCTGCCATAGTCATCCTCTTCCATGGTTTCTTAAAGTCAGCTTCTTTTCCCCTAAAATTAACTTTGGTGGATCCATTAACTTTTTTGCAAACATAAACAAACAAATCTTCTACTAATTCCATCATGTCATTATAATCCCAGTAAGCAGCATAAGCTTCCATCATTGTGAACTCAGGGTTATGCCACCTGTCTATCCCCTCATTCCTAAAATTTCTTGCAATTGTGTAAACTCTGTCATATCCTCCAACAATAAGCCTTTTCAAGTATAATTCGGGGGAAATAGCCAAAAACAGATTAATATCTAAGGCATTTAAATGGGTCTTAAATGGTCTTGCATTAGCTCCCCCATAAACGCTTTGTAAATATGGGGTGTCTACCTCACTAAATCCTTTTGAGTCCATAAACTCCCTTAGTGCATTTAAAATCTTGGTTCTTTTTTCAAAAACCTGCTTTACTTCAGGGTTCATAACTAAATCAAGATATCTTTTCCTGTATCTTTCTTCCTTGTCTTGTAACCCGTGCCACTTTTCAGGAAGGGGGAGAATAGATTTGCTTAAGATAGTTATTTTATCCACTAGGATCGAAGTCTGCTTTGTCTTTGTCTTAAATACCTTCCCTTCGATACCCACAAAATCTCCGGTATCAACATATTTCTTGAACAAATCAATTACCTTTTGAGGCGTTTCTCCGTCTTGTAAAACAATTTGAATATCTCCTTCATGATCCCTTAAATTGGCAAATATAATTTTTCCAATATCTCTTTTAGTCATGATTCTGCCTGCACTAATAACTTTAGTTCCAAGCTTTGATTTCAACGCTTGGCTAGAAGTATGTTTTCTGTCAAACTTATGGGGGTAAGAATCTATACCCCGCTTCTTTAGGTCATCAATCTTTCTCAGTCTTTCATTCACTATTTGCTCTTCGCGACTCATATTAGTTTTAAGAAATCAATATTTATAAAACTACCTTCTCCAATATCTCTTAAATCCCCGGCTGTCTAGCTCTTCGTTGAGCATTTCATCTGCCATCTGCTGAAATTTATCTTCTCTAGAGACATGGATATACTTGATTTTTCTGAAATTTTCCTGCAATTTCTGCACTCTCAAAAACAATTTTAAAATGTTTGGGTGCTTTACTTTATACTTTCCAAGCAACTGATTGACAACAAGTTCTGAGTCAAGAATGCAAGTAACTTCGTCTTTTGCAAATTTAGATGCAAGTTCAAGGGCTTTGATCAGAGCCCCATATTCTGCAATGTTGTTAGTTACTTGTCTGCCTATAAATCCGGCGTATTTCAATAGTATTTTTCCTTCGTCTCTGACAACAACAGCAATTGCCCCTGGCCCGGGATTTCCTCTGCATCCTCCATCAGAATTTGTGTAGATCATGCTTTGAATTTGAACACCTTTTTTCTCCCATCTTTGAATATTCTAATAAAGCCATTAATCATTTTTTTGTTTTTAACATTATCTCTTTTCTTTAATTTTTTGAAATTTGAGTTTCTTCCATAATAAGCATATATTTTCTTTCTAAAATCAATTTTATATAATGCCTTATCTATTGCTAGAATCTTTTTCATTTCAAAAATGCAGAACCTTAAAGGTCTTAAAACCTTGGAACTTTTCCTCTTTTATTTCAACATTCTTTATCTGTGAGTGCTTTGGTCCTTGTTTACATAACTCTAGCATTTTATTTACCGGATCAGGCTCTCCTTCTAGAAAAACTTCCACCCTTCCATCTTCCAGATTTCTTACAAATCCCTTAATGTCCAGCCTTTCTGCATTTTCCTTTACAAAGGCCCTGAAAAACACGCCTTGGACTGTTCCGGTAATGTAAGCTCTTAGTGATTTTTTCATAACTAAATAAGTTATTCTCTATTTTTATGTTTAACTCTCATTAATAAAATTTAAATATCTTATTAATCTTCAAACACCATGAAACCATCTATAAAATACGGTTTAATTGGTTTTGGCATTGTTTTTGTAGGGTTACTGATAGTGTTTCTTTTTACCGGCCACGATTCTCAAGGCTGGAAATGCACAACCCTTAAAGGGGCTTCATACTGCTCTTTTTTTGCTTTCTTTTTCTCTTTAATTAATTGGGCTTATCTAATAATATTTAGTATGGTTGGTTTTGCTGCAGGGATTATAGATTATAAAATAATTAAGAAAACAACAGAGCAAGGCGGAATGGAAAAACAGCTCCCATTAAAAATTGCTTCAACAATAACTCTAACTATTGTAATTGTTTTTGGAATTATCGGCTTTCTTACATTTAATAAATGGGTCCAGGTTATGATCTATGTTATAATCTTTGCTTTATTTGTAATGCTTGTTGCCTGGGTTATAGGTAAGAAAAGATACAGACTTTAGACCTCTCTTCTATCTAACTCATTATTTACAATGGCAATAACTTGGGAAGCGAAGTACATCTTATTTCCTACAGAGACGGGTGTTGCTATCTCTTTCAGTCTTTTCAGTTCTTTTTTAGGCAATCCTTCCTGATCTCCAAGAACAAAAACACAATTATCTTTTATTTCAGCTTTTCTTATATCGTCTCCTTTTTTATCTAAAACAAGTATCTTGCTTCCATTATCTTCAAGTTCCTCTACAACCTTCAAAAAACTTTTCTTCTCAATAAAACAGCCAGGAAAAACCTCGTTTTTTTGCCCTTCCTTATATTTGTAGAGCATTTTCTTAATCAAGTTTCCAATATCTTTCTTGCTGATTGGAGTCCCATCCTTAACTTGAATCTCCAGATGTTTTGGAGGATCAGGCATCCCATAAAACACAAGATGCATCTTAACATTTTCCCTATAACTCTTGGACAAAAACAAAGCCTGGATTATGGAATGAATCGCAATGTCCATTCTTCCTGCTTCCATAAGTCTACCAACATCAAAATTCCCAGACGTTCTAGCCGACTTTGAAAAATATATGAAATGCCTCATAACATAAAAGAACATTATTAGTTTAAAATTCTATCTAAGATACATTTCATTTACCTTATAATCTATAAATCTAACTTTTCCGCTTGTTGTACCAACAATTTCAAAATATCCCCTCATATAAAGGGGATTAAAGCTATCCGGATTTAGAGTTATCTCTTTAAGGGCTTGACTAGCAACTTGTCTATCTCTAGGATCTCCCTGTTTTAACCAAGAAGTTTTATCTTCCAAGTGCCCAATTTTTGTAAAATTCACCCCCAACCTTAAGTTTGTCTCTCCTCCATGCGATAATTCATCTAGGCCGCAACTTCCAACCTCTAAAAGAACTCTTTCGGGGCTAGAGATTATTATAGCTGACCTATCTTGGGGCTCCCATTCAGTCATATAAATAGTATATTCTATTCCTGGAGCAATACTTTCTTCTAGAAATCTTACGCATTCCTCAAATCCCCTTACCCCTATTTTATATCTCCTAGGGTATTTTGGTGTGTTTGGCAAAGCTCTTATAACAATTCCTTTATCGCAAACCCTTAAGAAATCTATAAGGGTTTTATTTTGGTTATTAAATTCAGGATAAGAAATACTTAACCCTAAAAAAATAGGCAATCCAGAGGTTTCGAGTCTTTTTAAGTCCTCAATTTTTTAGAATGAAATTTCCGAGCAAGATCTTTTAAACCTATTGCTTCCATTCCAATAATCCAATCGCTCATGGTTTTGCTCATTTTATTCTGTGAGCATATGCAACCCTAGTCTAAAGAAAGTCTCAACCTCTTCATGGAAAAAAGGGTTCAGCATCTTTTTGTAGTCAGACATTTCCATCCAGGCATATTCGGAATGTTCTTCACTGAGTTTTATTTGTCCTCTTTTAGGCTTGCATAAATAGATTAACATGGTTATAACCTGCCCATCTTTTCTTGTAAAATGCCTAACGCTTATAGGATAAATAATATCTATGTATAATCCCGTTTCTTCTCTAATCTCCCTCATTAAACCCAAAACAGGATCTTCTCCAAGGTCTAATCTCCCTCCAGGAATCTCCCATATCCCTGGGCTCTGAACATCATCTACCGCTCTCTTGATTATGAACAGCTTTCCGTTATGAACAATGAAAGCCTTTGCCGCAACCCTAAAATTTACAACCACCACATTCTTTGTCATAAACAGAATTGTTCTCTAATATAATATATACTTTAAGTACTAATAGAGTACAAGAATTCTTATAAACTGAAAGCATGCTAGGGTTTCATGGATAAAATAGGTTTTTTTTATGCGCTTGGTTTTACTGATTACGAATCTAAAGTGATTACTTCTCTTTTGAAGTTAAAAATTGCAAAGACCAAAGAAATAAGTTTTATTTCTGGAGTTCCACAAAATAAACTTTATTCTATACTTAAAAGATTTG
>CAZUTV010000003.1:61236-96600 GCA_964623495.1 Candidatus Woesearchaeota archaeon | reverse complement strand
GTTCGAAAATAACTATTTTTCGGTTTTATAAATTAGAACTCCGGACAAAGCTGAAACAATGTCTTCTTACTAAATTAAAAAGCCATGGGAAGGGAGGGAATTGAACCCCCGACACCATGAGCTTCAGTCATGTGCTCTCCCACTGAGCTACCTTCCCGTGCATGAGCCAAAATAAATACGTAAAAGGACTTTTAAATGTTATTAGGGGGTTTATAAGTTCAAATTAGGATACTCTTTTCTACAATAATTTAAGGCAATTGGGTAAAGGATTCTTTGCAATAAATTAAAATTATAGAATGATCTTAAGAGTTTTAATACATCCTTTTGCCTTTCTAATTTGTTTAGCAGCCAAGTATAATCTCTCTCCCCATTTTTAATCCAAAGATACCTGTTTACTACAGAAGCCTTGAGTCTATTTTTGAAGAAAGCTCTTGCAATTTTCTCGTAATCTTCATTTTCAATAATGCTTTTAGCGGCAAGATATCCTGATGTAAGCGCATTTCTTATCCCAAAACCCCACATAAAGTCTTGTATGCCTGCTGCCTCGCCAACATATAATCTATTGTCTTTTTTATACGGCCCATTTAATGAAAAATTTCCTATTCCTCCACATGCCTTAGGTTTTTCTTCCCTTATGTGTGCTAGTCTTTCAAGAATCTTTTCACTATCTTCAAAATATTTATTAATGTGGGTGAAATCACCTTCAACACAAGTAGCAATACACCCATAACCTTTAGTTATTAATAAATAAGAGTATCCGTGATAAGCATATTTTTCATTCAACAAACCAAGAGCTAAATTTTTATGGGTTGTTTTAAAAACAATTCCTCTATCTATCCCGAAAATTCTTTTAGAACTTGGACCTGTAGCAATAATATCCGCTTCCCTTTCAGGGATTGTTTTGTTAAAATAGATCTTAACTCCTAACTTAAGGGCTTGTCTTTTCAATCCCTCATCAACACTGCCTTTAACAGGGCCTCTTTTTATAAGATAAAATGCCGGTCTTTTAGTTTTTATATTCCAAACTTTTTTTCCATTGCTTATTTTCACTCCGTGAAAAGGATCATGGTCAAAATTAGGTTTTATATTCATCTTTTTCAAACTTTCCAAGAAGTCTTCTTCCATAGACCAGTTTTCTAATCCTTCAACATCTCCATGAAATCTAAACCCAGCGTCTTTTCCCCTTTCAAAAACTTCGACTTTGTAGCCGGCCTTTGCTAAATTTATTGCGGCAGACAAACCAGAAGCCCCAGCCCCCAGAATTTTTACTACCTTTTTTTCCTTCATTAAGAATATAATCTTCTATCCTATTAAAATCTTTAGAAAAATAAAGTGTAAGTCAGGCATAGGCCATCTTCTGTCAAACCCTGTGTTCAGATGGTTTGTGTTAACATTCAACTAAGCGGCTTTAAGCCTTGCACCGGTTGAGGCAGCCGTTTCATCAAATCTCATCTTTCTCAGTTCTACTCAAGTTTCATTACTCAAGATGAGCTGTGTCGTTTCTGTTCTGTTGCTTTGCTTCACAGCAATCTCCCTTTCAAGAGACAACCTTTAATGTGGTGGACGGACCTTCCTCAAGACTTAGAAATCATATTCTGGTTTCTTGGCAATTTAATGCCAAAGTCTCGAAAGTTAACTGCCCGACTTACAAAATTCAGAGAGAATAGGGGTTTAAAAGCTTAACTATTTCTTAAAGAATAAGAAAGAGTTTTATTGGCGCGGTTTCTGAAAAACGGGTGAAAAGAGTTTCTTTTTTGGGGTTGTCGATGGTGTAGGACGTTGTAGAATGATTTTCACGCCAATAAAACTCAAACACTTGCTTTATCTTCTACTTTTTCCATGATAAACTTAAAGAAAATTTCTTTATAAAGGGTCAGAAATATAAATCCATAGTAATCCTACATGCTCCCAAGGTTATACTTCTATACATAAATCTTTAAATAAATCCAAAAATCTGCTTTTTTATGGACCCGTATAATTTAATAATCCAAAACAAAGAAATACTTAAGCTAGTCTACGCATTAGTTATTGTAGCCATTTGTTTCCTCATAGTTCTTAAAACACATCGTCTTTTCAAGATAAGTCTTCACAACGGGATTAGGTATTTTAGAAATGCGTTCTTTTTTTACGGAATTGGTTTTACAATAAGGTATATTCTTGTTTTTTTGTTTGAATTAGGAAATTTTTCAGGATACGATTCTTTATCCACCATACTTTTTGAATTCTTTTTGATGATGGGTGGTTTTTTCTTGCTCTATAGTTTGATTTGGAAAAAATTTGAGCACTATCAAAGCCCAGAACCAAGAAGTTCGTTATTTAATCCCAGAATTTTAATCCTATATTCTTTTACCTTAATCCTAGTTATAATTGATTTTTTATGGAAGTTTTATCATGCAATGTTCTTTTCCCAGATTTTGATATTTATCCTGGCTTCAATAATAAGTTTTTCCAACTTTGTTGATGACCGAGGAAAACATAAATTTCCGAAGTTTTATTTTATAGCAATGCTGGCCTCTTTATTTGCCTGGATTATGAATGCCCTTGCAGACCTTTATCTTGAATGGGATAAAATTGTCTTGATAAATGTTTATGTATTAAACATGATTGTTTTCTTGTTATTTTTATATGGGGTAATCAAGGCAACAAAATAAACGGACAGATTTCAACATGGGAAAAAAACGGGAAAGATTAGATGTCATAAAAGACATCTTAAAATCAGTGAGAGAGCACAGAAACATAAAGCCAACCCGGTTGCTTTACTCTTCAAACCTATCCCCCCAAATGTTTAAAGAATATATTGACGAGCTCCTGGCAAAAAAATTTATAGACCTAAATCTTCTTGAAGACAATAAAAAGACCTTCTCTTTAACAAAGAAAGGCCACGATTTTCTTGAACAGTACAAGGTTATAGAAAACTTTGTAGAGAATTTTGGATTGTAAAGGTTTAAAAATACAGACCCTTCTTGATTTTTATGGGAGTTAGATTAGGTCCTTCCGGACAAGGAAAGTATTATACTCAGGTGCATGGAGACACGAGATATAATCGTAGGGCTGTAAGGTCCCAGACAAGGGATCTTGTCCAATCAGCTTTAGACGAGCTTGAAGAGGAATATCCTTTACCTCCTCCAAGAAATCCAACCAAGTCTTCTAGATTAGAAATTGCCAGTTAAGTAAAGAGATTATATTCTAAACAATAATCAAATTTATATATCTCCAAAAAATATTGTCTTGATGGGGTTATTAAAGCTTTTAAATAAGGTGCAAAAATCTGTCGCAAGTGCGCTTCTTCCAGTAGTATTAAGCTCCTCTGTTGCATTAGCTACTCCAAAGCCGATTTATCATGATTCTGGTGAAGGCCTTTCTTTAGAGTTAAGGAGTTTAACTCAGCCCCCAATTGATAATGGTTCTGGACAAATAATTTTAGAGGATTACCGGGGGAAAAAAGTTGTAGGGATTATTAATATTGATGAACAAGAAAGATCCCGCTTATTCGGAGCAAGAATCTTTCCTCTTGACTTGATGAAAGGTTGGGGAGATTTATTGGAAATACAACCTGCGTGGTTAGATAATAGAGATTTCGAAACCAACGAAGAAAAGGTGGGCAGGGGTCTTTTTGCAACCTTAAGATATAAATTTGGATCTAAAGGCCAACACCCGCTTAAGATTAAATTAGGGGCAGAAGAATATCGCGCAGAAACTCACCAAAAAGATCTCTACGGATATCTAAGGTTTGGTTTAGCCCCGGACTTTGATGTTCTATCCTTAATTTCAGAGGTTACCAGAGACATCACTCGCTCTCCCAAAGGGATGGACTTCATATGGTACTTTCCTTCTAATTTTGAGATTATGGGAACAAGTGTTGACATGAGGGATCGCGATTTAGAAGATCTTGCAAAAGATTTCACCCTTACTTGGGGCATTGCAAGACACGCCGGTTACGGAGAAGAGAAATATCCCTCTGGATTTTTTGTACGAAGAACTAATGAGCAAACCGACTTGGCTATTTGGGGCGTTTATCATGGACATAGTCAGCTAGTAAGAGAAGCAACAGTGGGAATTCTCGAGGGAATGTTTTATACAGTTCCGCTTATACAAGATTTAAAACCTGTAAGACAGATGAATGATTTTGGCGTTCTCTCAAACGACTATGAAACAGCAACATGGATTATTCAAGGAGGATATCTAAATCAAGTAATAATTCCCGGAACAGAGGTTAGGGTTGGTTTTTTTGAATCAGAAGTTTATTACTCCCCAAAAGGTTTTTTTTGTTATGGGTGAAATCACGAGAGAGGAAACCCCAAACTTTAGAAATATGGGGTATGATGTTGATTGGTATGGGGAATTAGGATTGGGTTTAAAATTAAAACACTTTGTCCCGCAGGCAAATATTGGTTTTGGAAATTCTAGAACAGGAACAAATATTAGATCTTCATTAAATGCTCTGATTCCTTTAACAAATAAAAAATAAAAAATTAAAATAAATTTTTTTACTCCTCTCTTGATCTCCTCGGTCTTCTTTCTTTTCTTTCTGGTTTTTCAGATCTTTCAAAGCCTTCCTCATCTCCCCCTTCTTTTGGAGGGACAGCGTGAGAAACCTTGATGTTTCTTCCTTTGACTTCTTTGTCATTCATCTCAGAAATTGCTCTTTCAGCACTTTCCTTCTTAGCAAAAGTCACAAATCCGAATCCTCTAGATCTTCCTGAGAACTTGTTAACAACTACAGTAGAATCAGTTATCTCCCCATACGGAGAAAAGAGCTCTTTCAGCTCTTCATAACCGACACTGAAGGGCAAGTTTCCAACAAAAACCTTACACTCGCTTGCTTCCATTTACTTTCTTCCTCCTTACAATCAATTCCATCTTTAATGGTATAACTAGGTCTGAATCAGAGTTTTTAAATCTTTTTTAGGAAAAACTTAAAACCCCAAACAACCTAACCATATTATGGAAGAGGGTTGGAAAAAAATCCTGGAAGTTTTTGTCGTATTAATCCTGATTCTTGTTATTTTAATGATTGTTTTTGCTGGTCTGCAGTACGGATTTAAGATTTTAAGGAACCAGATAAGCTCTAATGTCATTCTTCATGGAAAGCCGGAATCCAATTCCATAGACAATGGTTTTAAGATTATTTTATCTCTTGGCTTTATTTTTTTAATGGTGTTTATCTTGTCCCAAGTAATCGCCACCTCAAGAAAAACATTAAAAAGAGTATTCTCTTTCAAATAACATGAAAAGAGGTAAAAAACCCGCTGTAAAAGAACCCAAAAGATTTAACTGGAAAGTCTTGATTATTAGTCTAGTTGTTGTCTATGTTGTAGCATATATTGGTAGTATCTTTACTTCTAGCAGCACAGGTTCGTTATGGTATCAAAATATTAAACCTTCAATAACCCCCCCAAATTGGGTTTTTCCAATTGTTTGGAATGTTTTGTTCTTCTTAATAGCATTATCCTTATATCTATCTTGGGTAAATTCTGAAAAGAAAGAAAAACCAAAAGTAGCCTTGATCTTTGGATTAAATTTATTCTTAAATATTCTTTGGAGTTTGTTCTTTTTTGGTATGAGAAACCCAGAACTAGCTTTTTTTGAACTGATCCTATTGTGGTTATCGATTATCCTGGCGATTTTCTCTGTTTGGAGGATAAAAGAACCCGCATCCTATCTTTTAATCCCCTATCTTCTTTGGGTCAGTTTTGCAGGGATTTTAAACTATCTTATTGCATTTTAGTAAGCTTTTTATACACCGGCTTCCTATTAGAATTAGGAGGTAAAAATGGGTGTTATAGATATGATTGCAAAAATCCTATTGATAATAGGCGGCCTTAACTGGGGTCTTTTCGGCCTTTTTGACTTGAATGTAGTTGCAAAGATAGGCGGCATTGTAGCAACAATAATCTATGTTTTGGTAGGATTGTCTGCACTTTGGATGATATTTAGGTTTAATGCAAAATAAACCGAAACTTTATTTTTTATTTTAATAATTATTAAAAACTCGTTCTTGTTTATTTTTTAATGAAACAAAAAAGAAATTGGTTGGTTGTTGTATTGTCTTTAGTTGCCTTGGGGTGTATTGTACTCTCGTTCTTTACTGACTGGATTTTGTTGATTCCTGCAGTTGTCATATTCTTTATTAATCAAAGGCTTTTAAGAAAGAGATAATTAGACGTAATCGCAACTTTTGATGGTTATATCTTTTGCTTCAACTCCCAGCTTTTTTGTTAGGTTTTGAAGGTAATCCATACAGTTCCATTTTACTTCGCACTCTCCGCTAACAAAAGGACTTTCAGTTCCTTTTATGTCATAAACACACCTTTTCTTTTGGAGATCTCCTGAAATTGTGAATGTCTGCGATGCAGACCCGTTTCCAAATGAAGCATATATTATCTGCGCCTTGTTTGAAAAGCTTTCAGATTCTATCTCATTATTGCAAACAACATGGAAGGTTTTGCCGGCATAATCTGAAGACGAGACCAATCCGCCTTCTCCAATTCCGCAGCCGTCTATTCTTATTTCATTGACATTATAATCATTTTTTCCGTTGTTTCTTATCTGCACTTCAATATAACTTGGAGTTATCTTCCAGTTTCTTATTTCAAATGGATCTGCCTCTAAACCCGGGTTTTGGACAACATTTCCCGTCGGAGAACTAGGCTTGAACGCAATAATAAGCAGAGCAACTGCAATAACGCTTAATAGCAATATATAGATTGTTCTTCCCCCTTTTTTGGGTTTTTCTTTCTCACTCTCTTCTTTCTTTGGCATTTTCACACTCTTTTTTATTTATTTTTTAAGTAAATGTTTTATATAAATCTAACTCATTGAAAGAGAGTGGTAAAAATAACCTTCAAAACAAAAAAATCCAAGTAGTGGAATATTCCGAAGCGAATCATATAATACAAATTGAGGCTATTAGTAGATCTATGCTGAAATAGTCGCCGAAGCTTCTATCTTACACAAGATCTCTATCAACGTCATCTTCTTTGACGGCCTTAGTTGTCTCGTTTTGCGGATGGCTTCGAGCTTAGATGCATTCAGCTCTTATCCATACAATGCGTAGCTATGCGGCCTGCCATATGACAACCGCTCACCAGAGGCATCCGAGTACCGTTCCTCTCGTACTAGATACTCGTTCCACTCAGACAACAACACACCTAGTAGATATCATACAAACTGTCTCGCGACGTTCTTAACCCAGCTAACGATCCCTTTTAATGCGTGAACTCCGACACCCTTGCACGCTTCTGCACGCGCAGGATAGGAAGAGCCGACAGCGATGTACCAAACCGCACCGTCAATATGGACTATCGGGTGCGACAAGCCTGTTATCCTTGGGGTAACTTTTCTATCAGCCACAGCTTCTATTAAAAAAGCATGTGGGTTCACTAGGCCCGAGTTTCCTCCCTGTATTTTTTGCTTTTCAAAATACAGTCAGATAAGCTTTTGCCCTCGCACTCAACTCTAGATTTCCAAGCTAGATGAGCTTATCTTTGGGTCCTATCGATATCTTTTCGACAGGGCGCCGCCCCAGCCAAACTACCCGCCTGCTGCTGTCCCTCAGGGTAAGCAATTTTAGCAAGAGTGAGTAGTATTACACAGTCGCTCCATTGCCACCAAAATGACAACTTCGATGCTCCTACTTATTCTATGCATTCTCGATAAAATCACAACAACAAGTTGTAGTAAAGTTCCACAAGGTCTTCGCTTCCCACTAGGCGTCCCCGGCATTTTCACCGGGAAGTATTTTCGGAAGGTCCCAACTAGGGACAGTGACAACCTCGTTAAACCATTCATGCACGTCGCCATTCAGACGACAAGGCATTACGCTACCTTAAGAGCGTCATAGTTACGCCCGCCGTTTGATGGGTCTTAGCTCCCTTGAAAAGGAGTTTGAAACACCACCACTGGGCAGGTCTCACCGCGTATACAAGTCTTTTCAGATTAGCACGCAGCTACGTTTTTGGTAAACAGTCGGGCCGTCCTTGTTACTGTGATCTACCAATGCATTCAACATTTCTGAAAAAAACAAAGATAGACATCCTTTCAGCCGAAGCTACAGGACTAAATTGCCGAGTTCCCTTAGTTGGTTTTCCCTTTCAGGTCTTAGCCTTCTCAGCTAGGGTACCAGTGCCGGTTTGTGGTACAGCCGATTAAATTCATGAACAGCAAACTTTTCACTGACTCCAGGAATCAGAGACTTTATCCAACGAGTTCTTCTGAGTCTTAGCATTACGCTCGTCAACTTTCTTCGCTGAAACATCCTTCCGAATGCTCGCTTATCCCGAAGTGATTCACTATATAAAATTTAATCAGTACAGGAGTATTAACCTGTCATCCATCGTCGTACTCAGTTAAGATACGACTTAGGTGCTGACTAACTCTTGGCTAAACGATATTGCCAAGAAAACCTTACCCTTACGACCTTGTCCGTTCTCAGGACAATCACATCCTACTATTGCCAGGATCCTCATTGCTTTTCGCTCCACACTTTCTCTCGAAAATGCTTCTGCGCAAAAAGCACGCCTACTTACCCGAACGCTCGACTGAGCGCCGCCAAAGTGTCGGTATCATGCTTTAGCCCCGTCCATTTTCAGGGCCCTGAACCTTGGTAGGTGAGCTGTTACGCTTTCTTTAAATGATAGCTGCTTCTAAGCTTACATCCCTAGTGTCTTAGGTTCGAGACGCCTTTTGATACACTTAGCATGAATTTAGGGACCTTAACTTTGGTCTCCCTTGTTTTGGTCTCGGAAACATATCTTACATACATACCCTGTTTCTTGTTCTATACAGTTGACAGATTCTGAGTTGGAAAAATTTCCGTGAGCATTAGCCCCTGCAAAATTTATCCGTACTTTACGCCGTTAACAAGCAGAACAAGACTATACGGAGGCATATTTCAGTAGGAACCAGCCATCACCAGATTAGATAGGCTTTTCACCCCTAATCACAGGTCATCCAAGTACATGTTCATAACACTAGTTCAGTCCTCCATCCCCCTTTCGAGAGACTTCAACTTGCCCATGAATAGATCATCTGGATTCAGGTCTTGTCCATGTGACTAACGCGCTTTCACACTTGCTTTCGCTTCGGTTACCCAATAAAATTGGTTAGCCTCGCCACATAGGCAAACTCCCTGGCCCGTTCTTCGAAACGTACGTTACAAGTCTTTCTCTTGCGAGTTAAGACCAGTAACAAACTGTAACTATTAGATTTCAAGTCTTTTAACCCTCTGTTATGAGTACTTTTCAGCTTTCCCTCGCGGTACTAGTGCGCTATCGGACTTTGGTTATATTTAGGGTTAGCAGTTAATCCTGCCATATTCAGACATCCAATCCAGGATGCCCTACTCTATTGAGGAACAACATAGCGTCTTAGAATACGGGACTATCACCCTCTGTGATGCTGCGTTCCAGCAGACTTTTTCTCGACGCCTTAGCCATTTACCCTCACCACATCTCTGCCTCGCTTTCGCAAGGAGATTCGGTTTGCCCTCTACCCCTTTCGCTCGCTGCTAATTAGGGTATCATTATTTATTTTCTTTTCCTGCCGGTACTAAGATGTTTCAATTCCCGGCGTAGTTCCACATCTCTGTGCATTCGGAGATCTTGGGATCAAAGCTTGCATGCAGCTCCCCCAAGCTTATCGCAGCTTGCCACGTCCTTCGTCAAATACCAAAACCAAGCTATCCATCTAACAGTATTTAAAATAAAAGACACCATAGGTTTCTTTTATGAAACTTCCTTATAATAACGTTTAATCGTCCTCGAGGGAGATGTCATAAGAAGAACCGTAGGTTCTTTTTATTAGTAGTATATGATTCTAAAATAAAGTAGTTTAACAATTTCACTCGCCTTTTCAAGGCTCGTTTATCAATACTAAAATATTGTTAATAATAAACCAACTTTAAAGTCAGTTACATTAGTATTTTTATTATTAATATCGAGCGTTAGCGAGCTAGAAAAAGTTATAACTACAAGTGGGAATATTCCACTGCTTGTTCATCGAATATTTTGTTTGAATATTCTCATCACGATACACTAGATTATCTAGGGCACCATCTCGTAAATGAGCATGATTTGTGATTTTTTTTGTTACGATTTTATTTCGTTTATTTTGTTTTAATTATGCTTAGTTTGTGTCGAGGCTTTTTAAAGGTTTTCTAATCTATAAAAATCCATGTTTCTGTGGCCCTATTTCCTAATCTTATGGCTTCTTCATGGGATTTTCTTGCATTATCTATTATTTGGTGATATTCTATCGGGATAGACCCCTGGCTAGTTGATTGGGTTCTCATGTTTCCCCTATCATTCCTTCTGCTTATCATTACAAATTCATATCTTGGTTCTGCCATTTTCATTTTTCTTAATTTTTTTATTGTCCATTAGAAAAAATGGACCTGCCGTGAATTGAACACGGAGCTCCTCGGTTTTTGACGACTTTCGCGACCATATTATCGTCGTCGCGTCGTGTGCAAACGAGGTGTTTTACCGTTAGACTACAGGCCCTTCATATGAAGAGTCTGGATTGGTTTTTAAGTTTTTGTCTTAAAATGAATGGTATGTAGAAACACTAATTGAATTCTTCATTTAATGTTTAGATTTTATAAATTTTTTAGGAGGTGATCCATCTGCAGGTTCCCCTACAGATACCTTGTGACGACTTAACCTACCTCACCTAGCCAAGGTTCTCCTTGAAAAAGTTTCACCATAACTAAACTTGGTTGGTTTGACGGGCGGTGTGTGCAAGAGACATTGACGCATTCACCGTTCGCTGATAACAAACGATTACTACGGATTCCAGCGTCATGAGGCTGAGTTTCAAGCCTCAATCTGGACTGAGACAGACTTTAGGAGATTAGCTTCTCTTTTCAGAGTTGCGTCTCATTGTATCTGCCATTGCCGCGCGCGTGTTGCCCAGGGCGTTCGGGCTGTACTCACCTAACGTAGCCCACACTTTCATCCTTGTTACCAAGGCAATCTCTTTATTGTACACATAGTAAATAAAGATGTGGGTCTTGCCTGTTACCTGATTTAACAGGTCACCTCACGGCACAGGCTGACGTCGGCCATGCAACTCCTCTCAGCGTGTCAGGTAAGCCCTTTAGACTGACCTTCATTCTGCTGTCGGTCCTGGTGAGGTTCACGGTGTAGAATCTAATTGAACCGCACGCGTCACCCGTTGTAGTATCTCCCCGCCAATTCCTTTAAGTTTCGGTCTTGCGACTATACTTCCCAGGTAGCACACTCTTCGGCTTCCCTTCAGCACCAATACCTCTCGAGGAGGTACTGATGTTTAGTGTGCAGTGTTTACTGCTAGGACTACACAGGTATCTAATCTGTTTCGCGACCCTAGCCTTCATCCCTCACTGTCAGAACTGTCCTCGTAAGATGCCTTCGCTGTTGTGAGTCCGTCCAAGATTAACGTATTTTACCACTACTTTGAACGTACTTCTTACGTCTTCCAGTCTCTAGCTTAACAGTACTCCTTGCACGCCTAATACTTAAGATATTAGATTTCACAAGGAACTTATTAAGCAAGCTACGGATGTTTTAGACCCAATAATGATGGCTGCGACTTGGACCGCTGGTATTACCGCGGCGGCTGGCACCAGTCTTACCCAGTCCTTATTCGCCAAACTTTTTACATTTGGCAAAAGCTTCTCATTGAGAAGCACTTTGGCTCGCTCTGTCACGCTTTCGCGCATTGCAGAAAATTCCTAACTGCTGCACCCCGTAGGGCTGGGAGTAGTGTCTCAGACTCCCTCTCAGGGCCTCTCCGCTAAGAGCCCTTACGGATCAATGGCTTGGTGGGCTATTACCCCGCCAACAACCTAATCCGCCGCAGCCCCATCCTTAGGCTCGAATTTAAAAGTGAGTTCGTTCCAGGGTCTCACTTCTATCATGTATTAGTGTCAGTTTCCCGACGGTATCCATGACCTAAGGGCAGGTTAGCTACGTGTTACTGAGCAGTTTGCCTTTCTTTCGAAAAGACTTGCATGTCTAAGTGTAAACCAAAGAGCCGCAGCCGCCAGCAGGATCAACTGGATTTAAACAATATTATGATTTATCGACGATAAATATCTATTGCGCATTATTTTTATAAGATAAAATAACGCTTCACACGATCCTCCTGAAAGCTGTTAAAACATTATTAGAATTGCAACTAGATGACTGCTTCTACATACCTCATACTTTAATGTGCGAATAAAAATTCTTTATTAAAGCACTCATCTTAAACTTGTTTAAGGTGATATGAAACCGAAATTTCATTTTCATCTTAAGTACGAAAGCTAGAAAATTTACGTTTATAAACCTTTCGTCGTATTTTTCCTTTTTCTTTTCTCTTTCCCACCAAAATGTAGCAACCCAATATTTAAAAATATGTTTTTCTTAGCATATTAACTTTAAGATTAAATTGGGGTTTTTAATATGGACGCAGGTGACACACAAAGGAGAATGCAGCAGATACAAAGAGAGGAGAGTTTTGCTTCAGCTTTTTCTGCAATAGTTTCTGGCAGGCCAGGATATAAGGCAGTTATTGAAAAAAAACCAGTAATAATAATTTGTAGAAAATGTGGAAAGCAGCTTGAAGAAGGAATTAAGTTTTGTCCGGATTGTGGAACAAAGGTCTGGATTAAACCAGTAAAATGCCCAAAATGCAATAAAGGAGTTTTTCCCGACGATAAATTCTGCCAAGAATGTGGTGAGAGTTTGGAAGCGCCGCCTTTGTAGTTAAATTTATTAATTATCTTTTATTATCTTATAGATGAAAAAAGGGGTTGTATTTTTATTTTCGATATTTTTATTTTCATTTATTTCCTCTATGCCTCCTAACCCTGATGAGGGGGGGGCTTTAGGAAAAGTTGGAACCCCCCAGTTTCAAGAGGTATATCAAGCAGCTCAGGCAAATGGCTTGGATGTTCCTTCTAACTTTAATATGGATTCTTATATAGCTTCATCTCCTTCAGTCAAACAACTTAAAATTTTGGTTATTTTAGTTGATTTTGCAGATAAACCTGCAATAGTTGAACCAACGTTTTTTGACAATTTAGTATTTGGTAATTCTTCGCCTTCTGTCAAAAATTTTTATCTTGAAAACTCTTATGGCCAATTAGAGTTAACTGGTCTTAATCTTCCATCTTCATTAGGGTGGATTAGAGCACCAAGAAATTACTCTTATTACGTAAATGATAAATATGGTATGGGTGGGGATCCAAAGAATTCACGAACGCTAGTTTCCGATATAGTTAGATTAGTAGATCCATTAGTTAATTTTAATAACTATGATAATAATGGTGATCTTTATGTAGATGGGCTAATAATTATTCATTCCGGAACTGGGGGAGAGTATACTGGGGATTCCAACGATATGTGGAGCCATAAATGGGAAATTAATGGCGTTTATAAGGATGGGGTTATCGTGAAAGATTATTCGGTTCAGCCAGAATACTGGAGTGCAATTGGAAATACTGTAATAAAGAACATGACTATTGGGGTTATTGCGCATGAAACAGGACACTTATTTGGCTTGCCTGATTTGTATGACACTGATGGTTCTTCTGCAGGTATAGGTAGGTGGAGTTTAATGGCTTCAGGAAGTTGGAATAGGTATCTCGGGGAAAGTCCATCACACTTTGATGCATGGAGTAAGATCAAATTAGGGTTTGTAACTCCTCAAACAACACTGGGCTATGGGTCAACTGTTAGTCTATTGAATGTAGAGCAAAATCCTATTATTTATAAGTTATGGAAGAACAACAATTTTGGCAGCGAATATTTCCTTGTCGAAAACAGACAGAAAATTGGATACGATACGGGTCTTCCAGGACCAGGACTATTATTGTGGCATATAGATGAAAGTAAGAAGGATAATAATCAAGAATGGTATCCAGGATATACGAGTAGTGGACACTATAAAGTTGCGTTGGAACAGGCAGATGGATATTTTGATTTAGAGCAGAAATTTGGAAGAGGAGATGCGGGTGATCCGTGGCCTGGCATATTAAATAAACAAGTATTCAGCTCAACAACAAATCCTAATTCTAAGAGTTATTCAAATCAAGATACTTTTGTAAAAATAGAACAGATATCTAACTCTAACGGAATCGTTAACGCAAAAATTGCAGTACAACAGCCAACATGCCAGCAAACAGCTACAACATGCACAGATTCATTAGGTACAAAAACCCAACATTGTGAAAGCATTAATCTTGCTACTTATTCTTGCATTAGTGAGTGGGGTAGTTGCCAAAAAACAACTCGCCCCTGTGCTAATGGTTGTTATAATAATGCATGCATACTTATCCCTAAAACAGGATGTTATTATAACCAAATATTGAAGAAGAAAATTTGCATTTCTTCAAGGTATAACGCAATGGTTGTTAACTCACTTGATAAATTAAGCAGTTTGAGCATTTATGCCAAAATAATTATTGTTCTCGTTTTAGCCTTTTTATTGTTTTTAATTTTAAGGTTCTTCTTTAAAAAACAAGAGAAGAAGAAAAACCGTCGTAAATAAGTGCTAAGGTATCATTTTCAGCAACTCTTGCAGTGATTAGATACCCTCTTGAGCATCCGCAATCGGGACATGGAGGCATTCCGCCTGGGCCGGGTTTCTCAATTATTTTTTTGTTTGATTCTAATATATCTACAGATTTATCTTTATAGTATTTTTCCATAATTCTTAACTCTTCATTTGAATTTATTCCTTCGTAATTTCCTGGATTTGTGGAATAATCTGCTTCCCAGACTGTTTGCTCGCACTTTATTGGTGCTATTCCAAGCCAAATACCTTCAGGAGCTGTTGGTTTTTTAGAGCATCCTGCTGTTGCTAATAATAGTGATGCCAAGATTGCATTTAACGTCCTTCCCATAAATCTTCCATAAAATATCTATTTATAAAACTTTTTATATCTGTGTGATTTTTGATTAAAATGCCAATATTTGTTGTTCAAGAACATCATGCAACACACTTGCATTATGATTTTAGATTAGAGATTGATAAGGTTCTTAGAAGTTGGGCTGTTCCAAAGCCACCTCCTTTAGACAAAGAAACTAAGCGTTTAGCAATCCAAGTAGATGATCATGCATTGTCTTACGCAAAGTTTGAAGGTGAGATTAAAGAAGGTTATGGAAAAGGAACAGTAAAAATCTGGGATAAAGGAAATTATGAATTAGATTCTTTAAAACCCAAGAAAATTGTTTTTCATCTTAAAGGCAAAAAGATGAAAGGCAAGTACGTACTCCTAAAAACAAGTTATGGAAAGAATTCTTGGTTGTTGATGAAGATGGGATAGTGAATTTAGGTTCGCTCATTTCATTCACTCGCTTATTAGTTGCTCAAAGCCAGAATTCTTCAAGGCTTTTCGCTAATTAAAATTTTAATGCACCAATATTGTTATGCGGAGAAATTAGACAGAGTCAATTTCGGAGCAAAGAAAATCAGCGAGCGCTAGCGAGCGAATACTTAACTCACAGAGCTTAAAAATTCTTTGTAAGCTCGCGATTGAGGATTGTTAAGTATTTTCTGTCCTAAAGTAGAAAGAGCTATAAGCGAAAGTCCAATTGCAGTTTTTTTTCTATGACTTTTTTTTATTCTATTGCCAAGATTTTTTATTGAATAAAAACTTTTATACCTCTCCTCAATTCTTAATTGAAGTTGAATTGGGGTAAAATTTACAGGCCTCAATAAAACATGCTGTGCGTCATATAAACTCCAGTCATTACTTAAGATTCTTCCTTGTGTTTCCATGTCTGATCTAAATCTTGTTCCCGGAATTGGAATTGGAGTGAAATATTGAACACTATCTAAATTATGATTAGCCCAGTATTCCGTTTCCCTCAAAGATTCGGTAGTGTCACCATCTCCACCAATCATCATCATTCCATGAACAAAAAATCCAGCCTCTCTAAATCTAGGAATGGCCCATTTATTCATTGCTGCATCGCTGGATTTTCCTAAGTCCTTAAGAGTCTCATCTGATAAGGATTCTATTCCAACGCATAGAGTGTCAACTCCAGCATTTTTCAAAGCCCCCAATAATTTTTCATTTCTAGCAGCATAAACAGTTATTTGTGCAATTCTTTTATTGCCTTTCCCACTCATTGCTGCAATAGCTTCAAGTCTTTCAATATATTTTGGTCCGCCAGGAGTTATATTATCATCTACAATAAATGTCCTTTGGCCAAAATTATTTATCTGAGCCATCTCTTCAAGGGTCCATTGAACGGGTCTTCTCCTATATCGATTTCCATACATTGAGGTAACTCCGCAAAAATCGCAATCATGTGGGCAACCTCTTGTTGTTTCTATTGTTCCAGTAAAAATTTTTTGAATTACTTCCTCATCATGGAAAGGATGAGGCAATTGCCCGAGTTCTGTTTCTGTTAAAAGAGGCCTCGTTTTTGTTATTGTTATTTCACCTTTTCTATTATAAACGATTCCCTTAACACTGCCCAATTCACCTGGATCTTCACTTAATATCGCCGTCAAATCTCTTAAGGTTGCCTCACCTTCACCCAAGACAACAATATCAACATGTTTCAGCCAATCTTCATATCTAAAAGTAGGGTCAGGCCCGCCAGCAGCAACAATTCCTCGAGGGTTATTCAATTTGTATAAATCGGCTAGTTGCATTGTTTGTTTTGCTGTTCTTGTTATTGAAGACAATAGCAAAACATCTGACTGAAATATTTCTTTCATATTTTCCGGAGTTAGCCTTCCCTGATATCCATGATATTTCGGATTTATCTCATGAGTATTAGCATAGCCGTCAGCAACCAAAACCCCCCTCAAAGTTGAAATAGCTCTTGATGGCATATTAATGTGACTATAGATATCATATCCAGAATCTCCATTTAAAACCCCAAACTGAGTTGGAGGCAACTCAACAAAAGTCAGCCTGCTTTGCTTTGTTATTTTCTTCATTTTTTAAGAACTAAGTTTTATATTTATTAATCTATCTATATAATTAAGCCCAATATCTATGCATCATTTGATCAAACATGTAATTATTGAATAAAACAAAAATCGAGCTTGTTAATGCTAAAGAAGTTATTTTTTCTAGGCCTTTGTCTCCATTAGTTTTTACAGCATTTATTAATCTAGTAGCGTATTTGTCTGTCATTTTAAGAATTATTTATTTTTCAGATTCTTCTGTCCACCAGTCAAGATCCGGGATTTCCACATCAATCTTTTTTGCCTTGCAGTATCCCCTTGTCAAGAGATAGAATATGACTCCAAGACTTTTCGCGCTTTTGTTGTTTCCAATAATTATCTGGTCAGCTCCTTGTGAAAAGTTATTTGTATCGCAAATCATCAAGACCTTTTTTCTAACTTTTAGGGTGTCATTCAATGCATTTTTGTCAAGCCAGTGATCTGTGATTATTGTCAGTTCATTCTCAAAAAAGTCAGGAAGGGTCGTGTTAGTTAAAATTCCTGCAGGATATTTCTGTGCGAAAACTCTAATTCCGGTTAGCTCGCCAAACTTTCTTGCAACCTTCCATCCAGACTGCCTCTTACATACAAGAATAACGTCTTCTGGAGCAAATTTAGCTAAGTATTCAATTCCTTCTTTTAATTTTTCATCAATTAGATCGGTATTAAATATAGCCAATCCGTCAGCCCTTCTTCTGTAAACAAAAGGCCTCATTGTAGGAGTTACAACTCTTGTTCCAATATAAATCCCGGATTTAACATACTCCTCAAGGGGAATGAGCATGTCTGCTTTTTTCTTTGCCTTAATCTGCTCTTTAAGGGATTCTGTTTCTGTTACCTCTATCTTTCCTTTAAGCTTTGCAGCCTTCTCTAAAAGCTTCTTTTTCTTTTCCTCTAAACTAACATCAGAAGACTCAGCTTCAGCTAATTTTGGAATCTCTGTTCTTGGAATTTCAGGAACTTCATCTATCTTAACTTCTTCTGTTTCTTTTTTCTTTTTAGGCATTTTATTCAGAGAAAAAGTAGGTTTAAAAGTTCTTCGCTTGTGTTTCAGAAGAACTTTTAGGTCGAGCTTCAAATAATCTGTGAGGCCTTTAAAGGTTGTTGTTAGGAAAATGAAAAAACCCAATACGAACCTTGCTTTCAGCAAGGCATTTTACAAGGTAAAATGGTGTTGGGTTTTTTGTGAAAATTTAGGATCAAAAACTCTTCTGTATTTCAATTAATCTCTTGATTTTTTCTTCTCTTCCAAACCCATCAATCCCAATTTTAAAGAAATCAGCCTGGAAGCCAAAAACCAAGTCTGCAAGAATATTCTCGCTTGTTTCGCCGCTTCTATGTGAGAAAACAATCTTGATCTTATTCTCCTTTGCAAGATCGCAAACCCTTTTTACTTCCAAGAGCGAGCCGCACTGATTCGGTTTGACAATTATTGCATTAATGCTCTTCATTTGTATTGCCTTCTTCAGCCTCTTTTCATTTGTGACTATAAGGTCATCCCCAACAATCAAACTTTCAGGGAATTTCTTTAATAATCTTGCAAAGCTTTCAAAATCCTCTTCTTGGAAAGGATCTTCTATGTAAAACAACCCGTAGTTTTTAATCAAACTCTCAATATAATAAAACTGCTCTTCCACATCCCTCTTCAAAAGCGGATTTTCATAATTGTATTTGTTTCTTTTATAAAATCCGGAAGCAGCGGCATCAATTCCCAAAGGAATATTCAGTGGTTTTAAGCCATCCAGTATTTCCTTTTCATTTAAGGTGCTAGCCCACCCATTCTCATCATCCAACTTGCTTTTGAATTTTTCATCACTGTCCTTCAAAGTATATTCTGTTTCTTTTTTCGCCTTCTTATTTATGCCTGAAGCTTCTGCAATCGAGTTTGTCTTTGGAATAAGTAAAAATTCCTGAAAATCTGGCTTTTTCTCTAGTTTACTGTGCTGACCTCCACCAACCACCTTTCCAACAAGCCGAGGAAAATTTTTTGCCTTTGGGTTTATTATTTCCCAAACCTGTTTTTTCTTTTCTTTGGCCATTGCCTTTAATGCAGCATATTCTAATGCAATAATTGTATTTCCGCCAACATGCCCGTCAACAATATCTTCCACTCTTCTAAGATCATAAAAATCCTCAATTTCTTCGTTTGAGAAATATTCCTTAAATTTCTTAAGCGTTCTAATATCTTCGTCTAGATTTTTCTTATAGGTTTTAACTTCAAACTTTCCTGTTGATTTTCCGGTGGGGGCGCTCGCATTAAAATTTCCAAACTCTGTAGAAATGACTACCGATATTGTTTTTTCTTTTCTAGAATCTAGAACTCCTTTGGCATCAACGCTCTTTATATGCATAAATTTTATAGCAACATGGGCTATAAAAAGTTAATTGATTTAGAAAATAAATATTTACTCTCCTTCTTCCAGCGTTTTATAAAATAAAACGATGCAGAGTCTTACTCTCCTTCTTCCTCGCCCTCGTCAGACTCTTCAACTTCATCGTCAGGATTAGCAAGCTCCATAATCTCACCCTCTTTTGCTATTTCTTCTTGTTCTTTGCTTTCCATTTCCTCAACTTTTTCGTCGCTTATTTTCTTTTCCTGGGCTCTTTTCAGTGCTTCTTCTTTTTTCTGAGGGAATGGCTGCTTTACAGCTATAGGTAAAACTCCAGAGTTAAGTTCTACTTCAGCTATCTTTAAAGCATTATATTTGATCTTTTCAAGATCGTCTTGTGCGATTTTTATAAGTAGTGGAGCATTCATGGCTATTTGGAGTGCTCTTGCCCCAAGAATTCTCGCTCGTTCATATTTTGTAAAGCTTTGTTGTGTCATGTTATTTCAAAAATTTTTCTATCTTTTTAAAAATATCACTCCAGACTTCTTCACACAAATCTATGACTTTATAAAATTCTTCTGTCTTTAAGGCCGTTAAGTCTCCTTTTTGCATTGAAAAGATCTTGTCTTCAGAACAGCCGATTGTTAATCTTGTCTCGCTGACATCCTGCTCTTCTCTTGTCGGATCAACTATGAATTCTTCCCCTATCTTATGGAAAGTTATTGGTATCGGAAAATCACCGGAGGTGGGAATTCTTTTGTCAGTCCACTGCCCGAAAAGCACTTTTTCCTTCTCCTCATCGTATTTTGGAATTTTTGAGTGCTTTAATGCAGCAAGCGCCGCAATTCCTGCAGCATCTATGAGGTTTCCATCGTCGTTTATAGAATAAATATCGATGTAGATTGTCCAGACCTTTTCCCCTTCTTTGATGCATAGTTTTTCAAACTGAATGACCTTGCTCTCCCTAACCGCCCTGTCTACTAATCTAGCGAGTTCGATCGCTGGAAATTGCGGAGGCCCGCTTTCAAATCTTGGAGAGCTTAAAGGAAGTAATTCAGCAGTGACTGTAAGATTTCCTTTATTTGGGGAATCGGGATATGGGGTTCCAACATCCATTTTTATACCTACTATGACTTCTGTTTTTCCTATTTTAACTCTTGCACTTCCTTCTGCATTTTTTGAAATTCCTGTTTCTATCACGATATCTCTGAATTCAAGAGGTTTTCTTCCGTCAAATCTTTTTCCTTCTGCAAGATACTGTTTTATTCTCTCTCCGGTTAACCTTGATGTTTCCATTTTACTCTTCAACTCCTATTGATTCTTTTAATGCTTTTTTCTGGACCTCGTAAATTTTCTTTGTGGCTTTTTTTGCCATTTCAATCGCTTCTTTAAGTTGTTTTGCAGTAATTTTTCCATCTAATTGAATATGTGTTAGCTCTCCATTGTGGGTTAAAGTTATTGGGATATCTGTAGCGCCTTCTCCCTCTTCCCAGTCTTCTTCGTGCTTGCTTACATCAACAACAAGCTGCTTGTCTAATTTTCCTATTGAAACGCTGGAAACCATATCCTTCATTGGGATTCCAGCATGAGCAAGTGCAAGAGCAGCCGCATTTATTCCGGCGCATCTTGTTGAAGCATTTGCCTGCAATATATTTATGTAAACATCAATAACCATATTAGAGTATCTATCGATCATTAAGCTAGGCTCTAAAGCCCATTCGGTAATTTTGCTTATCTCAGTGCTTCTTCTGTTAGGTCCAGGCCTTGCCCTCTCTGTTACAGAAAAGCTTAGCATGTTGTAAGTGCATCTTAGCGTCCCTTTTTCAGGGTCTTGTGCATGTTGTGGGTGCATTTTTCTTGGCCCATAAACAGCAGCAATTGCAATAGTGTCCCCAAAAGCGAACATTGCACTTCCGTCAGCATTAGGAATAACGCCTACTTTTGCTTTCATTTCTCTGGTTTCATCTATTTTTCTTCCATCGGCTCTTTCAAACGAGTCTTTTTTTGTAGTCATTTTCTTTTCTCCAGCCAATTTTTTAATTCATCAGTTAATCCATGAATGAATGATCTATCGCTTACAAACAATATTGCTTCCTTAGCTTTTAGTTCTTCATCCACTTTATCTCCTTTAATCCATATCAATCCGTTTTGCCCAACAGTTATATTGCAGTTTGTATGGTCTTTAATCATTTTAATCATGCTTCCTTCTTTACCTATGACTCTAGGGACCTTGTTTGGGTTTATTTTTAAAATTATTCCTTCCTCAATTTTTCCAAGCCCCTTAATTTTAATACTTAAATCAACCCCTTTGGTATTAACTCCAGATATCTTAGCCACAACCATCTCTCCAATATCTAGAAAATCTTCTAACTCCCCTTTATTTATGAACTTAGGAACTTCTGTTAATGGCAAGAATGCTGTCTCCGCTGTTTCAATATCAATGATCCATCCATTGAAGGTTATATTTTCTACCTTTCCTATAACTACATTTCCTCTTCTAGGATGATAAACTCCAGATAAAGGTATAACTCTTATAAGCTTGTTTGATTCCTCTGCTAGCCCGTATCTTAAAGCAACGATTTCTTCACCTCTTCTCTCTGTTCCTTCTCCGGGCAGGTAGTCATTTCCCTCAACAATTGCTTCCCCAGGAATAACTATTTTTCTTGTTTCTTCTGTCATTTTTATTCTTTTATTTCTTGGCTTAATGCGGCGCCATGAGTTATTGCATTTAATTTATCATAAAAATCCATTATTGCCCCAGAAGGAACCTTCAAAACAACTTCTAAACTCCCGTCGTTAAGCCAGTTCTCATTTTCTTTGTATTGATTTATAACTCCATAGGCCTTTCCAGTGTAAATAGAGGGTATTGTTATTCTTACTTTTTTAGTTTCCAGTTTTATTGGGATTATTGTGCTTATCTGATTAATTATTTCATTTATCTGTGATTCTATTGGAACATTTTTAATATTCACGTGTGCTTGCTCTAAGGCAGATTGTATTCTTTGAGGAGTATGTGGTCTTCCTGTTTGCGGATCAAAAGCATTTTTTGATAAAAAGTCAACAACCTGCTTAATCTTCTTCTCCTTTTCCTCATCTCTGTAATCCTGAGTTAAAAGTATTTCTCCTTGTTTTACGATTATTGAAGCTATCTTGCTTACGTCTGTGGTTCCAAAAGCCGTCATTAAGTCTGAACTTGGGGCGGTATTGCCTTTTTTCATATCTGTAAATATTTTGTCTCCTTCTGCTTCTATGAAGTTGCTGTCCCCTTTCTTGAATTTTACAGCATTGTCGAGATCAACAAGTATTTCGAAATTTTTTCCTGCTTTCTTAATTCTGGCTGTTGTATTTGTCATTTTATTTTAGAATAAAATAATTTAGCTCATAACTTTTCATTTTACAAAATTCTTAATTTCTTCTCCTTCAATTCTCTGCAGTTTTCCGTCGTCATTCTTAATATAAACCAGCTCAAATTTGTCAATGTCAAACTGCTTTCCTTTAATTTCCTCAAAAATATCTAAGGCGATTTTTACCCCTTTCTTTAAAGTCAGATCTTGCCTGAATTTCTCTCTAAGCTTTTCTTTTATTTTCTCATCATTCTCCCCTATTGCATTAGCATGATAATTAAAGTAATTTCCCGTAACATCGCTTGTGTAAAGTTCTGGTTTTTTCCCATTAACCCCTGCGATCATTATGGAAACCCCAAAAGGTCTTGCCCCGCCATACTGGGTGAATTGCTGCTTTAAATTTGAGATTTCCTTTACTATTAATTCTGGTTCTATTGGTGACCCATAAACAACTCTATGTTGCTGTGCAAGGTATTGGGCCCTTTCAATTAAAACTCGTGCATCAGAAACAATTCCTGCAACACTCGAGATTAAATGGGAATCAATTTCGTAAATTTTGCTTGCAGATTTCTGCACTATAAGTTTATCACTGACTCTTTTATCTGCTATAATAAACACCCCGTCAGTACAGACTATCCCTATGCTCGAGCTTCCAAGCCTTACAGTTTTTTCAGCATACTCGACCTGCAGCAAATGACCTTCTGGCGAGAACATAGTCGCTGTTCTGTCATAGCCCATTGCCTGATGTTGTATGTCTATTGGCATTTCCATCTTAATTTTAGAGAATTTTATAATCTAATAAATTTTTTCCTTCTCTGTACAGAATTATATATTTTAGTGATTTAAAAGGTTTTTGGTGGGTTTAGCCCCCTCAAGGTTCCAGAAACCCTTACAACCTTAATATCGTGGTTTGAAGCAGTAAAACTAGCCCTTATATGGTTTAAAGACCCCCTATTTATACTAATTATCGCAGAGTCCTTCCCGGTTTTTATCCAGGCCAAAGAAGCTTTGGACGTACCTAAAATACCTATAAATTCAAGAATTGCTTTTTCAACATTTTCTTTAAGATTTTTGCCTTTAAGTAGTAAGTATCTCTTATTTTCCTTTTGGCTAGAGCTTAATGCTTGCATGAAATGATAAAGAAGTGTAGGTATTTATTCTTAACTAATTAATACCAAGACCTATTCTTTCCTGGGGTTTTGTGGTTTTTAGCACCATTGGAGGCCAGCTTATCTAGTGCAATATCCAAACCCTTGCAATCTTTTCTGCTTAATACGATTGCTTCTGCTCTGGCTTGAAGGCCGAGCCTCTCAATATCTGCAGAATATTCATTATATATTGCTTGGGCTCTTGCAGGATCATTGTAATGTGAGAAATCCATGTTAATCAGAGTAAGTCCTTGTATTCATTTCATATCTTTCTGGAGCATCTGTAAATATGTCTACCTCGCTTTGGGAAGTTCTCATCGGTGTAAGCCCGATTTTTATCCCATCATATAACATAATATCCCCACAGTTTCTGTCTAAATTCAAACTTATTATCTCTGGAACCCCCCTTATTTCTAGTCTTGCCGTTCTTGTACTTTTCGTGCCGCCGATCTCTCTAACAACAAAATCTATGCTGGAAGATTCACTTCTAAAATTCATTCCCTGTCCTAGTTTATACCTTTTTGCAAAGCCCATTAAGAATTCTCTGTTTTTTTATTTAAAAATCTATCTAAGAGAATTTTTAAACTCACCATGCTAAGTAATATTGTAAAAAGAGAAGAATGGCAATTAAAAAAATAAATTTGTCAACATTTTCAGCGGAGGCAAAGAAAGAAAATCCTTTAAGGATATAAAAACTTAGTTTTAATATGGAAATAATCACGGTTGGCGGTTATAATGAGGTTGGCAAAAATATGACTGCAGTTAATCTTGGGGATGATGCAGTTGTATTCGATGCTGGATTTTATCTGCCCGCAATTGTTGAGCTGCAGGAGGAGGAAGAATCAAAGCAACAGATTTACTCGGAGCAAAAATTAAGGAGCATTGGTGCACTTCCAGACGATCTTATCCTAGATAGTTTAGGGGTAAGAAGTAAAGTAAGGGCTTTAATTCCAAGCCACGCACACCTAGACCATATAGGGTCTATACCCTATCTTTCGCATAGATATAACGCGCCAATAGTTGCTACCCCCTTTACAATTTCTGTAATAAAAAAATTAATAGAGGACGATCAGCAAACAATGTCCAACAAACTAATTCCTGTTCAGCCAAATAGCTCTTTTATCGTGAGGGGAAAAAAGAGAAATTATGGAGCAGAATTCATAAATATGACTCACTCAACCCCTCAGACAGCAATGATTGCAGTTCATACTCCAGAAGGAGCTATTGTCTATGCAAACGATTTCAAACTTGATGACAATCCTGTTTTGGGATTGCCCCCAAACTACCAGGCAATTAAGAAGCTTGCAAAAGAAGGAGTTAAGGCCTTGATCATAGATTCCCTATATTCTGGAACAGAGGGAAAAACTCCCAGTGAAAAAATTGCAAGAGCCATGATTGAGGAGGTCCTCATAACAATTCAAAACGAAAAATCCGCAATATTTCTGACAACCTTCTCTTCCCATATAGCAAGACTGAAAAGCGTTGTGGAGTATGCAAAAAAGCTAAACAGGAAGGTTTATTTTTTAGGGAGAAGCTTAAGAAAGTACACTTCTGCTGCAATAGAAACCAACATATGCCCGTTTAAGAAAGACATTTATATGGGCAGCTATAAAAATCAGGTAGATTCTATTCTAAAAAGAGTTGAAAAAGATAGGAGGGGTTCTATAGTTGTCTGCACCGGGCATCAAGGGGAGCCAGGAAGCGTTATGGACAGACTTTCTAGAAAAAAACTTCCTTTTAATTTCAAACCCAGCGATAATATAGTTTTTTCATCAAAAACAATCCCTGTTCCAGTTAATATTGCGAACAAAGAAAATATGGATAAAAGACTTAAGAAATTTGGAGTCAGAATCTTTGATTCTGTTCATGTTTCTGGGCATGCAGGGAGGGAAGATTCTCGGGACTTAATAAGCATGCTGAATCCGGAGCACATAATTCCCTCTCACGGTCCATTTAAAGTTACAACCCCCATGATAGAACTTGCACAAGAGCTTGGTTATAAGGCAGGAAGAAATGTTCACTTGATGCAAGACGGGCAAAAAATAAGATTATAGCTTTTTAAATCATACATTTTTTAAACATCAAACAACATATTATATAATGGTTAATAAAGACATTCTTGGCGGATTAAAGGTCGCTTTATCTAAGGGAGATTCTCTACAGAGTGCAATGCAATCCTTTTATAATGCCGGATATACAAAAGAAGAAATTGAAGAAGCGGCAAGAGCTCTTCATGCAGAAATATCCCAACAGCAATACTTTCAAAGGCAAGCTGTTCCTACCCAACCACAGCCAGTGCTAAGAAGACCAATTCTTTTTCCAAAGCCAACGCAGGTACAGCCGGGCCAGCAAGTTCAAACCCAGCCAATCCAGAGAATTGCCCCGGAAATAAAGCCAACCCCTGTCCAACTAGACCAGAAAGACCCTCCTATTCAAACCCAACAGCCAAAACCACAGCAGGCCCCGGAAACACCAAAAGTAAAATATGCGCCGCAGCAACTCCCGCAAAACCAAGAAGAGCTCCAAAAAACAAAGCAAATTGTTTCAAGCTATGAAGAGCCCTCCAAATACACTGTTGATTTTATAACTGTGATGTTGATTGCAATTTTATTAATCTTGTTGGGAATCCTTGCAGCTGTTTTCTTTTTTAAGCCGCAGTTAGTTGAGTTTTTGAATAAATTTTTAGATTAAAATGCCAAAGATTTATTCCCCGGCAGAAGATTCTTTCTTTTTATCAGATGTTTTGAAAAAAGAAGTTAGAACTAAAGGAATTAAGGTTTTAGACATGGGGTCTGGATCAGGGACACAAGCAGAGACCCTAATAAATCTGGGAATTAAGCCCAAAGACATAACCATTGCAGATATTAATCCGGAGGCAATTAGCCACTTAAAGAAAAAATTTCCTGCTTCAAAAGTAATAAGATCAAATCTTTTTGCAGAAATTAAAAAAAATGAAAAATTCGATTTAATAGTTTTTAATCCTCCATATCTCCCAAAAAATAAATACGATAAAGAAAAAGACACCTCTGGCGGAGAAAAAGGAGATGAAATAATCTTAAGATTCTTAAAAGAGCTAAAAGATCGCTTGAACGAGAGTGGAAGATGCCTTTTATTACTAAGTTCTTTAACGCCAACAGCAAGAATATACAAAGAATTTAAAAGATATGGTGTTGAAATAATTGCAGACAAAAAGCTGTTTTTTGAGAAGATTTTTGTGTGTGAAATATGTCTAAAGAAATAAGTCAAGGAAGGAGAAATTTTGTTTTTTGTAGACTTCCCATTATTGCTGGAGCCTTGGTCGTTGCCCCAACATTATTAATTCCAGAAGAAGCAGAAGCCTACGATTTAGATTATGAAGGTTACACGCGTCCTACCGATGAGCAATTAAGAGAATTCCTGTCTTCACAAAAATATCCAGAAGAATTTGAATTCTGTTACGATATACCTCCAAATAGAGACAAAAATGGAGAGTGTTTAAGGGGAAGTTTTAGGATCTTAAATTCACCACGAGGAACATCTTTAGAGATCTTTTTGGTTCATCCAAAAGAGACTAGACTGATTAGTTTAAATGAAACACAAATTGGGGATTCAATACTCTATACAGAAAGAGAAGTTACTCTTTCAAAAGGAAAAGAAGAGTATAATCGTCAAATTATTTTTGGCCCAGAAGAAAAAATTGCGACTCCAGTAAGTCTAGCTAGATGGCTTTCTTTTTGTTCTATTCCAGAAACCTCGTTCGTTTTTCAAGGAAAAAGTGCTAAACTTGAGAAATATTCTTTAGAAGCGAAAACACAGCAAGACCACGAATTAGAGTTGGTTTTGAGTGGTAGGATAAAAGGAAATTCATCCAATATCTCTTCTGGGAAGGTTTTTTATAGGAAAGTAGATGGTCTTAGAATCCCTGTTGAAATTCATTTAGAATATGCCATTAAAATAATGCCCTTTGGGATTCTTGGATCAAATTATGATAATCATACTCTAAAGGGAATATTGAGCGTGTGAGGATTCAACTTTCAATTTTAAAGCCTTTCTTAAGTTAACTTTATATATTTCCCTTTCTAAATTTAGTTATAAAATGAGGTTGAATATTCTTATAGGGGGAAAGGCTGGGCAGGGAATTAATAAAGTTTCGAGCATTGTTTCACAAACCCTTATCAGCCACGGATACTTTGTTTTCAATTACAGAGATTACCCCTCAATAATAAGGAGTGGCCACAACTTCAACATTCTCTCTATTTCTGATGAGCCCATCGAGAGCCATGAGTCAGAGATAGATGGGATTATAGCAATGGACTCTAATACTATAAACATCCATAAAAAAGAGTTGAAAAAATCTGGTTTTGTAATTGATTTTAAGGATTTCCTTGACTTTGGGATAAATTTGAATATTGCCTTATCGGGAGCATTGATAAAAATTCTTGGAATCGATAGGGAGTTTTTACTGGAACAAGTTAAAAGATCTCTTGAGAGTAAATCTTCCTTTGCCCAATCTCTAAACGCTGCAGAAAAAGGTTACGAAAGCCAGAAGATAAAATATTCATTAAAAAAACTAGATAATAAAGCAATTGTAATGACAGGAAATAAGGCTGTTGCGCTTGGAGCTGTAAATTCAAAATTAGATATTTACTTTGCATACCCTATGACTCCAACCACAAATGCCTTGCATGAACTATCTGCCTTGCAGGAAAAAGGGCATTTAACATTTCAGCCAGAAAGTGAAATTGCTGTTGCTAATATGGCCTTAGGAGCTAGTTTTGCAGGGGCTAAAGTGATGGTGGGTTCTAGCGGCGGTGGGTATGATTTAATGACGGAATCAATGTCTTTCCAAGGAATGTCTGAAATACCATTAACAGTCTATTTGGGTTCTAGGGGAGGTCCTTCAACAGGCCTGCCAACATACACCATGCAGCCAGATCTCGACCTAGCCTTAAGATCTGGCCACGGAGAGTTTCCAAGAGTAGTGATTGCTCCAGGAAATCCAAAAGAATGTATTGAAAAAACAAACGAAGCGATTTATCTAAGCCAGAAATTTAACGCGCTAAGTATAATTCTAAGTGATAAGCATTTAGCAGAGTGCGAATTCTCGACAAGTGAAACTATAAACAAACCCCTCCAGATTCCAATTAGCAGAAAACTTCCTGGCAGAAAAGAAATAATTAAAGCATCTGGCTATGAACATGATGAACAAGGCATTACTACAGAAGATGCAAAAATAACCGTAAGAAATGCACAAAAACGCATTGAAAAATACGACAAGATAAAGCAGGAGTGCAAAAAATTTGAAATGATCAAGATACATGGAAGAAAACAAAGTAGTAACCTGATTATTGGTTGGGGATCAACAAGGGGAGCTATTCTAGATGCCATTAAAGGTTTGGATTATAAATTTCTTCAAGTTTTATACATGAAACCGTTATCAGACCAAATTAAAAAAGAAATTGAAAAAGCTAGGAAAGTAATTCTTGTAGAGCAAAATGTCACAGGCCAGCTCGGAAGATTAATAAGAGAAAAAACAGGAATAAAAATTGAAAAGAGAATTCTAAAGTTTGATGGCAGGCCATTCACATCTGACGAACTTAGGGAGGAAATTTTAAAGATAAAGTGACAAAAGACAAACCCGGCGTTGAGCTAAGAACCAAGGAACAGCCGACCTGGTGTCCTGGTTGCCCAGACCATATAATCATGGAGAGCGTTAGAAGAGCCTTGCTTTCGTTGATTAATAGAGGTTTTAAAAGAGAAAATTTTGCAATCACCTCTGACATTGGCTGCCACGGAAAAATTTTTGATTACCTGAATTTATCCGGAATTTATGGTCTGCACGGAAGAGCAATTCCAACAGCAATGGGAATAAAGTTTGGAAATCCTAATCTAAATGTTATTGCGTTTGCAGGAGACGGAGCAACTTACTCTGAAGGAATAGAGCATTTTATTCATGCCTGCAGATTTAATCCCAACATAACTTTAGTAGTTAACGACAACCAATCTTTTTCCTTAACTACCGGTCAGACAACCCCCACAAGTCAACTAGGATTCAAAAATAAAGTTAATGTTTCAGGAAACTTTATTCAGCCTTTCAATCCAATTATGCTTGCCCTTACAGCAGGAGCAACATTCATTGCTAGATGTAATGCGAGAGATTTGGATCATACTCAAGAAATAATTGAAAAAGCGATAAAGCATAAAGGATTTTCCTTTGTTGAAATAATCCAGGACTGCCTAATCTTTAACCAGGAAGCAAATAACAAGGACCTTAACATGTACAAGCTTCCGGATAAGAAGAGGAGTTTTGAAGAAGCCTTGAAGCTTGCTAGAGAGTTCGATTACAATATTGGAAAAGGAAAAATTCCATTGGGAATTTTTTATCAAATCGAATCCAGGCCTTTAGAAGATAATTTTCCACAACTTTTAAAGCTAATGAAGAAAGGTGTTTCCTGGAGTGGTTAGGCAACTACTTTATTTTTTTGCAGAAATTTCTTATTTTTATCATTGCTTCCTCTGAAAAAGCCTGCCTGTCTTGAACTTCAAGGGTTGCTATTGGTTTTTTCTTGCATATCTTCTCCATTACGTAAAATGCATCTTCTGAAGCAGCATCAAAAGTTGCAAAGAAAGCAACTTTCTTGAATTTATTTTTTGTAAGGTATTCTTTAACTGCAGGCACTATCCCATCCCAGATTGGAGTTCCTATTATAACTAAGTCATAATCCAGAGGGTTTTTTTCTGGCTTTTGTATTTTCGTGGCTGTTTTTAAGTCTTCTTCGAAGGCGCTTGTCTGCCAGCTTATAAGCCTGCTTCTGTCTCTTAGATCTTTGATCTCTTCAATATCTGCCTTAAGGAGCTTTGCAATTTCACTACCAATTTTTCTCGTATGCCCCTTTAAAGAATAAAAAGCAACCAACACCTTCTTTTTTAGCATGTTCTAGTTTGGGAACCTTTTCAAAAGGTTCATTTTATTCACCGTTTAGTTATAAATTATTACAATCAAATTTATATACCTCTATAATATTGCAAGATTATAAGCTTTTTCGTTTAAAATGTTATCTAAACTTTCATTAGAGGCAACAAGAGAAAGTTGGCTCGGTTGCTGGATGAAAACCCGCTGGAGGTTTTCATAATGAAATTCGCACATATGGCAGATGTCCATTTAGGGGGCTGGAAACAGCCAGAGCTTCAATCCCTAAATTTTCAGTCTTTTGTAAAAGCAATTGATAAATGTATAAAGGAAAAACCAGATTTTGTCCTTATAGCCGGAGATTTGTTTGATACAGCTTTTCCAGGCATTGAAATTTTAAAGGATACTTTTGCAGAGTTCAAAAAACTAAAGGAAGCCAAGTTGCCTTGCTTTATAATTGCAGGAAGTCATGATTATAGTGTTTCTGGAAAGACTTTCCTTGACGTTTTGGAAAAAGCGGGTTTTTGTAAGAATGTTGAAAATGTTGAAGAAAAAAATGGTTTTTTAATTCTTAATCCAGCAGTTTACGGCAAAGTCGCTCTTTACGGGTATCCTGGAAGAAAAGCCGGTTTGGAGATTCCTGACTTGCGAAGAGTAAGGTTTAATGATGCCCCTGGCTTGTTTAAGATTTTTATGCTGCATACCACTTTGGACAAGGTGAAAGGGAATCTACCCATTGATGCAATTGAGGCAGACAAGTTACCTAAGGCAGATTACTATGCTCTTGGGCACATTCATATTGATTTTCAGTATGAAAATTTTGTTTACCCTGGCCCGGTTTTTCCAAATAACTTTCAGGAGCTAGAGGAGTTGCATCACGGTGGGTTTTATATTGTTGACACAGAAGCAAAAAATCCCCTAACAAGAGTTGATTTAAAGATAAAAGACGTTGTTTCTATTGATGTTGAAATTAAAAGTGCCTTAAATGCCAATGAAAAAATAATGCAGGAATTAGGAAAAAAAGATATTGAAGATAAAATAGTTCTGCTAAGGCTTCGCGGTGAACTTGAAACCGGAAGCAATTCTGATATCAAATTCCAGGAAATAGAGGGGTTTGCCAAAAAGAAAAAAGCCTATTTTTTATTGAAGAACACGCATGACCTAAAAACTAAAGAAACAGAGTTAAATATAGAAGTAAAAAAAACAGAAAACATCGAGGGAGAGGCAATAAAAGTTTATTCTGAAGAAAATCCATCGTCATTCAATAATCTCATTCCAAACCTAATAGAAGCCCTCTCTGTAGAAAAGCAGGAAGGAGAGACAACAGAGAGCTTCAATGTAAGGCTTTTTGACGGAACTAAAAAAATTCTGCACTTTTAAGATGAAATTGAAGAAAATTGTTCTTAATAATATCAGAAGCTACGAGAATCAGGAAGTTTCATTTTCAGATGGGTCTACTTTGCTTTCTGGAGACATTGGGTCTGGAAAGACCTCTGTTCTTCTTGGAATAGAGTTTGCTCTTTTTGGGTTGCAGCCAGGTCAAAGAGGTTCTTCATTATTAAGGAACGGAGCAAACAACGGGGGGGTTTTAATGGAGTTTGAGGTTGATGACAAGAAGATTGTCATTGAAAGATCTCTTAAAAAAGGAAAAACAATAACTCAAGATTACTGTTCTATAGATATTGATGGGGAAAAAGCAGAACCCTCGGTTTCGGAGCTTAAAGATAAGGTTTTGAGTTTGTTAAGCTATCCAAAAGAATTTGCAAAAAAACAAAATATTCTCTACAAGTTTACGGTTTATACCCCCCAAGAAGAGATGAAGCAGATAATTCTTGAAGATCCTGAAACAAGAATTAATACTTTAAGGCATGTTTTTGGAATTGATAAGTACAAGAAAGTTCTAGAAAATGTTGAGACGCTTACTGTAAAGCTAAGAGAAGAGAAAAGAATAAAACAGGCTTTAACAGCAAATGCAGAGCAAGATAAACTTTTTTTAATCTCAAAGGAGGAAGAGCTTGAAACAAAACAATACAATCTCACTTCTTTAGAAAAAGAATTATTTTTGAAGACAGAAAAAAGAAAAGAAGTTCAGGAGGGAAAAGATCAGATAGCTCTTAAAATTGAGGAAAAAACCAAGCTTGAACAGGAAATAGAGAAAACAAAGATAATGGTGGCCAATAAAAAGGACCTAATCTCTGGCAATGTAAAGCTGATAATGCAGATAGAAGACCAGATTGGTGAACTCGCTTCTCTGAAATTTGATGAAACTAAGATTCCTCTTCTTGAAAAAGATAAGGAAACAAAGAAAAAAGAAAAAACAGAATTTACGGAGAAAAGCATTGAAATATCCTCTAAAATTAATTCTTTAAATCTAAAAAATAAAGAAAATGACTTGCACAAGGAAAGAATAAAACATATAGAGATATGCCCCACGTGTCTGCAAGATGTTGATTCAAACTACAAGGCAAATATAGTTAACAAATTAGATTCAGACATTTCGGAAAATGTGAAAAAAATAGAGGAACTTAACATAGAAAAAATAAAACTCTCAGAGACTTTGAATAAAATAGATTATGAAATTTCTATGGTGGATAAGGAGATACAGGATTTAAAAATCCTTAAAATAAGATTCCAAGAATTTAAGGATAAAGAAAAGCGTATTAAAGAGCTTAAAACCTCTAATTTTGTTTTGGAAAAAGACATAAAGCTATTGATGCAACATCTAGACATTCTAAAAGACTCTGTGTTTGACCTTAAGAAATTTGATACTTTGTATGAACAAAAACAGAAAGAGCTTGATCTTGCCTTGAAAGAAGAAAGAATAGCTGAAATAAAGGTTGCTGAAATAAAAAAGGAAATTGAAGTTTTTTCCAGGCATATTCAGGAGCTAAAGGAAAAAATAAAGAAACTCCAGGAAATTCAGAAACAACTTGAGCATGTAACAGAGCTTGAATCCTGGCTTTCAAAGAAATTTTTCCCTTTGATAGAATTTATTGAAAGAAATGTTATGGTGAAGCTTAAGGCTGAGTTCTCAAAACTATTCCAAGAATGGTTTTCAATACTTGTCTCAGAGAACTTTAATGCAAAATTAGATGATAACTTTACTCCAATAATCGAACAGCACGATTATGAAATAGATTATGCTTATCTTTCTGGTGGAGAAAGAACTGCAGTGGCTTTGGCTTACAGGCTTTCTCTTAATCAGGTTATTAATTCATTTTTAAGCAAGATCAAAACAAGGAATCTTGTAATTCTCGACGAGCCGACAGATGGCTTTAGCGAGCAGCAATTAGATAAAATGAGGGAAGTTTTAGAAGAATTAAATGTTAAACAGCTGATAATTGTAAGCCACGAACAAAAAATGGAAGGTTTTGTTGAAAATATAATAAGATTCAAGAAAGAAGACGGCTTTACAAAGGTTTATGGTTAATCTATTTTCCTGTTACCTCAAAAATATAAATCATTCTTGGATCTTCAGGCATTTTTCTTAATCCAATTAATTTTGGCTGAAATTCATGAAAATTTGCCTGGTAAAGCATTTCATCTAAAGCTCCGAAATTTGACTGGCTTGTATAAGCTCTTCCGCCGGGATTTAAATGATCCCCAAGTCCTGCAAAAAATTCTCTTTGAATTCTTAAATCAGTGTCCCATTGTGCTCCCTGCACAAAATCATATGCTTTTTTATTTCTAAATGGTAAATTTCCTGTTATAACATCAAATCTTTCATCACTTCCAATATTCCAATACATGTCAGATAGCCTAGTTTCAATTATATCTGAAAATCCGTGCCTTCTTGCGTTTTCTCTAGCACAGTTAACGGCTTGTGAATGAACATCTGTTGCCAAAACTCTGCCAGCTCCTTTGTAAGCTGAAAACACTGCAATAATCCCGCATCCGGTCGCAATATCCAGAACACTTTCTCCAGGATTTATTTTATAGCTTTCTACAAAAATCTCACTATCTGTAAAAGGAATAAAGACCCCATTATAAACTATAAAATCCTTTCCAACATGGTTAACAACAATTCCTTCTAGAGGAATTTCTCTAGTTCTTCTTTGCTGTTCTGCCCGAAGTTTTTCAATCAATTCAAAATCTTTTTCAGTTAACATCTCAATTTTCAACCTCCTGTTTTACTTTAACCAAGATTTGTCTTTCAAAATCCAATCTTCTTTTGCATCTCGGGCATGCTTTTGGAGTTTCAACTTTTGATTCCCATTCATAATTGCAATGTCGGCATGTTGAGGTCATTTTAAGTCACCTTCCTCTGATTTTCTAGTTTTATTCATATCTTTTTCTAGTTCTCGGTATTCTTGTTCATTAAATGCCCTTCTCATTAATTCAATTTGCCCTTCATATAAAATTACCTTTTCTCTAGGCAATAAGCGATAGTTTGGTATTAAAATTTCATAAATTCTCATAATATGTTTAAACGTCTCATCATCAGATAAGGGCTGTTTGTGAGGGACAGTCTGAACACATAGCTCAGCAACTTGATCTAGTTCTTTTTCAATTATTCTACATAATGAAGGAATGTCTTTTCTTGTTATCATCTTACTTTCCTCCTTCATCAGCCTTTTCTGTTGAATCTTTGATTTCAAGAATTCTTTGTAAGTATCTATCAAAATCAGCTTGAGCAACTCTTAGATGTCCTCTATCTCTATACCACGCATGTGTGCTGTCATCTCTAACCTCAACAACATCAACTATTAAGTCATTGTTAC
>CAZUTV010000003.1:0-61136 GCA_964623495.1 Candidatus Woesearchaeota archaeon | reverse complement strand
GCATGTGTGCTGTCATCTCTAACCTCAACAACATCAACTATTAAGTCATTGTTACGATCATCACTATACAAAACATATGCTCCATTTTTCCTGCGTACCAATAAGTTGTTTTTATGTCCAAAAGTAGGAATTATCTCTTCAAATTCAAGATACTCATCCCCTATTTTGCCCTTAAAATGGTATTGTCTATGGTCATCACACCCAATTCCGACCACGCCTAAAAGCGATACTAATCCAATTTTTGCAGCATTTCTAATTATGTTTTTCATCTTTTCTCCTTAGAATTTTGCAGAATATCCCAAATAGACTAATGTGTTTGTACTTCCATCTCTTAAGTTTTGTTCAACTTCCAAAGCAGCCCCAAGAGGAGTTCTAGGAATATCAGAATAAATATCTCCGATTAATGAACTAGTTACTTGCCTTGAGTTTTTGTCATAGCTGATTTTAGGAGTTATCCCAAAAAGCAAGCTTGTGTTAGGTCTGTTCCAGTATCCTAGGCTTCCTTCTATAACAGCTTCATTATTTTCCCATTTTCCAACAAGTGCAGTATGCCCGTTAGTTCCGTTTGCAGCATTAGCATCATAAGGAGCCCATCCAATCATTGTGTTATCAGAAAATTCTCCGTTCATGCCTGCATTGCTTAAAACAGCGCTTTTGAAGTGGAAAGTTCCAGGAGTATAACTAAATCCAGCAGGAACAAATATCAATTTTCCTGTTTGTTCTTTTTCAGCTTCATCTACAACTACTTGATTGTAAAATCCTGCTTTTCCATCACTCATAACTCCAGCAACACTTACAATTTTATCTTTTCTAGTGCTTCCACCAATACTTACAAATCCAGAATAATCTTGGCTTAGGGTTGCTGAGTAAGAAACATATCCGTTAGCATTAGTTTTTCCATCTTGCCTGAAAACATTTCCATTAATAGTTATTCCTTCTAATGATGCCTTTCCCCCCACAAATCCACCGTTGCCATCTTGATTTCCAACTAATCCTGTTCTAACTTCTAAATCTTTTCCTAGACTTGCTTTTGCAATTCCAGTATAATCATGACTTTCAGCATTGCTATTATCATAAGAAAACTCTCCCTGGAATCTTCCAAGTTGTGGGCTTCTCACTGCAACGCTTGTTTCATTGACTTTGTCAGTCCATGGTGTGTTATTAAACTCAGTAATAACTCTTGCTCCGTTTTGATTATCTAATTGAAATATGCTATTAACTTCATCTTGTGGCCCGAAAAGCAAATTTCCAGCATATAAATCATACTTTTGTTTTGCAGTTTCAACTATTTGCGTTGAATCTTTAACTTCTTCTGCATTTGCCTTTGCAGCATAAATGCCTGTTGCCAGAGCAACGCCTAATGCAGTCATTCCAACTGTCTTTCCTATTCTCTGTGTTATGTTTTTGAATTTCATCTTCGTGTTCTGATGATCCAGCTTTGTGCTGTTACTATTATCATTACTATTTTATAATAGTGGCATAATTAATATTTAACTGATATGATTAATATTATGCATATTAAAACACAATCTTTATAAGAAGAGGGGAATTTAGTGTAACATGGAGCGTAAGTTGATTAAGCAAGGCCTGGGTGGCTATACTATCTATTTGCCTAAAAAGTGGCTTGATATGCAAGGGTTGGATAAAGGTGGAGAAATAAGTATTGAAGAGTCTGAAAACTCTTTAATAATATTGGCTTCAAAGCAAAACAAAAAAAGCGAAACCCAAATAACTCTTCATGATGTGGATGAAACTTCTATAAGAACACTAATAACAAACGTATACAGAAAAGGCTATGACAAAATCCAAGTTTTATTTGAAAATGAAAAGCAGTTTTCTATATTAGAAGATGTAATAAGGAAAAGGCTTATAGGTTTTGACATAGTTAAAAAAGAAAAAAACAAATGTATTGTTGAGAATATAACAGAACCTTCACCAGACCAGTTTGATAATATTCTTAGCAAAGTTTTTTTGAATATCTCAAGTCTGTTTGAAATAACAAGGCAGAGATTTAATGGTAAAAAACCAGAAGAAAATTTTGAAGAAGTTGAGGCAAGAATAATGCAATACGATAATTTTTGCAGAAGGGTTATATCTAAAAGACACATAATTGACAAGAAATCAGAGTTTTTCTGGGCATTCCTGCATTTAATTGATCATGGCCAAAGAGAAATATATCATTTAAACAGACTTTCTTCTCTAAAAGTCTCCCAAAAAACCAAAGAACTTTTGGATGATTGTGAAAAAATGTTCAATCTTATACAAGAATCTTATGCAAAAAAAGATATTTTTATCCTCACTACAGTTCACGGTCTAGACAATGAAGCTTTTTACAAAAAAGGTTATTCGTTGCTTGAAAAAACAAAAGGCAAAGAAACAATAATTGTTTATCATTTAATGGCCTCTTTGAGAAAATTCTTCCAGACAAACTCTCCCTTGACAGGATTGCTAATTTAACTTTAAGGTCTTTCATACGATCTAGCTATGCTGTCAAGTCTGCTCTGTCTATCCTCTTGAAATCTATCCCAGTCAAATTGTTTTTTTAAGTAGCCTCTTGCTGTCGGAACTCTATTTTTTTCTATATTCTCAGCAATTCTTAAGCTGTCTGCTCTTGCAGCTTCTTCTGCTCGATGCATGCTTGCCTGCTTTTGTATTTCATATAATCCAATAGAATCTCCTTGAAGTGCTTTTCTATAAGCAATAAGTTTATCACTCCACTCTCTTCCAGGAGTTGCATAATCCCATTTCCAGTAATCCTCTCCAACACTATCTCTTTTTATAGGTACAAATACGCAGCCTAAAAACTGGTCTGTGGAATCCTCTCTGTAAACTATCTGAAGTGTTCTATCTTCTCTGTCTCTTTTATGTCTCTCTGGGATCCAGAGATAATAGCCGTGAGGATGCCAAGTAGTGTCTTCTTCTGGAATAGAAAATTCATACTTTACTCCATGAGGCGTGAAATTGCTGTCCAGAGTTTCGAAGTCAACTCTTTCATTAATAGAGTTTAGTTGTACATAGTTAATGTTTATTGGCCTTGCATTCCCAACAACTAAAGGAACTCTTTTTCTTGCAATTATTTTTCCTGGATTTTGAAACCAAATAACTTTGTCATTTTCCATGACGTTTTCTGTGTCAGAAGGGTTTTGTTTAGCATATAGCTCAACTGCGATTGTGTAATTTCCAGGAGGAATATCTTTAGGAATCTTTAGATTAGGGCTTCCTCCAGAATATCCGTGCATGTCTCCGTAAGTTTTAGTTTCATCAAATGGCTGTGGCCAAACCCAAAAACTGTCTGCGTCATAGCCCTCAATGTAAATTCTTCCAGGAAGTGCAGTAATAGACATTCCATAATCTTCATTTTTCTTTCTTACTTTTGCTCTTGCAGTCACTTGGGTGTAAAATTCACTGCCGGGCTTTGCTGTCAAGTATTTTTTTTCAGGGAATCCATTGCCTCTCCAGTCTCCTTGGTCGTGCAAACTGACATCTAAGTCAACTAAATTATTTTCTGCTTCAAAAGGCGCACCGCTCCATTCTGTTACAACTTGGTGCTTTTTATCAAATTCAACTTGTGCCTGCAGATCATTATTCTTACTTGTTTGATGATATGCAAGCCCTCCGAACAGTGCACTTAATCCTAAAAATCCCGCAGTTATTCCTGCAGTGACTCCTTTGTTTTTCTTTATTCTCTCCCAAAGAGTTGGCTTGCTTGCTTTTTCAAAGTCAGCAATTAATTCATCTATAGAACTATACCTCATATGGTCGTTTAATGAAAGTGCTCTTCTTAACATATAATAATATTGTCTGGATTTTTTTGGCAGTTTTTGAAGAAGAGTGCTTGTTATTGCTCGATCGTGTTCTGATATGTTAAGTCTTCCATCTTGATTAAGAAGGCTTTCTCCAGTTGCTAAGTTTGTAGCTGTTCTTTGATCAGGATCGTAAGCCACAGCATCTTTCCCAGTCAACGCAAAAAGCATGTTTTTTCCAATAGCATATATTTCTGATCTTTCAGAATATTGCGATGGTTTTCCTGTAAAGACCTCTTCAGTTGTAGGATCTAAAACAAATCTTGATCCTGAAGTTGGCCTTGATTTAGGAGTAACTTCATTAATACTGCAGGCATTCGTTAAGTCAGCAACTCTTGCATCTAGCTCCCCATTTTGTTTTATAAGAATATTTTTTCTATTAAGATCTCTGTGCAAAAGTCCTTGATCTCGTATTAAATATCTTTCTGCATCTAAAACCCCCCTAAACACTTGCTCGAATTCTTTTGCACTTAAAGGCCCAATTTCTCTAACTCTGTCTTCAAGTGTTTGGCTTGGAAAATATTCTTCAATGCTTGCAACATCGCTAAAACCCATTTTTCCAAGTTCAGGAATGCGAACATAATCGTAAAGTCTTGTTAAATGATGCTCTCCAGATTCATCAATTCCTGAAGCTACCTGAACTTCTCTCGCAGTAGTATATCCTTTATCCACATTTCTTGTTGCATGTGGTGTTGAAGGTTTTTTATCAACTTTAATCACTCTTGTTTTTCCTTTAGGCCCCCAACTAACAAGAAAAACTTTCCTTGTTCCACCTTCTCTAAAAGATCTTACATTGGAGTAATTTAGCGGAAGGTGCCTTCTTATAATATCCAAAGTAGGATCTTCGTTTATCGGAACAATTTCCCCATGTGTTCCAATTGTTTCACTTGTTAATACTTTATTTGTCATTTTCTCCCCCATCTATTTCTGATTTAATCTTGTAAAGTTCTTGTTTGGGAACCTTTCTAAAAGGTTCATCAAGAACATTAATGCTAAGTTCTACAATTGTTCCTGGCCTTAGTTGTTGTTCGAGAATTCTTGGAATAACTATGATTGATTGTGATCCATGCTTTGCTATCTTTTTTGTTATTGCAAACTGCTTTTTTTTAATTTGATCTTTATTTTCATTACTCATTTTAAGTAAATTTTATACATAACCTATACATATGGCTTAGAATCCTGGTTTATAAATGTTTCTATTAGTGTAACTTTAAAGTAATTACAATCTAAGCTGTTCTTAATCTTATTTAGAATCATCTATTACAGTATACTTGTCTCTTATCTTTCCAAGAATTGCTGCGTAATTTTCTTTTCTCATTCTTAGCTTGAAGTGCTGCGATCCTTCATGGGGAATTCTTATCTCTCCCATTAAATCACAATGGGCGTCATCATATCCTACAAGATGAATTTCTATTTTATCAATTCCGGGGCTTCTGTCCCTTTTTCCTCTTGGAGTCACCCCCAAAACACCCTCGATTCCGCTTACATAATTAAAAAAATCAAGAGTTCCATGCAATACAGGAGCGTGATTAAATATTTCTGGGCGTCTTGACATTTTAAAAGACATATTCGTCACTTCTAGAAGGAGTATATAAAAAAACACTGTCTGCACCGAGCCTTTGCATTAGATAATTAAAATCTTGTGTTGGTAGGCTGTCTGGAACATTTCTCTGGTGCCTGTAGACTAAAACAAATGGTGATGGTTCTTTTCCGAGTATTTTGTCCTTGATTTTTGAAGCTAATCCGTCAATTGTTGCGGCAATACCTCCTTGCCTTCCATTTTTATTGGAAGAAAGATTGAAGTTGTAAAAGTGGTTGTTTGTATCTCCGTCGCAAACATTCAGCTCAAAAGCATTTGGAATCGCCCTTACCTGGGAGATGTTGGTGCTGTCTACCGGAATTATCTTTAAATTATTTTCTTCAGCTCTTGCTGTTGTAAGGCCAACCCCTAAGGCAAGAATCAAGGATAATAGTGCCTTTCCCATGTATTCTAGTGAAGTCTTGTTTTTATAAATGTTTTGAAAATAACTACTTTTAAGTTAAATCATAAAAGAACTATCTGAAATATAAATTACAAGTACATATTCCTTTAAAAGCCAAAAATATTCTTTGCTTTATGACTGAAATAGAAGAGGTAAGACAAAAAATAATTCTGGCCAGTGAGGATTTTGGAAAAAGAGCTCTTGCTTACTTTAATTCTTTAGGATTGAGGAATATTCATTCTGTTCCCAACAACTTCGGCACACCATTTCCGGGAATAAGGGGATCAAGGGCTTTAGATGATGTATTGAAAACAGAAGGCTTTTCTCAGGTAGATTATGAGGTTGCCTTAGAGTGGCCGGGTTATTGTGCAAACCCTATTTTCGGAATTAGTCTTGGGGGAAGCAATAGGACCTCTTCCACTTCAATAAGGGGTTATATTCGTTGCGGGAGAGAAATCTATATGCCAAACGGCCATGAAATCAAACATATCCGCGACGCGAGATTACAAAATTTTTTATTAACAGAATTAATCAGCACTTATGGGGCATTGTTTCCTTTAAATGGAAAATAACCACAAGCTTTAAATATCCCCATTATTACTTTAAGTTATATTCTAGAGGTTTATTCTCTATACGATTTTAATCGGAGGCAATTTAAAAAATCGCTTATCCGGGTCTAAAGGGAAAATTGAAAAAACCGCTAGGTTGTTTTTATAAGATGGATCAAGATTTAAAGAATTCAGTGCTTAAATCAGGAACAACTATCCTGGGAATTGTTTGCAAAGACGGAGTTATAATGGCTTCCGATAGACAATCAACTGCAGGAAATATTGTTATGAAAAAAAATTCAGATAAGACTGTTTTTATCGGTACAAGATTTCTTTACTCTGGAACAGGGCTGTCTGCCGCAATTCAAAGGATTTCAAAAATACTAGAGGCAGAGTTAAGGCTTAAAGAACTAAGATCTAGATCAAAGCCAACAGTAAGGGAAGCAGCAAGCTTGCTAGGGGCTTTAATTTATAATAACATAAGGCAGTTTTCAACAATTCAGGATATTGTCGGAGCGCTTCTTGGCGGAGTAAATGATGATGGAACCATAGAGCTTTACACCATAGATCCTGCAGGCCACATAGATCTTGTTGAAGATTTTGACGCAAACTTCGGATCAGGGATGCCGTTCTCAATTGGATTAATGGAAAGGCAATATAAAAAAGACATGACTGTAAAGCAGGGGATTGACCTGGCCAAAGAAGCTTTAATGAGCTCGACCACAAGAGACGTAGGTTCTGGATATGGGGTAGATATTTTTACAATAACGAAAGAAGGAATAAAAAAAGTTTTTGAACAAGAGCTTAGGACAGAGCTAAAAGCAAAGTAATTTCATACTCACTATTCTATAAATATGAGATCAAGATTTTCATCAGAGGCAAAGAAAGAAAATCGTTTTAGGGATAAAAAACCGTAGGTTTTCAAAATGGATATATTAAGAAACGTAAAAGATCAGCTTTCAGGAGAAATTTCTGAAGCAACATTTGAAGGCGCGAATATAGTCCTTTACACAAAAAACGAGGACTTTTTCAGAGAAGGCGAAGGAAAGATAAAAAGAATAGTTGATCAGATAAAGAAAAGAGTTGAACTAAGGTGTGATTCGGAAATCCTTTTAAGCACGGAAAAAACAGAAAAGGAAATAAAAAAAATAATTCCTGAAGAAGCAGAAATAACTAACATAATTTTTGACAGCCAGAGAAGCATCGTTGTAATTGAAGCCAAGAAGCCGGGCCTCGTTATCGGAAAGCAAGGGTCAATTCTTGATGACATAAAAAAGAAAACTCTTTGGACTCCGCAAGTTCAGAGATCTCCTGCAATAAAAAGCCAGATTACTGAGAATATAAGGGCTGTTTTATACGAAAATAATAATTACAGAAGAAGATTTCTTAATTCAATCGGAAAGAAAATTTATGAAGAGTGGGATCCTGGAAAAAAAGAGATCTGGGTAAGATTGGTTTTTCTTGGAGCAGCAAGGCAGGTTGGAAGAAGCTCTATTTTGCTCCAAACCCCAAAGTCAAGTATATTATTGGATTGCGGAGTGGATGTCGCCTCTCAAGATGAAAATAAATTTCCCCATTTTGACATTCCAGAATTTGACATAAACAGATTAGATGCAGTAATTCTAAGCCACGCGCACCTTGACCACTCTGGTTTAGTTCCTTACCTATACAAAATGGGTTACAAAGGGCCTATATACATGACTCCTCCGACAAGAGATCTAACTTCATTAATCTTGCTTGATTTTATAGATGTAGCCTATAAGCAAGCATCAAAACCCTTGTTCAGCTCAAGCGATATAAAAGAAATGGTAAAACATAGCATCTGCTTGAATTTCAACGAGGTTACTGATGTAACTCCGGATGTAAGACTTACATTTTACAACTCAGGACACGCATTAGGAAGCGCAATGGTTCATTTAAATATTGGTAATGGAGCACATAACTTACTTTACACGGCAGACTTTAAGTATGTTAAAACTAGGCTTTTAGACCCGGCAATAACCAGCTTTCCAAGGGTAGAGTCAGTTATTACAGAGGCAACTTACGGTTCAAAAATGGACATCCTCCCACCAAGGCAAAAAGCAGAGGAAGATCTTTTAGAAATAATTTCAAGAACAATAAAAAGAAAAGGAAAAGTTATTATTCCTGAACTAGGTTTAGGAAGAGCCCAGGAAACAATGTTGGTAATAGAAGATGCAATAAATTCAGGAAAGCTTGAAAAAGTTCCGGTTTACATTGACGGAATGATCTGGGATATTAACGCCATTCATACAGCTTATCCGGATTTTCTTAGCTCAAGAGTCAGGTCTCAGATATTCCAGGACAAGAATCCTTTTGTTTCAGAAACATTTTCAAGGGTTGGAAGCCCCCAAGAAAGAAAACAGGTTTTTGAAGGAGGCCCTTGCATAGTTCTTGCTACTTCTGGAATGTTAGTTGGGGGAGCATCTGTAGAGTACTTTAGGGAGTTTGCAAGCAATAAAAATAATTCAATACTTTTTGTCTGTTATCAAGGGGTTGGGTCTTTGGGAAGGCAGGTCCAAGAAGGAGTGAAGGAAGTTAAAATGTCTGTAGATGGGAGAGAAGAGATAGTTCAGGTAAACTTGGAGGTTAACACCATCTTAGGATTAAGTGCGCATGCAGGAAGAAGTGAATTAATCTCTTTCTTTAATAATATGCGTCCAAAACCAAAGAGAATAATTATCAACCACGGAGAGGTTTCGAAATGTCTGGATCTTGCATCAGCATTGTACAAGCTTAACCGTGTCGAGACAAATGTCCCAAGAGCGCTGGAATCTTTAAGATTAAGATAGATTTAAAAATAGTTTTCTTATAAAATTTAAGATGGAATTCGAGGATCCTAATGTGGAAATTGCAAGAACTTTATATAACGGGAGCTCTCTTTTAAGGGCCTTGGGCTTTGCAAGAGCGAATCACGGAAGATTAAGGCCCGGAACAGAATATGCTATACTGGGCTTTTTTGTTGAACAAATTAGGCAAAATGGTTACAATGTCGAGTTTGCGCCAAGAGAATATTTTGATGAGCTTGGTAAAGATCCAAGAGATTTAGCAACGTGGGTGGGGAACACTCTTGTTTTAGATTATGAATTAACTAAGGGCATAAATTCACTAAGAGCAAAAGATGAAATGGCCCATGAGTTGGGGGTTCGTCTAGCTGAAAGAGAATTTGGCTCAAGGCAAGCTATTCCTTTAGTTCAACCATGGAAGATTTGGTTTACTCATTTCTTGGATAGGATGCCTTGGTACAGGGAAGCAGCATAAATATTTAAAAACTACTTTGCCTTAATAAAACAAGAAGAAGATGGTGAAAATTGAAATCTCAAATAAGACCTTTTATACTCTTGTTGTAGCAATTGCAATAGTAATTCTGGCTGTTGGAATAAATGCTTTTGGTACAAGCAATCCTCCTGTTTTTGGGCACTCTATCGGAGAATTGGCTCCTCCTTCTCCTTGCAATTCTAATCAATATCTTCAATGGACTGGAGCAGCTTGGAAATGCTCTGCTTCTGCAGGAGGCATTACCGGGAGTGGGCATCAAGGAAGAGTTGCGGTATTTACAGGAGGAATAGAAACAACAGAAATAACTGATTCAAGGATCTGGGAGGATGCCGGGCCTTTGGGTTGGAGAATGGGTTTTGGCGGAGAGCCAGACACTCTTGCTGATAATGATGGGATTGATGTCTGGGGCGATATTAATGCTTCAGGAATGATCTGTGACGGATATGGGAGATGTGTTGGCAGCGGAGTGACTTTAGACTCTACAGTTTATGTTGCTCAAAATGGGAATTCTCGTTTAATCGGAGCCAAAACAGTATGCTTTTTAACAAAGACCAACGATTTCATTAACAATGGTAACTGGGGCTGTGAAGTAAGAAAAAATGCAGGCGTCTGGACCTTATACTCTACTGGCGTAGAAACAACCTGTAATGCAATGTGTTTAAATTAATTTTAAACATTTAAAAACTTCTCTTTCTATTTAAGATAATTAAAAAAGAGGAAACTATGAAACATACAATAAAAATAACAATAGCTCTTCTTGTAATGTTTTTAGTAACACAGTTTATTGGTTTGGCTGTTATTCACGCAGATCCGTTGCATGTAAGTGCAGAAGTTAACGGAACCATTGAAGATGTTCCAAACCCTTATCTCTCCTTTTTAGCCCCCCCAGAGCCTCAAAACGATTTGCAGGCAGGAGGATTTTTATTCCAGCTAATCCTTGCATTTATTGTAGCAATCTTTATACTTCTCTTGCTTATGAAGTTTAAAATTGAAAATTTCTTAAAAATTTGGTTTTTTGTCGTCGTTGTAATAGCGCTTTTCCTTTCTTTCCTTGCTTTTGAGAAGATAATCCCTGTTTTAATTCCATTAAAAACAGCCCTGATTATTGCGCTTGTTCTGGCAATTCCGTTTGCCTTCATTAAAATTTTTAGGAGAAACTTTTTGGTTCATAATCTTACTGAATTACTGATTTATCCTGGAATAGCTGCGGTATTTGTTCCTATTCTAAGTGTTTGGACGATAATAGTTCTTCTAATTTTGATCTCAGCATATGACATCTGGGCGGTTTGGCATTCAGGAATAATGCAGAAAATGGCCAAATACCAAATTAATAAGTTAAAGATTTTCTCCGGGTTTTTTGTGCCTTATGTTTCAAGGAAAGTAGCTGCTAAAATAAAAAATATGAAAAAATCAGACCTAAAAAAGAAAAAAGTAAAGATAAACATTGCCATTCTTGGAGGGGGAGATATAGTTTTCCCAATAATAACTGCAGGAGTTATACTAAACAAGTTTGGATTTTGGCCTGCTTTGCTGGTAATTCTTGGCGCAGCTGCCGGGCTTACATACTTATTTTTGTACGCTGAGAAAAAGAAGTTTTATCCTGCAATGCCTTTCATAACTGCAGGAATTTTCATTGGGATGATTATTGGTTATCTGGTGTTTTAGGGGTGCCATTGGGCTCAACATTCGGTTTTCGTTTGCTTGATTTGGCATTCTCATATGCGCAGTAATTTCTTAGTCTTGCTTCTGTTGTCTCACCATATCTCATACCAGGAACTATATCTATATACTGGTTTCCAGGAACCAGGGCCATAATTTCTCCGGTTTCAGGATCAAAATCTATAGGGGCCATGTGTGGGTTTAACACAAGATGTCCATATGTAAATCCCATGACAAGACCTCCAAGAGTAGTTCCGTGTGGCTGGGAAACCGCCATCCATTTTCCAAGAAGATTTTCTCTATAGAAATCTGGTCTTTCATCGTCTAGAAATCCTGCAGTTCTATTGTTGTTTTTCATAAACTATGCTTAACTTTTTTATTTATAAACCCTTCTATTGTATCCACTATTAAAAAGTAACAATACCATAAGATTTATAAAGCATAGTACCTACTGAATAGTTACATTATATATCCAAAAGGCTAAAGCCGAATCGGTAAGGCTTAAAACCTATCTGGATATAGTAATTAATTTGTCAAGGTAAAAATGCTCGTAAAATCAGAATTAATAAGCAAGATCAAAGATTATTTTGACCTTAATATCTATGAAACAAAGGTCTGGTTAGCTTTGCTTGGAAAAGGAGTTGCTTCTGCAGGAGAGGTTGCAGACCTTTCTGGAGTTCCTAGGTCAAGGACTTATGATGTTCTCGAGAGTTTGGAAAAGAAAGGCTTCGCCATAGTAAAGCTTGGAAAGCCAGTTAAGTATCTAGGAGTAAAGCCAAGAATGATTCTTGAGAAAATGAAAAACAACACAAGAAAAGACGCTGAAGAGAGGATAGAAGCCCTATTGAAGATTAAAGACACAGAGGAATTCAGAAAGCTAGAAGAATTATATCATGGTGGATTAAGCCCAGTAAAAACAGCTGACTTGTCTGCTGCATTGAGGGGAAGATCAAATATTTCAAACCATATTAGAGAGATTCTCCAGAATGCAAAGAAAGAAGTTATTGTCTGCACAAACGCAGATGAAATTAATATAAAATCAAAACTTTTCAAGCAAACCATTGATTTACTAAAAGGGGCTAACATAAAAGTTACTATCGCATTGTCTGGAAACAAAGAATTGATTAAGAAAATCTCAGATGATTTTGGGGTAAAAATAAGGCCGGTTGCAATAGATTCAAAGTTCTTTATAGTGGACAGAAAAGAAATTCTCTTCTACTTGTCCAAGAATTCAGATAAAGACGATATGGCCATCTGGCTTAACTCAGAGTTTTTCGCTCAGGCCTTTGCAACTTTATTTGAGAAATCTCTTGGAGAAGTAAAAGCTTAAATAACTTCAAATTAACAAAATAAAATGGTGAACAGAACAGCTTATGATCTTGTAAACCAATCCTTGCAGGGCAGAATTTTTTCTACGGCAGATCATGGGGGGGTGAAATATCTTTTATACTGGCAAACCGTTCAAGATCTAACCAATAGAGATTCATACAACTTTAGGTTTTTGGATTTAAGCTCTAGGCCAATTATTACAGTAGATTCCTCCCCTAAAGATTTGCAGCATATTACTGAAATACCTCTTGTTGCATTGGGGCCTAAAAAAGTGACAGATATTAAGTTTGCTTTATCCGATTTCCTTGAGTCTGCGAGAACCTCCTGGCCAAGTGATATAACTAAGTTAGTAATCCCAGAAGAGCTAACTCTAAAATAATTATCTTATAATAGACAGTTTTGTGATATGCATATCTTCTAGCTTTTGGGTGTTTTCTTTTTTCCAGTTTTCAATAAAAAACTTTAAGGTAAAATTAATTTTTTCCCTAGCAAAAACTTTTCCGTTTTTTATGAATATGTTTTTATGTCTTTTTTGAAATTTCAGTAAATTATCTTTGTCTTTTGCATCAGGGCCATTTAAGATAATGACTCCCTTGCTCTTTACAACAAAGAAATATCTAGCCGTTTTTCTTTTATCATAGTTAAATCCTTTGTTTTTTATCTCAAAAAATCTGGAGATCTCTTCATTGAAATGTCTGTAAAATTTTAAGAGTTTGCTTCCAGCAATATCTCCTGCTTGCTTGTCTGTGCTTGCTTCTAGCAATATAAAATCATTTTTGTTTTTTAAGGCATTTGATCTTATCTTATCTAGGTTTGTCTTTTTTTGTTCAAAGAGTTTTATAGACGGGTTTTTTAAAAATTGTTTTGCATTTTCTCTGAATTTATCAAAGGTTTCCTGAGATAATGCTGCAAGAGCATTTCTTTGCTTGTAGGTTGGATCTATAAGTATTATTGGGGAGTGCAGCTTTGCCTCATTTATATTCATAAGAATTTCCTCCTTTTTCCTATACTGTTTCTCAATGTCTATTATTACCTTGTCTTTAACAGGTTTCTCAACTGCCTTTAGGAAATTAACAAAACCCCCATAATGATATATTAAAAGTTCCAAAGCATATCCTGAGAATCCTTGCACATAAGACTCTGCCCCATAACAGTTGTTTGCGTGGCAAAAAGCCTTTGCTATTCTTATATCATCAAGAATTTTATTTGATTTTATTTTTTTATTAATATACTTAACATGGGAGTAAGATAAATCAGTTATATTTTCAGCTTCTTTTGGATCATTGATCTTAAGGACAGGAACAACCTCAAAAAAAATATTATTCCTGGCCTTTATTCTGTAATAATCTCTTGATCCGTGGATCCTCTCACAGTTATTAAAATGAGATATTATTTTTTTGCTTAGATTGCTTATATGGTCTTTATGTTTTTTGTCAAATCTTAGAAATATGTCTATATCATAATAATCTTTTTTTATAAGTGTATTCTTGGAATAACTTCCCCCAACAAAAATTTCTGCTCTGACCTTTAATTTTTTGATCCGATTTCTTATTTTTTTTAAAAAATCTTTCAATAATTTATCTATTTCTTGGATTTCTTCTTTAGCAGGTTTAACTCTTGTTAAAGCCTCTTCAAATACAGAATCAATCTTCTTCATCTGGGTTCCTAATCTCTTTTAGGTCTTTTGCACTCTGCTGTAAAGTAGAAGCCAGATCAATAATGTATTTTCCTTCTTGAATCTTGTATATTAACGGCCTTTTTTTGTTAAACAATTTTACAATATCTATTTCAAACTTTCCCTCTCCGGTAACTCTTATTGACTCTAGATCCAGTATAACTGGCGCGTCTTCGTCAGTTATTCCTGCCATTTCTCTTATATCCTGCTCTATGCTTTCTCTGGATGCTTCAGGAATTTCTATTGGTTCTTCCTTTATTTTTTGTAAGTGTTCTTCTTTAACATAGAAAAAAAATCTCCCCTTGCAGTCTGCACATCCTTCTAGTAATTCCTTGCTTCCTAAAGGAATGATTCTAGAGCATTTTACACACTGGTGTGGCATGACTGATTAAAGAAATCAATGATTATAAATTTTGTGGGATTAGAAAATTTATTAAACTTATCGATATTACTATAAAAATGGGCACAGGAACCAGATTAATTGCTTCTTTATCTAAAAAACAAAGCTCTAAAGCAACAAAAATGTATAACTATGGGATAAAAACCTTAAAGCTTAATGCCTCTTACCTTGGATTTTCTGTAGAAAATATTAATAAAAAGTTAAAAGAGCTAAAAGACAAAGGGTTTTATGGGTTTACAATATCCATACCATTCAAAGAAAAAGCCTTAAATTATGTTGACAAGACCTCTAAAGATGCAAGGTCAATCGGGGCAATAAACACTATTGTTAAGAAAAATAATGAGTTTATAGGTTATAACACTGATTGGATTGGCGCAGTTACGGCTTTGAAGAAAAAAATAAGGCTAAGAAACAAAGGGGTTATTTTAATCGGTGCGGGAGGAGTTGCTAAGGCAATAGCTTATGGGTTGTCTAAAGAAAGATGTAAAGTTACTATTTTTAACAGAACAATAAAGAAGGCAAAGAAGTTATCCGGTAAACATGGCTTTAAGTATAATGACCTAAAGGAAATAAAGAGTATAAGAGATTATGATGTTTTAATTAATGCTACTTCTATAGACTTAATAAAAAATAGAATTGTAAGTAAATCTATATTGGTTAGAAATAAAATTATTATAGATGTTATTTTTGATCCAACGAAAACTTCTTTGATAAAAGAAGCCAAAAAGAGAGGGTGCAAGACCGTTTCTGGATTGGATATATTAGTTTATCAAGCAATTGCTCAATTTAAGATCTTTTTTAATAAAAAACCTTCTTTTCAAACGCTAGAAAAAGCATACAAAAATGGCTGAAACAATAAAGGTTAAATTATTTGACACTTTAGGATGTAGCGTCGCATCTACAGCTCTGATTTATAGTTTGAAAGACAAATTTCAAGATAAAGAAATAGAGATCTATACCAAATTCCCTGAATTATTTGAAGGAATAAAAGGAATTCAGGCCAAACTAGCTTCAACAAATGTCAAATTTGATGTTGATTTAAGCAATTATTTGGATAGAAGACCCCATAATAATATTCCTTTCAGACCTCTTTATGTTCATATGATTGAAATTGCGGAAGAACAGCTTAATGTTAAGTTAAAGAGATTCCTTCCTAAAATAAATTTATCAAAAGAAGAGATAGAATGGGCTAAAAAAGAACTAAACAAATATAAAAAACCGGTAATTTGGATTCAATCTAAAACTAACTCATTAAATAAGGATTTACCCCAAGAATATTGGAAAATAATAATTCAAGATTTAAGTAAAGATTATGAATTAATAGATTTATCTAATTCAAAATTTTCTATAAGACAATCTATAGTTATCTCTAAGGTCAGTAAAGGGGGATAACTTTAGATACTTTTATGGTTCATGGATCAGCAGCTGTTGGCGCTAAAAATGTTTTAGTTTTGTTAGGAAGCTCTAGAAAAGAAGTTGTAAGTTATCCTTCTCAACAAGTTTTTTATATAAAGTCTTCTTGTCCAATTCAGCCTTGTGGAATGCATGGATATTCCTTTGGATGCAAGAAAGAGGATGAAAAATTATTTATTGGACACGAAAAAACAAGATGCATAACTGATGATTATAAATGCATGAAAGCTATTAAGTCAGAATTTGTTATTAAGAAATTTCGTGAAATGATGAATTAATCACCCCTTCAACAACAATTCTATCTTTTTTGGATTTCTCTTCATTTCTTTGACTATTGTTGCAGGACCTATGATTGTCACAGCCCCCAAATCGCCGCCAGCAATTGCATTTGCAACCCCTTTTCTCATTTTATCAAAGATACTTTCATTGCCATTCCCGGCAATAACTGCAAGTTCAATTCCCTTGAATCCCTTAACATGATCTATCATGGCCATAGTATCTCCTATAAGTCTTGTCTCTTCTTCCGGTCTTAATTTTCCTTGCAGAATAAGTATGTTATTCCCTAAAACAATATTAAGTATTTTTCTTATTCTTTCATTGCTAGTAAGGTCCTTTATCTCAGTATAGGGCATAAACTGAATAGTAAATCCTTTTATCTTTCCTAAATTTTTCCGAGCCATTCTATGTCTTCCTCTTTTTTATATTTTTATAATGTATATATCGTAACATATATTTTAAAATGTTTATCTTTCGTTTTTGGAAACCTTTTCCTAAAAGGTTTATTTACTTGACTTTTTTTGATAATTTAAACACTGACTCATAAAAATCTTCCAAGTTATTTCCAAACTTGGCACTGATTCCAAGCACCTCATATTCTGGAAATGCAGCCTCTATTCTTTTAACATCTGCCTTCCTTAAATCAACCTTGTTAGCTATTATTAAGACAGGGATCTTTCTTGCCACCAAATTCCCGATAATGGTTATATTCACCTGGTTGTAAGGGTTTTCGGTAGCATCTAGAACAATAACTACAAGATCCATATCATCAAGCCATTTAATGCTTTCAACTACGCCCTGTGTAGCTTCCTTTGCTCTCTTTTTTGCTTCCTTCTTATTAAGCCTATATTGCAAAAAAGCTTCGTAATCTATTCTCGTTGCTATTCCGGGGGTGTCTATTAGCTTAAAAACAAGCTTCTTGCCTTTGTAGTTTATCTCAACCTTTTCCTTAAATTGAACATTTCTTGTCTCATGGGGAATTTTGCTCACACTTCCTATCTCCTCACCAGTAAAATCCTTGCAGATTCTATTTGCTAGGGATGTTTTTCCTGCGTTTGGAGGTCCGTAAAATCCAAGTTTTATTTCTCTTTTATTCTTAAACATGCCTGCAAAAATTCTGCTAAAGAAATTCTTCAAAATTTTTATGGCCATAGTATAGCTTTGTAATTTATCTTTATAAATATTTCACTAATAATTAACTACTTTTTCTGACAAATCTTGCTCCGGGAGGGGGTTGATGGGGCATAGGTATCCTCATTTGTGCTCCACTTTCAAATTTTTTTATTGCATAATTTATCTGTTCTAATCTCCAGCCAGTTTTCCTCAATCTAGCTTTAATTTCTTCGTTTTTTATTCCTTTGGTTTTTGCAGTTCCTATGTATGAAAGTAGGTTGTATAAGTTGCTTTTGTTTTTGAATAAATAAGATTCGTACTTATTTTTATACCATCCTCTCATCATAACGTATGCGACAATAACCATTAAGATTATGAATAGCATTAGAACAATGTAAAAAAGCCATTTAGAAATTCCGCCTTTTCCGCCTCCGTTTGGGGTGTCTTTGATTTGCAATTCACTAAGGTGCGGAGATAAAAAAATTGGGAGGTCTGTAAATGCCAGGTCTTCCGTAGTCAATAAGGTTATTGTCTGCTGCCCGGAGCTTAAAGGGATATAGGTGTAATCTCCACTAACCTGCTGCCCGTAATCATTCTGAAACTTCAGACCGCCAATGTTCCTTATTATGAGATAAAATTCATCGCTAATCGTTTCTTTTTCAATCAAATTCACATCAAAAATTTTTAAGATTGGGGTTTCCTGATAGGTTTTTATCCCGGAGATTTCCTTGAAATTAACTCTTATTTCAAAATTTTCAAAGTTCCAATCTTTTATTGCAGTTATATAAGAGGATTCTTTGCTTGAGTTGTAGCTCTCCTGAGTTATGCTGGAGATAACCTCCGGGTTTATGCTGTTTTCTCCAGGAAAAAACAATAAAGAGTCTGCAGTCTTTGTTATTGCTAAAGAATCTAAAACATCAATTTCAGAAACCTCCGTTAAAATTTCCTCGAATTCTTCATCCAGGCTCGCATTTTGATATTCCCTTTTTATTATGTCTAATTGCCTTTGACTTTCATTAATTGCCAATACCTCATTCAGTGTTTCTCTTGAAAAAGCAGGAAAGGTATTCACCTGGATTTTGATTCTATTTATCTTTTCTTGTTTTTTGTTGATTGATTGGTTTGCCTGCTCTTTAATGGTTTGATTTTCTATGCCTTCTGTTTCATTTGCTGAAATAAGAAATAATTGGATATTGTCTCTCTTTAGAGTTATTGTTCCGCTAATGACTGTGCTTGAAGTGTTCTTTTCAAACATATATGCTGTTTCATTTGCTAGGGGGGGAATAAGTTCTACCTCTGTCCAGTTGGTGGGTGTTTCCTTGAAAAAGCTAGTAAATTCTAAATTTAGGTCGCTAAAGTTCAAAGGACTTGGTCGTAACTTGGTAAAATTATGAAGAATCAATAGGCCACTCAAATTTTCAACATCGCTATAGCTATTTAACTCATTCAAGATATCGATAAATTCCGGCTTTGCCCCCAATTTTTCTGCAACCAGAATAAATACCGGATATCCAAAAAGATCAATTGTTCCTGCAATCATGTAGTGAACCTTGCTACCTTGAGCTTTATATGCAAAATACCCGCATTCGCTGGCAGAAGTCCCATTTTTGAATATGGTTGTATTTGCAGAGCTCTCCTTGAATACAGAATCCCAAACTTTTCTTATCTCTGAATTTGTGCAGCTTGTTGGGTGATAGACTGAAGAATTTATGGGGGGATTTTGAGAGGAATTTAATATGCAATTTCCTTTAGAACAGATGTAATTGGCCCCATGCTGGGATTGGCACCAACTATTATTCGTGCATTGCGGGGGATTTTGCTGCTGACTTAAATTGCATGCCCCATTAATACATCCGTAAGCGCATTTATAAGATTCATAGGCTGCTTGATTGTTGTTGCAATAATATTCTTTTAAGTTGCTTGCATTTATACAGTCATCATCAAAGATAAAGGTTCCGGAAGAGTTTGTTGCAGTTAGTGTTCCGAAGGTATTGTATGTCTTTCCTGAGTCAGAGTCTGCACACTGTGGGGCAACATATTTTGTAACATTAAGGTATTGATTAGAAAAAACATACGTCCTGTCTTCTTTAGTTGTTACTGTTACTCCATCTAGTGTTGCGATTAGGTAATACTCTGGAGGATTAGTCTCTCCTGAATGATCTGTATCTTCCATAAACTTGGCCCCCCAAGCCCCGTATGCAAAAACCCATGTATTCGGCTGCGGGGAATTACTTGGTATTGTAACACTTGCTGGCTGGCTTGTCGGAGTGTCGTCGGTCTGTCCCCTGTCGTATTCTTTAACACTGAGACTTACTACCTTTCCTTGGCATGTGTCTCCTTGTACCCCTATGTTAATTGTGGCATCATTATTCTCTACAATTGTTCCTGGCCCCCAATCCAATCTTCTAAAGGTGCATGCTGGAGAAATAAAATCCAAAGACGCCATAAAAAACACAAAAACAATTAAAACAAATACCTCTTTTCTCATAATTAGAACAGGCTGATTTGCTTTATAAAACTTTTTTATGCCTTCTTGAAATTAAGAAATAAACTGCAAATATTGCCAATAATGAAACAATTAAGCCATATGCATTAAAGAAGGGAAGCCGTATTTGTGCAGGGCATTCTATGGTTGTTGATCCTCCTTGCGTGCAGAGTCCGCTCTTTCCTTCAGGATCACAGTAATATAAAATTCCGTCAAGCACACACTCGCTTGCTAAATCACAAGGCGAGTTTGCAATGCAGTCGTTGGTACTGCTCCATCCAGTATTATTAACTCCCCATCTCCAGGTCCCATCCCAGGACGCAGTGTAAATTCCAACAGGCTCTTCATCACATTCTTTTATGGTGTTTGTAGTATATGTGCAGTTTCCAATTAAGAATCCTTCTTCACCGCCACCCCCAAAGTTGTCTTTTATGCAGCCATCAGGGTCTATGATACAATTATTACAAACCAAGTCTCCTCTATCAAAATCATCAAATATAGGATCAGTGCACTGATAAACCCCTCCTTCTTCTCTTGTGAAGTTTGTCCCATCGCAGGTTTCATTTCCAAAATCAACAATTCCATCATTATCGCAGTAGAATCCAGTGCACCCGCTAGGATCAAAACTGCAGTTATTGTCGCAAGCCAAATCCCCTCCTGCAAAGTTGAAGTCTGCACAGGTCTTTCCAGCTAGGTCTGTTCCATCACAGGACTCTCCAAGCAAGTCTTCTTGAACATTATTGTTATTGCACTCTCCTTGTTGTGGGTTAGGACAGGTTTCTGTATCCTTAGTGAATTTGCACTCTCCGGTTCCGCTAGCATCCCAGTAGCACCTGCAATTAATGTCATGGCTCTCATCTCCTAACGCACACGCAGCGCACGTATTTGCAGGTTCGTTTGCGTCTGTAGCGCAAGCATCTGCCTCACACGATGCCTGATCAGTATAATGTGTGCAAAGTGTTATTCCTTGGCAGCTTTGTGGCGTTTGTGTTACGGTTAATAGTGGATTTGGCGCTCCACTTTGCAAGATTTCTCCTGTGCTTGTTATATTCGCCCTAAAGAAATATTCTGGATCTCCTGACTGATCGCTTTGATACTCTGCGATCCAGTTTCCTTGTGCGTTTGCTCCAGTAAACTGTATATTTGAAGGGTTAATATTGACTGGATCACTTCCAAGAATTCCGTCGTCTTCTTTAACTTCAAAAGAAATAGTTAATCCATTGCATGAAGTTGATGAGCTGCCTTGTACATCTAAATGAACTGTTGTTCCTTCAACAGCATTTGCCCGATCCCAAGCAGCAGAAATTAGATTGCATGGTTGAGCTCCCTGAATACACTGCCCCGAAACACAGCTTGAGGTTGCATTGCAACTTCCGCAATTGACTGTTCCTCCGCAATTATCTGTTGTTGTTCCACATTGATAGCCTGCACCAAACACTCTTGTGCATGTTTGGGATTGAGTTTCATTCACAACACATCCCCCTTCACACATTCCGGTTGCTGCATTGCATGTTTCTGGCAGGGTGCATGTCCCACAGCTTCCCCCGCAAGTGTTATCCCCACACTCTCTTCCTGTGCTTTGGCAGTACGCTATTCCTGGGTCTGTAACAGAACAGCTTCCCCACTGCCCTTGTGCTGTACATGTTTGTGTTCCAGTAGCATTGCATGTTCCAAACATCTGCCAGCAAGATTTTGTTGTTGAACCATCTCCGCCCGGAGGACAATTGACTTGTGTTCCACAATTATTTGTTGCTGTTCCACAAACTCTTGACCCGCACGTTGTTGAATCAGGATTAGCACAACATCCAACACAGCAGTTTGAAGTATCGCTTGCAGGAGGTGTACTTCCAACACAATAGTTTGGCGCAGAACATTGAGTTCCTCCCTGCTGAGCACAAGTTAAGGTTTCTGGAGGCTCGTTTGGATTTTTACAGCAAATTTTTATTGGATAGTTAGGGTCACTATATATTGCAAAATGTGAATTGTTTGGGGCAGAAAGAGAAAAGGCCTGTATTGGATAATCTCCGGTGCAGGCAGCCATATTCTCACATTCTATATCTTGGTAGCAAATGTTTGTTGTATAAGTAAATCTTTTCACACTTCCGTGTGCGTTTCCAGTGGAGGATAATTTAACAATTGTGTTATTTACTGGCCCTGATGTGCAAGTTCTTGTTCCGGTCCAATTACAGCAGAAAGCATAACTATAATTAGTTAAAGAATAAATCTCGGCATGCGCGTTTGTTGTTGCAGAAATTTTAAAAACAATATTATTCCAAGGGGCAACATTGCAGCTCCCAACAGACCTTATATCACAATCATATTTTAATGCGCTAATAACCACTAGTGCAAACATAAAAATTGCTAAAAATGCAATAAAAATTCCTAATCTTTTAATCATCTTTTAAAATTCTAGTTTGGGAACCTTTCCTAAAGGTTCATTTTCAACCTCATTTTAATATATTTTAAAGGGAAACACCTTTTATAAATATTCTTCTTACTCTTATCCTTTAACGACAATTAAAGGTTTTAGTCTTGCAACCTTTTTGCTTATTCCAACTTCATCAACAACCTTAACAACTTCCTCAATATCTTTATAGACTTCAGGGGCTTCCTCTACAATTGACTTCCGGCTTTCTGCCTTTAATTCAATACCTTTCTTCTCCAGCTCGCTTTTTATCTTGTCGCTATTCAGTTCTTTTATTGCCTTGCTTCTGCTTTTAACTCTTCCGGCACCGTGAACCGTGCTTCCAAAAGTCATTTCTTCTGCTTTTTTAGTTCCTACAAGCAAATAAGAGGCGGTCCCCATACTTCCTGGGATTATAACTGGCTGCCCGACATTTCTATAAACTTCTGGAATTTCTTTTCTTCCTTTTCCAAAAGCTCTAGTTGCCCCTTTCCTATGTATGCAAACCTCTTTTAGTTTTCCATTAACCAACTGCTCCTCGAATTTTGCAATATTGTGGCAAATGTCGTAAACAACATCAATTTTTGATTCTTTGAACAGATAAGAAAATTCTTCTCTGACCCAGTGAGTTATAAGTTGCTTGTTTGCAAAAGCAAAATTTGCAGCAGCTGCCATTGCACTTAAATAGTCTCTTCCAAGCTTGCTTTTTATCGGTGCGTTAATCAGCTCTCTGTCAGGAAGATTCTTGAAACCATACTCGTCCTCCATTAGTTTTATGTAATCACTAGCTACTTGGTGTCCTAGCCCCCTGCTCCCACAGTGAATCATAATCGTTACCTGTCCTTTTTCAATTCCAAAAGACTTTGCCACCTTTTCATCAAAAATCTCGTCAACATACTGCACTTCAAGAAAATGATTTCCTGCTCCGATAGTTCCCAGCTGTCCAATACCCCTTTTAATTGCTCTGTCAGAAACTTTTTCAGGATCGGCATTTTTTAAACATCCTTCCTCTTCCATATGAAGATAGTCCTCCTTAAATCCGAGCCCCCTCTCAACCATGTACCTTGCTCCGCTTTTCAGCACTTTTTTCAATTCTTCTTTAGTGATATTGAACCTGCTTCCCCTTCCCAGCCCAGAGGGTATTTTTCTCTGTAGGGCACTTGCAATTTCTTTTTGTTTTTTGACTATGTCTTGTTTTTTTAAATTAGTTTTTAAAAGTCTTACACTGCAGTTAATATCATAACCAACTCCGCCAGGGGAAACAATTCCTTTATCTATATCAAAGGCAGCAACTCCCCCAATTGGAAAACCGTAGCCTTGGTGTGCATCACTTAAAGCAATTGAATATTTTAAAATTCCAGGCAAATTAGCAACATTCTTGGCTTGTTCAAGTGTTTTATCTTTCTTTATGTCTTCTAGGATTTTTTCAGAAGCAAAAACTATAGCAGGAACATTCATCCCTTTTTCTTTCGAAATTTCATATACGTTCTCTTGTATTTTTTTAATTTCCATAATTTTTAGAATAATTTATAATTTAAATATTAATCTACATCGAAAATATAATTCTCTCCTTCCTTGCCTTTATAATGGAACCTGGAAGGAGGCACTGTAAGCTCTTTAGACATCAAAGAAACAAACTCGTTCATTGCATCATCTTCGTCCTTGCCGGATAAAATATAAACTAGGTATCTAAAATTCCCAAATCTTACAATTCTCTGCTTTTCAGATCCAAACTTGACTTGAACAATAATCTTCATGTTTAAAACCTACGGTTTTACATCCCTCAAGCAACTTCTTCTTATTGCCTCCGAGAGAAGTTTTAATACTATCTTTAAGAAATTGTATATTTTTAAGGATTTTTATTCTAAACATCTAAGACTATTTGGCTGATCCACCTGCCCTTTGTTTTTTTTACAAACATGTCATTGTAAGTTATTGCTTTTACATCGGGCCTTACTTTGTAATTTCCTATTTTATCCCCATAAAGTTCTGCTTCTATTGTTTTTTTCTCCTCACTTATTTTAATTTTTATCTTGCCAGGCAAAAATCCTCCAGCGTCTATCAAAAAAAGAATTTCCTCTAAAAAATTATACATTAATGACTCTAAATCTTTGCCTTTGACTTTAATCTTCTTGTTTTTAGAGTTTTTTATCTTTCCCTCGTAAAATACTTTAATTAGAGCAAGGCCGGAATTCTCAAAAACTTCTTTCAGCGTTTTTCCAAATGCCTGGAACTTTATGTCTGCTGTATGCGATAGAAATTTGAATTTCATCTTTTGTAAATATTTTTTACCCAATAGTTTTTAATGGGAGATAATATCAAGGTTGATAAAATAAATCCCACTGAAGGAACGAGTGCATTTAGCCACGGATTAGAAACCTTGATTGAGGTTAAGAATAATCCTATGACCATATATGTTAAAATAGCAATTATCCCTCTTCTTGTAAATGAAGTCTCCCATGCCTTGTCTGTTTCAACTCTTATATTTCTTTCTCTGATAGATTCTATCTCTTTTTTCATCCTTTTAACCAGCAGAAAATCTTTAATTGTCGGGGATTGTATGTTGTTTGAGTTCCTGTAATTGCAACAGATTTGGCATACACGTCTTTATCTATTGTCCCAGAAAAACCACACCGGTCATTTAGGTCACAAACTCTTCCATTGCAGATCAAATGTGGGGGGATATTGTTATCTATAAAGTTTTCAATGCTTGCCGGAGCATCTGTCGGCAAAGGTCCTGCACTAACAACATTGTTTCTCAGAATCTCATCTGTCTGTATTTGAAAAAGAATAGACTCCTCTACCTCGTAAATCTCCTTAGAGTAATCCTGTAGATCCTGGCCCCTATTTAAAAGCGTGAGAACAACTCCTGCAATTAAAAGTATTGCAACAAAGGCTTCTACTATCTTTACCCACCCTCTCTTTCTTTGCATTATCTTATTTTTCATCTTAATACACTCTTATTTTTATTTTTCCAGGCAAAACATTAGCCGACTGATCCACATATTGCACAGGAATTTCCTTTACATAAATGTTTCCGCTTGTCTTATTTTCTCCGGCATAGATTGTATTTGCTCCATACTCAAACGAAACCGCAAAATCGCTGGTGCTTGGAACCTTCAGTTTTTCTTTTAGCTCTGAAAAGTTTGCAACTCCTAAAACTATCTTTCTTAAAAATAAGGGGTTGGTTTTTCTAACCGACAATATCTGGGGGTTTAAGCATCCGCTGTCCGGTTTGTTATTTATGGAAAATTCTTCTGAATAATAAATCCAGGCGAGATTTGTTCCGGGAGGGTCAATTATTAGGTTGTTAAGGTCAAAGCCCGCAGAAACAGCGTCGCCATTAGCGTTTTTTACAATAGCTCCAGAGTTAAAAACGTCCGCATCCGAATTGGCTATTTTAAGGCACCCGCCCGTTGTAGAATTGATTATGGCGATGGTTAAATTCCCAGCAAATTCCCTGCTTATTTCATTTTTTATTGATTCTGCTAAAACTTGTTTATCTTTTTTAAAGCTAAGTGTTGGCTCCATGATAAAATAAAGAACAATCATGAAAAAAATGAATAAGGTAAACGATGCAATAACCCCGACATGTGAGCCGTGCTTATAGCCTCTTTTTATCATAATTTAAATACAAAACAGAATTATAAAAAGTTATCTGATTAGAATACCAGCTTAGATCCTGTAAAGATGATGAATGCTAAGAGCATTAACGCAAAAGAGTGTTTTATTCCTGCCTTAACGCTTCCTTCTGCCAACTTCCCAATAACTATTCCCGAAAAAAATCCCTGGATCAATAATAGGTAGAGAAATGCGTTTGAAATGTCCAGGTTTCCTGAAGGCTGGCCTATTCCTGCAACAGCCCCTCCAGAAATTCCGGCGTCCGCAATTCCAGAAAGCATTGGAAGAATTTTAAATTGCATAACAAGGATTATTATCATAAAGACAAAAAATACAATATATCCCTGAACTACTAGAGAAGATATTGTTGATTTCCTCTCTTTCTTTAATTTGTCAGAGAGGCTTACAGCCCCCGCAACAGCTTCCAGAATCTCGCCAATATCTCCGCCAGCTCTTTCTGCCTGCCCTATAAGAGTAACTACCCTAGAAATTGCCCGGTTATCTACGTCTTCTGAAAAAATTCTTAATGCCTGATTTAAAGGAATTCCCATTGAGATCTGATTAGCCATTTTCTTAACGTGATCACTTAAGACCCCGTATGGCTTGTTTTTCATGTTGACTATGCTTTTGCTTATCGGGGTGCCTGTCTTTACGCTTTCAACAAGGTTTCTGGCAAATTCAAGAAACATTTCCTCTTTCTCGCTGTTAACTTTCGTTTCGTGTATAAGTGTGAAAACAAAAGGTGTTATTCCTATAATGACTCCCATACCAATTATAAAGAAAAAGGCCTGTTCATTGTAGAATAAAAAACTTAATCCAATTACAATTAAAGCCAGTATTATTCCTGTCCAGTGTAATCCTTTCAATGCCATTTTAAAAACCTAGGTCTTTTGTTTTTTTCCATTTTATGCTTGCGGTTGTTTTAGTTGTAAAAACATCAAAAATATTGCATTAATCATTGCGACCCCAAGAACAATAACCAATGTTATCATTGAAGTGCTTAAAGTAACTCCTAATCCCGAAACCCTCATCATTATCAATAAAAGCATTAAGATCATAGGGGCGGCAATAACAAGGCTTATATAAATGTCCATGAAAGTTTCTGCTGTTTTAGTATAGGACTCTCTTTCAAGCCTATATTCTAAAAGCAAGCTCTGGGATCTTTTATCAAAAAAATCCTGAAGGCTTCCTCCAGAAGTTATTGTTGTTCCAATACCATTTAACAGCTCAGCAAGCCTTGCACTTGGGCAATTAAAGGATACATTTCTCAACGCAGTGACAAGGTCATATCCATAAACATTTATTTCATTAATAAGCTTCGTAAGCTCTCTTTCAAGATAGGGGTATTCTTTAGTGGAGATGATAATGCTGAAAACCTTGCTTGGCTCAACCAACGCCCCGGAAATTGCAGACATGTGGATTGTTGCAAACGGCAGTTCTTGGTTTATCTTGTTTTCTATATACTTCTTCTCCATAGAAGGATAAAAGTACATTATTATGGATGTGGCAATCGGAAAGACAAGAAAGACCCAGAAAACCTTTAAGAATCTTGCTCCCAAGCCTTCAGCAACCTTTGTTATGAAAGGATAATCTATTCCAATGTTTAGGAAAAGGAGGAAAATAACCGCGATAAAAGATATCACAAAAACCAAGAAAGTTGTAAAAAGTATTGCTGAAATATAATTTTCTGGGATAAACTCAAGGTGCGCCTTGACCAAATCGCGTTTTAGAGTAAGGAACAGGTCTTTCTTGCTTAAACTTGCAGCCTGCTTTCCAAACATTCTGCTAGAAATCGCAACATACTTGCTTGGCTTCTTAATTTTTTTCTGCATAACTGATTTCTTTTTTCTTTTAAGCCTTTTTAATGTCATTATTTCTATTTCGCTTAGCTTATCGGATACCGGCTTTTTCTTGGCACTCTCGTCGTTTTTTACAGCATAAGTTGTTGTTTTTGCAGGAGTAATTATCTTGATTTTAGGTTCATCTACATTTATTGACAGGGGTTTTACAACAGACATATCTTCAAGAATGCTTGAGACCTCATCACTTGTTATCCTTAAGACCTCTGTTAGTTTTGAGGCATGAGAATTAATCATTGTTTTTTCCTCCGGGCTTTTTCTTTCAGCATCTTTAAAGAGTTTTCCTAGCTCCCTAATTATCTTTATTTCCTTGTTTATTGCCTCCTTTAATTCACTATTATAGCCTTCCATCAGCCAATTACCTCGCTTATTTTTTGCTGGATTTGCATTATGAACTTTTTAAGTTTGTAGAATTCGTCATAATCCTTCTTTTGATAAGCCCATTCAAGTCTGGCTTCTGCCTTCTCTAAGGGGTCTATTAGCTGAAGAAGAAACTCTGCATCACCTTTTTTCATGTCAAAGACAGGAAAAATATCTTATTAAATATTTTGATTTGACAAATTTATGGGAAAACTCATAAAGAAAACCGTAGGTTGTCTTTATTATTCAATTCCCAATTCTCTCAAAACTTCTTCTTTCTTTTTAGAATATTTATTGATTATATCTCTGACTTCCCAGAACTTGAAGATCTTCCTTTGATACAATTCATAAATTACCCTTATTCTTCTTTTGAATTCAAGGTCAAGATCCTCCATTTTTAACCCATATCTTTTTGCAATTTTCTCAAAGATCTTGCTTGTTTTCTTGAAGTAAAATCTGTCGTCGGCAGGATTCCAGACAAAAGGGGTGTTTGTTAAAGCTATCCCATCAGGGGTTACGTTAATTATCTCAACAATTTCCTTTAGCTTTCTTGTTTGCTGCTTTTTTACAATTGCATGGGTCATAATGCATATGCAATCCAGAACATTAAGAAGAGTTGGAGAAAGCTCTATTGGCGGCGTTTCAAGCCTTTTAATAACAGTATCCACAGAGTCTGCATGTATTGTGGATATTGAAGAGTGTCCGGAGGCCATTCCCTGGAAAAGAACATATGTCTCTTTTCCTCTAACCTCCCCGACAATTACATAATCCGGATTCTGCCTGAAGGAATTTCTTAATAATGTGAATAAATCTATGTCGCTGACTTTTGCAACATTGGCTGATGTTCTTACAACGCTAGGAAGCCAGTTGTCATGCGGAAGGTTTAATTCCCTTGTATCTTCAATGCTTACAACTCTTGCTTCTGGAGGTATAAAAAACGTAATTGCATTTAACAGCGTTGTTTTTCCTGCAGAAGTTCCCCCGGTAATAAGGATATTCATCTTGAATTCTGTCAGAATCCACAAGTAAGCAAGCATTTCAGGGCTTAATGTATTCATTGCAAGAAGCTTTGGAGGGGTCCACGGAACTTTTGTGAACTTCCTTATTGTAAAAGTCGGCCCTCGGCTTGTTATATCCTTAGTGTATGTTGCATTAACTCTGCTTCCATCTGGAAGACTTCCATCTAAAATAGGGTTTGCATAAGAGATATATTTCCCGCATCTCTGCGCAAGCTTTTCAATAAAACTTGCAAGTGAATCCATCTCTTTAAACCAGATGTTTGTCTTTATGTTTCTGTAAATTCTGTGTACTAAGTAGACCGGGCTTTCAACACCATTGCACTCTATATCCTCGACAAAATAATCTTTCAGCAGAGGGTCTATCTCATTAAATCCTATAAAGTCCCTTATAAGGTAATAATATATTTTCTTATACGTTTCATAGGAGATATTGAGCCCAAGCTCAACAACAAGAATCCTAAATCTTTTATCAATGTACTCCAGTAATCTTTGAACATTGTCCTCAACAATATCCTCAAAATTAATCAGGTTTCTCATAGCATCAATAATCTGCTCTTTGTATCTAGCCTCCTGCTCGTTAAGAATGGGCTCTTCAACCTCATAGACCATCTCATAATTTTTTGCGTCCCAGTAAATGTGCACAAATGCAAAAGGCGAAATTAATGCGTATCTTATATTTATCTTTGTCTTGTCCTTGACCCTTTTTATTGGAGGAATTTTAGGTGATAAGTCTACCTCTACTCTTGGATAATTCATGATGTTTGGTTTTTGTTGTTGCTCTTTTTCAGCCATATTGGTTAAATATCAAAATCAATCTGTGTTAATGATCCTCCTTTGTTTGATATGGTCATGCTTTGGGGGTTCGGGGCTTTTGTGATAATCTCAGAGTTTTCAGTCATCTGATATGTTACATTATATATATTGGAGTAGTTACTTATTAATGTTACTCTTTTTATCTCTCCTCTGTTCTCTGTTGTTACAAGAACTTTTCCTATCTGTACATAATCTCCTTTCTGGCCGTTTAAACCCGGTTCAGTGTAAGCATATCTTCCGTCTATCTCAAAAACTATCTGATCATTAACAGAGTCTATCTCCAAATTTCCCTTTTTAATTCCTATCTCGACAACCCTTTGATTTCCGGCACCGCCCTGAACTATGTTTGAAATAATTCCATCTATCTGTTCTAACATCCCTATACTTTGTTCTATTATCGACTTATCCTGCATTTCTTCTATTTTTGGCCTTGCAAAACTAAGAAATAGCCCGATAATTGTAAGGACGATTAAGGTGTATATGACTGTTTCAACCCAGACTTGAGCATTTTTGTTTTTCCAAGATGGTTGATGCAAAAATCTTAGAAAGATATTTTTAGCTTCAACCCAGACCTGTCCAGACTTATACACTCTCTTTTTCATGAAATACTAAATAAAAAATACTTTATAACTTTTTCCTTGTTAAGACGTGCACGCAGAAATCTCGCTTATTGTGTCAGTAACGTCACACTGGTTTCCGCCTATAATTGGGGCAATTCTTATCATTGTAGGAGAAATTGTTCCTGAAAACCCGGAGGCGGTTAAATTATAGTAATAGCTTAAGCCAGCATTTTTTTCTGGGAGTGTGGTGTTGGCCCCGTAATTCCCGCCATAAGGTCTTACATTGCTGAAAGTTGATCCAGATGCCAGCAGCTCCACGCTTTTGGATGTTCCCTCTACAGTTATAGAGACTAGTGCCCTCTCAACATCCTTATCTGCAATGTTTATTGAGAACATGAGTTCTTTGCTTGTTTGATTATAGCAGGTATAGAAAGCATTTAATGTGACTTTCTCTTGAAGATCAAAGCAGCTCTCGCTTCTGTTTCTTGAATCATTTATTATTTTTGTTATGGATGCCCAGACAACCCCCACAAGAACAACAGCTAATAATATTAACAAAACTGTTGCAATAACTGTTGATAAGCTTTTTTTGTTTTTCATCTTCTCTTTATTATCCCATGTATTGTGTTTTAGCTACAGTTAGCTGTCCAAGGGTGTCATAGTCGTAACAGTAGCATACATTCTCTCTAAATTCTGCATCAGCATAGTCTCCGCAGATATTATAAAAGCATTGATAGCTCTTTTTTTCATCCTGGGAATTTAGGTAAAGGCCCCAGGTTATAAATAAAACCAAACTGCAAAATAAAATTATAAAGATTATTGCAATTATCTTCCATGTATTGGTTTCCTTCTTCACCATCTTAGCTTATTGAAATTTCGTATCCGTACTTGTCCTCGTTGCAAGCATAGACTTTTTCACCCTCATCCCCGCAAGTTCCCATCAATGCAGGAGTCAGGATTATGGATAAAACATCAGAAAATTCTCCGCTCAAGTCTTCAGAGGTGTAAGTTCCTCCCTGGTTTAAGCCCAATGCCGGCCAGTTCGAAGAAATATCATTTATATCTTTAATTTCACTTGATCCGTCTCTTTCTATTTTGACTTTCATTCCAAATATGGGCACATTTCCGCTGTTAGAAATATACAACTCATTAGTTCCGGGATTGTAATCTGCAAAGAACTGTACATCTGCGCAGACCAATTCTACGTTTCTGCCTTCAAACTTAGTGCAGGCCTCTCCGCTTATCCCTTTAAACCACAAATAAAGTATTAACGCTATTACAATAACCATTGCAATAAGCAAAGAGGTTGCAACAACCGGTGAAACCCCTTTTCTCGTTTTTGGAAAAAACGAAGGATAAAAAAATCCTTGATTTTTTTTATTTTTAATATCTCTTTTTCCCATTATTATATTAAGATCTTTTTTATTTTTAAAGTTTTATGTGCAAGCAAGAGTTTCCTCGTGGCTGGCATCCACCCCGCATCCAACATATCTTAATCTATTGTTTTTGTCTTTCTGCCATCTTGCAGGGATTATTTCCACTTTGTATATCTGGCCGTGGTTGTTCCAGGTAAATGTATTCTGAATTTCTTCTCCAGTTTTGAAAGAATTATTGTTGCTGTTTGCATCGCTTAAAAGCACTGTCTTTAAAAATCCCGGAGTTACCTCTCCAGGAATAGCACTGGCATTCTTGGAAAGATCAATAAAAGGCATTCCTCCAGAAACATTGCCGACTCTTATATAATATCCTGCAATATCAAATCTCCCGTTGTTTAAAAAAGTAAAAGTTATCGAGTTTGGCGTGGCGCAGCTGTAAGAATAGGTTTTTATTGTCATTGATGTTCCGTCAGGGCAGTCTAATGAATCTCCAGGCACATAGGTCTTCATCCAAGAATACATAATCCCCCCAATAACAACCGCCAATCCTACAAGCAGAACATACCCCAATATGACACTAATTCCTTTTTTGTTTTTCACCATCTTTTATCTCTCAATTATAGAAAGAAAGACCATTTATTAATTTTGAGGTTTAATCGTTTCTGATTTAGTTAAAGCCTTAGTTGTGCGCAACGTATTTATCCTGGCCTATGTGCTGAGATATTATGAAATAGAAATCCTTCCCCTGCCTCAATCCAAAATAATAGTAATTGTCCTCCCAGGTCATATTGACTAAATTTCCGTTTACAAAATAATCTGTGCCCAGTGTAAGGAATTGAGGCATCCCCCCCTCATCATATGTAAAGGCCTCTAATGAGCCGTCTTCAATGATATAAACTATTTCTATATTATTCCCAACATACCTTGAAAAAGCCTGTGTGAATTCCCAATTGTAATTTCCTGTTATTGCTCCTCGGTCCAGAACATTCCCTGACTCAATCTCTAACTCTTCTTTTATGTCATAAACCCTTGGATAAACCGGATTTGCCTTGGAGTAGTTTGCAATAAGGAACAGGCCTATGATTAAGGTTATCATAATCATTGATACAAGAAGGTAGAATTGGCCACGTTTGTTAATCATAATCTAATAATAAAACAGAATTATAAAAAGTTATCTGAAAACCGATTATTCACGTCTGGGCTGGGAGCCCAGAAGTAGAGCAAACTTTCTTCTTTGTTCTTGGATCTATGTAACAATATGTTCTTGGTTTTGAATTACATTTTCCATATGAGCAACCATAAGCACAAGTCACATTTAAATCAGTAATCATATAATTTCTCTTACAATATCTTTCAGCTAAATAACAACCAGTTCCAGAACAGCTACTTACGCGATTAAACTGATTTCCTTGGATGCAAGTGTCATTAAAGAATGCAATCTGTTTGTTTGCCATCCATCCATAGCCCTCCCCATAAACCCCATAGTTCTTTCCACCCCCCTTCATTATTTACTAAATATAAATCAGTATAAAAACTTTATTGTAAACTAGTTACTTCGTAATCTTCTGTATTCTTTTAGCATGATCTTTTGATTTTGGCTCTTCAAGAGCAAGATAGCTTGCAGCATACGCCTTGAACATCCATAATAATCCTTTCTCAAGAATTTTGCCTTGGTTTTGGTTTTTCATGATAGTTTCCTATCACCACAATCCCCAAGGGTCAAGAAACAAAGTGCTTCTAGTATATATATATTTTTTGTAATAAACATTTAAATAGTCTTAATAAGTGATAAATAGATGCTAGGAAAATATCTTGCTGCAGGAATTCTTGCACTAGGGATTTCTGCCAGTTGCTCCTCAACAAATTGCAAATCAAGACAAAACGATCCTCATCGCGTTTATTCCTTTATTCCACCAGACACTTCTTTCGCTGTTGTCTTAGAGAAGTATGGTAGAAGAGAAGAAGGGTTTCGTTTTCCGCATTATAAGGTCGGAATAATGCCAAATGGAGAGGTAATTTATGCTGGTGCAGAGAACGTGCTGACAAGAGGTATAAGAAAATCAAGAGTTGATGAGCCTCAGCTAAGAGGCATTATCTCCATAGCTGAAAAATTAGGTTATTTCAACATGAAACCCTTTTATCTTACCAGACTTGTTCCAGGCCAAAAACAAGAGGGTATTTCAATAAGAGTAAGTCACCCTCCTCCAATTACTAGAACAACAATAAACATTCGATGCCCTCAAAGTAGGGGGATAATAGGAACAAATTCCATCGCTACTATCGACGGAGCTAATCCTGATCTCGATTCTTTAGAAAACATGATTGAGCAAGTTGCTGATTCTCAAAGATGGACTAAGCCAAGATAATCCTAAAATTATGTAGACTCGGGAGATTGCTCCTAAAAAACCAGAAAGCTACCTTTACTCTTTCTCGGTTCTGCTACCCTCCAAGCACCTTAACAAATGTTTAGGGCTGCTCCGATCAAGGCCTGACCCGTTTCGCACCTGCAAGATCAAAGAGGACAAAACGTCAACGTCCGAATAAAGACTTTCTGACATTTCAGTCACGCACTCCCTTGCAGTCTGCCTAAAGCCCGTTTGCAAATGGCAGAGGGCTAATCTGCCGACCTAGTCTACAATAAACACAATAAAGAATTGATTTATAAAACTATCGCCAATTGACAATAATCATGATTATTATTAATATAATAAGGGCCATTAATATTAAAAGCCAGAAAGGAAAACTTGATTTTTCCTTTTCAATCAAAACACTCTCTAGTCTTTCGCAGGAAGTCTGCTCAAATGGCTTGTTGTATTCAAATCCGCAATTATTTGTGTCTTCACAGGTTCTTGTTTGAACCCCATTATAACACTCGCTCCATCCAGTGCACTCCCAGTTAGGATTGCATGTGCTCATCATGAATTCTGCAATTTTAAATTCATTATCATCATCGTCGCCATTATTATCTCTGTCTTCCTCTCTATTTATTATCTGGCAGGTCAAACTGCAATAACTGCAATCATTATTAGTATTGTCACAGACTTTTCCGTTTTGAGTCCCTTGATCACACTGCTCTCCCTGTTCAGTTATATTGTTCCCGCAAACAGGAATTATTGTTTCTATCTGGCAAGTTGATGAACACCCATCTCCGTCAATCAAATTTCCGTCATCGCATTCCTCTGTTCCATTGTTATTTACTGCATTGTCCCCGCAATATTCATTCATACACTGGTTGTTGCACCCATCCCCATTAACAACGTTCCCATCATCGCATTCCTCTGTTCCATTAATTATTCCATCACCACAGCAAGGCTGTGTTTCTCCGCATTGATTGTTGACCCTTTCAAGCTGGCATGTTGAAGAGCAATAAACACAGAAAGCTTCATTTCCCGGATCGCAAACCAGGCCGTTTTCACTCCCAAAATCACACTGCTCTCCAGAATCAAAATGAGTTATGTTGTCTCCGCAGTAAGGCTCTTCTCCACCACAACTTAAGAGCTTTACCCTAACAACCAAATCTTGGTAATCATAGTCAACCCAGTCTTCAAACGCAAGAATAAAGTCGCTTCCATCTTTAAATACCAGCACTCTGTCTTTTTGGTCTGCATTTAAGAAATTCTCGCTAAAAACACCATTATCCAAATCTTTTATCTCTGCCCCAAAACCAAATCTCTCATCTTCACTTATATTTATTATAAAGCTGTCTCCTTCTTCAATTTCAGTGTTGTCAAATATTTCCTGGAAGCTTTCAGGGTCTGAATCAGCATAGTATCCGAATTCATGCTTGTATGAAGATATTGTTTTAAGGAAGGTTATTTCTATTTCAAGATCATTGTTAGCAAGCCATGTTTGAGTGTTTTGCTGATCATTGTCAACATCAAAGTAATATCCTAAATTATCCAAAACCGTCTGCAGGCTGTTTTCTCCATCGTGATAAACATTTTCCTTTTCATCATCTCCTAGATTATTTGTTTCTAAGCAAACTTCCCCGGAATCGCTTCTGTAAACGCAGTCAATTAATAATACAACATCAATAACGTCAGGAAATCCGTCGTCATTTAAGTCAACATCTCCTTGAGGCAATTCTCCCCCTCTGAAGGCATAATCTATCAAATCGTCAACATCATAACCATTAACAAATCCATCTTGATTAACGTCACTGCAGACTCCTGCAGCAGAAGTAAATCCTGCAAAGGCTATTAACGCCAAAATCGCCAAAAAAATTCCTAACCTTTTTTCAACCATTGCGCGTATCAATCAGAATATTTATTTATAAACTTTATTGTGGTAACAAACAACAATAGAAAATCACCTATTGGCAGTAACGATTCTTATCATAACTATCTCGATAAGGATTCCGATGATTAAGATTACATCAATTATTATAAGGATGTCGTTGGTGCTCAACCCAGGGAGTACAGAAGACTTTGTTTTTCCAGATGTTTTCTTGACTGTTGTTTTCTGCGTTTCCTGCTTTTTGTAGGCATCAGTGTCTATCTTTATCGGAGTTTCATATCCGTCTGTTTTTATTAATATTGTCTCTTCATTTGTTCTTTCTATTGAAGTAGTGGTTATTTTCTTAAGAACAGACAGCAGATCTGTTTCATAATCTTCCTTATCGCTGAAGTAAACTGTCGCCTTTATCTCATACTGCTTGGCGTTTATGTTTTTTGGAATATTAATGTGGAAAATCTCGGTTTCAGTGTCATCATCACCGTATTTTTCTAGCTCAAATTCCTCTGTTTTCTCTGAAATGTTTAGCTCCGGGCTTGTAACTTCTATGTAAACATCTTGATCATCTCCGCCAATATTTTCCACTTCCACACCCACTTCAATACTATCCCCAGGATAAACCATCTGTGGATTTATCTCTAGACTCTTGATTATTACATTATCCTCTTCTCTTTCAATTTCTATCTCGACATAATCGGAGTTGCATCTTCCATTTTCATCTTCAACGTAAAAGTAAACTGCATAATCTTCTTCATCAGCATCGTCAGGAACCTCTAGATCAAGCTCTACAGTCTCAGAATCCTTAGAATCCACATCCACATCATCATCTTTGTCCTCTATAGACTCATCTTCTTCTAGGCTGTATAGGTGTGCTTCAACATTGAATTCGAGATCTTCATCAAAATTGTTCTTTATTTTAACCTCTGCACTTATTTTATCCCCTATATTAAAATCATCTCCTTTATCGGGGCTTTTAATGTCCAAGTCTATTTCACTAGCTTTGACTAGACATGTTGGGGCGTCTTTAAAGCTTAAAGGTGTTTTAACATCATTAACTGTTATTTTGATTGTCTCAGAGTCTTTCATCCCTTCATTGTCTTGTGCAGTGAAGGTTACACTATAGGTTCCAGACTGGTTAAAATTAGGGGTGAATGAAAATAATCCTGTCCCGTTTCCAAAATCATTAAAGCTTGATCCTTCTGGCTTACCCTGGATGGTTAGTGTTAAACTTTGGCTGTCAGAATCTGTGGCCTTTATTGTAAATTCCAGCTTCTGGCCTTCGCTGACTGTTTTGTCTCCAATCAACTGAATTACAGGGCTTTTTGGAGTACTTATATTAAATTTCCAATCTTCTGAAGCCATTCCGTTATTATATCCGTCGCTGCATCTGACATTCCAGGAGTAGTATCCGTCATCCAAGCCATTGACTTCAAGGCTTGTGTTTTCTCCGCTGACGCTTGTTTTTGTTCCCTTTAATGCAGTATTGATGTATACCGAGCATTGTAAATTAGTTGCGTTATTATCAATTGCAGTCCATTCTAGAACAACATCTCTTGTTGTGTCAAATAGTTTATTATTTTCAGGAGCAAGAAGTGTTACTGTTGGAGGAATCACATCAGCAGTACTTGCCAATCCTCTTGTTGGATTGTCAAAAATCTTAAAGTCTTCCTTATTATTGCCTGTGTCTTTTCCATCTGGGTTTCTTCCCGCGCTTTTTCCCTGCCCGGGAGCTGGCGCATTATCTTCAGTATTCCCGTCATCCCAGTTTCCATAGCTGACTTTGTTTATTGTCGCATTAAAGCATCTCAGTTCTATAATGTCTCCGTCATTGTTTAGTGAGCTTGATGTAAATTCAGCAACAACAAACCCTTTGCTTGCAATATTCCCGGTAAGCGCTTTCTCATGATTTGCTCCGTCTATTAAATAGCAGTTGCTAAGACTGAAGGCATTTTTTCCTGGATTATATATCTCGACCCACTCATTTCCTTGAGAAGGGTTGCTTGCAAATTCATTAAGGTAAATTTTCTCTACAACGAATATCTTTACTGTTTTAGTGTTAAATGCTCCAAGAGCGTCTGTTGCCTTTACAATAACTGTGTATTGCTTTGCGTCTCCAATGCTGGTTTGCCATGCGAATTTATTTCCATCCTGAGTGAAGTTGGCATTGTTTATGGAGTAAGTAATAGCATCTCCTTCGACATCAACCGCATTTGCAACTATTTCTACTTTGTCTCCCTCAACAACCATTTTGTCTGAAATATTCTCCAAAATAGGGGCGTCGTTTACAGAATTAACTCTTAGCGTTACATTGTTGCTTAGGACACTTAATCCTTGAAGGTCTTGAGCTTTGAAAACAATCCAATCTTCGCCATACCAGTTTTCAGCGCTTTCGAATTTGATATTCCCCTGCCCTAAACTGCTTAATTCTATGTTTTCATTTTCGGTTGTCTGGTTTATAGTGTAAAATAGCTGATCTCCGTCAGGATCAGAGAAATACTGATCTAAGTCTTTAACAATGTTAGAGTCTTCATTCCACTCAATTGCAGGAATTGGTCTGGTTAGCGTTGGAGCGACATTTTTGCAGTCCTTTCTTTGATCTAATGAATTAGGATTATAGCTATTATCATTGTCATTGCAGTCGGTTCCTGTACTTGCATTTTCCTTGTTGCACTGCACGGCCTTGTTTGTTATTTGATAATCTTTTAGGCAGAATCCATCTCTGTCCACATCTGCAAGATCATAGCCATCACAATTCTGATCTATCCTGTCATAAGGAACTTCATTTGCTCCTGGTTTGATTGCTGCATTATTGTCGTTGCAGTCATTATCGCTTCTAAATCCGTCATTATCCTTGTCTTCGTCTTCAACAAGCCATGTTAAAGCATTCTTGAAAAGTGTTTTTGTGTTTTGTGTCCAGAAATCTGTTTCTAATGCACCAAAGAACACCCCTCTCGCATTTGATACATATCCTCCTTTAAGGACCATACCTTTTGCAGAATTAGCAACAACAGAATCCTTATCATCTGCTTCTGGAGCAACGTGATTCTTTAAGTTTATTGCTTTCTTGGATTTGCTTAAATAGTATAGCTTAATGCTGTCCCCGTTTGCACTTGCCTGGGTATATACCTGGAAGTTTTGAGGAATTCCTTGAGTTATTGAGCTTTGATTGTTAACTACATCTGCTCTTAAAGGAAGTGTGCTTCCGCTGAAAGAAACACCGTCAACTGTCCACTTCCAATCATCCATATGATAAGTATTCATTATCAGGCTTGTTTTGTTGTTTACCGGAATGCTTGAAAGCCATGTTCTGAAATTTCCTTCTCCTACAATTATTATCTTATAGTTTGCAAAATTAGTTGTTGGGATCTGTACATCTTGTATAATGTCGTAGGTATATCCTAGATCATTAATTGCATTTATTACATTTGCCTCCTGATTGCTTGATCTTACAAGATAAGCAATGTCTTTTGCGCTGGCTAATGGAAGAAGCAGTGCAGATAATATCAATATTGAAAGTATCTTATTCATTTGGTGTTCCTCCTTTTTTTAAATTTTTTATTCATAAGCCTGATTAGGAAAACAAGAATAACTATTAGGACAAGGGTCATAAAAACAAACAATATTATTGGATTAAATTTTCCATCTCCTCCACCTCCAGAAGAGCTGCTGCTTGAGGAACTTGAACTTCCTCCCCCGGTTTCATTGTTGTCTGTATTATCATCGTCATCCCCTGTGTCCTGATAATCCTGGTCTTTTTTTGCAACAACAGTTACTTCAGAGCTAAGAACAACTCCATTTTTTTCAGGATCTAGTGGCTTGAAGAAAACATTTATCTTTCCCTGGTATACTCCTTCTTTTTTCACTTTTATTTCAAACTGTGCGTCTTTTTGCGAGTTAGGTTCAAGCAAAAAAGTCTTGTCAATAATTTCTATGAATTTTTCAGCATCCTCATCCGCAACCACGCTGATGTTTATTGTTTCATTATTTACATTTCTCACAGAAATGCTCTTTTCGATTACAACCTCCCTTTTTCCATCCACTTCAGGATAAAGAATCATTTTTGCATTTCCCATTCTTCCTTCAATTGCGTTTGCAAAGCCGGATAATGCTAAAAGTGATACCACTAGCGCTAACAGAAACACTAACCTTTTTTTTTCAAGTGTCATGATTCTTTAGAAGTTACACTCTTTATAAGTATTATTGTCGTCGAGAAATATGTTTTTTGTCATCACTCAAAATTGATGAAGAAAACAGGAAAAAGTAAAATCATCTTCGTCTTTCTTATAAGAATTATTTTTTAACTACCCCAAGGTCCCCTATAATATGTCTTAAAAGAATCACGAGGACTCAACGCTCTAGCCAGAACTCTCCAACTATTATCAAGCATTCTTCCAGATTCAACCATTATACTTGCAGTACTAGGTCCAGGCCTGAAAGATTCTTCAGATGGAACATTATCATAAATTGTGTTGCTTTTCCTAGGCGGATCTCTAATCCTGCCTCTCCAATAACGAGCCATTTCTTGATAATATACTAATTGTTGCCTATAAGATGAAATTAGTGAAGAATTCCTGGTTTGACTTATTCTTCCTTCTAGCTCATTGATCTTGGCTTTAGCCTCACTTAACTCACAACTTGGGCATCCGGGTGTCTGGACAAGTAAAGCTCTCTCATTTTCTGCTAGTAAGAGTTCATACGTTTTTACTCTTTCCCTATCCTCAGCATTTCCAGATCTTTGCGTCAATCTCCTATACAAACATAAAGATATATAAAACCCTGACAACGATTCTGGATGATGAAATGCGAATTAAAGAAACAAAAACAACAGAAATTCGAAAAAGCATGTTTTGGAACAAAAGAATGGTCAAAGAATTCAGGCATCTGCAGAGGCTGTGAGTTAAAGGATGCCTGCGGCAATGTCAAAAGAAAACGAAATACGAAGACGGAGTGAGATTAATGACTTCTTCTCCAAGCCTTCCATATCTTATAAAGACCAAGAACTCCGGTTATAATGGCCCCATAATACCAATAATTATTCTTAGCATTTACATCGCTGAAAACTCCCCCAAGTAAAAGACCTAATGAAAAAATTAGGTAAAGTATTGCATTAAACACAGGATAGGTCTTTGGTTTGAATTTATGCTTCATTTTAACTGTATCGGGAATAAGAAGAAACATCAACAAGAAAAAAGAAACCACAAGCCAAAAATAGAAAGTTATCCCATTTCGAATTACTCCTATTCCAGAAATTAAGACTATCAGGATATATATCTTCCATTTAAGTCTAGTCTTATGCCAAATACTTTGTTGATTATCACCCATAATTAGTCTAAGAATCCAAACAATTTAAAGGTTGCTGAATGATAGATTACTCAAACTTCCATTGGTCATCAGCCCAGGCACAAAACCCGCATTTTGAATGTTTCACAGGCCTTTTTCCTTTGGCTAATTTAACAGCTTCTTTGAATGTCTTTAATGCTCTTTTGGAATCAACATTAACTTTCTTGACTTGAATGTCAAACTTCACTTCTCCATGCTCTCTTACTTCAATAGGAATAAAGAAAATTAAATATGCAAATCCGGGATGCTTTAATCCATTATTTTCAAATAGAAGAGCATAGCAATCTAGCTGGTTCTGATAAAATTCTATCTTCTCATCAGTTATTTCGCTTCCCCCATAAGTCTTGAAATCAACAACCATGAAGTTCTTTCCATCATACAGGCATTCGTCTATTGCTCCAGCCAAAATATTTCCTTCTTCGTCTGTCCATGAAAGGCCTTTAAAATTATTTCTCCACAAATCAATCTTTTCCATATCATCATACAGCTTTCCTTCTATCTTTCCTTTTAATTCAGGAGGCAGTTTTCCTTCTTTTCTGTATTTGTCAAAATATATTTTAAGTTTCCTGTCCATGCCTCCAGGCAGGCTTGGAAAAGGCCCGCTTGGCCTGTGCACTCCTTGTTCATTAAGCCAAAAACACAAAGGGCATTCCAGAAACAAGTTCAATTTTGATGGGGAGAGTTTGAATGGCATTTTAGAATTTGAACAATTTTTCATAATCTTTATGATTCATCCAGCTAAGGATGATTGCCAAAACTTCTATGGTGTTATTAGTGATAGTATACAATAACCTCCAATCTTTTCTTAAGTTGTACACCCAAAGGTTATCGATATTGTATTTCTCTATTAATTTTCTTGGGATTAGTTTTTTCTTTACGTTTCTTCCAAAGAAAGCGTTGTGTTTTATTGTTTCAAGTGCATTCAATATTTCCTTAAAGAGCCTTTCATCTGTGTCTTTAAGATTTCTAAACGCGTCTCTCAATTCTTCATTTGAAAAAATTACTCTGGATTCCATTCTAAATCTTTCCTGTTTTTGTATCTTTCATATAATCCGGGATTCCAGATATATACAATATAGCCTTTTTTATCGCTAGCTATTTTTAGACTGCCTTCAAGATATTCTATTATAACCTGAAAAGTCTGCCACATTACTTTTTTTGGGAGACTTTTGAACAAATCTGTTTTTTTGTATTCTCCAGAATTGTCTTTTATGAATTTCTCAACCATTAGAACAGTCTGTAATGTAGGAGATCTTGCTATTTCATTTGTTTCTAGATATGGTTTTTTGTTTTTTGTTTGCAACTGCATGATAATATCAATTGATATGAGTATTTAAATGTTTTGGTTTATGCTCTAAGCATTGGGTGATTTTGGGATAAGGCTTAAGGGACATGGTTGGTAGAAGTCGTGGGGGCATTCATGCATTAGCGAAAGGGAGGATGGGGAGAGTTTATGGGCGGGCATGAAAAGGATAGGATTTTCTAATTTATAGAAGTTTTGATCTCAAAGGGAAGGTTTTTAATATATAGTCAGGCTAATTTTCATATGGATAAGAAACAGATGAAAGAAGAAGAAATTCGTATGAAGTTTATCACTCCTGCCATTGTTAAATCTGGATGGGACACAAAAAAACAAATTAGAAGAGAGGTTTATTTTACTGATGGTAGAATAATAGTAGCTGGAAAAACGGTAAAAAGAGGGAAAAGAAACTTTGTAGATTATGTATTAGAATACAAACCAAATGTGCCGTTAGCAGTGGTAGAGGCAAAAGATAATACTTATGCGGTTGGCGGGGGCATGCAACAAGGTTTGGAATATGCTGAGAAGCTCGATTTGCCTTTTGTTTTCAGTTCAAATGGAGATGGATTTGTTTTTCATGATAGAGAAACTGGAAAGGAAATAAACTTATCTTTAGAAAATTTTCCTACCCCGAAAGAATTATGGGAAAAATACAAAAAATATAAAGGAATCACAGAAAAGATTGAAGATACAATAACCTCTGATTATTTTTATGAGCCTGGTTTCAAACAGCCAAGATATTATCAAAGAATTGCTATTAATAGGACAATCGAGGCTGTTGCTAAGGGGGTTAAAAGAGCTTTACTTGTCATGGCAACTGGAACAGGAAAAACTTACGTTGCCTTCCAAACAATATGGAGATTAAGGCAAGCAGGACTTGCTAAAAGAGTATTATATTTAGCAGATAGGAATATTTTAATTGATCAACCTAAAAATAACGATTTGAAACCTTTATCCAAGATTATTACAAAAATATCTAATAGAAAAGTTGACAAGGCATTTGAGGTTTACCTTGCTTTATATCAGGCAGTTTCTGGAGAAGAGGATATAAAAAATATATATAAGCAATTTTCAAAAGATTTCTTTGATTTAATAATTGTTGATGAATGTCATAGGGGAAGTGCTAAAGAAGACTCGCAATGGAAAGAAATTTTAAAATATTTCAACCCAGCAGTTCAGATAGGTATGACTGCAACACCTAAAGAAACTAAGGATACTTCAAATATAAATTATTTCGGAAAACCCTTATACACTTATTCATTAAGAGAGGGTATAGAGGATGGTTTTCTTGCCCCGTATAAAGTTGTAAGGGTCGCAATAGATAAAGATGTTCAGGGCTATAGGCCTAAAAAGGGGGAAACGGATAAATACGGGCATGAGATACCTGATTTTGTTTATACTAATAGAGAATTTGACAGAACTTTAGTTATTGATGAAAGAACGGAAGTTGTAGCTAAAAAGATTACCGAGTTTTTGAAAAACACAGATAGGTTTTCTAAAACAATAGTTTTTTGTGTAGATATTGAGCATGCAGAAAGAATGAGGCAGGCATTAGTTAATGAAAATTCTGATTTATACAAAGAGAATTCAAAATATATAATGAGAATTACTGGGGATAACAACATTGGAAAGAAACAATTAGATCATTTCATTGATCCTGCCGAAAAATATCCTGTAATTGTAACAACGTCTAAACTCATGAATACCGGGGTTGATGCACAAACTTGTAAATTAATAGTTCTTGATTCTCCAATTCAGTCTATGACCGAGTTTAAACAAATCATTGGAAGAGGAACGAGAATTAAGGAAGATTATAATAAACACTATTTTACTATTATGGACTTTAGGAACGTTACTAATAAGTTTGCTGATCCAGACTTCGATGGAGAACCAGTTCAAATTTACACTATAAAAGAAGATCAAGAAGTTAAAGAAGAACCAACAAAGGATCAAAAATTAGAAGATGGAGAAAGGATTCTTGTTTCTCCAAGCATTGCCTATTCAGAAGAGGAAGAAAAAGTAAGAAAGTTTTATGTAAGAGGCACCGAAGTCAAGGTGATAAATGAGAGAGTTCAATATCATGATCCTCAAGGCAAACTTATTACTGAGTCTTTAAAAGATTACACTCAAAAAAACGTAAAAACGGAATATAGGACTTTAAATGAATTTATTCAAAAGTGGAACATAGCCGATCAAAAAAGGGCGATCATTGATGAACTTGAAGATCAAGGACTTTTACTTAACGCTTTAATAGAAGAAATTCCAAAAGGTAAGGAATATGATCCTTTTGATTTGATTGCCCATATTGCTTACGGACAAAAACCTTTAACAAGAAGTCAAAGAGCATTAAAAGTTCAGAAAGATGCTTATTTCAATAAATATGGGGAAAAAGCAAGAAAAGTTATTGAAGTTCTTTTAGATAAATATAGGGATGAAGGTATAGAAGAAATGGAAAATTCTGAAATCTTGAAAGTTTCACCTATCAACAAATTAGGAAGACCTTTAGAAATAATGAAACTCTTCGGAGGAGTTTTAGGTTATAAGAAGATGATTAAAGAGATTGAAGCAAGACTGTATAAATAAAATAGTTAGATCCTATTTGCTATAAATTCTGATTGTTTTTTTGCATTCGATATAATCGCCCCTATGTTCTCCTTTGTCCCTAAGAACTTTTCAAAAGTTTCTCTCATAGAATCTTCTTTAATTTTGGACAAGGCTAAAAATGATACTTCCGATAGATAATTCTTTTCTATCAAATATTTAATCATTTTATCTTCATTTTCAATGAGCAAATTAAAAGTCTCTTCATCCAAGAAGTCTGCGAAGATATGTTGCAAAGGAGTAGAACTTATCAAATCTATTTCTTTTATTTTTTTAGATTTCATATAGTATTCTTCTGCAAATAATATTGATTTTTTAGCACCCAAATACTCCATTATTTGTGGCAGAATTAGATCAAAGATAGGCTTATTTTCTTCATTAGCTGTGTCTGGATGCCTAAAAGAAAAATAGTCTTTATTTAAGTCAAACAAAATACATGCTCGAATATTTATTTTTGTATCTTTTGTTAAACCTTTTTCTATTAAGAATCTTTCAATAGAATCTCTATCTATCAATTTATATTCAATAACTTTTAATGGTGGCAAGATATACATACCCATTGATCTGCTTGAAATAATAAAACCAAGTTGAATCAATCTTGAAGAAGTAAATGTCGAGGTATCCTTTTGTCTAAATAAAACCATACATGGAATTTTTATATTTCTTTGATATAATATCTCTTGAAAGGGAACATTAATTTTTCTAAAAGCATTGCCTAATGCCTTTAACTTATTTTCTGTATGATATAACCTTTCATAATCTTTGAAGAATCCTATTTTTTTCAGTAATTTTATGACAAACCCAAGTATAGGAACATTTTCTATAAACTCAACTATATCTCCGAAATCCATTTTAATTTATTCAGAAGTGATCGGAGAGGATAGATCATCCCGATCACCCCTCATTATTATTGATAATTAACGATATTTTTATACTTTCCTACTCTTTAAAGCTCTCCTTTAAAACAGCTACCATTAACTTCTCACTATTTCCCTGATTTTCTTTAACTTGCCTTTCAAGCTCATCACAATAAGCCATTAACTTATCAACTTTTTCCACTATTCGCTTTTGTTCGGAGAGAGGAGGGATGGGGACTAACTGGGATTTAACTGTACTTGTTGCAAGCTCAGTTTGCTTAGTGCTTCCTGAAACCTCAAGTTCATCTTGAACAAATTTAGAGGATAACCAAATAAGCATATATTTTGGTAAAACTGTTTTTTTATCTAGTCTAATAATTGTTACGTGTGAATCGACGACTGCTACTTTGAATGGATTTAGTTTTTCATAATAAGAGCAAATTCTTCCAATAGTTCCGTCTCCTGTAGAATTCCATAATAAATCCTCATTTTGAAGAATACGAGATTGATCATAGGTTTCAAAGCTATTTTTAGTGATAAATCTTACTTTGTTTATATCAAATCCTTTCCATTGGATACATTTTTGGGAAATAACTGGGATACGGCTATTTTCTGCATACTCTGGCCCTTTCCCTCTTTGAATATAATCTGAAACATCTTGTAATTCACACCATGTCCAATTTAATGGAATATCAAATAATCCTCTTTTCCCGGTTTTAATCTTCTTCAATAATTCTGATGCTGGCTCGTCTCTTGGGTCTTGTTTGACTAATTTCCCTTGAACTGCTTCTTGAAGGATTTGCTGTCTTAATTTAATAATATAATTTTCGTTTTTATTATCAATACTAAAAAGTTCTGATATTTTTCTTTCTTGAATTTTTAATTCATTTAATATTCTATCTTGCTCTTTTCTTGGAGGTAATGGAATCTCTAAATGCCCTATTTTGCCAGGATGAATTCGTTTAGAACCAGTTCCTTTAGAATACTTTTCCAATTCTTTATATAAATCCCCCTGTTTAAAGAAATAATAAATCCATTCAGGATTACATTGATCACTAATATCAAAAGATGGTATGTCTGAACTTGACTCAAAATTATTTAATTCTTTTGGAATAATCCCAAAAGCGCCTTTGTGAAAATTTTGTCTCCCATAAATAAATTGTCCTGCCTTTCTCATATAATACTTAGTAGCTCCTTTTTGATCATCTTTATCTGGTCTTTTTTCAACTCCTTGAACATTCAATCTAACCTTTATTCTTTTATCTGAATCTGGATTAACTGATTCTATTTTAGATTCAGTCCATAACTCGGAGAGTTTAACTTTTTGCCAGCTCATTTTAACCCCAATATTTTTTTATTTTCTACATAATGTTTCATTATCTTTTCAGTTACGTTTAATTGCACATTTTTTAATACACTCATAGTATTTTTGCTTATTTCTGGATGTAACGTAATTATTCCTTCTTTTAAGTCATCATCAATCAAATGGTAATAATGGAATATAATTTTCTCAATAAGTTCTTTTTCCATAGGATTTGATGGTCTTATAACGCTACAATCACCTTGATTTACTTCATCACTTTTCTTTTTTAGAGCTACCAATGGCCCATATACTTTCTCAAGTTTTTCTCTGGCTATTTTCTTCCTTTCGTCTTTATTGTCTCTCCACACTGTAAAAAATATTGTTAAAATAGAACCTCCAACTGCCCCAATAAATCCACTTAGTAAAGTTAGGATTAATTGTTCATTCATTCTCACCACTCTCCTTTGATTTCCTTTAGAATTTCACTTGTTCTCTTAATATTAGCTTCTATCTTCCCTATAATTTCTTCCTTGCTGAGTTCTTTTTCTGCTTCTGGCTTGGTTGGATTGTTTATATCTAAATTGTAATTTCTCTTTATGATTTCATCTTTACTGACTTTCCAAGCATATTGCTTAAACCTTTTATCTTCCCTATTGTTCCACCACTCCTTTTCTAGTTGAAATTCCTCATGTCTTACTGGTTTTGTTTTGTTGTATATCTTATAACCTTCGGGCAAGGGATGCTCAAAATACCAAACATCTTTAGTTCCCTTAGAATTCTTTTCGAAAAATAAAAGATTTGTTCTTATTCCAGTATATGGGCTAAATACTCCGTTTGGGAGTCTAACAATAGTATGCAAATTAAATTCACTTAGAAGTTTTTCTTTTATTCTTGTTTTTATACCTTCTCCAAATAAGAATCCATCTGGCAAAACTAAACCACACTTTCCCCCATCCCTTAAAAGTTTTGTAATTAAGACTAAGAAAAGATCTGCAGTTTCTCTTGTCCTAAATTCTGATGGAAAATTGTTTTCTATGCCATCTTCTTCTGCTCCACCAAAAGGAGGATTAGTTACAACAATATTGACTTTATCTTTATCAGTGTAATCTATTAATGGGCGAGCTAGTGAATTATCTCTTTTTACGCTTGGAACTTCTATGTCATGTAAAATAAGATTAGTCATACAAAGAAGATGTGGGAGAGGTTTCTTTTCTATCCCTCTTAACGTTTTCTCTAACACTTTTTGATCCTCAGTTGTCTTAACGTTCTTCTTTAAATGATTTAATGTAGAAATTAAAAACCCGCCAGTTCCGCAGGCTGGATCTAAAACAATATCTCCGAGCTTTGGATTAACCATATCTACTATAAATTGAGTTACAGGACGAGGGGTATAAAATTCTCCAGCACTACCTGCATTTTGCAATTCTTTTAAGATAGTCTCATATATGTCGTTAAATTGATGTCTATCTTCAGCTGTTGTAAAATCAAGCTCGTTTATTTTATTAACAACTTGCCTTACTAAGATTCCATTTTTCATATAATTGTATGCATCTTCAAAGACTTGCTTTATGATGTAACCTCTTTGGTCGCTCTTGTCGTCCAATTTTAGATTCTTTAATGTCTTGAAGAGATTATTATTGACAAAATCAAGTAGCTCTTCCCCAGTCATTCCTTCAGGATTTACAGCCCAGTTTCTCCACCTTATCTTTTCTGGCAATGGGGATTTATAGCTCCCATCTTCCGCTTCTCTTTCTTCTTCCATAGCATCAAAAACCTTTAAGAAGATCATCCAAACCATTTGAGAGATTCTTTGGGCGTCTCCGTCAACCCCAGCATCCTTTCTCATAATGTCTCTTACTGATTTTACTATGTTACCTAGATTTGACATTATTCCACTAAGAAACTTGTAACCTTTAAACTTTTCTCTCCCACCCAACCTATATAAATAATCTCCACTTTTCCACCTCAATGAAAGGAAATCTCAAAACCCCAATCATAATCACAATCTCTCTTGTTGTTCTGGCACTAATCATAGTCATTTCATTAAAACTTCTTTCCAATCAAAACTCCTTTCCTCAGCCAAACAATGAAACAGCAATTTACATAGTAGACGGAGACACTTTTGAAACTTCTGATGGCGAGACTATAAGATTATTATGCATTGACACTCCCGAGGTAAATCAAAATGGGTATGAAGAGGCAAAAAATTATCTTTCGTCCCTTATTCTCTCTGAAGATATTATAATTGAGAGAGAAGGATTTGATAGTTATAATAGGACTCTTGCCTGGGTTAGTGTTTATAATGAAGATGAAAGCATACTAGTCAATAAGGCAATTGTTGATAATGGGTATGGAAGCTTGTTTGTGTATAATGGGAGTGATTGTGAGAGAATGAACTTTAACCATAACATCTTATAGCAAAAGAAAACGAAAGACTTAAATAATGTTATAACATTGTTAGAACATGGAAACTGGACTAATAAAACCAATAATAAAAGTAGGAAATTCTGCAGGGGTAATACTTCCTAGAGAATGGCTTAATGGGCAGGCAAGAATTGAGCTTATCAAGAAGCCATTAAACATAAAATCAGAAATATTTGAAATATTGTCTGATTACCTAAACGAAATCAAGGGAATTTATCTAGTTGGAAGCTATGCAAGAGATGAGGAAACTCTAGAAAGCGATGTTGATGTATTAAGCATAACAGAAAAAACAAACTCAAAAATAGAAAGCGGGAAATATAATATAATCTTAATAACTGAAGAAGAGCTTAAGGATAGTTTAGCAAATAACATTTTTCCAGTACTTCCAATGCTGAAGGAAGCTAAGACAGTATTAAATGGCAATTTGATAGAGTCCTACAAGGATACTCCATTAACTAAAAAAAATCTATCCTTCCATATTGAAACAACCAAAACTGCTTTGAATGTAAATAAAGAAGCGATTAAACTCTCTGAAATGGAAAAGGAAAATATCTCTGATAATTTTATGTATTCTTTAGTTCTTAGGTTAAGGGGAGTATATCTTGTTGATTGTTTAATTAATGGTAAAATTGCTACAACCAAAGGGCTTATTTCTATTATCAAACATCTTACGGGTTCATTAATCTCTTACGACTCATATATAAGATCAAAGAATGATAAGCGAAGTCAAAGAATTGTGAATATCAATGATGCTAAAGCAATTTATTCGTATGTTCTTAAAAAAATAACAGAGCAAGAGAAATGGATAAAAAGAAAAGAGAAAAGAAGATAAAAAGCTTGCAAAAGCAAAAAGAAAAACATGTAGAAAAAAGAGATAGCTATGAAGGAAAAAACTACGCCTTGAGAGAATACTGGACAAAAGAAATAGACCGAATGGATAAAGAGATAGCTGAAGAGAAGGATAAATTAAAGTCCGATTAAACTCCTTTCATCTCCTCTTCTATTCCCCAAACAATACCTTTAAATATCTCTTCTCATTATTCTGGACATAAGAGGTTGAAAAATGGACTCAATATTTCTTGCTGGTTTGCTTGGCGGGATTGGCGGATTGACACGGGGTGTTGTTGGATTGTTGAAAGCTCTTTCTTTGAAAAGAAGAATTCTCTGGGGATATTATGCAATAACTGTCTTGATCGCTTTAATCATAGGAGTTTTTACCGGAATAGTGTTTAATTTTGACTCTAGACTAAGTTTGCTTGCAGGGTATGCAGGAACAGATATTCTTGAAGGTATATACAAGAGCTTTGCAGTCCAAAAAGTTTATGTTTCAACTGCAAAGGCTACTAAAAAATGAAAAAATTTAGTTTAGTAAAAGGATTAAAATTTTCTTTGATAGTTACCTTGATAATTGAGGTAATATTTTTTATAAAAGGCTCAATTATAGGGTTGTTTAGCACTTATTGTAAGACTAGATTGAATTGTTCTAATCAATTTGAAGCATTTTTACCCTTTTTTGTTTATACTGCAATACCTATCTTTATTTTAACATTAATCCTTTATTGGGTCTATAATTCATATATCTATCAAAAATAAAAAGAAAAACCAAAAACATGCCGAACAAAAAACTAGTTGATTTTATCAAAGAATCACGGAAAAGAGGCTTTGGGGATATAGATATAAGAAAAGCATTGTTGAATTACGGCTGGCCTTTGGCTCAAGTTGAATCTGCGTTCAGCTATCTTATTCCAAAATATGCAAATAAAAACCAGGTCACTTTGTTTCTAAGCGATGAGCTTATGAATATCCTTGAAAAAAGAGCTAAGAAAAACATGTTCACAGTATCAGAGCAGATTGAAGATATTCTAAGAAGAAGCACGATCAACCTTACAAAGAAAAAATCTCCTTACGACTCAAAGCTTGATGACGCTTTGGTATCTATCTTCTCAAGAAAGAAGACTGGAAAGAAGAGTTAAAAAGAGAAACATTTAAATAATCTTAATTAATATTCATTAATAGTAAAATGGCAATAAAAACTTTTAATCTTGATGACGAAACCTACAGAAAATTCTCTGACTATTGTAAGGAGAATGGGCTTAGCATGAGTAAGCAGATTGAGATTTTCATTAAATCTCAGCTTGAAGAAAGGCCAAAGGTGAGAGAGGAATATCTTCAGAGACTGGAGAGAATAAGGAAAGGAAAATATATTAAGTTTAATTCTATAGAAAGATTACGAAAAGCCACCAGTTAAATTGGAAAATGCGCAATTTCTATGTAAGTGAAAGACTGCAGGAAGTATTAAGAAAAATCTCTAAAAAAGATAAAGTCCTCTATGAACAGCTTCTTAAGAAAATTGATGAAATCAGAAATTCTTTTGATATCGAGCATTATAAAAATTTAAGATACAATATGAAAGATTCAAAAAGTGTGCATATTGGCCATTTTGTTTTGGTTTTTAGATACGATAAGCAAAAAGATGAAGTCTACTTTGATGACTTCGACCATCATGATTATATTTACAAGAAATAAAATAACAAAGAAATAATTTAAAAAAGAAAAAACAAAAATTAATCCTCGTCCACAACAAAATTTGCTGGCAACGAGATGCTGTTTCCTGCCTCATCACTCACGTAGATTGTTAGCTCATAGCTTCCATCGTCAAAAGTCAGTTTCTTTTCGCACATTCCTTCTTCCAGCTTTGTGCAGATCTTTCCGTGCCTGAGCTTCCCCTTGTCATCAATGTATGAATAGCTGACTTCTCCAAAGTTCTCTTCTGTTATATTAATATGGAAGAATACTTTGTTTGTCCCTTCTTCATAATGGAAAAACGAGTCTGCATTGTTCACAACAGGGTCTGTTAAGTCAACCATTAGCTTTGTTTTCTTTGACAAATCAAAGCGATTGGCAATATCCTTGACTTCAAACCAGTATTGTATCTCTTTGCCTTCATAAGCAGACAAATCAACACTCGTTACACAGAAAGCCAAGCCTTTTTTGACTCCGCAGCTTGCTAAATCTATGTTTTTGCTTTCTTGCTCGTAGTATAGTGTCACAGCAGTCGGGTTTGCCTCCTCAAAATCTACCTCGAAATACCCGTTTGCAAAGCCTTTTTTTGGAAGTGTCTTCTTTATCTTAGGGTCTTTGCTGTCCACAGTGAATGTCCTGTATTCATTGACAAATCCATTTTCAAAAATTGCCTGTAGCGTTAGTAAGTGGGCTCCATCATCAAACGGCTTTCGTTTTGAGTACGAATCGCAATCTCTGCATATAGTTATGAAATTACCCCCATTGTCAGAATATCTTAAATCAGCTTCGCTGTCCATGCTTACATTAATTAAGACCATTCTGTCGCTGTAAATCTCTCCTTCAACAGGCGAGTAAACTGTAAACAAGCCAGGCACAACTGTTGCAATGACTTCCTGGTTCACAGTTAGAGCTGTGATGCTTCCAATCAGCACTATTCCTAGCGCAAGCATATACACCTTAGTATCCATATTCCATCCTCCTTTTTTGCAATCTTTTATAGTTGAAGAGGGCTGTAAGAGCCCCTATAGCAACTAATATGACTATGATTATTAATATGCTGTTTCCCCCGCCGCTGTTCGTTCCGACAGCAGCTCCTGTAATCCCGTTTGCTGTTTTTACTTCATTGTTTGTTTCTGTAATTTTTTCCTGCTGGTTTTCATCTTTTTTATTCTCATTCACTGCCAGCTGAACCTGTTCGGTGTTTGTGTTTGGATTGCTATTCTGATTTGTTGCTGTGTTTTGGGGGTTTGTGGTTTCTTTTCCTATCAAAACCTTAAGCCAAACTCCTGCCTGCATTATTGAATTTCCCTTCTGCTCCTCTTTCATTAATAAAACTCCATGGTATTCCCCTTCTTTGCTTCCTGAAATACAAACCTCAACTTTCCTCTCATTTAATGAAAGTTCTTTAGGATATGTCAAACTTAGCCCGTGGCTGGAAGATTCTGTCTTGAATGAACTAACGCTCCATTCGACATCTTTGCTTTCAGCCCATTTATCATAAACATCTATTGTTTCTGAGTCTGATGTCAAGGTTATTGTCTGACATTCTTTTTGATTTTTGTCTAAGTTAAAAGTTAGGCTAGTTGGAGAAAATCCAGTAGCACTAACTAAACTTAAACTTGTTATAAATCCTAAAAATAATAAAAAAATAAAAAATCTCATTTTTGCTTACGGTGTAGCATCGGTTAGTGTATATATGACTGTTCCAGAAACACTGCCTCCTGTTGGGGAGTATCCTGCAGGAACTTTTAATATTGAATTAACTGTGTCATCAAATGCGCCTGCCTGATCAGTGATAGTATATGTTAAAAAGGGAACGCTTGTTATTTGTTCTCCGATTTCATAAGTTCCTAATTTATCTACATCAAAATATAGATTTTGGAACAGAGTGTTAGAAGATCCGTCTAATGAAATTTCCACTTTAACATCAGTATTTGTTTCTTCATTCACATGAATTACATTTGCCTGCGTTACAGAGTTACTTCCGGGAGTCACAGATCCATAATTAACGCTTGTTGTTGTAAGGGAAGCCATAACAAATCCTGGAACTTCACCATTTACCGTTTGTGGGTCTCCAATAACAAATCCACTGAGTCCCACAAATACACTTAAAACTGTCAAGAAAACTAAAATTTTTCTCACCTTCTTTTTCTACCTCCTTTCATTTTTATCTTTTTATGAAATTATCTAGAAGCTTTTGCTCCTAGTTTCATACTTTTATGTAGTAACAATTATCGACGACATATATAAATCTTGTTAACTACTGGACTCAGGTAAAAATTTCAGTGTTTTATTTCCTTCACATAAATCAATCCATAAGTTCCTTTGCCGAACCAGTCTTTGATTCTTCCAGCCTTCTTAAATCCGTGATCTTTGTAGAATTTAACTGCCAATTTGTCTGTTTTCTCGAAATCCACATAAAGCTTGTTGTAGTTTTTTGGCAGTTTTTTTTCAACAGCCTTTAGGAGTTTGTTGCCGATGCCTCTTTTCCTGTACTCTTTTACAACATCAAAGAAAAATATCCATGCTTTAGGCCTGTCAATCCCATCATCGACAAAAATAGACCCTATTAGCTTGTTTTTATCAAATGCCCCGTAAAAAAGCCCGTGTCTCTTCATGGCTTCCCTAAGAAATCCTTTGGTAAACCAAAACTCTCCCTTAAACTGCTGACTGCCAATCTTATACAAGGATTTTAAATACCTTAAATTAATCCTCTTTATCTTCATAGCCTTCTTAAGAGATAAGGATTTAAAATATTATCTAAGAAGAACCTTACTATTAAAGGAGATGTCATAAGAAGGACCTTGGCTATCTTATCCTCTCCAACTAAGGGAGATGTCATAAGAAGAACCGTAGGTTCTTTTTATTTAGTAATCAACAGAAAAACCGACTTCTTCAATGTCCTCGTTTCCTGCATTATCGCTTGCCTTTATCCAGACAGCATGGCTTCCTCTTGAAAAAGAAACTGTTTTTGGATTTGAAAAGCCATATTCATCGCAGTTAGAGCAGAGCTTTTTCCATTTAGGTTCATTTGAACTTAGATCAAGATATGAAAGAGTCACATTCTCGCTAACCATTAGGTTAAAAGGCACTTTTCTTCCATAAGTTTCATTTTCTGGCATATTAACTATTAATATGGGCAGGTTAGTGTCCACCTTGACCTTCAATTTCTTAGACTGGACAGTATTAATGCTGTCTCTTACCTCAAACCAGTATTCTATTTCCTCTCCGTGATGAGAGCTTAAGTCAACAGAGGTAAAACACTCTTTGTGCTTTCCAGAACTGCAGTTCTGCAGGATTTTTGTCCCGTTCCAGAATAAGGTAATGTTCTTTAAGTCTGTTTCAGTATACTTAATGTAAAAGAAATCTCCGTTAGTGTATTTGTTCTTCATTGGAAGTATTGAGTCAATTACAGGCTTTTTTGAGTCAACAAACACAAAGAAGCTTTTTTCCTCAACCTGGCCGTAGTTGTCTGTTGCTCTTATCAATAGATTATTATTCCCTTCTAAAATGTTCCTTTGTCTTACATAACTATCACAGTCATGGCAGAGGGTTGTCCATCTAGGCCTTCTTTCATTATAGTTTATGAGCTCCAGATCACGCACCTCGCCTGTTATTGTAATATTAAACCATATTCTTTTTGAGTTATAGGTTGTGTTTACAGGAGAGTATATGTTAAGGTCAAACCCTTCTGCATTAATAAGTGAAAAGCTCCACTCTTTTTCAGAGTACCTTCCAGCATAATCCAAGGCCATCAGTTTCACCGTATGCTCTCCGTTAGCCATGTCAAAATCAGGAACATAGCTTGCTTGTGCATGAATCTCCCCTATTTTTGTTACATTTGGAGTTAATGTTATATTGTTGTCAATTAATAGCTTTACAGAGCTTGAATTGATTCCTGAATTTCCCTGATAAACCTCGCTTAAAAGCGCACTTATCTCTGGTCTTGGGTTATTTACAACATAGCCATTATCTTCAGGAACAAGATCCTGAATTTTAGGATTAGTCAAGTCTATTTTGAGTGTTTTTTGATTGTAGGATTCATTATGTCCTGTTTCAATAGCGCAAGCATCACTGAACCACTTTAATTCAAGTATTCCTGCAGATTCTATTCCGGTAGGCCCCGCCCCATTAGGAATATCTTCAAGTCCAAAGCTTCCTGTATAAGGATAAATATCATCCCCGTCCCACCTATACCAGATATCAAATCCTGTGTTATGTAGGCTGAATACCGGCTCTACAATATACCATGAATTCCAGCCATTGGGGTTAGGTGGATTTACCGATAATGTTGTCCTATCTCTTAAGCTAAGAGTTTCTGTTCCATCCTTCTCAGTATTATTAAAGCAATCAATAGCATAAACACTCCAATCGTAATTTCCATCTTCAGGGAAAGTTCCAGAACCAATAGTTGCTTGATAGTGTCCTAACAATACCGATCCTGTGAAGTTCTTCCACTCACTTCCGTTATTAACGCTAAATATTACCTGCTGAATGCAGAATCCAGAAACATCAGCCATTAAAGTTATCGGATCATCATAAAAATGGCAGGTTCCTTCAACACTCTTATTGCCAATTACTGTGGGTATATTTACATTTGTTGCCCCTTTTGTATTTGACATAAATGTAAAGGCTCCTGTTCCGTCAGGGACTCTTTGCCATGTTCCTGCATCATTGCCTCCATCGTTGAAAGCACCAGTATTGTCGTGAGAAATATTTAACGAATCGTAAAGCGTTATATTTTCCTCTATATTAAACAAGCCATTTAAGCTGTCTAAAACATAAAATCCGTTAGTTCCTATAACTGCTGAAGGAAAAAAGAATTTGTTGTCATCCTTGTCAGTAAGGTACCAGCCAGTTAAATCAACAACACTCCCGTCATTGTAAACCTCGACCCACTCAAAATTAGCGTCTGTTCCTTCTGGATTTAGCTCAAATTCATTAATATAAACTTCTGCTAGAACAGTTTGTAAGAGGATCACTAGTGCTAATGTGAGGGTAATTAATATCTTCATTTTGTTTGTCAATATCAATAGTCAACTGTAAAATCTGCAGGCAGTGCAACAGCATTTCCTGCTTCATCGACTACACTTACTGTGAGGTGCCACTCTCCTTTTGTAAACGAAAGTTTTTTCTCACACATCCCCTCTTTTAGCCTTGAGCATATTGTTTTCTCCTTAACTTTTCCTTTTGAATCAGTGTAAGAGTAGCTTACTTCATCAAAGTTATCTTCATTTATGTTCAAGTGGAAATATGCGTACTTGGTTCCTGTTTCATAATGGAAAAAATCCCCGGGGTTGTTCACAACAGGATCTGTCATGTCGACTTCAATATTTATCGGCTTAGATGAGGCTGTGTTGCCTACAATGTCCGTTAGAGTAAACCAGTAATTAATTTCCTGTCCGTTGTAAGGGCTTAGGTCAATGCTTATATCGCAGCTTTGCTTGTCATTGCTTGTCCCGCTTGGTATACAACTTGCCAAGTCAACATTTGCCTGTGAGCTTCCGTTATTTCCATAGTATAAAATCAAGCCGGCAGGATTAGATTCCTGGAAATTAACCCAAAATTCTCCGTTTGCAAATCCTTTCTTAGGAAGTGTTTTCTTTATTTTTGGTTTTTTTGAATCAACAAAGAAATTTATGTTGCCAGTAACTGCCTCATTTCCTGCAGGATCCACCGCTTTAAACTGTATTATGTTTTGTCCTTCTTCAAAACTGACTCCTTTTGAAAAAGCAGGGTTTCCTGGATCGCAGTTGCTGCAAACCTTGTTCCACTTTCCTCTTCCGTTTACAGTATCAAGATAATAAACATCAGCTTCTTCATCAAGCGAAAATTCAACGAGAACTTTTCTTGTTTCAAATAAAGAACCGTCTGTTGGCTGGCTTAATGAAAGTACAGGAGGAACTCCATCAACTCCGGGCCCATCTCCTCCGCCGATTGATCCGCAAGAAGGTGCAAGCTGATTGCATCTTGGCCAGGTTCCGTGAATATAACAATTGTCTGCCGCATCATATGAAAGCATGCACCACTGGCATCCTGTGCTTGATGAGCATGATCTTGGCGGCTTGTAATTATTGCAGTAATAAGCCTTTTCCCCTTTATCAAAGCATGCCCAGAATTCAGCGCTTGCAAAGCTCATAATCATCAGGGTTAAAACTATTGCAGATATACTTAATACAAAAAGACTCTTTTTTTCCATCTTTTTTTTGTCTCTTTTTTGTGTTGTATCCATTTTTTGTTTGTTGGCTTTATATTCTTTTGTGTTATTTAGTGTATATGTTCTCCTAAAGGAGATGGCATAGGAAGGACCTTGGTCCTTTTTATTATGATTGAGGGATACAACCCCTCCCTCGAGGGATTTTAAACTTAAAATAAAAAATAAAATAAAAAATTCATTTTATATAGCTTCTCCCCAGAAGAAAATTTGTCCTGAGTCGAAGTCACCATTACATGGCTCTGGTAAGTCTAGTCTGAAGGTTAATGCCATTTCGGCACCAGGAGACAAGATGTTTGATTGCCAGTAAGCAAAGTTCTTAGGGAATGTCTGCAATATTTCATAATTGTCATAGAATGGATTTGGATTGTTGAATCCAATACCGTATCCTATTGGGACATATCCTTCAGCATCTGCTCTTCCATCATTTTGTGTTGAGTAAGCACCGTGTGTAGCATAGTAGCTAAACTGGTCTAAACTCAACTGATTTGTTGTTGGGCACATTGCTCCAGAGCTTGATGAGTCGTAAAAGTCAGTTCCTGATATGAACATATCAAGTCTAACTCCAGATCCTTCATCTGCATCATTTCCTACCAAGATTGTGTCAGAGTAGGATGATGTTCCTGGCCTTACATCTTCAAATGCAAGGTCACCATCAATACTTAAAGCAATTTCTGGGTTCAAGAACCAGTATTCATTCTCGTCCATTGTTCCAGACAAACCATCAAGGTCTACTGCTTCAACTGTTATCCAATATTCGCCATACATTGAGTCTGGTGTTTCAACTGTGAAAGTACATTCATAGTGTGCCATTAAATACCCGTTCCAATCAACTTCCTCTTCAAGGATTCTTGCATTACAGCTTTCAGGTATTCCTGTTCTGTCTGATCTTACACAGTTTACTTCGATGTCGTTTCCTTCACCCTGAACTTCTCCGATAGTTGCGAAAACATCTTCTATTTTCTCCTTACCGTTTTTGTCCATTACAAGAACATCCCAACTTATTTGCTCTCCTTCGAAAGCATAGTTGTTCATTCTCTCAAAAAGAATCTGACCATCATCGGTCATTCTTCCTGGTTCAGTTCCGTCATCGAAAACTAGTCTATGGTCACACATCCAAACCTGTGGAGGAAAGTCCTCTGTCTGAATGTCTACACCAATTCCAGTACCAATGCTTGCAGCACTCATTACTGGAAAAACAGCTAAGACTAACAAAGCCATTACAGATAAACTGGATAGCTTTTTCATTGTTTCTATTTACATAAACCTCCTTTCAGTTGTATTACCAAAACCCGTTTGTATACAGGCCTGTTATACATTTTAGTATAACTATGAGATAATTGGCAAGAGTGAGCATAATTGCCACCTTTTTTTGTCACCATAGCCAAACTAAGATGCAAACTCTTTAAAAGCATTTTGTCGTCGAAGAATATATTTTTTGTTATCACTTAAAGTCAATGAACCGGTGTTCCCCCTTTATAAGGCTAATAGTTCTTATAGAGGACAAGTTTTCCCTTACCATCTCTTAGAAATAATGTGTCTCCTGTCTGCGTCCAGACATAATCTTCATTTTCCCAGAACAAAACATTGCTGGTATCCTGCCCCTTCCCAACAATTATCTTCAGTTCATCCTTTAGCGCAACCTCGGGAAAAACAAACCTTTTCCTTCCTTCGTCTTTTATGCTCCAGTTTTCAAGACTGCATGTATAGGTGCATATATTCTCCAAGATTATCTCCTCATTTTCATAATCAAACTCTCTCAAAACAATGCAATTTAAGCACAAATCTCTAGACTTTTCACACAAATTTATGTTTTTTTCAATACATCTCTGCCACGCTTCATTAAGTTCCTGATAATGCCTGTCTTTTCCGGAAGGAAAATAGAAATTTGCAAGCCCTTGCTCAACTAACTTTAGATTTACATTCTCTTCATTAAGATAAATATACCTTAGTTTTCTTCCATACCGGTCCTTGTCTTCTTTTTCTTTTTCAAGTCTTATTGTTTTGTTTAAAACTAAACTTGAAAGCAGCTCTTTAGCTTCTTTGTAGTAAATTTCGCCTCTTTCCGGTGTATTTATTCCTAAAAGCCTTATACTTTCGTTTCCTATTTCTAGTGTATCTCCATCGACAACCCTAGTTACAATTCCTTCTTCATAATCTGCCAGAAAATTCCCCGTGATCTTGTCAAGTTTTGAGTAATTTATGGCAATTAGAATCGCAATTAAAAGTATTAGCAACAAAATTCTTCTTCCTTTTCCCATGTTCTCCATTAAATAAAGGAATTTAAATAATAATAGCTTTGTCCGGAGTTCTAATTTATAAAACCGAAAAATAGTTATTTTCGAACAA
>CAZUTV010000002.1:0-164528 GCA_964623495.1 Candidatus Woesearchaeota archaeon | reverse complement strand
TAATAAATTGAAATGAAAAGCTCATATTTTCTTCCCTATCCTAATCTTTTCCCTTAGATTATAAATTTCTTCTTTAAAAAAAGATACAAGGCCTTCATTCTCAAATATTTCTAAAAGTTCTTCTTCTGTTGCAAATAATATACTGTCCAGGTTCTTAAAGTTTCCAATAAGAGAATCCACATATCTATCTAAGATGTTTATCTTATTAAGTATTCTAAAACCTTTTGGGGAGATGGGTCTATCGTGCAGCTCTTCAAATAAGATTCTTGATATGTTTGGCACCTCTAATAAAAAATCAAAATCCATTTTCTCCAAAACTCCCCTAACAAACCCAACATCCACAAAATAATCTCTTAAAAATAGCTCTTCTTCTTTGTCCAACCCAAGAGTCAAATCCTTAAGCCTCATGCTGACAATCGCTCCCTCTTTTCCAAGCTCTACAAGATATCTTTTAACAACCTCCGATATTCTTTTTATTATCTCAAATCTCTGGATTACCAAAGCAACGTCATTTATTGTAACCATTCTTTTAAGTTCAAGAAGATTGAGGTCATTGATTGTTTCGTTAAAACTTTCCCTTTGTTTTTCCAGAATTTGCAGATTTTCTGTGGCTCTTCTCAAAATCTCAGAGCTTGGCCTTAACTCATGCTTTAAATCTCCACAATAAATAGTGATTTTGTTCTTTCTTTCAGACACAGCCAAAACAATGGCTCCTGTCTGTTTTGCAGTTCTTTCTGCAGCCTTGTGTCTTGTTCCGGTTTCTTTTGTCTGAATCTCCTGACTGGGAAATAACAAAGCATTGGCATAAAGGATCTTTTTCATGTTCCTGGACAGAACTATCGCACCATCCATCTTAGCAAGTTCAACAAGCTTTTGTGGGGAAAATCTAGCATGAATTTTGAAACCCATCTCAAAAACAGAGCCAATATTTCCATTATCGACCACTATTAAGGCACCCATTTCTGCTCTAAGAAGATCATCTAAAGCCGTCCTTAAAGAAGTTCCTGGAGCAACCATCTTTAAGATGTCTAAAAAATCTTTTTCTAAAAGGGCGGGCTTTGAAATCTCTTTTTGAGGAACAAAAAGCTCGTCAACCTTAACATCGTCTTGATCCATGCCAAAAAACAGAACTTAGAGATATATAAGCTTTATAGTTAACTCCCGAATAATTATTTTTTAACACTTGCAAAAATCAGAGGCAGAGCAATAGTTACATCACAATAAACATCAACAAATTCTGCTGCCGGCTTTAGCTTTCCCCAAGAAATACCCTCCTTTAGAGGTGCACCACTTGACCCGCCAGGTTCTGGTCTGTCAGTTGTAATCTGTAAGCCATAATCTGCTCCTTTAGAAAACTGCAAAGATTGTTGAATAAAATTCTTAGGCAAGCCTCCCCCCACATAAATAACTCCTGTTTTTTTAGCAGTCCAGGCAATATCTACAATATCGTTCAAATCATTAAACGCTCCAACATCAATTTTTTTTCCGCTCGCTAATCTTCCCCAAACCATCATGCCTATCCCAGAATCAGCGATTCCTGGACAGAACAAGGGGATTTGTTTCTCCCAGCACTTCTGCAAGATATTGCCCTTAACCCCTTTTCTTTCTAAAATCTCGCCTATTTTCCACAAAAATTCTCTAATACTAATACATTTTTTCAATTCTTCAAAATTCTCCTCAAAAAAATCTTCTAGTTTCTCGTAAACCGCGTTCTTCATAAAAACATTATACATTCTATCCATCCCCTGTTCATGAATTTTAACATCGTCAACATTTTCCTCTCCAAGATAATGACTTTCTCCAAGGGCCTCTGCCAAATCATGAGTTAAAGTAGCCCCGGTTGTCACAAAAACATCTACTTCTTCAATCAAACCTAGGATAACTTCCTTCATGCCGCCAGGAACCATTGCTCCAGCCACCCCTAAAAAAATCTTACATTCCTTATCCTGAAACATCTTAGACATCACTTCGCTAGCCCTAGCTATCTTCCCGGCCCCAAAACCCATGCCTTTCATTCCATCAACTAATTCAGAAACCTTCATCCCGCCATTTATCTTAAGGTGCTTAACTTTTTCCATTCTTTTCACAGAACCAAGTTGTTTAAAAACCTATTTATTACCACTGCATTCCAGCAAAATAAAATCCCTTTTACAACACAAAAATCTTTTTAAAGAAAAGCCAACACTTAATTGTACAATGAACAAATGGAGCGAGTTATTCCTTGGACTTATACTTCTAGTAGGGGCAATATTGGTGGCCTGGCTATCTTCAATACATAATTGGACAATCCTCGGAAAGAACTTTGATTTTCTAAATGCCGCATGGATATTCCTCAAAGGGGGGATTTTTTGGTTTGTTGCAGTTATAGGTTTGCTTTTAATAATTCTTGGAATTAGTGACTTAAAGAATTAAGATAGAAATATCATCAAAAACCCTTCTATTATTGCAGCAATAATTAAAAGTGGCGATATAATAAGCAAAAAAACCCTGAACGAATTTATTAGGTCATGCTTAAGAGAAGAATTCCCTCTAAACAGCACACTCCCAAGCCTAAACCCCAACCCAAGAGAGATTAAAACAGCAGGCAGTTCAAAAATTCCGTGAGGCAAAATCCTCCATAAAACAAAAATTCCCTCTGTTTCAACACTAATTTTAGCGACAAACCCAAGAAGATATCCGTTTGTAACAACAGCCATAAAAGGAAAAATGCAGAAAATTATTCCAAGAATCATCCCCAAAAAACTACTTTGGATATTATTCACGAATATAAACCCTATAAGCTGGCTTAAGCTCATTCCCTCGGTTCTTCTGACAAGATTTTCGACAAAGGTCAAGATATTTTCGTTTAAGTTGACATTAAGGGTAGAAATAAAAAACGAGTTGACCATGTCCTTAAAAAAGAAGGCAATAACTGCAAAAATCAAAAACAATAATATGGCAATGTAAATAAAATTCTTTGATTCTCTAATAAAAGAAAGAGACCTAGAATATTCTTCTCTTAAACTAAAGCTGCTCTTTTTTTTCGCCATGTTCTTTATGAGTTTTGCCTCTTGAAAAGAGAGGTCAACTAAACATCCTCTTTATCATATCTGTTTTTTTTCTGTATTTCTTTCTTAAATAAAAACCATAAACCAATCCAAAGATTAATCCTCCTAGATGTGCAATATTTCCTATAGGAACATCTCCAGCAATAGAAATAAGCCACAAAACAACAAGCATTCCGACAGCAGCATATTTCATCTTTATTGGTATAGGGATAAACATAAGATAAACCGGAAGATTGGGCGTTAAAACCATTAACAACCCAATAAGTCCGAAGATTGCTCCAGAAGCACCAACAGCATAGCTATTCATATCTCCGGAAAATACAAAAGCAGACAAGACAAAAAGCAGCCCAGAGAACAATCCTGCAAAAATGTAAAACCAGAGATATCTTTTTCTCCCAAGAAGCCTCTCCACCAAGCTCCCTATGAATAATAAAGAGACCATGTTAGCAAAAATATGGAAAAATCCGCCATGCATAAACATGCTAGTAATAAAGGTCCACAGGTACTTTCCTGAAAGAATATTTGCCGGCTTTATTGCAACAAAATCGATAAAGTTTTCATTATAGGAAATAATAATTAAAAAGGCAACGAATAAAAGAATATTAAGAAGAATTAAGATAAGATTAACACTAAATAAAGAAAAGATTGATGGCTTCTTTGAAGAAATTCTATACTGGGCCATGATTCCTATTTTTTCCCTTTTTTAGAGGGTTTTTTTGCCGTCTTTTTTACTTTTTTCTTTAAGTGTTTTTGCTTTGTCTTTTTTTTATGGATTTTGATAATTTTAATCTTCTTCTCTTTCTTCATCTTTTCTTTCTTCTTTAGCTCTCTTTTCTTCTTCATCTCCTTTTCAAGTTTTTTAGAAAGTTTGGCTTTCTCTTTATTGACCTTTTCTCTTTCTTTGGCTAATTCCTCCTCAACCAAGGCCAGTTCTTTATTTAATTTTATCAAATTCTTTCGGAGTTCTTTCAAAACAACAGAGTTATCTTTAACTATAAACACATTTCCGCATTCTGGACAGGTAAAGTCATTTAATAAGGCATTTTCCTCAGTATACTCCACATTACAATTCTGGCAGATATAGAACTGTTTTACCTCTCGGCTTTTAATCTGATGATTTATTTGGCTTATCTTGCTTAAGAGGTTATCCTTAAGAAATTCTAAAGACTTCAAAACTTCTATTTTCCAAAAGTAGGTATACCATCCCTTCTTTTTATCTTTCTTCCTTATAGAAGAAACCAGTCCTTGGTCAGAAATTTTGTACAAAAGGTTTCTGGCTTGATTGATAGTTATCCCCAATTTTTTCGCTATTAAAAATTCATTCACATGTTTATTGCTAAAAAGAAGATCCGCTATCTCCTCTGATTGTTTTCCAACAACCAAAGAAATTACGCCTCTAAGAAAATCCCTTAACATTAAATCAATAAAAGAAGTTTTATTAAATAGTTTTCGGTATCACTAAAAAAATAAAGATTTTTAAACCTATACTCTCTCTTATATATATCCTAAATATATACTTTTAAAAATAACGATAAAATGGGGTGGTTTAGTAAAAAAGAAGCAGGTACTCCGATTAAAGAAGTTCCTCCCTCTTTACCAAAATTGCCGGAATTGCCGGAACTTCCAGATATAGATGACGATCTTGAAGAACCCATCCACCAGCTTCCAACATATCCAACAACCTCTTTCGGCCAAAAATTCTCACAGAATACAATAAAAGAAGCTGTTACGGGAACTCCAAAACAGCAAAGTTATGATCGATTTCCTAGGGAAAAAGAGGTTGAGAGGGTTTTTGAAGCAGATGAATTTGCCATAAATTCCAAACCGCAAATGATGCAAAAACCTTCAAAGCAGCAGGTGAAAATCCCAGAAATGCCAAAAATGCCTTATTCCCCGCCAAAAACACGAGAAATTGAAGAAGAAACAAAACCACAAAAAATAAGGTTGGAAATGCCACCAAGAAAACAAGAGATAGAAGAACCTGAAGAGTTTGAAGAAGAAGAACCTCAAGAAAGATACAAACCCTCAATAATGAAAACAAAAAAAACAGAGCCAGTTTTTATTAGAATAGACAAATTCGAGGAGAGTCTAAAGTCGCTTGAAAAAACAAAGAAACAACTTTCAGATATAGAAAATAATCTCGAAGAGATAATAAGAACAAAAGCAGAAGAACAAAAAGAATTAGACGTTTGGATGTCAGAGATAATAAAAGTAAAAGGGCAAATTGAAAAAATTGAAAGAGATGTTTTTTCTCAGATAGAATAATATGAAAAAGGAAGACAGCCTAGTCCACATTAGACTAGAATATGACAATGCTGTAGATTCAAAAAAAGAGCTTCTTTCTACAGAAATAGGTTTGATAAAAATCGCCCAGTCAATAAGAAAATACAAATTATTTAGAGATCGAGAGTTTGATTTAAAGGAAAGTGTTTTAAAGCAAATAAAAGACACAAAATTGACAATGAGAAAGTTAAAAGTAGCTCTTCCCGAACTAAAGATTCCAAAAATACTCCAAGAAAAAAAACAAAAGGAAGAAAAACAGATTAAGGAAGCAGCTCCAAGCCCAAAACCAATAGTTAAAGAAATCATAAAAAAGAAAGAAAAATCAGAAAACAGCCTTGAAGACCAGCTTAAAGAAATCCAAGCAAGGCTAAATCAGCTGAGATAAACTTTTAAAATCCTTATTCTTCAATTTATCATAAAGGAAGTTTCATAAAAGAAACCTTGGTGTCTTTTATATGACAATTACAAGAAAACAGCTAATAAAAAAATATATTGAATTCTTCAAGTCTAAAGGCCATAAAGAGATAGAAAATTCTTCATTAATTCCAAAAGGCGATCCCACAGTGCTATTCACGACAGCGGGAATGCACCCCCTTGTTCCTTATTTACTAGGCCAGCCACATCCTCAAGGAAAAAGACTTGTAAATGTTCAAAGATGTTTAAGGACAGATGATATTGAAGAAGTTGGCGATGAATTCCACCATACTCTCTTTGAAATGCTAGGCAACTGGAGTCTTGGAGACTACTGGAAAAAAGAAGCAATTGAATTTAGTTTTGAATTTTTGACTAAAGAACTTAAAATACCTAAAGAAAAGATCTCAGTTACTTGTTTTAAAGGAGATAACACAAGTCCTCGGGACACAGAATCAGAAAAAATCTGGAAATCTCTTGGAATGAAAAAAATAAAATTTTTAGGGAGAAAAGACAACTGGTGGGGTCCTGCAGGAAGCACAGGGCCTTGCGGTCCAGACACAGAAATGTTCGTTAATGGCTTTGAAATCGGAAACAATGTTTTAATGCAATACTATAAAGACAAAGACGGAAAATACAAAGAAGCTAGCCAAAAAAACATCGATTTTGGTGGGGGAGTTGAAAGGACTCTTGCAATAATAAATGGATTAAAAGATAATTATCAAACAGAAGTCTTCAAGCCAATAATTGAAAAAATTGAGGAATTGTCTGGAAAAAAATACAAAAGCAATGAAAAAGCCATGAGGATAATTGCAGACCACATCAAGGCATCTGTTTTTATTATGGCAGATGGAATAACTCCAGGAAATAAAGAGCAAGGATATGTATTAAGAAGACTTATTAGAAGAGCAATAAAATACAAAAAACAGCTAGGAATCAAAGGAAAAATCAGTGAAATAGCTCTTCCTTTATTCAAGATATATGAAGATTACGAACATTTGGTTAAAAACAAACAGCATATTCTTAATGAGTTAAACCAAGAAGAAGAAAGATTTGAAAAAACCCTTGAACAAGGCATAAGCAAATTCAAAGAATTATCAAAAAACAAAAAAATAATCTCTGGAAAAGATGCTTTCTTATTATACCAAAGCTATGGCTTTCCTTTAGAAATAACAAAAGAGCTTGCAAAAGAAAACAGAATAAAGGTTGATGAAAAAGATTTTAATGAAGAGCTAGAATCCCACCAAAAGCTCTCTCAAACAGCTGCAGAAGGCAAGTTCAAATCAGGCTTAGCAGACCATTCAGACAAAACAACTCGCCTTCATACAGCCCATCATCTTTTACTGGCAGCATTAAGAAAAGTCCTTGGCAATGAAGTTTTACAAAAAGGAAGCAATATAACCCCTGAAAGATTAAGGCTTGATTTCAACTTTCCAAGAAAACTAACAGATGAAGAAATCAAAAAAATCGAGTCTTTAGTAAATGAACAAATTAAAAGAAAACTTGATATTAAAATTGAAAAAAAATCTCCAAGTCAAGCATTAAAAGAAGGAGCCTTGGGAGTTTTCGGCGACAAATACGGAGAAGTAGTCTCAGTTTATTCTATAGGAGATTTTTCAAAGGAAATCTGCACCGGCCCTCACGTAAAAAACACTAGCGAGTTAGGCCACTTCAAGATTCTCAAAGAAGAAGCATCTTCAGCAGGAGTCAGAAGAATTAAGGCGATTTTAGAATAAAGTCTTACTTACAAACATAAGCTCTTCTTAACTTGTCATAATAACAACCAGAGCTTGAAGAAACACACGCGCCATTGCTAGAACAGGTTTTTCCTGAAACACATCCACACAAACCACACTGATTAATTAAAACACCATTAGCACAGAACAAAGGTTTTGTTATTGAGCAATTTCCATAAGGAGTTCCATCAGAGCATATAAGCTCTGTATAATTTGCCCCAAAAATCTGAAATCCAAAATTCAAGTACTCCACAACAAACATCCTATCTTCACTTAATGCAATGTCATATGGAGTTTTCATCTCGCCAGGTGCATTTCCATAATCTATACCAAACTCTCTTAAGAAATTTCCCTGCTTGTCAAACACTTTAACTTTATCATTGCCTTCATCAGCTAAATAAACTTCATTCCCTCTTACAGAAATTCCAGCCATATTACAATAGTAGAAATCATCTCCTGGACAATAACCCCATCTCCTTAAGAAATTTCCCTGTCTGTCAAACACTTTGATATTGTGTCTTACCTCTGCGGGTTCAGGAAAACCTAAGTTATCAACTACAAACACCTCGTTTCCTGCAACATCAATTCCCCAAGGATTAGTAAAGTCGCTATTTCCTGTGCCAAGCTGCCCCCACCTTCTGAGGAAATTTCCATTTTTATCAAAAACCTGAATTCTGTTAAGAACAGTATCTACAGTATATACCTCATTTCCGCTAACAGCCAATCCAGTTACAGTATCAAATTGCCCGTTTCCTGTTCCAGCAGAGCCCCACTGCCTTAGAAGGTTTCCTTGTTTATCAAATACTTTTATTTTATCCTGAGTCTCATCAGAAACAAAAACCTCATTGTTTGCAACATCAATGCCAAGCGCCTTGCTACCAGCATCCCATTTTCTTAAAAAATTTCCATCCTGATCAAAAACCTGAACTCTTCCATCATTTCTATCTGCCACAAAAAGCTCTCCATCATCATACTCTGTACTCTGAGCAGTTACAAATTTCCCATCACTTGTCCCATAAGACCCTACTCTTATTGTAGTATAAATGCTTATATGATCTTCTAAAGGCCCAGCATCAAAATATCCTCTAAGATAAAGCCTGTACTTTGAAGGATCTATTGGCAGAGTCCAGTATCCTAAAAGATCCTCTATCTTTATGGCATTATTATCATTATAAGTTATTCCAGAGCTTGAAGCTGAAGAAGGATGATATTCATCTCGCCACTCCATTAAATAAGAAGAAAAACCAGTTCCAAGAACTGTCCCATATATTGGGGTTGTTTCATTTGGCTTATAATACATTCCAGAAAGTGGCAAGGATATATCAACCCTTCTATTTCCTATTCCTGAAAGAGCATCTCCGTAAAGATTGAAAGATAGTGCATTATCTTTATTATGCACTATTTCAATAGATCTCGCTATTCCCAAGGCCTTTGAGTTTGGGCTTTTGCTATTTAAAAGTAAATCGAAATAATGCGTCTCCATATTCGGACCAGTCCATGTATTTCTCCATCCCCCAATATAAGATATAGCTTTAAATTGATTCATCATAGAAATTCCAAGAGAATTTACCTCAGGGCTGGCAGTAGTGCAAGCCCCATTATAAACAATTGCAGGATAATTGCTATCTAAAGAGGCCACTTCATTAGATAAAAAAAAACCCTCATCTCGACTACTATTTCCAACACAAATATGAGAGGATGTTGTAAAAGGACTGCCATGACCATCTAAATATGCTATTCCAAATTTAGTGCTGGCCCATACCGGAGCAACAGCATACGAATCTAAAGCGTAGTCAGCAGAAACATCACACGGACAATCTCCCTCATCCTCATATATCTTTGTAGGAGTATATCCATTAGGATCAAGAGATTTTGAAATTATTGATTCTGCAAGATGGCAGTAACGACTAAACCCAGCCATTACTTCTCCCGGAGCAGTTAAAGCCCTTTTCTTATAAGAATCAATAGATTGTTCGTAAGCAATAAGCTTATCCACGTAAGTTTTCACCTCGCTGCTGCTTCCTAAAGGAATCCTTCCAACATAAACACTCGAAGTTTTTCCAACTCCAGAACCACAAAGATCTGCAGCATAATCCCATGTCCCTGTAAGATCACTATAATACCAATCAGTAGGCAATTGATTTGGCTGTCCAAATGGATCAAACCAATAGCAGTATCTCATCGGCATTGTATCATAATTTCCAATCAAAGTTACATACCTAATTCCAAGTGTTATGAAATTAGATTTTAGGTAGTTTCTTACTTTTTCAGCGTCATCCGCGCCACTATAATCTCTCTTTATATCTTCAAGTTGAACCACTATGGGAGAATATCCCTGACTTTGTCTATATGCAACCAAATCATCAACTCCCTGGCTTGTTGCTATTTTCCTAGGAGCAATAATTACATAATCATAAGTTGTTGTCACACTTGCTGTTTTTATTGGGGGTTGATAATTCTCCTTAAACTGTCCATAATTAACAAATAAGCTCTCTGCTTCATCATCCATTGCAGTATCTGCTAGCTCTACACTCGATTTAGATCCTTTAAGATAATTCACCTTTAAGGTTACACTCTTGATCTTTGTTAATTTCCCCGAGAAGGGATTGTATTCTAATGGACTAAACTCAAGTATTAGCAAATCATACTTTCTCATCTTATTCTGGCCGAGACTTGTAACACTCTGGCTCGGATATTTTTGATCAGAATCGTAAATTTCTGTATTAGGGGAAACTTTTTCATACTCAGAGCCACAAACATCCCCCACGCAAGAAAGTTTTGGTTTTAAAGCAGGCCTTATTCTATAGCCGGTTCCTAATTCCTCACTTTCTTGAGAAGTTATTTCAAAACCCTCAAACTCAGCTCCTGGAGGAAGCAATACATTATAAATCTCAATTGGCAACTCAGGATCTCCAGGAGTTCTTAACTGACTAAACTCAAGATTATTTACGACATTATAGCCTTCACTATCTTTAGAGAGCACATAATCTTTTGAGGTCAAAGTGATTGTGAAGCTTGAAGTCTGACCAACGTCGAGTGCGGTTTCTTCTCCATCAACAACTTCCTGAACACTCATCTGTCTTACAGGATTCCCAGTCAAAGCACTTTGGTCAACAATAAACAAAAATTCAACAACAACCAAAACAGCAAGAATTATATTAAAATAATTAAAAATCTTAGATTCCCTCTTATTCATTACATTTTTAGATATTCAAAATTTAAATATCTTTTGCTACTTTATTGGATTAGGAAGAACAAAAACAGGTTGCAAAACACTTTCCTCTAGCCCAGAATAATCTAATCCCAAGGTATCGTAATACCCAATATAATCAAAGCTTAGTGGCCCAATAGTTTGAACACTATCTTCTCTATTAAACAAATCAGAAACAGTTCCTTGCAGAGAAACTATACCAGAACTTCTTTTGGCATAAACAAGATAATTCTGCGTATTTTGTGGAAGTTTTGGGATATCATCAACAAAATAACAAAAGGTTTTAACAGAAACTCTTGGAGGAACCTCCCCACAAGCAAATAAAAGATCTCTTTTTTCAACACAAACAACATCTCTGTCCCCATATTTGGCTAAAATATCTGAAACTTTAGCTGTTTGACTAAATATGTCCATTCTAACATCCACATTAACAGGAGAGGATAAGTCTTTTCTCAAAGAAGAGTCATTATTTCCTTGGTTTGGGGAAAATAGAATTCCTCCAGTGATAGCCAATGCTGCAGCAACTGGAACAATATTTCTCATCTTATCTTCTCCATATTTAATGGCAAAAATCCCATAAAACTATCGGATTCCCTCACTATTTAAACCTATCTAACTAAGCATTATAAATCTCAACTAAGCCATATCTTGAATTAAGCTCATCAAGCTTTTTTCTTTCAGAAGAGCTTAAGCTCTTTCCGCTCTCAACCCTATTCCTTATCTTATCAAGATTCTCTGCATCTTTGTATTCCTGCAGATCTTCGCTTAAAGAAATCCCCCCAGAAATAAACATAATCTCTGGCTTAGACGTCAATTTTAAATTTCCAGAATAAGTAATCTCTTCATCACTGATTATACTAGGCCCAGAGGTCTCAACAAAACAATATCCAGAATTCCAATAGCTTTCTTCTACCGGGCAAGCAATCCCAACAGATTCATGATTTTCGGCAGCATTATAAAAGAGCACAGTGCCAAATCCAAGTTCTTTCAGTAAAAATACAAGTAATTCTGATTTCTCTCCGCAAATTCCTGCATTTTCATATAAAACTTCATAAGGGTATCTAGAATAAGGAAGGGTTTTATTCTCGCTTATATTAACTTTCTTGTTTGAGGGTTCAAAAGGAATGTTTTGTACAAGGCTTATTGCAATTCTGGCCCGATTGTCTTTGTTCTTCTCTATGTTTTGGATAGCAACGATCAATGGGGCAAGGGCCTGTTTTTGGTTTTCTTCATTTATTTTTTTAAATTTAAAATCAACTCTAAATGGCTTTTCATCGCCATTATAACTTATTGATCTGGAAAGATTTCCAACATAGTGATAAAGGTCCCCATATAAGTTTATAGAGATATCTCTCCTTAAATCATTAAATAAATAGGGGAAAGTAAAGACTTTCCCACCCGATAACAGCGAAGAGGTACATTGATCTTCATTTTTACTGAAACCGGCAGGACAGCCACAATACCTTGCCCTTTCAACTAAAAACCCTCTTTCGCACATATACGGTCTTCTTATAGAGCAAGTGTCGTAAAAACTTCCATCCCCACAAACCGGAATCTTGTCCTCAACTCTATTTTCTGCTAAAAAACTCTTGACAGAGCTGAATATCAGAAAGACAACAATAATTATAGCTATTGAGAGTATAGGTATTACCAAGTATTTTTCCACACTAACAGAGATAAGTCTTTTCTGCGGCTCTTCGATTTTTTTTGAATATTTCTCCAGCCTCTTCTTTTTCTTAGCCATTGAAATACATAGAGAATAAATTATAAAAAGCTATCTAATTAATCCCTCAATTTCAAAATGTGAAAATTTTATAAACTAGATCTTGCTAATTAAGAGATGGAAAAGGAGGGTGATCCTATTTCTAACAACACAAAAATCTGTTTTCTCAGTAACTACCCTCCAAAAGAGTGCGGAATTTCCATATTTACCGAGAATCTAACTACTTCAATGAATAAGGCCTTTAATCCAAAACTTAGGTCCAGAGTCATAGCACTAAACGATCCAGAAACTCATCGCCATTATAACAACAAGGTAATTTTTCAAATAACAAGAAATAGCCCCCAAGAATACATAAATATAGCCCAAAGAATAAACGATACAGAAGAGATAAAATTAGTTTGTATTCAACACGAATTTGGATTATTTGGAGGGAACTACGGAGAGGACATTCTCTATTTTTTAGATGCGATAGAAAAACCAGTAGTAGTAACCTTCCACAGCGTTTTGCCCCATCCAAATGAAGATAGAAAAAGAATAGTAAGACAAATTGCAACAAAGGCTTCTGCAATAATAGTTATGGCGCAAGCAGCTATCGAAATTCTAAACAGAGATTATGGGATAGAAAAAAGCAAGATATATGTCATACATCACGGAACTCCAAACGCAAAATTCATGCCACCAGACCAATACAAGAAAAAACTAGGATTAGACGGAAGAACAGTAATCTTTACTTTTGGATTGCTAAGCCGTGGCAAGGGAATAGAGTACATGATAAGAGCTCTTCCTCCCCTAGTAAAAAAATATCCAGACCTTCTATATTTTATTTCTGGAGAAACTCATCCAAATGTCAGGATGGAAGAGGGAGAATCTTACAGGAATGAGCTGATTGAATTAGTCAGTGAGCTCGGATTGCAGAACCACGTCAAATTTCAAGATGCGTATGTCCCCACAAAAGAATTAGCAGACCCATATATACTTGCCTGCGATATCTATGCGTTCACAAATCTCGAGAGAGAACAAATTACTTCCGGAACACTAGCTTACGCACTTTCTTGCGGAAGACCGATAGTTTCCACCCCAGTAATGTATGCCGAAGAGCTTCTGGCCCAGGACAGAGGAATTACGATCCCAGAATTCAAAAATCCAGAAGCATTCACAGAAGCACTAGACAAACTCCTCTCAAATAAAGAACTAAGAAACAAAATGTCTGAAGCAGCATATGCTTTTGGGAGACAGATGATCTGGCCAAATGTTGCAAGAAGGCACCTAACTGTTTTTAACAGAGTTGTCAAGTTAAGAGAAGAGATAACAAAAAAATATCCTGTAATAAAACTAGAACACTTAAAAAAACTGACAGACAGCTTTGGATGCCTCCAATTTTCAAATGGCTCAATTCCAGATAAATCCTCAGGATATACTTTGGACGATAATTCAAGAGCTTTGATTGCTGCTGTTTTACACAATAGCTTATTTAAATCAAACATCTCGCTTAACTTAGCCAAAAAATATCTCAATTTCATTGAAAGAACCCAAAGAAAAAATAATGGTTTTATAAATACTTTTAAGAAGAAAAACCAGCCCCTAGAAGACTTCAGCGATGATGCATTTGGAAGGGCTTTATGGGCTTTAGGATATACAATTGAAAAATCAAAAAACAAGAAAATTGTTGGGAAAGCAGAAGATATTTTTGACAGATCATTTAAGACAATAAAAAACATAGAAAGCCCAAGAGCAAAGGCATTTGCAATTCTAGGTTTATATTATCACTACCAAAAATTTGGAAGAAAGCGAGATTTTGAAATGATTAAGGTCTTAGCAGATTCGTTATGCAAACTCTATCACGAAAGCTCTTCAAAAGATTGGAAATGGTTTGAAAAAAACTTGAATTATTCTAATGCTAAAATGTGCGAGGCCCTATTCACAGCCTATTTGGAAACAAAAAATGAGAAGCATCTTGAAATTGCAGAATCAACCCTACATTTCTTATCAGACCAGGTTTTTATTAATGATGAATTGCACCCGATAGGTCAAAATGGATGGTTCGGCAAAGATGGGAAAAGAGCTTCTTTTGACCAGCAGCCAGTAGATGCGGCAGCAATGGTTAGTGCATATCTAGCAGCTTATCGAGCAACAGAAGATAAACACTATCATGAAAAAGCGGTCCTGGCATTTAACTGGTTTTTGGGAAGAAACCACCTTAAACAGATGATTTACAACGAAGACACAGGTGGATGCTACGATGGTTTAGGAGAATACAGCGTTAATTTAAATCAAGGGGCAGAATCAACAATATGCTACTTGCTAGCAAGACTAAAACTAGAAGAAGCAAAAAAATTTAATTTTGAATCCACTTCAATCCTTCAAAATCAAACCTAAAATCTATCACAGATTTTCCAAATCTTTTTTTTAACTTATTTTTATCTCCAAGAAATAATATGCTTCCGCCATTCCCAGACCCACAAATTTTAGCGCTTTTTGCGCCATTTGAAAATGCAGATTTCATAATAGCCTTTACATTCGCAGGGAGAACATTGCTATGAAGCTTGATCCTGTTTTCAGTTTCCTCATTCATTAACATAGAAAAACCATCCAAATCCTCTTTAAGCAAACAATTCTTCATCTCTTTAGCAATATTTCTAATCCTAATTAAATTCTCAACTCCTCTGCCTTTCTTTATATTATCGATCATGTTTTTATTTGCGCTTCCTGCAAAGTGCGGCTTTCCAGTATAAACTAAAACAAGACTATTTTCTAACTCTTTAATAAAACCCTCATTTAGATTTAATTGCTCAATCAAAACTTTGTCTTTTTTAAATTGTAAAAAGTTAATCCCCCCAAAGGTCCCAGCATACTGATCTTGCTTGCCCCCAACAATTCCCATTGCTTGCTCTAAATTATAAACCTTTTCTGCCAGCTCTTCTTTTGTCTTAATTTTTATGCCCTCTTTTCTCTTAAGTTTGATCTCAGAAATTAAAGCCAGCCAAACTAAATTCATAACTCCGCTAGTTCCCAAACCAGAAGAAGTTGGAGTATTTCCCGTATATTCAAGATGGATTTTTTCATCGGTCTTAACTATACTCCCAGTAACATATCTATTAATTGCAGCATTAAGCACAGCCCCGCCATACTTATTTGCAAAATAAGCAATATCGGTAGTGCCTCCTGCAAAATCAATTCTTACAGGAGCTTGAACTTTTTTTATGATTTTCATTTTTTATTTCTGGAACCTTCTTTTAAAAGGCCCATTTACCAGCAAACTCGCGCCTAAAATTCCCGGATGGTCCAATTTGCTCCATTTAATATCCGGCATTGTTGGCAAAACAACATATTTTCTCGCATGTTTTTTGATCATATTCAAGAAGATATCCCCTACTTCCCTAACGCCACCCATTAAAATAACAACTTCAGGGTCAAAAACATTGATTAAGCTTGCAATTCCCTGTCCAAGATACTCTGACACTCTTTCAAGTTCTTTAAAATTCTTTTCTTCAAAAAGTTCATGAATCTGTTTCTTTTTCTGCTTCCACAAATCTTCAAAGCTCCTCCCATTATCTATCACCATACCAGAAACCTCTCCAGAATATCCGTGGCTACCGAGGTATAATTCTCCACCAACAATTATCCCCCCACCAATTCCTGTCCCCAAAGTCAGGATAATGAAGTTTTTCTTTTTACACCCTAACTTTAATTCAGCCAGTGCAACGCATTTCGCGTCATTCTCCAAAAAAACTTTTCTTTTAAACCTGCTTTCTAGAAAATGCTTAAGATGAAAATTCTTCAAAGGCAAGTTAGGAGGATTTATTACCATTCCGTCACTTAATGGCCCCGGACATCCAATACCGATAGCCTTAACATCTTTATCAATGACTCTTGAAACTAAATCGACAATATTTGCTAAAAAATCTTCTTTTGTCTTAGGGGTTTGGCTTTTAAAATATTTTAAAACCTTTCCGTTTTTAACTAAACCAGCTCTTGTACTAGTCCCCCCAATATCCAAAGCAACTACTTTATTTTCTGCCATAGTCGTCTGCAAGTCTTATTTCGTCTCCCTCCTTAAATTTACCAAGAGAAATCTCTAAAAATCTCACTCTTTTATTTCCAGCACTGACTCTATGGGCAGTTTTCCTAGGGATATCAATAAAATCTCCTTCCCTGACTTTCTTCTTCTTATTTCCAATCTGAATAATAGCATCATCTAGAAAATACCACATTTCCTCTCTTTTGTTATGTAATTGCAGGCTTAGCTCTTGCCTAGGCTTTACTTCCAATATCTTAACCGTGCATTTCTTATTAAGAACAAACTGCTTAAAAACACCCCAAGGTCTCACCACTTTCTTCATTTATGGAAAAAGTTTTCTAAGTTAATAAAGATTTTGCAAGGCCGACAAAAACCTTTAAATATTCTCTAAATGTAATTAACATATAAAAGAGGAAAATGAAAAACTTATTTAACTTAAGTGGCAAGGTTGCAATTGTCACAGGCGCTGCAAGAGGCATTGGACAAGGCATTGCAATAGAGTTTGCCAAGCATGGCGCAGACGTGGTTGTTTCCGACGTTATTCCTGGAGATGAGACAGTTAAAAAGATCAAGGAACTAAAGAAAAAGTCAATTTATGTGAAAACAGATATTTCTAGCAAAAAACAAGTAGAAAGCCTTATAGCTCAAACAATTAAAGAATTCAAAAAAATAGATATCTTAGTCAACAACGCGGGGGTTTACCTTCCCGGAAATGTTGCAGACATGCCTGAAGAAACCTGGAATAAAACCCTGGATATAAATGCAAAAGGCCCTTTTCTTTGCTCTCAGGCAGCATTGAAGTATATGAAAAAAGGTGCAAGCATAATTAACGTGTCGTCAATAGCTGGAATAGAGGGCTCTGCAGGAGGAGCAGCTTATTGTGCAAGCAAAGGTGCAATAAGACTCTTCACAAAAGCTCTGGCAGCAGAAGTCGGTAGCTTAGGAATAAGAGTTAACTCAATACACCCTGGCTTAATTGACACAGCAATGACAAAAGACTTTATGAAAGACAAAAAAGCACTTGAAGGGATGATGTCTAAATTCTTATTAAAAAGAGTTGGTCAGCCAGTAGACATTGCCGGTCCGGCAGTCTTCTTGGCAAGTGATGCTTCTGCATATATGACCGGCAGCGAGATAGTTGCAGATGGTGGTTGGATTTCTGCATTATAAAAATTAAGCAATTAGTTTATCAACTCTATAAGTTTCTTCCCAGGATCTCTTACTTTAGTTATTGCACTTGATAAAGCAATTCCGCTAGCCCCTAATTTCATTGCAACATTAATATCCTTTCTAGTATGAATTCCTGCTCCAACCAAAAATCTAACCCTTAGTTTCTTAGCAATATTCCGAATAAGTTCTGGCTTTGCTTTTGAAACAGAAATCTTTCCAGCCACAAGTCCAGGAGGCTCAATTATAAGATAGCTTGGCTTTAAACTTTGAATTTTCTTGGCTTCACTTAAATTCTTTGCAAAAACACAGGTTTTCAATCCAACTTGCTTGCATCTTTCAATTGTTTTTTTCAAAACATCAAAGCTTAATTTATGTTCAGAGTGATTAAGGAAAGTACCAACAGCCCCATCTTTTTTCACAGCTTCTGGAATTATATAACCCGTATGCCTTCCAGGCTTAAAATAATCAACATGCTGGCTAAAAGTTTTTAGTTTAGTTGCTTTAACAATTTCATAAATATCACTTGCTTCAACACCAATTATTACATTCTTATCAACTTTTTCAATTTCCTTCGCAAGTTTTATTGCTTCTTTCCCATTTTTATATGTCTTGAAATTAATAATTATTAAGGGTTTCATTTTACAATATTCTCCGACCTTCTTTTAGTTGCAATTGATTGGATATTCTTTATTGTAACGTCTAGAATTCTCTGCAAAGCTTCTTGGCTGTTAAAGGCATTATGAGGGGTTATAATAACATTGTCAAAAGTGAGAAGAATATGATTCTCTAACAAACTTTGAAGTTTTTCCTTTGGAAAGTTTTGGGAAAGAAGCTGTGCTTCTTCCTTGATAATTGACTCCTCTTCCAAAACATCTAAAGCAGCTCCTCCAAGATGTTTTTTTGACAATCCAGAAACCAACGCCTTAGTTTCAATATTCCCCCCCCTAGCAGTATTAACAAGATAGGATCCTTTTTTTATTAAGTTAATATTCTTTGAATTAATTAAATGATGGGTGTTTTTATTGTATGGGCAATGCAAGGTTATTATATCAGAATTTTTTAATAAATTATCCAGGGGGACATATCTAACTCCAAATTTTTTGGAAAAATTATTGTCTTTTTTAACGTCATAAGCAAGGATATTCATCTCAAATCCCGCAGCTATTCTAGCAACATGTCTCCCTATGTGTCCCAAACCTATGACCCCGATGGTTTTCCCCTTCAAATCAAATCCTCTTAATCCTTCCAGAGAAAAATTCCCTCTAATAGTTCTTTCGTAAGATTTATGTATTTTTCTAGATAAGGCTAAAATCAAGGCAAAAGTATGCTCTGCAACAGTATTCTCCCCATAATAAGGAACATTTAATACAGAAATTCTTCTCTTTTTGCATTCCTTGATATCTATATGGTCAAATCCAGTAGATCTTGTAGAAATCGCTTTCAAATTATTAAATTCACTCAGGGTTTTTTTATCTAGTTTTGAGTAAATAAACACAGAGATTATATCTGCACCCTTAACTAAACTAAAATTCTCTTTTGACAAAGCATCCTTTGAGAATATAATCTCGTGGCCCTTCAATTTACTCGTCAAATAATCTTTCTCCCAATCTTCAACCTCAAAAAAAACGATTTTCATCTCCAAATCACCTTTTTTATCTTCCTTGTTATCTCTAATGGTTTTTTATTTTGCCAGACATTTCTTCCAATAGCTAATCCTGAAAAGCCAGCATCAAAGTATAATTTAATTTGCTTCAAAAATTCTCTTTCAGATTTTTTCATTCCTCCAGCAGCAACTACCTTTGCCTTGCCTGCACTCTTAACAGCCCAAGTCAAATCTTGCAATTTTCCTGAAGGATGAACCTTTATAATGTCAGCCCCAATCTCCAGGCCAACTCGTGCAGCATAAGCCATTAATTCCTCTTCTTTCCTGCCTTTAACTCCTGATCCACGAGGATAAATCCATGCAATTACAGGAACTCCTTTACTATGCGCTTCCCTTTGAATCTTCTCAAACTCTTGAAGCATCTTAGGTTCATACTTGCTTCCTAAGTAAATAGTATGCCCAACGGCCTTTGCTCCAAGCCTCAAAGCCTCTTTAACACCCGTCAACTGAGTTGAGATAGGATCGCCTTTAACTAAATTTGTCTTCCCATTTAACTTCAATATCAATGGAACTCTTGATTTTTTTATTTCTTTACTGTATTTCTCAGCAATTCCTTTTTGGAAAACAATTCCGGTATAGCCTCCTTCCTTTGCAATATCTATAATATAACTCGGATTTACATTCTTACCATTAAAGTCCAAAGGCCCGTGCTCAAGTCCTTGGTCATACGCTAAAAACAAGAACTTGCCTTTTCTTGAGATTTTTCCCAGATTTATTTTCATCTCAGCCTCATCTTTAGGAGTTTATTTTTAACACCATGATATTTTATTTCAGCCTCACTCTCCCTTAATCCGAGTTTTAAACTATCTTCAATGCTTTTTCCTGCAATTCTTCCAGCAACAAACCCGGAAGCAAAAGCATCTCCTGCGCCTGTCCTATCAATAATCTTTATCTTATGGGGCTTTAAGAGATATTTTTTCTTACCATCATGAGCATAAATCATCTTATCTCTATCTGTCACAACAACTATCTTAGGCCCAAGTTTTCTTAATCCCATAAGTAAATCTCCTTTTTTAACAAACATTCTTGCTTCTTCTTTGTTCAAAACAAGAATTTCGCAAAACCTAAGTATGGGTTTAAGATTTAGTTTTTTAATTATGTAAGAGCTGGGATTAAAAGCTATTTTTGTTCCTTGCTTGCTTAATTTATGAACAAGTTTTTTCTGTGCTTCAAAACTATCGCCCAACAAAGCAGAAAGGTAAAGCCATTTTGTCTTTAAATTATTAAGTTTGAGCTCTTTGAATTTTAAATCATTATTAACTCCTTTATAAGTTAAGATTGTTCTGTCCTTATCTAAACTTTCAAGTACAATTGAGTGTCCGCTAATTCCTCCCTTTTCAATTTTGCCTAAGAACTTTACTTTTTCCTTATTCAGCAGTTTAAGAATTCTCTTCTCGCTCTCATCATCTCCTAACTTTCCTATAAATCCTGTTCTAAATCCTAATCTAGAAAAGGCAACAGCAGTATTTGTTCCTCCACCCCCAACAGAAAAATCCAGATCACTAGCAAGTATTTTTTCCCCGATGGGATAATACATAAACTTGCCTTTTTCAGATACTTTAGCATCAACAATTACATCAACAACAGCACTTCCAAAAGTTATTACATCAAACATCTTCGCCTCTTTTAATACCTCAATTAGTAAGCCAATAATCCTATAAAAATATATTGAAATAAAGAAAATTAGTAAACATTACATATCTTTTTCTTTGTTCTAGGATCTATGTAACATGAAGGCTTCCTCGGTGCGGGATTACATTTTCCATAAGAGCATCCATAAGCACAATAATGGTAAATATAATTTGCCTGATTATTATTGCAATAATGCTCTTTTAGATTATTTGAAGTTGTGCACACATCAGTATAAGTAAAGGTTCCTGAAAAATTTGTAACAATTAATGTGCCTTTATCAGAATAATCTTTCCCATCGTCACTATCAGAACAAATAGAGTAATTTGTACTGACTTTTGCAACGCAAGCATCATTAGACACATCCCCCCAAGGATTAGGCTGAAAGTTCGGATTTACACAAGGATGGGAAATAAAAATTTGATTATTGCCAAAACCAACCATATCCAAATAATCTCCCGGTTCTCTATATCCATAAGGATTTGGAACACTGATATCGTTAATTTTTATATTTGACTGAAAATTATTGTTTAATTTATTAAATCTAGCCAAATAAACATCAAATTGTGCAAGATTTTGATTATCTCTATGATCTAAAAATGCGACATAAACATCATTATTTTCATCAACCTTTATAGATGGAAACCCTTGATCTCCTCCTGAATTATCGTTATTAATTTTAATAGGAGACATCCAACTAACTCCCCCATCTAAGGAAGAACTAAAATAGACGTCAAAATCATAAGCATATGTTGCATATTCAAAATCTGGGTCTGGTCTACATTCCTTAGGTTTAGCCCAGACCGCATACAAAATCCCATTTTTATCAATAGCTATTTCTGGTCCCCTATAGATATACCAAGATCGATTGCTTTCGTTAGACACTCTAGCAGAGCAATCTTCTTCCAAATCTTCAGGGGTTATATTCATCTCTGTAAAATTAAGAGCGCCATTAGTAGATTTTGCTATTTTATTAGCTTGATTTACTGGATAAGCGATATACACCGTTCCATCAATCCCTACAACCGTTGAAGTTACAGCGGCCCAATAATTCCCCTCATTTTCCGGAGACCTGTACCTCTCAGAGATACTTCCATTAGGGCTGACAACAAAAACACCTTGGCCAACCCAACCATCTCCTAATTGAACTGCATTAGCAAAAACATACATATTTCCGAAGAAGGGAGATACAGGACTATTATCTGAAGAAATCTTTTCATAGTCAAATATTAACCATGTTCCATTAAATAAATTCTGGGGAATAGGTAATAAAATTGTCTGATTAAAGCTTATATTTTCAGTATAATTATTTAAATTTAAGAAAAATCCGCCCGTAATAGGTTCAGAAAAATTGCTAGGGTTATAGAGTAATGAAGCAATTACAAGTTTTCCATCACTATTAAAGGTAAGTTTAGGATCTCCTCTAAAAGATAATTTAGGGGGGTTTGTTAGAAAATCTATTCCCTGGTCATAATCAAAATTACTAGTGTTCCAAGAATCCTTTGTGGTAACAAAAAAGTCACTTGCTCCTCCGCCAACAAAATATCCGTAGTTTGGATTTCTAGGATTTGTGACTAAAACAGACTCCCAATAACAATAACCGCAACCTAATCTTAAAATATTTGAACTCAAAGATGTGCTAAGAATCGTGTTTTGTATCCCATTTTCATATTCATTATTGATTTCAATAGGAACTGCGAAGGCTTCCTTATTTACTTCAAAATCTAAAGTGTAATATCCTGAAGATGTGTCTTTAGGCACCTCTATAACAAAAAACTTATTTCTTTTTTTAGTTATTTCAAGGTTTTTCTCAAAAATAAGAGATTTGGATATTTTATCTCTTTTAGATAGTTTAACATTCTGGGGGTAATCCTTAATACCATCCAACTGAACAATTCTTATTTTTCTACCAGAAAAAAACTTTTGAGGATGGCTTAAACTCTGATCCAAATAATTGGGGATGTCTAACTCTAAGAAATACGTATTTTGGCTATTTTGAATAATTTTATTCATTTGATCTAATTCATTTCCCACTCTCACCGGCTGTCCTGTCAAAGCACCTTGATCAACGAGAAATAATAATTCTACAACAGCAAGAGCAACCAGAATCATATTTAAAGAATTAAAAATTCTAGACTTTCTTTTAACCCCTCTATTCATTTCTCTAGAAAGCTTTAACTAATTAAAAACCTTGTCATTTTTATGGTGAATGAAAAGAAAAAAGTTTTGGTTGTTGTAGCTCATCCTGATGATGAAACAATTTGGATGGGGGGTTTATTGCTTAGAAATAAAAAAAAGTGGAACACAACTCTGATTTGTTTATGCAGGTCAAGTGATGCAGATAGAGCTCCAAAATTTAAGAAAGTTTGTGAAATTCTAGGAGTCAGAGGCTTTATTTTTGATCTATATGACGAAAGCAGAAAAAAAATCTCTATTGAAAAGCATAAAAAGATAATTCTAAGCATTGTAAAAGGAAATTATGATCTGGTTTTCACCCATAACTCCAACGGCGAATACGGCCATATAAGGCACAAAGAAACACACAAGGCAGTAATTCAACTTTTAAGACAATGTAGAATAAATGCAAAAAAGGTTTTTTTCTTCTCTTACAAAAAAATAAAAAACAACTTTCAGGGTTATGCTACTTGCAACTCAAGTGCAAAAATCATTATAAAGTTAAACAACAAAGAATTATCAATGAAAAAACATCTTATACAAAATGTTTATGGCTTTCAAAAAGGAGGTTTTGAAGAGCTAAGTTCTGCAAGAATTGAGGCATTTGAGGAGCTAAAATGGTGAGATCAAGGCCAGTTGAAAGAAAAGATGTAATAGAAAAAAAAGGTAATTATTATCATGTTCATATAGTTGAAAGCGATGGAAAAAGAGATTTTGGATTAATAGAACAGGTATTAAGGCATAGAAATGAATTATTATATGTTGCTTACAGAATTAAGGGATTAAAGAGAGACAAGATATTTAGATATGCAACGCCCCATTCTAATCTTGTTCCTAAAGAATATTTTTCAGAAATGTCTAAAAAAGATCTTGAATTTTTAGTAGGAGTATCAAAATGAAAATTTTATTATTATACCCGTATCCTGTAGAATCCGACGGAGTCAGTCTCCAAGGGGAATATTTATATAAGGGATTGGTAAATCTTGGAGTAAATGTAATTCCCTGCCACTTTAAAGACAGCATACAAAAAGAATTCTATCTAAGACATTTTAAGCCAGATATTGCTTTAGGCATAGGATTTTGGGGGAATGTTCCTGAAATAATCCAAGAACCCTTAAAGTGGGAGATAACTCCCGTTCCATGGTTTAATGCAGACGGTTGGGTTGCTAATTACAAAACAGAATTCGATAAACTAAAATTAATGTTCACAACAAGTTCATGGGTTAAAAGCATATATGAAAGAGATAACATAGATGTCTCTAAAATAATTCCAATACATATAGGAATAGATACCGACCTTTTCAAACCTCACAATGATTCAGAAACAAATCTGGCAATTAGAAGAATGCTTGGAGTCAGAGACTCTGAAAAAATGATTCTTACAATGGGAGGAGATGTAACAAGCAAAGGAGCTCAAGAAATGATGAAAGCTCTTTCCCTAGTAAACCAAGAATTCAAAGAGTGGAAATATATATGCAAATCCTGGCCAAGCGAGTGTGCAGCAGAATGGCGTGAAAAAGAAGAGAAGCTGGCAGAAGAACTGGGAATCAAGGATAAGGTAATATTTGTAGATGATGCTTGGACTCAGGAATTCATGGCCAAGGTATTGAATGCATGCGACATTTATGCGGCCCCTTCAAGAATAGAAGGTTTTGGAATGATTCAGGTAGAAGCAATGGCTTGCGGAAAACCAGTAATTTCTATAAATGTTGGCGGCCCTTCAGAAACCATTATTCACGAAAAAACAGGATTTTTGGCCAGAGTTTCAGAAGAAATCCAATTAAATGAGGAGTGGGCATATCCTGGCATGGGATTTTCAAGCAAACAGATCATCAAATTTGACAAACCAAAAACCTTTGCATATCGGGCAGATATTGAGGATCTAAGAAATTACACATTAAAACTTCTAACTGATCCAGAGCTCTGCAAAAAAATGGGCGAAGAAGCAAGAAAACACGCCGTTAACAATTTCGACTATAATGTGATTGCAAGAAAAATGCTTGACATAATAAAAGAAAAGCTTAATTTAGAATAAAATAGTAAAAATTAAAAAAATGGCATGGAAAAAACTAAACTCTACAGTTTCATACTGGGATAAACCTGTTCTTGGATCTATTAATGGAAAAAATCCAATCATGGCCCTTGCAATAGATAAAAAATCAAGACCCTTAAAAGGGATAGTAAGAATTATAACAAAAAGAAAAGGAAATGTCGACGCTGTTGGATTTGTGGATAGGAATAAGCTAGCAATTGTAAAGAGTAATAATGGGCTAAAATGGAAGATTATTGAAGATTTAAAAATTAGAGGAATAGAAAAAATAATTAAAAGCCTTGAAGGAAAAGACAAATACTTTATAGGTTTAGAAGATCCTGATATCTGGCAGGAAAAAAACATTAAACATGTCTATTTTACTATTGCTTTTAAATTAAAAAACAAGATTGGATTTAAAGTCTATCTAGGTCATGCTCAAGGAAAAGGCCTAGATTCCTTAAAAGCAACCAAACCAATTTTAAAACCACTAAAAAATATTGATGGCTTCAAAGAATCATGTTTCTTACCAAAAAAAGAAAATACTAAGTATACAATGCTAAATGAAGCATTACTATTTGGAGGAATGGAAAAAGGAACATCAGTTATATCACTTTCAACATCAAAACATTTAAACAAGGGCTGGAAAAAAATAAAAATAGTCTTAGATCCAAGAAAAATTAAATATTCTTGGATAAGCGGACATGCTTCTCCAGTAAGAATCTTCAATAAATATTTAATTTCTCACAAAGGCTTGCTACTCGGAATTGTCAACGGAAGAGAAAAAAGCATTCACAAAAAAGGAAAAACAATTTATGGAAAATTCAGGCCAGGACTCTTCTTATTTAATCCAAAAACACTCGAAATTCCTTGGATATCACCAAAACCCCTTTTTGAAGATCCAAAAGCAACAACAATCACCTTTGCCTCTGACTTTCTTCCATTAAATGATAAAGAAGACATTTTATACTGCCATGTAAACGACAGTTTTGTTAGAGCGTATAAGTTTAATCTCAAAGAATTAAAGAAATTGTTGCCTTAAACAGCCTCCATTGAGTCGAGCAAGTCACTTATTCTGATCCTTTTAACACTAGTATAAGTATCTCCTGCGCCAGAGTAAAGCAAAATATCTTTTCCATTTAAATCCTCTACAAGCCCTGTGGGAAAAATAACCTTTTTGCCTTCAAAAGAAACATCATGCGCTCTTCTAGGATATAGAATAGGAAAGTGCGATCTGGCTAAAATTTTTCTAGGATTATTTAAGTCTAGCAAAGCAGCCCAGGCAGCATAAATTTCCTCTCCCTGCTTGATTTTAATTCCAAGAAACTTCTTTATTCCCTCCAAAAACTCTTTATGGTGGGATTTGGTTACACCATGGAATATGAAAAGCCAGCCTTTCTCTGTTTTTATAGGCGGTGGCCCTGCTCCACTCCTATGAAAATCTACATGTTTTTTTGAGAAAAACACTCCCTTAAGTTTTCCCCAATATTCCAAATCTTTGGAATAAGCAATCCATATGTGTGGAAGAGAAAATTCAAAATTTCCTTCTGGCCTGTCAAAAGCAACATATCTCCCCTTTATTTTTTCAGGGAAGATTACAACATCCTTATCCTGCTCTCCAAAAATAATCCCTTTTCTCTCCCATGTAAATCCATCTTTAGAAACCGCCAAACAAGTGCTAACCCCTTCTTTCCTGCTTAAGGCCACATAAGCCATATAATAAACACCATTTATCTTTGTTATTCTTGGATCTTCAACCCCCAGTTCAGCATTCCAGGAAACTCCATAAAATGCTGGCTTCTGCTCTATCTTTAATATTTTAAATCCACTTTCATCAAGAAGAATTCTCCTTAAATGAGAAAGATAGGTAAGTCTCTTAGTTCCATCCTTAAATGAAATATCTACATCGCTGTGCCCCTCTGTACTTTTTTTTGGAAATTTATCTATACTTATTCTAAAATCGTCTTTTCCAGAAAATCTTGGCGAGTAAAGATATCTTGAATCTTCTGTTTTCTTTAATCTTTCTATGACTCTAACATAAATCAAAATCCTACCATCACTAAGTCTTAAGGCTCCAGGATTTAAAGTCCCCATAATTTCAAAATCTTTTGATGAGGGTTTTAAATCTTCAGGTCCGAGAATAACTTTTTCGTCTCTTATTTTTATCATTTTAGATTAAAACCTTTTTAGTTTTTAAAGAATTGTAAGCTAACATATAAGTCCCGGCGCTCCAAGCCTGAAACTCGCCGTGCGTTTCTTTTGTTGTAGGATCAATCCACTCTGGAAAAACATTCCCTTTTAAGTTTGCTTCAGCCAATCTTTCTAATTCTGTTTCAGCCTCTTTAAACATCTTCATTTTTATTAAGGCAAGAACATAAAACCCGCCGATATAAGGCCAAATCCCTCCGTTTAAGTAGTTGTTTGGTGTTGCTTTAGCATCATAATAATAGTCCTGCCAGTACTCACTTGTCTTTTTTATTGGAGGATGTATATCCCTTAACGAATAGGGCCGGTTTATCTTATGCTTTCTTATATAACTCAAAATCTTTTTTGACTGTTCCTTGTCACAAAGACCAAACAATATAGCCAAAATATTTCCAAAAGAATCAAACCACTCGCCAATTTCCTTATATTTATTATGGTTTTTCCATCTATAGGCCCAATAAAACTCTTTATTCCAAAGCTTATCCTCTTTGTTATTATTAACAATTAACTTTAATCTTCTAGCCTTTTTTTTATCAACTAACTCTAAAACTTTATAATACAAAGCTTGAGTGCTTATCACTGCCCCGAACTTTTCTGGAAATGCATCCTGCCAATCAGTTGTAGGGAGCTGCTCCAAAGTAACATCCTCTCCTTCATCCCTGTAAGCAATCCAAGTCAAAGCTTTCTTAATTTTGTTTTTCTCTTTGTTAAATAAACTTGCATCTCTATACCCTTCCCTATATAAATAATGCCCGATAACAAACCACAAACTCGAGTCTATGGATTTAAAATCAACTTCAGGCTTTTTTCTCTCAAAATGCAGAACAGCATTAGGAATCTGCCCTAGTTTGCTTTGATATTTCCCAAGAGTAAGAAGACTTTTCTTAAATTGCTCTTTAAACAACTTGCTTTTTTCTGTGCTTGCTCCAATTAAACTTATCATACTGTCTCTAGCCCAAACTCCCTTATACCCCTTTTTCCCCCCAGAAGCATACAATCCTCTAGAAGTAGAACATTTTTTAATAGTTTCAAAAGCTTTGTTATAAGCTTCATCTAAAATATTCTGTTTCACCATCTTTTTCTATTTTAACAAAGAAACCATTAATTTTAAACTTAACCTAATGCTTTTTTGTCAGCAATTAAAACAAGACCCTTATGTTTCTTTAAGTAAGTTACTGGCCATTTACCACTAACTTTACCCTCTAAAAGATGTTTAATTGATTCTTTCTTAGCATTTCCAGAAGCTAATAGAATAATTTTCTTAGAATTTAAAATATTCCTAATCCCCATAGTTAAAGCTTGCCTAGGAACTCTCTCGTTTTTAAAATGCCTTGAATTGTATTTTCTAGTTTTATCTGTCAGACTAACTAATCTTGTTTTAGAATTGACCCTAGACCCCGGCTCATCAAATCCAATATGCCCATTAACACCTACTCCTAAAATCTGCAAATCAAGATCATGTTTTTTCAGCATTTTTTCATATCTAGAACATTCCTTAGCAGGATCTTTTGCCTCTCCGTTTAAAAAATTAATATTCTCCTTTTTAATATTAATCTTCTCAAATAAATTCTTATGCATATAATAATAAAAACTATTCTTATCACTCTTCCTAATAGGATAATATTCATCCAGATTAAAGCTTTTAACTTTAGAAAAATCAACTTTTCTTTTATTGTAAGCCCCAACTAAATTCTTATACAATCCTAAAGGGCTCTGGCCTGTCGCAAACCCCAAAACACATCCGGGTTTTTTACTAATTTCAGAAATTATTAATTCGGCCGCAATTCTAGATAATTCAGGATAGTTCTTTACTTTGATGAGCTTCATTTTAAAACTTCCAACCCGGGAATCTTTTTTCCAGCAAGATACTCAAGCAAAGCTCCTCCTGAAAGGCTAATATGTCCAAACTTTTTAATAGGAATTCTGCTTTTAACAATTGCGTCGCTTAAATGACCTCCTCCAATCAAAGAAAAACCCTTATTTTTTGCAATTGCCTTTAATATAGCAAAGGTTCCTTTTTCAAATCCCTTGCTTGAAAAATCCCCTACAGGCCCTTTCATGTAAATTGATTTGGCTTTTTTTATTTCAGAAATATACGCGTCGATGGTTTTTTGCCCTACATCAAAAATCTCATATTTGCTTGGAAATTCTTCTAAAGCCAGTTCTTTTCTCTTGCCATTAATCTTCACAGCGAAATCTAAAGGCATTTCAACATTTCTAAGTCTGTTTCTCAACTCTTTTTTCAATTTTTCATCAAGAGAGGCTTCCTTTTCAAGATACTTGTTCTGAAAACCCAAATTCTTGCCTTTAGCAACCAAGCATGATTGACCAAAAAGCCCGCAAGCCAAAACCTTCCTGCCTTTTAAGAGATCTAAGTAATCTCCGGGCTTAGCTCCTCCAAGAATATACAACGCGCCACTAACTGAAATTTTCTTTAAAGCGTTTACTTCTTTCTCTAAAAGCCTTCCAGCACAACCTGGCAAGTGTTGCGGAAATCCAACAATTGAAAAATGCTTTCTATGACATACCGAGAATGCATCATTAACATATATATCAAAATAAGGAATAAGTTTTAGAAATTTATTACCTTTCTTTCCAGAATTTAGTTCATCGTCTTCGAACCTTAAATTCTCAAGCAAAACGGCTTCCCCAGGTTTTAGATTCTTAATTGCATTTAATGCTTTGTTTCCTAAAATATCTTGAACAAACCTAATCTTCACAAACCTATTCAAAAGTTTAGCATGTTGCTTTAAGCTTAAAAAATCAGATTTACCTTTTTGACCTTGGTGGGACATAACAACAACTCTTGCTTTTCTATTAACAAGCTCTTTAATTGTTTTGCTTGCTTCAACAATTCTCTCACCCATTAAGATTCTCTTGTTTTTATGATCAGAGTTTAAATCGGCCCTTAAAAGAACCCTCTTTCCATTAAAATTAAAGTCAGATAAAGTTTTCATTTTCTCTTTTGGGAACCTTTTTTTAAAAGATCCCACCTATGAATATAATCAAATGCTGCCAGAGCAGCCTTGCATCCCTCTCCAGCAGCCGCAATTATCTGCTTAGCCGGAATATCAGTAACATCTCCTGCTGCAAAGATTCCAGGAACACTGGTAAGATTCTCATCGTGTGTTTTTGTACTTCTCTTTATCATTATCTCTCCCCACTTGTTCTTCTTAACTTTAGCAAAATCAACTCTAGTTACAAGTCCGATTTCAATAAAAATCCCATCAACTTCTAGCTTCATCGTTTTTCCGGCTTTTTCATAGCTAAATCCGGTAACAAAACTCTTTCCAAAAATTTCTTTGACTTTTGTATCAGTTATAATACTAATTTTTTTGTCGCTAAAAACCTTATCTTTGAGATAAGCTTCTCCAGTAATATTTGGCATTGATTCAAGGAGATAAACTTGTTTTGCATACTTAGCAAGAAATAAAGCAGCTCCAAGACCAGAGTTTCCGCCACCAACAACCAAAACTTTCTTGTCGTTGTAAAGAGGGGCATCACAAGCAGCACAATAACTAACCCCCTTGCCCAAAAGATTTTCTTCCCCTGGGACATTTAGCTTTCTTGGAGATTTCCCGGAAGCGATTATTACTGTCTTAGCATTATAACTTGTTCTTTTAGTTTTAACGACAATATTCTTGCCTTTTTTAGAAATACTTAAAACCTCCTCGGTTCTAATCTCAATTCCATAAACTTTCATATGCTCATTAAAACTCCTAGTTAACTCAACGCCCGTAGCATGAGTTGTTCCAGGATAATTCTCAATTTCAGAACTCCAAGACATCTGCCCGCCAATATCTAAACTCAAGACCAAAAATCTAATTTTTCTCCTTGCAGCATAAATTGCAGCAGTCATTCCTGCAGGTCCTGCTCCAATAATTATTAAGTCATACATTTTATTTAAATTTCTTCAGAAGATCAACCATTCTATACGAATAACCATACTCATTATCATACCAAGAAAGCACTTTGACAATATTTCCAATCGCCTGAGTTGATAATCCATCAACAATTGAAGAATTGCTATTCCGAATAACATCAGAAGAGACCAACTCATCTTCGCTATACTGAAGAATACCTTTTAATTTTCCAGAAGCCGCAATTTTCAAAGCATTATTGATTTGCTCTTTAGTTGCCTGGCAGTTTAACTCTGCAACAAAATCAACTATGCTTCCGCAAGCAACAGGAACTCTTAAAGCAACTCCGTCCATCTTCCCCTTAAGCTCAGGAATTGTTTCTGCCACAGAAGTAGTTGCTCCAGAAGTTGTAGGAATTATATTAACTGCAGCAGCTCTTCCTCTCCTAAGCTTTTTATGAGGGATATCTAAAATCTTCTGGTCATTAGTATAAGCATGAACAGTGGTCATAAATGCTTTTTTTATCCCAAATTTATCGTTAAGCACTTTAGCCAATGGAGCTAAGCAATTAGTTGTACACGATCCCATTGAAATAACTTTGTGTTCTTTCTTGAGTTTTTCTTCATTAACGCCCAAAACAATAGTTGCGTCACACTTTTTTGATGGAGCACTAATAATAACTTTTTTTGCTCCTGCTTTAAGGTGTTTGTAGCCTTCATCTTCAAATAATCCAGTAGCTTCAACTACAATATCAACCCCAAGCTTCTTCCAGGGCAATTCTTCAGGTTCTTTTTCAGAAAAAACCAGGATTTTCTTTCCATTTACACTAAAATAGTCCTTGCCAACTTGAACCTTTTTATCATAATTTCCATAAACAGAATCGTATTTCATTAAATAAACTAAATTCTCAACGCTAGTAAGATCATTAACAGCAACTATATCTAATCCTCTTTCCAAACCAATTTTCAAAACTAGTCTTCCTATTCTACCTAACCCATTAATAGCTATCTTCACCATCTTTTTATTTTGGAAACCTTTTTCTAAAAGGTTTATTAGTCATCTTCCCTCTTTTGATAAATGATTAAATATCTCTAACTTTTTAATCCTTTTTATTCCAAATAAATTCCTAGCTTGCCTGGCTTTACTTTGACCACGCTTGGGCGAAGTAATGACAAATCGCCTTATTCTAAATATATTGCTGGGCGATTTGGCTTTGCCTTCTTTGATTTATTTTCTGGGTCCTTCTTCTTTGGATCATTAACTGCAAATATTTTTACTTCTAAACTTGTTCTCTTTTCAATTTCCCCCATATTATCTAAATAGGTTTTAACTTCATTAGGGAGAACATATAAGTAAACTCTTATCACATTGTTTCCCTTGTCTTTAATTATCTTGAAAACATTATTTATATCACTAATAACGCCGTCAATAACTTCCTCTTCTTTCTCAAACCGAAGATTTATTTTCTTTTCATCAGTTTTTGGCCAACTCGACAGAGAAATAAAGCCTTTCCCTTTAAATTTCTGCCAGAGCTCTTCAGTTATAAACGGACAGTAAATATGAAGGAGCTGTAGGAAATTCTGGGCTGTTTTCCCATCTATCTCCTTGCCCTGTATATAATCAAAAAAATTTCTTAAATGAATTACTGCAAGATTGTGCTTAAATCCTTCAACTAAGCTTGTAACTTCTTTAATCGTTAAATTGAGCTTGCTTTCAATTCTTGCATCTATTTTTCCTGGCTTAAAACTTGAAAAATACTCGTAAACCTTGCTTAAAAATCTAAAACTTCCCTCGATTCCTTTTTCATCCCAGTTAAAATCACTTTCCGGGGCAGACACACTCATTAAATAAAGCCTAAGAGAATCGGCCCCATACTTGTTAATAGTTTCCAAAGGCTCAACAACATTTCCCCTTGACTTTGACATTCTATTGCCATCGCTTCCTTTAACAACTCCTTGCGTAAAATATTTTAATGCAGGCTCGCTAAACTCCAATAAACCCAGGTCTCTAAGAAATTTAGCATAAAACCTAATATAAATTAAATGCATAGTTATGTGCTCCGGACCCCCAATATACTGATCTACAGGACACCAATAGTTTGCTTTTTTGGGGTTAAAAGATTGTTTTTTATTTTTTGCATCAGTGTATCGTAAATAGTACCAAGAAGAATTTACAAAAGTATCCATAGTGTCAGTTTCTCTTCTTCCAATTTTCCCGCATTTAGGACACTTGGTATTTATCCACTTTTCATTTGTTGCAAGAGGATTTCCCTTGCCAAACTTAACATCTTTAGGCAGTTTAACTGGAAGCTTTTTTTCAGGCACAGAAACAACCCCACATTTATCACAATACACTATTGGAATAGGGGTTCCCCAATATCTCTGCCTAGAAATAAGCCAGTCTCGTAACTTATAATTCACAGCTTTCTTTCCTAATTTCTTCAACTCAAGAGCTTTTACAATATGCTCCTTAGCTTCTTCGCTATCAAGACCATTAAACTCTCCAGAATTAATTAGCTTTCCAGATCCAGAATACGCTTCTTTGTCAGGTCTTCCTCCATCAATCACTTCTTTTATCGGCAATTTGTATTTCTTTGCAAAATCAAAATCTCTAGAATCATGGCCAGGAACAGCCATAACCATTCCAGATCCATAGTCAGCAACAACAAAATTCCCTGCGTAAATTGGAATTCTCTCTTTACTCATTGGATTTATTGCATAGCTTCCTGTGAACACTCCTTCCTTATCCATGATTTCAAGTTCTTTTTCAGAAACACTTCCAAGCTTTTTTAAGAATTTTTCAACTTCTGGCTTCTGCTTATCTGTAACTAGTTCAAATAATCTTGGATGCTGGCAAGAAATAACCATAAATGTAACTCCATAAATTGTATCGGGCCTTGTTGTAAATATCGGCCATTTCTCGCCATTTATTTCAAATAAAATCTCGCTTCCTTCACTTTTTCCAATCCAATTTCTTTGCATTAGTTTTGCTCTTTCAGGCCAATCTAAGGAATTTAATCCTTGCAACAATTCCTCAGCATAAGCAGTTGTCTTGAAATACCACTGCTCTAACTGTTTTATTTCAACATTGGTGTCTTCATGCCTCCAGCATTTGCCCCCAATTACCTGTTCGTTTGCAAGAACAGTATCGCATTTAGGGCAGAAATTTACCGCCGACTTCTTTCTGTAAGCCAAACCTTTTTTTAGCATCTGCAAGAATATCCACTGGTCCCATTTATAAAATTCAGGATCACTTGTTTTTACAAGCCTATCCCAGTCATAGCTCCACCCCATCGCTTTCTGTTGTTTCATAAAATTGGCAATAGAGTCATTAGTATATTTTTCAGGATGAATTCCTTTTTTTATTGCCGCGTTTTCAGCAGGCAATCCTAAGGCATCATAACCTATCGGATAAAGAACATTAAATCCCTGCATTCTTTTAAACCTTGCAAAGATATCTCCTAAAGAAAAAACAAAAGCATGCCCCATATGCAATCCCTCTCCTGAAGGATAAGGAAACATATCTAAAACATAAAATTTTTTCTTTTTGGCGTTTTCTTTTACATTAAAAATCTTCTTTTCTTCCCAGGCCTTTGCCCATTTTTTCTCAATAGCCTTAAAGTCATAACTACGCTTATCCATAAATAAACTAAGAAAATCTCACTTAATAAAATTTAGGGTTATAGTTATAAGTTAAAATAAACAGGGGCGATGGTCAGGGAGTGGCAACAGGATAAAATAAAGACAAGATTAGAAATAAATATCCTTATCTTTTTCTTCTAAATCGCAATAACTTCTTTGCCTTTCTGATTCTTGTAAAAGACATCAAGCTAAGAATTATAAAGACAACTCCAACACCTATCCCAAAAATATCCTGCAAAGGTGTTGTTGCATCTCCAATAACATTTCCTGTCATGCTAAATCCAAAAAAGGCAATAAATACAAGTCCAAGTGTTGCCATGATTGAAGCAGCCATTTTCTGTGTATATTCTTCCATACTACCAACAACATGAGTATATTTCTTCCTTGTTGCTTCATCAATATTTCTTTTTATGACTTTATATTTTCCTTCATCTAGAATCCCATCACTTCTCATAATGTCTAGAGCAGCATCCATAAACCCAAGAGTATAAACTGTTTCAATATCCCTGGCCAAAGTCCCCATATTTTCAGTATACATTCCAGAAGCCAGCAAGGTGTGCATCTCTCCAAAAGCTCCAGCCACCTTATCCAAGTATTTTGAACTGGCTAATGTTTTTCTAGCACCTCTTCTGCCCTTAAACATCCCTTTAAAAAATCCCTGCCCGGCTTTTGCCTCCAAACTTTTTCTTAATATAACTTCTCTCCCAGTATCATCTAAACCCCCACCATCATTACTAATATAGTCCACAACCCCATCTCGAATATATTTAGTAGCTTGATCATCAGGCATATTTGCCGTTTGTGCATGTTGATATAAAAACTGCATATGGGCTTCAACAGCACTCCTGTCAACATGTCTGGCAAGATAATCCTTAGAATTTCTAAAAGTCGGCCTCTTCTTAGCTAACTCGTTAACGCCTTCTATAATTAAAGAATCAACAAACTTCTTTGGGAATTGCACTGGGCCTTGATTTCCACCGCCCCTACCTCTTCTTCTAGCCATCATTGAGATAAGAAGATATACTTAATAAAGATTTCTATGAAAAATTAACTTTAACTAAGCAACCTTTGAATTTCACCATAAGACATTGCAGATACCCCCAAGCCACCCAACTTAGAATGAAAATCTTGTTGCTCTTCAATCCCATAGTCTCTAAGATAGGAACAAAGTTCAGGAACATAAGCTACCTTGCTTCTTTTATTTCTTCCAACATGCTCAGCAACAGCATTAAAAAAACATCTTTCAAAAACACCACCAATAAAGACCCTATGCCCATTGGTAGAGTTTAACCTTGGATTCAAAGGAACCCCGTATGCATCGGTTAAAACCCTCTCAACCCTCTCATCAAAAAGAATTCTTAAGCTTTCATCAGATTCCAGAGCAAGATCCTCTAAAAAACCCTCATGTTGAACATCTTTATACCAAACAACTCTTCTACCAGACACTAAAAATCTCCGTATAAGACTTCCGACCCTTTCATTTCTCTCACCAAACTCAGCATTCTCACCTAAAACTAAGGTCTCTCCAGAGACCTGATAGGTATATGGATGAACTATTGTTAAAATCATAGACTTTTTCGTGAAAGAGCATATTTAAATATTATTCTCCTCTATTTAAGTCATGGAAAAAATTCAAGCACATTTAACAGGAAACATAATAACTAGCAACTCTAGCGAAGCTTTCTCATTATATGAAAAAAGCACTTTCGGAGAGCCAGTAGGAGAAAAAATTCACTACACTCTTCCAGAAGCCCTTCTTCTAGTTGAAAAATCTAAAATGACTATTTTTTCAGGAAAAAAAGAATTAAACAAAAAAGAACTTTTAAAAAAACTCCAGTCAATCGATAAAAAATTTCAGACAAAATACCAAGTATTCAAGGACTTAAGAGACAGAGGATACATAGTTAAAACAGCATTAAAATTTGGGGCAGAGTTTAGAGTTTATCAAAAAGGCGCAAAACCAGGGAAAGAACATGCTAAATGGATTGTTTTCACAGACCATGAGTCAAGCAAAATGACCTGGCACGATTTTTCTGCAAAAAACAGGGTTGCCCACTCAACAAAAAAGAAGCTTTTGCTTGCAATTGTCGATGAAGAAGGCGATGTTTCTTATTATGAAGTTGGATGGATCAAACCATAATCTCGAGGAACAATTAATCCCCCTTGATATTGGACCTGGTGCACCTCTTCATGCAATTTAAAGTGTCTTCGTGAAATAATTCTTTCTTGTCCTTTAAATCGAACAATATCTCCTTGAGTAACATTATGATAAATAAAATCTTGATTCCTAAACAAACCAGGACCTCTAAAAGGACATTCTCTACTAACCTCGGCTAAATTCTCAAGTAAAAATAAATATATCTCTTCAGAGAACTCTTCATTTCCCAATAATTCTTGACTAACGCCCCCACCATAACTCATTCCCCAAACAGGAACCTCATTAAAACTAACAGTTTCTGTTCCAAAAAAAGCATACATCCCAGTATATTCATCCACATACTTCCAAATTCCTCTACGAAATTCAAATCTCTTAAATCCAGGCATATCTGCTCTAGAAGATGCCTCTTTTCCGCTAGCATACCCATGTTTTTTTCCTTCAACTACAAAATCTCTTAAGCCCCTAATGCTAAACCTTGCCTTACCCATTAAAAACAAGATAAAAGTAACTTTAAAATCATTTATATTCTAAAATCACAAAAATATATATAATCCCAATAATTAAGAAATAAAAAGAGTCAAAATGGCCCAGCAAGATACCTCTCAGCTTAAGGAAAAAATAGTCTATATTCTAAGAAAAAACGGCCCAAGCCTCCCGGTTCATATAGCAAAAGAAACAGGCTTAAGCATACTTTTCTCCTCTGCGTTTCTTTCAGAGCTTGTTTCAGACAAAAAAGTCAAGATGAGCGAGATGCGGGTAGGAAGTTCTCCCATATATTTCCTTCCAGAACACGAACACTCCTTAGAGAGATACTCACAACACCTTAAAAGCAAAGAAAAAGAAGCATTTCTAATTCTAAAAGAAAAAAAATTCCTAAAAGACGAGGATCAACTGCCAGCTATTCGGGTTGCATTAAGAGCAATAAAGGATTTTGCAATCCCCTTCAAGAAGGAAGAATCTTTTTACTGGAGGTACTTTACAACACCAGAATCAGAATTTGTTTTTGAGCAAAAACAAATAATTAAAAAACAAGATAAACCAGAGGTTGAAATAACCCACACAATAACCAAAATTCCAGAGCAGAGCTTAGACATATTCCCTACAGAAAAAGGAGTGATAAAAGAAGAGAAAAAAGACATCAAAAAACCAAAATCAACTAAACCAACAAAAGAAAAAAAGAAAAAATCAGTAAAGAAAGAAGACAGCTTCTTCAATAAAGTAAAAGAGCTATTAAACAAAAAAGAAATTGAAATCCTGGACATTGTAGATATTAAAACAGGAGAAATAACTCTTAAGGTAAAAAATAAAGGCAAAGAAGAGCTATTAATAGCATATAATAAAAAAAAGATTTCTGACTTAGACATCTTAAAGGCCTATAAAAAATCCCGGCAGGCAAATCTCCCATACATTATCCTAAGCCTAGGCGATGCTCCAAAAAAAACCCAAAACATTCTGGATGCTGCAAAAAGCCTTAGCGGCATTGAAAAGCTTTAAAAACCAAATAATCTCTTCTTAAAGATAGGTTTTAACCTTTGTGTTGATTTCCATCAGAGGCAAAGAAAGGAAATCGCTTCCAGGATCTAAAACCTCAGTTTTAACATGGGTAAAATAAAATCAAAAGCAGTAAAAAGGGCTTCAAGAGAGCTCAATAAAAAAGGAGTAAAATTCTCGCATAGTTTCGAAGAGAATAAAAAAATCCTAGGCAGCACAATGCCAAGCAAGAAGATAAGGAACAGGCTTGCAGGCTATATCGCAAGAGTTGAAAAGGCAAAACTCAAACAGTAATTATAATTCTAAAGGCTTATGTCTCCAGATGAAATTTAAAAGAAATGTCTCGCAATCAAATTTTCAAATTTGATTGCTGACATAAGCTATGCTTATGTCTCTGGGGAGATTTTAACTCCCGACCTCGGCCTTTCTCAAGCTACTTATCATCCATAGACTAGAAAACTAAAGTTTTCTGTCAATGTAGTTTTGCAAGCAAAACTCCATGAGAGCCGCGCTCTAAACAACTGAGCTACAGAGACGTAATTAGTAAAAAGAAAGTGTTTAAAAAATTATAGGTCAACCACTAATTTAAAGCCTTAAAACAGTTTTGGACTTTTGTCCCCTTTTTTTCTCGGAAGAATATGGTAATGAACATGGTTAACTACCTGTCCTGCACTGGCAAAATTATTGCTAACTATATTAAATCCTTCTGATTTATATTTCTTCATAAGGATCACCGTCGATTTCTTAATGCAATCCAACAATTCCTGCCCTAAGCTATCTGGAACATCCAAAGTATTCAAAAAATGTTTTTTAGATATAACAATGCTGTGTCCATCAACTTTTGGGTTAGCATCTAAAATGCAGAAAAAATTGTCATTCTCATAGATTTTCTCTACTTTGATTTCATTCTTAGCAAATTTACAAAAAATACAATCCATTATAAAAAGATAAGAGAAGGAGAATTTAAAAGCTTTATCAAAAAGTTAACATAAAAATAAAAATAAAAAAATTATTTGTGTGATTATTTCTTCTTTTTCTTCTTTTTCTTTGCCATATTGCACCTCTTTGTTTTTAGTTATTGTTTAACTGATTAAATTAAGAGGAATTAGTTTAAAAATGTTTTGTAAATTTATTTTTCGGGCAAAAAACATGTGAAAAATCACCGTCGAGAAAAAAAATTTCAAGATTCTCCGGCTTATTTGACTCTTGTTTTAACGATTTTTCCAATTTTTGAGAAATTTTCTCCGTTTAAAATCTTTTTAACAGCATCTTCAAGCTCCGAAATTTTAATTCTTACCTGCTCTGTGCTGTCTCTATCTCGAATCGTTACTGTTCTATCTCTTAAGGTTTGCTCGTCAATAGTAATGCACATCGGAATTCCGGCCTCATCTGCCCTAGAATATCTTCTTCCGACACTTCCTCCGGCATCATAGACAGCGAAAAAATCCTTCTTCAGTTTATGAAAAACGTCTCGAGAAATTTTAACCAGTTTTTCATCAACCTTCACAATGGGAAATATAGCTGCCTTCACAGGAGCAAGTTTTTTATTTAATTTCAAAACAATGTTCTGCCTTTTATCGTCGTAAAAATACGCTTCACAAAGCAAAGCGAGAAAAATTCTTTCAATCCCAAAAGTCGGTTCAATAACCTTTGGAATAACTCTCTTCTTTAATTCTTCATCAAAAAATCCAAGACTTTCACCAGATTCTTTAATATGTTGATTTAAATCATACTGCCCCCTATTGGCATTTCCTGCAATTTCCTTGCTGCCGAAAGGAAACTCATAATCAATATCAAAAGTTGCTGAAGAATAATGGCTTAGCTCCTGCTTCATATGCTCTCTAATCTTAATCCTCTCCCATAATCCAAGTTTTTTGAACCACAAAATTTGTTCTGCGAGCCAATAAGCATGCCATTCTTCTAACCTTTTTTCATCCAAAAGATCTTTAATGGAGATCTCTCTTAAGTTTAGAGTATTTCTTTCTTGAGATTCAGCGTCTAGAAATTTAAATCTCACATTTAAGTGTTCTTCGTCCAGCAAAAGACAAGTTTTTTCTTCAGGATTTATAAAAAATTCAAATTCCGCAATGTGAAACTCTCTGCTCCTAAACAAAAAATCCCTTGGCGCTATCTCATTTCTGAAATTTCTTCCAATCTGAGCTATTCCAAAAGGCAGTTGCTTCCTTGAAGTCTCTTGAACCTGTTTAAAGTTAACAAACATTCCTTGTGCAGTTTCTGGTCTTAGATAAGCAAGAACAGATTCTTCCTCCACAGGCCCAATTTGTGTTTTAAACATCAAATTTAGATCTTTAGCACTTGCTTTATCTAACTCCCCAGAGCAAAAACCACACCTAGCTCTTTCAAGCTCTTCTTTATCCACCTTGTTAAATTTTTTGCACTTCTTGCATCTAACAGAAACATCAGAAAAACTAGCAATATGCCCAGAAGCTTTCCAGATTTTTGGATGAGAAAGAACGCTTGCTTCTATTCCAACCATGTTTTCTTTTTCCTGCACAAAATACTTCCACCACTCACTTCTTAGATTATTCAACAATTCTGTTCCAAGCGGCCCGAAATCCCAAAACCCAGAAAATCCCCCGTAAATTTCAGAGCTTTTAAAAACAAATCCCTTTCTTTTGCAAAAAGATGTTAGCTCATCTATAGAAATTTCTTTCTTAACAAGGTTTGTTTTGTCGCTTGGCCTAATATTGTCAATAACTTTTGTTTTAATCTCTTTCTCTCTTTCATTAATAAACTCCTTAGCCTTTCTCTCAGCTTCTGCCTTATCTTTTCCCAAATAAGCAATGCAAGTACTAACGACTTTTTTTCCTTCTCTCCTTGTTTCATTCAAATAAAAATATTCCTTGTCGTGAATTTTCTTTTTAACAATAAACATAATTTAACCACTACAAAAAACCTTTTAAATCTTTCCAAAGTAGTACCTACTTTTCTTAATAATATCAATACATAAATAATAAGTATTTTTAACAAAAATACATATCTTTAAATACATTAATACATAAATAATAAGTAATGGGAAGGACTCACTTAGCAAAAGCAAGTATAGCAGAGCATGAAAAGAGCATAGAGCTTGCAAAGCAAAGAAAAAAGCACCTTCAAAGTTACTTAAATAATCTCCATCACTCTTATTCTCAAAACAAAATTTCTTATGCTCAATACATAGAAACTCTTCATAAAAAAACAGAAGGAAGAGATATCCATGAATTAATCCAACATTATGACAGCCACATAGAGCACTGCGAAAAACAAATAAAAAAACACAAAGGGCATTTAATAAAACATCGCACGCTTAACATCTTAGTCTTCTCGATAATTTTAATTGGATTGACTTTTGCCTTTGCACAGATAGGAAACATAAAACTTACAGGATTCTTTGTTTCAGAAGAAGGAAACATAACCGAGGCAATAAACGAAACAGACATAACGCAAGAAATCAATATAACTATAACTCCCGAAGAAAACATTACTCAACCAGAAACCCCAATAAACATAACTCCTTCAGAAAACATTACAATAACTCCTACGACTAATGAATCCAATATTACAACACCAGAGGCTCCAATAAACATAACTCCTCAGGAAAACATTACAATTCCAGAACCAAACATAACAAAACCAATCCCAGAAACTCCTGTAAACATAACTCAATCAGAAAACCTAACCTCTCAAGGTTTTAACATAACAACCACACAACTCCCTGCAAAACTTGGTGAAAGTGTAAAATGGATAAAAACCCTCTCTATTAAAAAACAAGGAAAAATAAAAGTTTCTCTTCCGAAAGAATCAGCAAACATACTCGTTAAGGAAAAGGAGGCTCCTCAAAAGAAACTGAGTCCTTCTCAAGAAGAGCTTCCATCCTTAATTGAGATTACTCTAGATACGCAACCCAGAGACTACGAAATAACTTATGAAACTCCTGCTCCTTCAATAAACGAAGAGCAATTGCCAAGAGGGAAAAAAATTACAATATCCAGCCCTAATTCAATCCATTATGAAAATGTCTTAGCATTTACAAATCTTCCAGAATCTTTTAATCTTAAAAATCCTTCAAGAGTAAAAATTCACTGGATAGAACAAGACACTTATCTTTCTCCAAGCTCTGTGCAAGATAAAGACTCAAATGGAATCTATGACTATATTGAATGGCTTGTCCCTAGCTTAAGCAACCAAACCTTTGAAATTATTGTTATCACAAAAGCAGAGCATCTTGACTCAAACAGACAATTCATCTCAGATATTTATGATCAGGTTTACCGGTTAGATAATATCTGGAGTGAGACAATTCCGAATCAAGATTATGTGAGGGTAACTTTTGAAACAAATTTAACCTCAAGTAGAGATATAACAATCTTTCCAAGAAAAATCCAAGGAAATCCAAGAGTTGAAGTTTATGAAAAAGATTCTAGCACAAAAATAGCAGAATTTTCTTCCCTAGCAGACAACCAATACAACAAGGTTCTTCTAATAAATCTTCAAAATAGCCAAGACACTTTTGACTTGAAAATCCAAGGAGGAAATATAGAGTTCGACCATATTATAGACCCTGTTCAATTAAATGCCTACTACAATTTCTCAAACACAACAGAAAAAACTGCCTACGGAAGAACGAGTATAACCTCTGGCCAGCCCCCTTCATTTGCAAACGCATGGGGAGGTTCAAACATGAGCTCTACATGTTACACAAACCTTGGAACATCAGATAATAACAGATGTACTCTTACAGCAGTCTCCAGCACAGACGATGATGCATTTTTAAGATTTAACTTTACAATAAACCAGAATCCAGCAGACATACTCTGGATATACACTACAGTAGAAATGTCGGCTACTTCAAGCGGAACCGCAGAAGATGCTTCTGGAGATATAGTAAATTTCGGTTCAAGTACATTAGAATCAATAGCCACAGACACAAAAACAGAGGCAACAAGAAATGCAAACTTAACAACAACCCCTTCTAATTATATCTCTTCTACAGGCCAGCTAGTTATTTTAGTGAGTGGAAACAACCTTGATGGCTCAGGAAGCGAATCAATAAGTGTTGACTTCATCCAAGTCCAAATAAGATACAGCGATGATGTTGATGCCCCTACATACTCTTCAAACTCTACAAACAATACAAATCCTTTGCCTGGAGCAGAAGTAAGCCATAATGTTCTTTGGAGTGATGATGTTAATTTGGATTTTGCATATCTCGAAATCAACAGCTCAAACGGAAACTGCGCCACATCCTCAAATGTAACAAATGGAGTTATTTCAGGAACAAGCGCATGGTCTAATTTATCCTGGACAATTTCTCAAGCTTGCGAAGGAAGCACAATTGGCTGGAAGCAATATGCAAATGACTCTTCAAACAACTGGAATGTAACTGACTTGCAATATTACACTGTCCAAAATGTAAATCCCACTGCAAGCTTTGGAACAAATCCGGTAGACAACTTAAATCAGACAAGTTCAACAGCAAGCTTTGAGCTAAGTTGTACAGATAATCTATTAGTAAATCAAACAAAATTATACGGAAACTTCACAGGAAGCTGGATTGCAAACCAAACCAACTCAACCCCAAAAGACGGAGTTACCTGGACCGTAAGTGTTCCAGGAATTTCCCAAGGAAGATATATCTGGGCCGCATGGTGCAATGATACAAAGAACAATGCTGACTTTACAAACACTAACAAAACACTTACAATTGATTCTACAGCTCCAAGCATAAGCAATGCAAATGCAAACACAAGTTCAATATCAACAAACTCTTACTTCTGCTTAAATGTAACATCAACAGATTCTTTATTGACAATCAACCAGGTTTATGCACAAGTTTGGAATACAACCCACACCTTAAACTACTCTATGGTTGATGATGGTACAACTTCCTGCGACGGTGCTGCAAGCAACGGAATCTACGGAATTAATATAAATGCATCAGCAATAGGAACCTGGAATTACAGCAAAGCATTTGCTAATGACACCTTGAATAATTTAGGAGTTTTAGATCATACAGACATAGAAATAACTGTCTCAACCTCAAATACAGCCCCCCAGATAGTTTTAGTTGAAAATCAGACAATGACAAGCCTTGTTTCAGGTCCTAATGAAGGCCCACTGCCAACCTATGTGTACATAAACTTCACAGCTTACGATGAGCAGGGCTTTACAGATTTAGATTTAAGTTCAGCCAGAATAAATTTCTCCCTTTCTGGAGAGGAGATAAGATCAAATTCCTGCACAAATCTTGTAAACTACTCAACCTACTATGCAAACTTTTCCTGCAATGTAACAATGTGGTGGTTTGATGGAAGTGGAACCTGGAATATAAATGCAACAATCTTAGATCTAGGAAGCTTAAGTGCAAAAAACGACTCAACAAACTTTTATATTGGAGCAACAACAGGAATACAAGCCTATCCAACATCTCTTACTTGGACTTCAATAACAGCCGGCCTAACAGACCAACTAGCAAGCAATAACCCAGTACTTGTAAACAACACAGGAAATGTAGGGAAGCATCTAGAAGTAAACTCGACAAATCTTTTCGGGGAGACAACCCCAACCCAGGCTTTATGGGCAGGAAACTTTTCAGTAAATGTTGCAAATGCCTGCAACGGAATTTCAATGTCAGACCATGCATTTGCGAATATAACAACAGCAGATCTTCCAAAAGGAAACTTCACAGTAAACAACGGAACAGCAGGCCAGGAGCAGTTGTACTTTTGCATTGAGCAGACAGGTAGTGAACTAACAGCCCAGCAGTATTCAACCGGAAATCAAGGCTCATGGACAATAAGAATTGCCTTTGTTTTATTAGTATTAAAGAAAAAAAGAAAGATAAAAGAAAGCAAGACATTCAAAGCCCTTTTATTACTAAGAGAAGAAATAATAACCTCCTACTCAGAGGCAAAGTCTCAAGCAATAAAATTAATTGAAAAAGAAATCAAAAGCAAGTTCAGAATAAACAAAGAACAGCTTGAGTCTTTATTTGAAAGAAAAGAAACAATAATACCCATAGAAATCTTCACAAAAGAACTTGGTGTTCTAGAATCTCTTGTAAAATACATGAAGGAAAATCTAAATCTAAGATACAAAGAAATTGCAGAGCTTACAGCGAGAGATGAAAGAACCATATGGACAGCCTACAATAAGTCAAGGAAAAAAATGAAAAACTCTTTAGATATAAGGAAATCCACACCATCTATAGGTATAGAGAAACTAGTTAATGAAAAGCTGACCTTCCTAGAATCAGCAATAGTTTATCTGAAGGAAAAAGGAATTAAATACTCAGAAATAGCTAAACTACTTTCAAGAGACCAGAGAAACATCCGGGCAATACACTTAAGAGCAAATTATAAATTAAAGAACAAGAATATTTAAAAAGACAAAACAAGTATATTTAATATGAAGAAAAACGAGGTGTATTTAACATTTGTTTTAACAGCCTTAACCCTGATTGTAATGATATTTCTTGGAACTAGCCTCTTTTCATCTTTTGGAAAAATCACAGGATACGCGACAACGTCTCCTGTAAATATAAACATAAGTGTTGCGGGCAGCAATGCCCCAGTAGTTCTTGTAGACAATGTAACGATGACAAGTGTTGCATCAGGTCCAAACGAAGGTCCAACAACAACTCCTGTAAAAATCAACTTCACAGTTTATGATGGTGATGGAAATGGAAATATAAACGACAGTGAAGCGCAAATAAAATTCACTCTTTCAGGGGAAGAAACAAGATCGAACACCTCATGCTACAATTCAGCAGATTACTCAATTTACTATTCAAATTACACATGCACTGTAGTAATGTATTGGTACGACGGCTCAGGAACCTGGACAATAAACGCAACAATAAAAGATAATGATGGAAATAAAGTAGATAATACAACAACAAGATTCTATGTTGGACCAACAGATGGATTAACGGCAGCCCCAACCTCTTTAACTTGGGGAACAGTAACAGCAGGCACCCCTGACCAAGAGTCAAACAACGATCCGATACTATTAAATAATACAGGAAACGTTCATAAACATGTAAGAGTAAACTCAACAAACCTTCGCGGAGAAACAACGCCAACTCAGGCAATTTGGGCAGGCAATATCTCTATTAAAGATGCTGCAGGATGCGGGGGAACAAATATGACCGACCATAGCTATACAAATATAACCTCAGCAGTCCTATTTAAAGGAAACTTCACAGTAAACAATGGAACAGCAGGCCAAGAGCAGTTGTACTTTTGCTTTGAAACAGTTGGATCTGAGTTAACAGCCCAGGCATACTCTACAGGAAATGAAAGCGCGTGGACATTGCAGATAGTCACTCAATCATAAAATTAAGATGATAAACAAAAAAATCAGAAAAAACAGCATTCTTATACTAGCAGGAATTATTTTATTTGCAAGTTATGTATCTGCCTTTGCGGTTTCCTGCGAGTTCTGGAATCAAAATCCTTTAATAATGTATCCTGGAGAAACAAAAGAAATTCCAGTAATTCTTCAAAACCTGGCAGGAACAGAGGACATTTCAGCAAAGGGAGAAATATTAGAAGGAACCGAAATAGCAGAATTTAAAGGTGAAAATGACTTGCTAATCCCATTAGGTGAAAAACAAACCTTAATACTAAAGGTAGAAATTCCTGAAGAAGTTCCAGTCAATACAAACTATAAGTTAAAACTTTCCTTTCTAACAACATCCGATGAGCAGGCAGGAAATGTTGGCTTGGCAAGTAATATAGAAAGAGATATTCCTGTAATAATAAAAGAAAAGACTCCTGAAATAGAAAAAGGAATAACTGGAAAATCAATATTTGAAACAGGCCCTGTAGCTTATATAATTCTAGTAATTATGTTGGCCTTAATTATAGCAATAGTTGTATTTATAAAGAAAAGAAAGCAGAAAACATCGAGTAAACTTTCCAAGAAATCTAGATAATTTTAAATATCGCGTTCTACTTTATATTGGATGAAAAAATTTTCATCAGAGGCAAAAAAAGAAAATTGCTTTAGCGATCGAGAGTTTGCATCAATAATCCAAAAAGATGCGGGCTCGAGAAAAAAACCGTAGGTTTTTAAAATGAAAAGAGGGGTCATCTTCCTATTAATTCTTTTAATTGTCATAATTGGCGGCAGTATCTTTTTAAATGTAAATCTAGATAAAAAAAGAGTCACTGGTGAGATAACAACCCAAGCAGTAAATCTTAATGTAAGTGTTGTCCAGCCTCCGCCGATAATAAATATTTTAAGCCCCTTAAACCAGACATATCTAACAAACAATATTCTCTTAAACTTTTCTTCAACTTTTGCAAACAACTTTTGGTATAAACTAGATTCTGGAGCAAATACTACAATAACCTCTCCAACATACTTTGCCGCATCAGAAGGCTTTCATACCCTACAAGTTTATGCCAATAACAGCAACTCAACAGTCTCATCAAATGTAAGCTTCACGATTAACTCAACCCGGTTTATAATAATACAAACAGAATACACAGGAACAGACCGAGGAAGCACAATTCAATTCCTTAATTACACTTATGAAGAAATTCAAGATCTCAGTAGCATAATCCTAGAAAACATAAATTACGGGAAAATTTTATTTAATGAGGCAATAAACCTGACAAATGACTCTGATATCACAGACAACCAGCTAGACATTGATACCAGTACAAACATTTCATTTAATAGAATAGAAATTAACACAGTCACACTTCCAAACTTTAACAAGCCAGCAACCCTTACATTATATAACCTTAATTTTGTAAATCCAAGAATTCTTAAAGACGGAGTTTTATGCCCAGATTCTGTTTGCACATTGCAAAGTTATTCAGGAGGAACCCTTGTATTCAATGTCGCAGGCTTCTCAACATACTCTTCTGAAGAAACTCCAGAAGAAATACCCTCGACTACCAGAAGCAGCGGGGGCGGAGGATCAATTGACGCAACAACAGAGAACTTCTCGCTCAACCAAGAACAAATAGCAATAAGCCTAAAGCAGGGAGAAGTAAAAGAAAGACAGTTCATAATAAAAAATCTGGAATCAAAAGAGATCAATATAAAGATTGAAAACCCAAATCTTCCAGGCTTTATAATCCTGGATGAAACAGAGTTTGAGATAAAATCACAGGAAAACAAAACAGTCTCAATGCAGATTCTTGCAAAAGAAAACACAATTCCCGGAATTTACATAGGAAAGCTTATCATAAGTTCTGGCAATTTAAAAAGAGAAATCTTAATCTCAATAGAGGTGGAAAGCAAAAAACCATTATTTGATGTAAGGATCAACATTCCAGATAGATATCGTTATGTCTTTCCCGAAGAGGAGATCACTATAGGAACAGAAATATTTAACTTAGGAGAAGTAAAAAGAGCAGACGCAGAGCTAGAATACTACATAAAAGACGAAAACGGCTTCACAATGTTCTCAGAGAAGGAAACAATAGCTGTTGAGACTAGGGCTAGCCTGATAAAAAGCATCAGACTTCCAAAAACCCTTACTTATGGAAATTACCTCGTTTATGTCCAAGTCAGATACTCTGGACAAATAGCAAGCGCCAGCCAAGGATTCTCTATTGTAAAAGAAAAGTCAAAAAGCAATCGATATGAGCACCTGGCCTTATATTTAGTTGCCCTAATAGTAATAATTGTTTTATCAATAATCGTTTATGAATTGAAAAGAATTAAAAAGACCCATGAGCACTATATTGATGAAATAACTTTGTTAAAATCAAGAATGATAAAAAGAAAATGATCTCTATTTTTACAATAGTTTCCTGGGCAATTGTTTTGCTAAACCTTATAAGCGTTTATATAGGAATAAGAGTATTCGCAAGATTTCAAGGAAAGTTAAAAAATGCCATGGTTTATCTTTTGCTTGCATTATTACTGCTTTTTATGGGGGGGGTTTTTAGGGTCCTAGAAATAATTCCGCCACAAAAACTCGAAACAACGAATCTTTTTATGAACCTATTTATAACAATTCTTACATTAATGGGAATCGTAAGCCTGTCAAAAGCAATAGAGGTTATAGACAAAAGAAAAAAATAGGTTAAAGCTCTGCGTTGTACAAAAACGCATACTTTCTCTTTAAATGCTCATGCCTTATAATTTTATGGTGCCCTCTAATCTTCCTAACCATCATAAAAGTAAATCCTAAAAACAACAATACAATTAATCCGCTAATCATCTTATCTCTTGTCCCGGCATTTCCAAAGATTGCAAATCCTCCAATTGTCTTTCCAAGGATAATATTCTCCTGAACAAAAGTGGAGTAAGTCTCAGAATTAACATTAATCAAAAGACTTAACTCTCCTTGAAGATTCTCGTCTATTGGGATAATGGTCTCAAATTCCTGCCTCTCTCTAGCCGGAATAAATACGCTTTTAGTTACATCAGCAACTTGCTTTTTATCAAGATCAAAAAGCAAAAATTGTAAATCAACACTCTGATCGAACTCAACTAGATTTTCTATGCCATAACCAACACTGACTTTATCTTTATCTTGTCTCTCAACATTTGTTATAATAAACTCCAGTTGTTTCCCCAAAATCTCGACAACAAACTCTCCTGTCTTATTTATCTCATTGCAATCTAAAAACACCTCTAAGCTATGTTCTCCAGCCTCGGCATTCGCAGGTATATTAATGTCAAACACAAATTCATACTCTTCTCCGGCAGCCAATCCTTTTGTTTCAGTATAAGGAATCCAGCCCGATAAAACCCCGATACTCTTAAACTTACAGTCATTCAAGAAGCTTGTTCCTATGTTTTTAACTTTCCAGGAATTAACTTTTTTAACCCCGCCCTGGCTAATTGTCAAATCAGGTATATTTCCTGCTTCTAGATTAATTTTCTTGGCAATCCCAGCTCCGCCGCCGCTTCCGCTTGAACTGCCTCCGCCGCCAGAACTTGAGCTTGATGAAGAAGAAAGTGTTGAAACACTAAAATTAGAGGTTGAAGAATTCTCTGTTCCAAAACTATTATTTCCAAATAAGGTGAAAACATAATCCCCATCATTTGAAACATCAAAGCTGGAGTTTGTGCAGCTAACAAGGCTTGTATTTGGGATAACTTCCCCGCCAATAGAAGTCTTAACCCTATACCAACACGAGAGATTGTTCCCAAGAGTGGAATAAGTTAAAGGAATCCCTAATCTAGAACTCTTAGTTCCAAGTGGTTCAGAAATAGAAATCCTTACTCCAGTCAAATCAGCCCGAAATAAAACACTTTCCAAACCAAGATTTCCTAAACTATCATTAGCATAGACAATAAGAGTGTAATCTCCTTCGCTAGAAACGTTAAAAGTAGTATTTTCACAATTATTCAAGCTTATGTTTATTCCTTCTACGGAATACCAGCAAGCACTAACTCCGCTCAAATCAGAAACACTAAAGTTTAAATTCAGATTTAAATTGGAAAAATAAACTGTTTGTTCTGGGCTTAAAATATTTATTATCGGGCCAAGCGTATCTGGAGCAGAACTAACATTAACAAAAAAACTTGCTCCGCTAGTATTTTCAAGATAATTCTGGCTTCCGCTTGAATTTGCAAAATATACATAAAATCCCGCAGTAAGAACAACATTATTTCTATTTTCAGAATCAACATTACTTGAATTTCTAAATAAACTGACAATGCCACTTAAAGAATATGCAGAAACATTAAGAAGATCATTAGTAGTAATACTAAGATTATTAGCTTGTCCATTCAGCAAAAGAACAATAGGATTAGATAACCTATTAACAATAAGTGTTGCATTCACGCTTCCAGAAGTATAATTTGCCCCCCCTGTTGTGTTAAACACATAATTATAAACCCCTGCATTTAAAGTAACTACATTAGGATCTGAAACTGCGCCAGAATCATTTCTATAAAGATTATAAACTAAATCAGCATCTCCTAAGTTCGTCTCGCTGGAATCAGCACTTGTCAATGTCCCGTAATCAACTGTTGAAGAAGGAGTAATAGTTATTAACATATTCGTTGCAGGATTTGTTTTATTAATTACAAAGGTATTACTATCGAGAACTGAAACTCCGGTATAGTTCTGACCTCCAGAAGTATTTAAGATATAAGAATAGCTACCCACCCCCAATACAATGCTTTCACTTGTCCCTTTATTAACGCCATCCCTATAAACAGAATAAACTAAATCACTATCTCCCAAATTGCTCTCGCTAGAGCCTATTGTTGCAGAAACCCCGTAATTAGTATTCCAAGATTGTGAATTAGTTAAAGAAGCTGTGGGGGTTGCTTTTGTAATGTCTAAAAAATAACTAATGACAGAAGAACTGTGATTTTGATCTCCGGACGAAACAGCAGTATAATTATAAGAACTAACTCCCAACGTTATATTTTGATTATTCTCACTAGTAACATCCAAACCATTCCTATACAAACTAACACTCCCATAAATTGTTGAAGCACTGGCATTTGCCGGCGTGTTGTAAACAACGCTAGCATTGCTGGCTTGTCCATTTAGCAGCAAACTAGCCTGTCCGCTTGTTTTAGCAACTTCATAATTCCTAGTATCACTAACTCCTAAATTTCCATTAGTGTCATTTGCAAACCACTTATAACTATAGCTTCCAGCAGCCAGATCTGTTCTATTAAAGATATAAACATTTGAAACATTTCTTACAAAAGAACTTCCTGTGTAATTAACTCCGTTAAATTGCATAATTGCAAAACCTACTCCGCTAGTATCACTAACTGTAACATTAAATTCGTAAATTTGGCCTTGCACATAAGCTGAATTGTTCGCAGGATTTTCAACATAACCGGAAAATGTTGGGGGGGTTGAATCAGACAAAGTTCCTGAAATAAGAACATTATCTACTCTACAAAATTCTGAAACAGCCCCGGCAGTACACTCAAATTTTATTGCGAATGCAGAGTTATTGTTTGCTCCAGACCCTAAGCTGAATTGTTGAGAGACATAACTAACATCATCAGCAGCCCCTGCAGCAGTTTGTTCGACAATTGTCCAGCTTGTTCCATCATACCACTCTACTTGAAACTCATCAGCAGCATCAATGCCTATAAGTCGTCTTGAATAATTAAGAACAATTCCAGTATAACCTCCAGTGCTTATTGTTCTCTGTATTACTGATGCAGGTTCTGTAGTAGAAGATGGCTGGGACTGGGCATGCCAAGTCCCCTGATAAGGATTTGTTGATGAAGCTGTCCAATTATTTGCCCCAGAAGCAGAACTAATTCCCCATCCGCCTAAAGTCCCGGATTCAAAATCATCTGAAAAGATAGTTGCCGCTGAAATAAAAGAGCTCAGAATAAAAACTCCGAAAATTAATAAAAACACCCCTTTTCTTACCATAATAGATAGATATCATAGACTTTTATAAACATTTATATAAAGAAAAGGAAAAAGAAAAAAAATTAAAAAGAACTTAGCTTGAAATTATCCAACCTACAGAACTCTGAGACCGCTCCTGCAGTGCACTCAAACCTTATCATAAAACCAGGATTGTTACCAGCACCACCAGGAAGGCTAAATTCTTTATACATATAAGCTGCGTCGTTTGCAGAATTGCTTCCTGTTTGCTCTAAAACATTCCAACTACTTCCATCAAACCACTTCACCTTAAACTCATCAGCAATATCTAAACCAACAAGTCTTCTATAGTAACTCACTTTCACATTGCTATAACCTAGTGTGCTTATTGTCTTCTCTATTATAGAAGCAGGTTCTGTAGTAGACATAGGCTTGCTTTCAGCATAATAATATCCTTGATACGGATTACTTGAACCTTGAATCCATTTATTTCCTCCTGAAACAGAGCTAGTTATCCAATTCCCCAATCCAGATTCAAAATCATCATAGAAGATATCAGAGCTTGGCGGACAATCTTCAGCACAATTTTGATTATTCTCTCCACCCTCACACACCAGATTGCCACAAACTGGCGGATTTGGCGGCAGGGGAACAAAAAAGCTTGTGCCAGCAACCTCATTGATTGCATTCGCAAACCAGATATAGTTGTTAACTCTTTGCTCTGTACTTAGCCCTTGTATCCCGTCATTCTCATAAGCCTCTGCATGAACACTCATCAAAAGCATATTATTACTTTTAATTGATGCAGGCAAATTACCGGGAATACTGGAAAAAGTCAGCAAGGAGTGTCCTGGGAAATCACTAGAAGTTTGTCTCCATCCCCTGGTTGGTCCTCCGTAATAAATCATCTTATTTCCGTTGCTTAAACTAGCTAAAGCATATCCTGGGTTTTCGTCGTAGTTTGCAATATCTGTGATAGAACCCTCAACCGTCGGGAATCTATCCAATAAGTCTTGATGATTATAGAAACTACCCTGCCAGTAATAATCATTTGCAGTATAATAAAAACCAGCACAAATTCCGACATAACCCCTACCAGAATTAATGTAGTTATTTATATTGTTCTTCCCTTCAGATCCAAGCTTTCTCTGTTGATAATAAGCATCTCCTCCAGGCTGTATGTAAATCGCAACATTCGGATAATTCCCAAGATTACAATCATATTTAACATCTCCGCTGTCCAGGATAACATAATTTATTGAAGGATCTTGCTGCTTCCACCAATCAAAGAAATGAGTTATCCAAGATTTGCTTAAATCTCCGACTCCCCCAAAACCAGTTTCCCCATAAAAAACAACATTCGTGTCAGATTTTATCGGGCATGGATTAGAAGCAGAAGGTTTTGCTAATACTAGTGCCATAACTCCTAAGAATATCAAAACAAAAATCAATAACCTCTTCATACATTTATTCACCTCCTTTTTAATCTGTATGAATGTCCTTAATTTGCAATCTATTTAAAATTTATTGTTATTCAGTAAACGATATTTTTAAATAACCCTTAAGCCTTAAAAAAGCATGAAGAATATAATCTTATCTTTAATGCTTGTAACCATTCTTTCATCTTTTGCTCTAGCAGACACCATAGATATAGTATTTTTTGATCAAACAGACTCTACTCCAGAATTTGCTCCTGGTGAGCCAATAACATTTAGAGTAAATATCTATGATTCTCAAAACAAACTGATAAATACAGAATTAGTAGTTGAAATAAAGGACTCTGAGAAAAAAACAATAGAGCAAACCATTCAATCCGGCCAGCTAGTCAATATAGACCTAGGAGAAAAAGCATCTTCCGGACAGGGGATAATAACTGCAAAATACCAGGGCCTAGAAGCAATCGCTTTTTTTAACATAGGAAGAAAAGAACTTGCAAACTTTGAGCTTGAAGGAGATACCTTAAAAATCACTAACATAGGAAATACTCCTTATTCAAAAATAATCAAGATAACTATTGGAGAAACAACCAGAACAAAAGAAATAAGTTTAGAAATTGACCAGTCGCTGACCTATAAGCTTGTTGCGCCAGGCGGAAATTATATTGTTAAAGTAACTGACGGACAAACAACACTAACTAGATCAGATGTGACTCTAACAGGCACAGGCCAAGCCATAGGGGCCATAGACAACTCTGCCTCAAGCAGAAGCCCTGTAACAGGAGGAATAAGCCCTAATCAAGGAGCAGATGAAGCCCTTTTAGGTTACATAAAAAGCAATACTTTCGTTTATGTCTTTATCTTCGTTATTTTCGGAGCAATGATTCTAATTGCAATTGAAAGAAGATATAAGAAAAAAGCAAGAAAGTAGTTATCTCAAAAACTCCAAAATCTCTGGAATCTTTTCTGTTTCATTAAAATGGCCTTGTTTCTTTTTTACAATTATCCTAGCTCCAAGAAACTTCTTGAATTTTTCAGCCTCGTCTAAATGAACATACGGGTCATCATCTGAAAAGATAGCAAGAAACTTATTGCAATGATCTAGAACTCTTTCAAATTCTATCCCAGAATTCATCCACGGATGCGCAATCTCAAGTTCTTCTGGCTCTAAATTTATAACATTAAACCAGCCAGCAACAAAAACACACCCGCCGATTCTTTTATGTCTATGCAACTTTTCTAAAAACCTTAAAATTGTCTGGCATCCGATGCTATGGCCTATAAAATAAGCATGCTCATCAACGTCTTTAATCTCAAACTCAAGATGCTTAACCCACTCCTCTATTTTAGGATAGTCTGAATTAGGCATGTCAAATGCAATGACTTCGTAACCTTTCTTATAGAGCTCCTCCTTAAGCCACGCAAACCACCCCTCACTGGAAGAACTTCCTCCCCATCCGTGAACCAAGTATATTTTTTTCATGTTTTAAATAAAGCGGAGGGTGGGACTCGAACCCACGAAAAGCCGGGCTGCAGCCGACCGCAGTAGCCGCTGTGCCACCTCCGCATAAAAATAACAAAAACCCAGACTTTAAAAAATAGACTGTTCTAGTAATAATATAAAATGGTGCAGTGGTATATTCTTGCTTTGTTTTCGGCAGCACTTTCAGCAGCAGCAGCCATAACCCAAAAAAAAGTTCTGTTTAAGGAAAAAGTTCTTGCATTCACAACTCTTCTCGGAATATTTAATCTAATCTTAGTATTAATTTTTCTTCCCGGAATTAATTTCTCAAGCCTCACAAAAGCAAGCCTTGGAATTCTCTTTATTAAGTCCCTCTTGGAAGCAGGAGCATTTCTTTGCATAATGGCTTCACTAAAAAATCTCGAGATTAGCAAAGCTCTTCCCCTCCTCGTACTGACTCCAGGATTCGTGGCTTTCTTTGCATTTATATTTCTCGGAGAATCTTTGACAATTCTTGAAATAATCGGAATGGCCCTATTAATCCTTGGAACATATGTCTTAAACTTAAAGGCTGGAGAAAAAATAGACACCCCGGAGAAAGCATTAATTCACTCCAAAGGAAGGAGATACATAATTGTCGCGTTGGTTTTAATGGTAATAAAATCTCTTCTTGATTCAACTCTTCTTAAGGGCTACAATATGCCAGTAAATTCTTTCATGTTCTTTCAGCACCTATTCTTAGCAGTAATATTTTTAGCAGCAATGCTCTATTTAGGAAAGGTAAAGAACCTTAAACTTCCACTTAAAAATTCGCTTTTCCCAATCATTCTAATTGCAATATTTACAATAGGCTATAGATACACCGAATTTGCAGCAATAAAAAACGCCCCAATAGCCCTGGTTTTATCCCTAAAAAGAATCTCTGTATTTTTCGCTGTTTTGATCGGAGGAAAGATGTTCATGGAAAAAAACCTCTTTAGAAGGGTTATAGCAACAGCAATAATGACTCTAGGAGCTATTCTCGTGATTAATGGCTAAATACGAGATTTTCTGATTTTTCAATAATTCCTCTTCTGTATTTTGGAATGCCTTCATGTTTAGCAAGTTTCAGATAATCCAGAACTTTTTTCTTTCTTTTCTTAATATCTAAGTTAGAGGTGATGCATGGCCCGCCAACACATCCGCCGTTGCAGAACAACACATCCAAAAACCTTATCTTAGGATCCGGATTTTTAAGGAATGCAAAAACATTCCCTATTCCATCAAGAACTTTTATTTGATTTTTCTTGATGGCTCCCTTCAAATGTGCTGTCTTTGCCAATCCCCCAGAAACCGGGTAAATTTTGGTGTATTCATTGTAAAACTTATCAAAATGTGCTTTCTTCTTTGATTCTTTTATATTATATCTCCTAAAAAGTCCCTCCAATTCCCTATAGTCAATAACATAATCAACAACACTAGAATTTTCAACCTCCATTTTTTTATAGTTGCAAGGGGAAATAAATACTGTTTTATGGAGAGGATATATTTTTTTGCAGATTTTTGCAGTTGCAACCATCGGGCTGTCTATCTTGGCTAAATTAACTGCGTATTGCGGGAATCTTGCTTTTATATTCTCAACAATTCCCGGACACGGGCTTGAAATCACAAGCCCCTTAGACTTTTCAAGTTTCTTATGATACTCCCTATTAACAAGTTTAGCTCCAAAAGTCAATTCAACTACCTTATCAAAACCAAGCTTCTTTAGTTTGTGGATTATAGAGGGATAATCAAACTCAACAATATAGCTTGGAGCAAGCATTGCAACATACTTTCCTTTTAAGGGAAATTTCAAGTGATTCGCGTCTTTTTTCATCTTTGATTTTGCCAATGCCCTAGAACGACCAAGCATGAGCATTCTGGTCACTGAATTTTAGTTCAGTGCCCGAGACAGGATTTGAACCTGCGACCCCTGACTTAGAAGGCCAGTGCTCTATCCAGGCTGAGCTACTCGGGCATGAAACAATCTACACAAAAACGAAGAAATAATTAGTTTAAAAGGTTTCTATTTTAATTAATAAAACTACCTCTTTTTGAAATTCCTTACCCCAATTAAAATCGAATAAACCCCCCAATAAGAAATCCTATTCCAAATAACAAGAGAATTATTTTCTCTCCTAAAACATATCCTATACTAAATGAAAGAATATGTCTAAAAATAGCTAAACCACATACTAAAGCAATTATTCCGAGAATTATCTCTTGAACCGCTTTCCATTTCTTATTGAACAAATTTTTTTCTTTAGACATCTTTTATTCACAAATAGCGTAAGCATATAATTCTACTTCGTCAGGAGCATTTTGTGAAAAACTACATTCCCAAACATCAGCGTTATAAAGCTTACCATCTCTCTTTATTGGCTTACTACTAAAAACATTTATCCAGCTTGCTTCACCTTCACATCCTCCTGCAATTATTGAAGTCCCTTCGGGGCATGCTGCAACTAAACGCGCCAGCCCACTAAAATCCATAACCCCCTAATTTTCAATAATGGTTTTTTCGACTTTTTTCTCAATTGTTGAATTAGAGTAAAAATAATAGGATAATCCTACTATTAACAAGAATAAAGCTATTATTAAGACTAAATTTAACTTTTCACCCATATTCAAATTAAGGCAGATTTCTTTAAAAATCTTACTTTACACTAACAACATCAAAATCCTTAACAAGGATCGTATTTTTGAATATTTTCTTGGCCTCGTTCAAGATCCTCCCAAGATCTTTTTCATATCTCTGGCTTACATGAGTAAGAACTAGCTTCTTAACCTTGGCTTTTTTTGCAACTTCTGCGGCTTGTTTAGAAGTCAAATGCAAGTGCTCTCTGGCCTGTTCTTCAAGTTCATGGCTGAAAGAAGACTCGCAAACGAATACGTCGGCATTTTCGGCAAAAGGGGCAATTCTTAGATTAATCTTCGTATCAAAAACAAAGCTTACTTTTCTATCTTCATCCCTATAAGTCAAATCTTTAGCTTTAAACTTCTTATCCTTATACAAGATATCTTTTCCTTTTTTTAATTCGGCTAAATGGGATCCTTCGGGAATCTTAAATTTTCTAAGTTTAGCCTTATCAATTCTAATGTTGCCTTTCTTAACAAAACTATAAGCATTGCAGGGTATTCCGTGCTCCATGCTTTCGGCTTCCAAATAAAAATCTTTTGTTTCAAAAAATCTGCCGCTAACTTCCTGAACATCTATTTTATAACTCTTATCGAACCTAAAAACATCAAGAAGCTTTCTAAAAAACTCTTTAGTTCCCCTAGGCCCATAGATATAAAGTGTTTTCTTATACCCCGATAATGCAAGAGTAGATAAAATTCCCGGCAATCCAAAAACATGGTCTCCGTGCCAGTGAGTTATTAAAACTCTAGTTATCTTACAAGGATTAAGCCTTGCTTTTCTAAACTGCCTCTGTGTTCCTTCTCCGCAATCCACAAGAATATTCTCACCTTCATAACTCAAAAGAATTGCAGCGTGGTTCCTACTAGCGCTAGGAATTTGGTCACTAGTTCCTAAAAAAGTTAGTTTTATGTTTGATGCCATGACAAGAACAAGTAAAAAGAATTTATAAAACTATCAAAGCCACAGCTACCAGTAATCCACTTAAAATTCAACCTTGCGAAAATTTATAATAACGCTAATCTCTTTTAATCGCAGTAGACGCTGGAGAGATATAAATGATAGTGTCTCCCCTTAAAAAAGTCAGGCCAAGGTTTTTCTTAATCTCACCATTCTGCATTTCCTTGACATTGTCCAAAACAAGGTTTATGTGGATATCAAAGGCAAGTAAAGTTCCAACAAACTGCTTATCGCCTTTCAAATACACTAAAACTTCTTTTCCTTTAGAATTGTTCAACAAATCTAGAGGTCTTTCAATTCCATTAACCATTTTTAGTTAAAAAAGCTGAAAACCAGCTTAATATAAATTAATCTTGTATACCCCATTTATAAACATTTCGAAAAAATCCATTGTAAAGTTCTGGTTTTGGGAACCTTTTTCAAAAAGGTTCGAAGAAAACCTATTTAAACCCAAAATTCTCTTTCCTCTTATGAAAACCGGAAAGAAAATATCTGGCGGAAGATACATAAAACCAAGGAAGAAAAAGCTTTACGAGCTTCCTGGCCAGAGAAGAATAGTGAGACTCGGAGAAGATAAAAGAAAAATTCAAAGAGTAAGGGGCGGAAATGTAAGAACATCCATGTTAAAAGCCAGGTCAATAAATGTAATAACAAAAAACAAAACCCAAAAAGCAGAGATAAAAAACGTTATAGAAACTCCTTCTAATAGGTTCCTAGCAAGGCAGAATATTTTAACAAAAGGGGCAATAGTTCAAACAGAACTAGGGAAAGTCAAAATAACAAATAGACCAAGCCAGGAAGGCGTGGTTAACGGAATTCTTGTAGAGTAATTTTACTTTTTTTAGGTTAAAACATACACCAAAAGCTTTTTAAATCAAAAATTCATAGAAAGGTTTATAAATCTTTTGTAAAAATCCAGAATATGAGCCTAGCAAAAAAATGCCCGGAATGTGGCAGCGCAAATCTTACTTTTGATTCTCATCTTGGAGAAATTATATGTAATGACTGTGGCTTAGTTGTCGAGGAGAAAATGGTTGATACAGGGGTTGATTCTCAAGGAAAGTTTGATAAAAGCGAGAAAAAAGGCCGTGGCGGAGCTCCTACAAGCATTCAAAAGTTTGACAAAGGTCTCACAACAAATGTTGGAGAAATCTCAGATATTTATCGATTAGATCCCAAGCAAACCAGAAAATTCCTAAGATTAAAAAAATGGCAGGAAAGGGTTTCTACAAGCATTGAAAGAAACCTGCGTTTGGCTATGGCAGAATTAAGAGTCATAGCATCTTATTTAAATCTTCCAAATGTTGTAAGAGACGAAGCTTCCAGAATTTACAATTACGTATTACAACGAGGCCTTGTAAGGGGAAGATCAATGGAATCTGTAATTGCAGCTTGCTTATATGCTGCCTGTCGAAGTTATAACATCCCAAGAACCCTAGATGAAATGGCAACAGCCTCTGATGTTGAAAGAAAAGAAATTGGAAGAACTTACAGGTTTATTATAAGAAAATTAGGAATAAAAGTTAAACAATCCTCTCCTAAAGACTATATTTCGAGATTTTCAAGTGTTTTAAGGCTTAGTCCAAAAACCCAAAACGATGCTTTAAAGGTTTTAAAGCAGGCAGAGGGGGTTGAATTAACATCAGGAAGAGGTCCTGCAGGAATCGCAGCAGCTGCCTTATACGTTGCGGCATTAATGAATGATGAAAAGAAAACACAGAGAGAAGTTGCAGATATTGCAGGAATTACAGAAGTCACAATCAGAAACAGATACAAAGAGCTAATTGAAAAACTCAAACTAGAGGATAAGATCAAGCAGAAAGAGGCAGAAGGCAAAAAGAAGTAATTGATTTCTAAATGACATTGCATTAGAAAAAAATGCGGAGTATAGGATTCGAACCTATGCAAGCACTAAGCTACTGGAGCCTAAATCCAGCCCGTTTGACCACTCCGGCAACTCCGCATTGTTCTTGGGAGATGATGGACGAGCCAAAGCATATTGGCGACATCCCCAACTCCGCATAGAAGCAGAACAAGTTATCCATATAAAAACCTTTATTATTGCTTATCTAACTCTGCTTCCATAGCAAGAATATTAGATACGTGTTGCAATGCCTGGAAAGCAACATTTCTGCAGTTTTCCCACTTCTTATTATCACAGGCATCCTCCACCTTTCCAATCCCCCAGTTATATGCGGTAAGAGTTATCTTCTTCAAATTTTCTCCAGAATTGGATGAAGTAAATTGAGACTGAATCCATTTATAGTAGGCTGTTCCTACATCAATATTATATTCAGGATCATATTTCTTTGAATCATACTCTCCCCCTTTTCCAACAGTACTGGCAGCATCCTGGCTTATCTGCATCAAACCAGCAGAATTTCCGTTATCTCCCCTTGCATCTTTGTTTCCGCTAGATTCCTTAGCAATAATTGCAATTATCAAATTTCTTGGGATATTGTATCTCTGACTCATTCTATTAATAATATCACTATACTCTGAAATCCTATTCTTAAAAATCTGGGAGTTGACAGTATCCAAACTAGTTTTTTGTGGTGGTGGAAGTTCTTGAACTTCTGTAATCACCGGTTCAACTTCTTCTTCATCAACATCAAGATTGAAGATTATTTTAGCGCCTTCTAAGAAATCTATCTCTTCCCCGCTAAGCTCTTTAAATAAATCTTTGAAGTTATCCGGCATTTCATCTTTAATGATTGTTCTCCAATCATTCTTCTCCTGATAGCTAAACCACCATTCAGGATTTTGTTTTTCAGGTATAGATGAAAATTTAAGATACATCTCTTCATCATCATACTCTACCTTAAAGATCCCATCCTTATTCATCTCAACATGAGTTGTTTTCAAAACAGCGCCGCCAGCAAACCAATCCCGAGGATCATACCACTGCCCCTCATCATTGGCAAAAACTCTTTCATAAAGCTTCCTTAGTCCAAAATCATAATTCTGATTAATAAAGCCAGTAATAAACCTCTTATTCTTATCACTAATCCCTCCTCCAAAAAATGTTTTGTAAGAAAAGTCCTGCAAATCAAACCATGTCTCTTTATTAGTTGTAGAACCCCAAACCCATCCACTAGGCTGATACTTATACATAAGATTAAAGGCGCTTTCCCCATCCTGCAACTCAAACACAGGGGAAAATTCATATTGCTTCCTTTCTTGTATCTTTCCCTTATTCGGATCAGCGTATTGGATTTCGCCATTGACATTTATTACCATATAATTATCGCACGGATTAGCTGCCTCTCTAGCATACATCTCTCCATTAGCTCCTTTTGTAAATTTAAAGGAAGATTCAGGCAATGGCACCAAAGGAGGAGTATCATCAGAAATAAACTCCCTAAATGCCTCAATCTGCTTTGCATTAAACTCATTTATCTCGACAAAACTCAATATAGTTCCGTCGCTGCATTTTGAAACCTCATTGATGAAAACCTCTTTAGTTAAAGTTGCATACTCAACGCCCCTCCACAGATACAAGAAAGCTTTCTGGGCAGTTAAAAATGTCTTATCTAAGAGCTGGGTTATAAGTCTTATTCTGTCTTTTCCAGTATTGCTTCCACTGCTTATCTTTGCTACTTCTCCCATAAAATCATCAACATAATAGCCCTGCTCATTCAGGGCATTTTGTACTTGCTGGTTTACATCGCTTAAAACTTCATTTTCTATATTCAAATTTTTGATAGCATCCCTAACGCTGTGAGTATCAAGCCAGCACCTCATTCTTGAATCATCACAATATCCCACATCTTTCCATCTAGATTCATTAGGGATATTCCATTTCTCATCAGTCCCTTTCCCGGGGTTGCTTGTTGCACAAACTCTTAAAATATTGTAATTATAAGCATTAGGATTTAAAGTGTCATAAATGCCTTCTTGCAGATTTGGATTAATTAACGTATACAAACTCGTTTTTCCAGAAACACACTCTTCGGAAGTCCTTATATCACTTTGACTTGCCTGTTGGGCAGCATACTTGTCTGAAATATAATTAACTGCAAAATCAGTTGAAACTTGCTGGAATCCGCATTCCACCTGCTCATTCACCATGATACAAAGCTGTTTGTAGCCAGAAGGCGCCAAAAAATCCTTTGTTTCTGTCTTATAAGCTCCTTTTGCAATATATCCTGAATCAACATTTCTTATAGATGAAGTATCCTGATAATAAGAGCTTTCCTCTGCTCCTTTAAGATAAACTCTAAAGTAAGCTCCCCTATCATTCCCGGCATAGATATGATAAAATACCTTGTATTGCGAGGCAGGAGGATTAGTTGTTGTTGTATAAGGAATCTCATCAAATCTCCCAGTAAATTGGCTAGGAGAATCTGGCTGAGTTAAAGTATCTATAATATCTCCTCCGCTAGGGAACACACCTGAAACATAACTCTTGCAAATCTCTCCTCCAAACTCGTCCAAAGATCTTGCCTTAAATGCCTTGTATGAATTTGCGCCATAATACTGTGTAAAGTAATTAACAGAGCTTTCTGCATTGCTCCAGGCATCTTTAACGCCAAGATATTCCCCTCCTCCCCTCACATTCTGTCCAGTGATTACTTCAAGAATCTTCGGAACAGCGAGCTTTGTGAAAGGAACAGCTTCCCTCCAGAAAAATTCGCACTGGTAAAAACTATTAATCTCGTCGCATATTCCCACAGTGTCTCCTGTGTCTAAACTTGTCTGCAAGCAGTCCATTGTCGATTTTTGAACCGAAATCCAAGAATCAATTCCTGCCTTTAATCCAGAAAGGCATACCGGAACATAAACTTCCGGAAAATTAGGAAGGCAGAGAACGAGACTCCCAACAATCCCAGATTGAACAACATCCTTGACAGGATAAGCCCCCCCTAAATCGCATCTACTAGAAGGGCAGATAACCGGATCGCAAACATTAAACATAATCTTACACTCGCCAGGAGACATAATATCCTGACACTGTATATCTGGAAGATCTATAGCCGGTGTTCCAACTCTGACACTTCCAAATCCAGAAATGGAAATTCTCTTGGCGCTTGGATTTCTCTCTCTTGCTTCAGAAGCTTCTGCAATCGCCCGAACAGCTTTATTAACTAACTCCCTGGTTTGATCTCTAGTTAATCCGTAAAACTCCTCATATGGCATTCCACTAGCCATATTAATCATTCTGCATTCATCATCCCCCTGCCTGTTCTGTTCTATACCGTCTTTCATTACATTGCACAAATAAAAACTATTAACTCTTGCAGAATCGTCATACGCTCTTAAAACTCCAGAAGACCTCTGCTCTATAGACGCGTACCACCCGTTTTCTTTATCAAACGGAACAAGCGCAGGCAATCCTTTGAAAGGTTCAACCTCATAGAATCTTAAAACAGGCTCACTTTCCCCCATCGAAGATTCATATAAATTTCCATCATAGCTGGCAGAATCGAATTTCTTAAAGCTGTTTACAATTTGCTTTATTCCAATAGACGCCGTACTGTCCTCGGCAATTTTATGTCCTGAAGAATTGTAAATATTTTCTATAGTATATTCATTATAGGCAGATTCCTTCAACTCAACAGCGTATTCTTTATGGTTATGGATAACCAATTGCACAGGCTTTCCTTCAGGAATGCCGTATTTGTTTCCCTTTAATGCAGTTGATCCCCTATAAATTCCGGTAAGAGTCTCTGCTCCTGCATAAATGTCTGCTTTAGGATTTAAAACATCACTAGAGGATTCTGTTTCAAAGGTAGATCTTTGAACTCCCGCATTAGTATTAACATAAACACCATTAACAAGAATGTCTATTCTTTTTTTCGTCATGTCAGAAGTTGTCTGAGTCCCGCTAAGCCCAGAATTTAACTCAAGCTCTCTTATTTCCTCAAAAGAAACGCTTGGCGAGTTAAGCCTCCTCATAAAATCATCAACGCTAATCTGTCTACCATCAATAGTCATTCCATTAGGATATCTAGATTTTAAGCTTTCTTCAATATCGTCTCCATACAATTCTAGGTACCTTGTTTCAAAGCATGAATCATCAATAACCCTCTCCCCCAGCAACCCGTTTTTCTTGCACCCATCCTCAACTTCCTTGATTCTTCTATTTTGCTCTTGTAGTTTTCTATAGCGGATATCCACATCTTTATTGATTTCACTAGAATAATTGGAAAGGCATCTGTCAATATCTGAAAATTCCTTATTATTAACTTTCCCCTGACATATCTGATACCATCCCCCATTTCCCCTCATTACCTCTTGTCTTGCAATTCCCTTGCCCCCAACATTTGCCAAAAAATTCTTAGCCATTAAAACAAGACTAACTCCTAAACAGGCGGTCTTCATGCTCTGCGTCAAATTTCCAAGACTATTGGATTTTCTTTCCCATTCAACAACGCTCTTGTTCAATTCTTCTATTTTCTCTTTAGTTTCATCAGGAGAAAGCTTTATCCCTCTTTTCTCAACTCCTATCTTAAAGGGAAAATTAACCTCTGTTGTCTGTCTGTCAATTCCCGCATCAATTGAAATTCTTGCAACTTTCTTAAGATTAAGATCTAAAATTGTGAAAGTATAATTTCCAACCGTTTCAGTAAGTCCTTTCTTCAAAGTCCTTATGCTGGGAGGAAATGAAAACTTTGCTTCCTGCAGATCATCACCTATTTCCGATAGCTGAATATAATTTCCAGAACTATGGGGGTCATTAAAGATAGAGTCGAGATACAAGTTCTGATTTTTTGTAAGTCGTAAAGTCTCTTGTCTGTTGGGGATATGTATGTTGCTTACAGCAATCTCAACTCCATACTCCTCAAAACTAGGTTCATAAACCCCCTCAAAATAAATCCTGTATGTTTTTCCATTAATCAAAACTTCGCTTTCTAGTACTCCTGAACTTGCCATCAAATATTCATTATCGCAGAGATTATTTACCTCAATCTGGAGCTTTGAATTAGGATATTTTTCCTTAAACTCCTCACAGAATCTCGCTCCCTGTCTTTTTTGATTTAAATCAAATGCAAGTCTGATTTTCTGCAGAGAAGCATTTTCCCCATTAGAGAATTCCGCATTATCCGGATACTTTGTATCTGAATAATCGCTAATAACCTTATTGAAATCATTTATTGCCTTGTTATAGTAATCCTTGGTTTGATCATCCAAAATATTATCTGCCCCCTCGCCCAATCCAAGAATTAAGACCTTTCTTCCAAGAACATCAGAGCTAGTTTCTCTAATGAGCTTTATATTCTCTCCTTCAACAAACCATCTTCCAAAATTCATGTTGACAGCACCAACTTTATTAAATACTTCAAAAATTCCGTCAATAAATCTTATCCCAGTTTTTGACTTGGACCTTATTCCTTTGTCATACTCTGCTGCAGCAGTCAGTTCACTCTCTCCGACCTTATCTCCAACATAATCTGGAATTGCAACAAGATAAGCATAAAGTTCTTTTTTCCTTGAAACTTCATTAACTTCTGTGCCCACAAAGGCAAGATAAACTGCCTTGTTTGCTCCGGTCTTATCTTCATAAAACAAGAAATCACCAACCCCTTTTTCTTTTTCCTCACAATCAACAGATCCTTGATTATCTTTACATATCCTCAATTTTATCTTTGGGCTTAATGCCGGGGCAAAATTCTCGTTTTTATTATTGTCCGTATCACAATGGACTTTAACACTTTCTACTAATCCTTGTTTTACTGGAGCTTCTCTAATATCACAATTCTCCAAAAAAGTCTCCCCTTTGGAGACTTCGACAATCTCTCCATTAATCCTAAATCTAGCTCTTGTATCCGGATCTGCAAGCTCATCCAGTTTCAATTCCAATCCAGCAGCACACTCAAATCCCGGAAGATAGATCTTTCTTGGTTCCTCGCCTTTTTTTAAGTTAATACTGGAAACAATTCCTTGATCATTGTAAATAACAGCTCTCGCGCTTTGATCTTCTCCGTCAATTCCCTGCACCCTTAGATATCCTTTTCCATTCCAGAAGCTATATTGAAGGTATCTGTCTCTCCACTCCTGATCAGTCATCTCGGGAAGATAAAAACTCGCTTTTCCAATCCCAAAAGCATTATTTAAATCGTATCTTAAAGTGGCGGTGATATTTCCCTCAACAATGCATCCTTCCCCCATATCTATTCCAAAAAGCTCTGACTGTTTGCAGTTTTTAAAAACAGAGGAATTTTTCTGCTGCTTTAATACAATAACCGCATACCCCAAATTGTTTAATATTGGATCATTAAGTTTATTCTCCTGACCCGTGGATAAAGCGGCTCTTCTTGGCTGAAAATCAACAATCTTAACAAAATTATCCACATCTCTTCCAGTAAGCCTAACGCTGTCTATCGCTTCGACATCGATTAAAGGGTTAATTTTAGTTGCTCCAAGCTGGCAGAAAACAGGCACATCGTTCTCTTCGAGTAAGTCATCCCTAACAACAGCAGGCGTGCATCCAAAAGGAGTTGTTTGAACCACAAAATCCTGCCCCACATCTTCGCATTTATCTCTTTCAACCCAATTAAAAAGTCCGGATCCATAGCTGCCAGACTGACTTATTGCTGGGAATGACCGAACATATTGTGCAGAGATTCCTAAAGTTAAAAAAATCACAGCTACAAAAAACATTACCAACAAAAATTTCTTTTTTATCATCTGAAAGCAATATCTAAGGATTTATCCTCAAATAAAACATAATTTACTTGCAATTGCTCAAGAGTTGTTGGCTTAGGCAAACCTTCTGCATTAATATCAACATACCTTGCTGATTCCAACTCATTTGATGCAAGATAATAGCTCTTTTTTCCTCCGCCGGATAACGCACTTGAAATAATCTGTTCTGGAATATTAATATCATAACACTGTTCTTTAGTTAATCCAAAAATTCCTAACACTCCTCTTGGAACATCAACACATTGCTTTTGTGTGCTTTCGCCGATTTTCAAAGAGGTGTTCTGATAAATGTAGACTAAAACATCATAATTCCCAGAACTTAAAGATATTTCCTTTTGCTGAGGATAAATAATACTATAACTACTTTCATTAGATACAAAGTTAATAACTGCTGGCCCGTTTGAAGTCCTCCCATCCACCTTCAATCTCACCTCAACCTCTTTTAATTTGTCTAAGACAAGATCCAGCCTCCCAGGGTTAACAATAGACAAGGTTTCTTTGAGTCCTTCATATCCTTCAGCCCTAGCAATCACTCTTCCATTAACACACTGGGGAAATAAAGCGTTTAGCTTTCCTCTTTCTGTCTTTCCAATATAACAAACGGTCGAAGAGCATTCATAGGAAATATCTGCATCAATAGCTCTTCTTCTATTGTCATAAATGCTTACCTCTAAAGGAGTATTCTTATACTGACAAAGTTCCGGAACTCCGATGAAAGAAGAGCTTGAGTCTAATGGCTGTCTTTCCTTATTCCCAAGTATTACAACCGCCAGGGGAAACTGGAAAATTTCCGAGTCTTCTTGAACTTGTACAAGCACAGGATATTTAACATCATAAACAAAATGATAGGTCACATAGCAAAATCCCAAAATCCCCAACCCCGGCTGGTTTCCTACAGGACCGGCCATCAATAAAGGCCCTTCTGCTGGATTGACTTCAAAACTGCTGCTCCAAAATCTTGAGTTAATAAACCTAACATCTCCGCTTAATCCTTCAACAGAGAAGTAATCATTTTTACTGCCCCCAGATTTTAAAGCAAGTGTATTGACCTCAATTGCCTCACTGAGATCGTCAAAAATCTCCTCTGCATTCCAGGTCAAAGGGCTGCATGAAAACTCAACACCATCAACAGGGGCATAAAGCCTTAGAATATCAACACCATACTTCTCAAGGAACAAATCTTTTTGTTCTTTCTCATATACTTTGATAGCCTCGTCATAAAGATTCCCAAGTTTAGAATTGACAATAACCTTGTGATTTTGAATTAAAGCGCTATCCTCTCCCTTAGATAGGAAAAGATCCATCTCCAAATTTATTTCAATGTTGTTTCCTTTAATGACTGCACTAACACTTGGCTTTCCTTTGCTTATTTCAAAACTCTGATTGTAAAACTCATCAAAATTGCAGTTCTCAACTCTTTCTTCAACAAATCTCCCAAGATGTTCCTGCATTTCTTCTTTTGTGGGCACTTGCTCTTTCTGCAAATTGTTTCCTGAAACATAATACCAATAAGGTATTGGCGTTCCTGCAAAATTAAGTTGGCTTGAAAAAGGCATATAATAAGATCCCGGTTCAAATTCCGGAAGGTCTATGTATCCTCCTTGACTTTCAAGAAGCCTCATTCCTTGAATGCCTTCATCTTCCAAACAAGACAGAAAAGAAGCATACACAGGCTCTAAATCGGAAGGTATCTTTTCCGGGCTTAATCCCCCATTTAAAGAAAAAACAAGAACAATGACTCCAATAATAACAATCCCTATAATAATAAAAACAGTTACTTGTCCTTTCAAATTTTCCAAGTATCTTCCTCCTCCTTTTAGCATTAAGAAATAACGAAAATTACGTATATAAATATTTGTTCAAAAGCAGATTTATCTTACCGGCCTATTGGCTCTCATCCAATTTACTCCGCCGAGAATAACTAAAACTCCTGCAATAAAAAAGATGATTTTATTTACAATTCCGCTGCTAGCTTCTGTAAAAAAATCCGGAAGTGAGATAAAACTAAAGCCGAAATTAAGAATATATAACCCTATAATTAAATGGAGCAAAAACAAAAATAATCGATTTCCTCCTCTCCCCATAATTAAAACACAAAGCCATTATATTTAAATATTTCTAAAAGAGAAATATTTAAGGTAAGTTTTAATTTAATCTTCCATCAGAAGCAACTAAAGAAGGTTGGTTCGGTTGCTGGTTAAAAGCCCTCTAGAGGTTTTCATGGCCCTATAGTCCAATGGCTAAGACATATCCTTGACGTGGATAGGATCCAGGTTCGATCCCTGGTGGGGCCATTCTGATATCTAAACCTTTTTAAATCAACTTTTTCTATCAATTCTATCATATCGGTTTTATTTCAACTTCCATCAGAGGCAAAGAAAGGAAGTCACTTGATTGATCTAAAACCTTAGGTTTTAAAATGAAGATTCCAAAAACAACAAAAAGATACTGTCCGTATTGCAGGAAAAAAACAGATCAAAAAATAAAATTAGTCAGCACAGGAACAAAAAGAGGCTCATTAAAGTACGGTTCAAAACAAAGGGCAAGATTGAGGGGAAGAGCAAGAGGCATAGGTAATCTTGGAAGATGGAGCAAACCAGCAGTCTCTAAATTCAAAAGAAAATCAAAAACCACAAAAAAAGTAAACATGATGTATACTTGTTTAGTATGCAATAAATCTAAATACCAAAAAAAAGGTATAAGACTAGGAAAACAAATACAAGAGTAAGATGATAAATAAAATAAATTTGATCCAAACTTTCATCGGAGGCAACAAAAGAAAGTTGCTTGAGGGATCAAAAACCGTAGGTTTTTAAATGGCCCAGATTAAGAAAAAATTCTTTGAAGTCGAACTTCCTTTATTAAAAAAGGAGATGTATCTTCACGCCTATAATATAGAAAGCCTAAATAATCGATACGTCAAATATGACTTAACAAGATTTTTAAGAGGAAAAAACACAATTCTCACAGCTAAAGTCAAGGTTGAGGGAGACAAAGCAACAACCATTCCTTTTGAGATAAAGGTCCTTCCTTATTTCCTAAGGAAAATGATAAGAAAAGGAACAAACTATGTTGAAGACTCTATTGTATTAGACTGCAAGGATTCAAAAATAAAAATAAAGCCGTTTTTAATAACCAGAAGAAAAGTTTCAAGAGCTGTAAGAAAAGCCTTAAGAGAAATGGCAAGAGAAGAGCTTACAAATTACTGTAAAAACCATACAGCAGACACAATCTTTAAAGACATCATACAAGGCAAGATCCAAAAGCCGCTAAGTCTCAAGCTAAAAAAGGTCTACCCGCTTTCTTTGTGTGAAATAAGAATCTTCAAAGTTGAAAAGTATAATTAGATATTAAAGTGAAACAATAGTTATAAAGGATATTTCTCTAAAAAGTTTATGTCAGATAGAAAAGGAGATTGGGCACAGACATATACAGGAAAACAATTTTGGCCACTTGATCCTAGTGCAGAAGATGTGGATATAGTAGATATTGCCCACGGATTGTCAAATTTATGCAGATTCAACGGCCACTGCAGAAGTTTTTATTCTGTTGCCCAGCACTCCGTTTTAGTATCAAGGATAGTGAATGATTCTCAAGCACTTCCGGGATTGCTTCACGACGCCTCTGAATCCTATACTGGAGATTTAGTGTCCCCATTAAAAAGAAATTTACCACCAGAATTTAAATCAATAGAAAAAGAAATTGAAAGAATTATTTTCGAGCATTTTGGAATTGAGATTAATGGGATAGATTATCAAGAAATTAAAAGGGCCGATAAAGTTGTATTAGTCACTGAAATGAGGGATGTAATGGGAAAACCCCCAAAAAAATGGAATGAAGATGGCTTATTTGCTCCAATGGAAGAAAAAATAATCCCGTTATCTCCAGAAGAAGCAGAGCAATTATTTCTTAGAAGATACCAGGAACTAACAAGATAAACAACTTTTTAAACCAAAAAACACCTTCTATAATATTGCCTGTGTAGCTCTATGAGATTTCCAAACTCAGATGGAGAGTCTCATTGTAGCAGACAGGCGAATGAAATGAGCCTGTGTAGCTCAGTGGCAGAGCACTTGACTTGTACGCTGGAATCAAGATTCCACCGGCTTCGCGGAACCGCAAAGCAATCAAGGGGTCGGGAGTTCAACTCTCTCCACAGGCTTCTGAACTAAGTTAATAAAGTGGGTAAGCTTAGCTTTTCTCCAAAAGATTATAGCCTTTCGTCTAAACTTCCATTAATTCTAGAAGGAGCATTGCTTTTTCCACCAAACATCTTCTCCGCCAAATAAAAAATTGCAGTTCCTGCAAATCCTGTTGGAGAAATAGACACATGCCCTTTTTCGTGTCTTAAAGCATACCCAACTCGATAACCATTTTGTGCTATTTCAAATAATGCAAACAAATATCCAGTTAGTTCAAAAGGTGTCCCAAACCCATCAGAAATCTGTGAAGCCAAATATCCTGTTCCTTCTCCAGCAACAAAATACTGAAATGCCCCAAAAGTTCCAAAAACAGAGGCGTTAATTACAGTCATTCTCTTAGGAGTAGAATTAATCCAGGGGGCAATAATCTCCTGATACCTATTAGAAAGTGCTCCTCCAATCCAATGCCCTGCAATCTTTTTACCAAATAAAGAGAACACAAGTCTGCCTGCCCTATTTCCGTTAATTAGCTCTTCAGGATTAATTTTAGCTATTTCTTGATTTTTAGCCATAAAACACCTCCGCTAAATTCCTTTAAAGACTTTACCTTAGAAAATATTTAATAACCCCCGTATCTTTAACATTTCATGAGAAAAAAAGGGGCTTCATTAAGAATTATCTCTGCAATGGTGGGGATTATCCTGGTTCTGCTTGCTGTCTATTACATCATAAATGAGGAGCTTATTTACGGCAGCGTATTCGGCATTTTTGGTGTTTTGATAATTGCCCTCTCTTTAATGGTTTATAAAAGATAAAAGATATCTTAAGGAAAGTTTCATAGAAGAAATAGTGGGTGTCTTTATTCTTCAACCAGCTCAGCCTTTCCGTCTTCAACAATAATCTTGGCAATTTCCTTGGGAAGATTTGCTATCTGTCCTTTCTGGAACGGACCGACTTTCTCGCCATCAAGATCAACTAATTCACCGACCTCCTCCAAGAATAGAATCATATAATTATTTTTTTCTTCCGGAACTCCATTCAAATTTCTATCTAGCTTTTTGTCTGAATTTTCAACGCATTTCATAAGTTCCTCAAACATCTCTCTTTCAAAGCCAAGCATATTCTCAAAATCCTGCTTGGAAATTCCTGTTTCAGAAGCCACAAGAACCAGATTTAGAATCTTTTTTCTTCTTCTTAAGATTAGTTCCCTAAATAAAGTTATAGCATTTTCCAGCTGTTTCTTTGTTTTCATTATCACATCTGAAAAATCGTCATCACTCTTTCCGGCGATTTCCTTCTTCTCCTTAATATAAACAGAAACTTCCTCTACAAAGTTCTTTGGAAGATTCTGGAGCTGCTCGGCGTATCTCTCTTTTCTGGCCGCCTCATAAATATCGTTATAGGTTATCATTGTTTGTTTAATGGTTTGGAAACCTTTCTAAAAGGTTTATCGTTATAGGTTATCATTTTATTAAATAACTAGGCAGAGGAAATCCCTCAAATTCCTCAAACAATTTTTTACCATAAAATATCCTAGAAAAGCACTCTGCAGTTAATCTTACGTCTTCAAGAGCGTTATGCGGGTTTCCTTCTTCAACAATCTTCCCTTTACTCATTATCCTTCGCTTATCTTCAATTCCGCAAAACCCAATAATTTTTGAGAGGCTTAAATCACTTCTGCCATGGTCGCCAACTAAAAACCTGTTGTTTATTTGGTAATGGATTAATTGAGTCAAGGCATGCAAGTCTATAGATCTTACACCAATAAACTCAGAAAACCCTTTCCTCAACCCGTATCTTAAACATTTATTCTGTATAAATGTTAAGTCCCACCCAATATTCTGGCCGATACTTATCTTATTTTTGCATGTTTTGGTCCATTCTAAAAAAGCCAGGATTAATTTTTTCTGCGATTGCTTCCTATTGTCTCTAAGTTCAGCCTCTGTTTTTCCAATCAACTCAAGAGCCTCAAGCATTATTTCATCTTCATCATCTATCCTACACTCTCCAAAAAATACATTTTTGGGATTCTCAAACCCTAAAGCTCCTATCTGCCAAATCCCATTCCTTCCATTATCCAAACCACTAGCCTCTATATCTAAAACAATCATATCTCTAAAAAAAAGTCAGCTATTTTTAATAATTGCTATACTAGAATTACCTTAAAAAACCAATCTTTCTCAAGAATTCGCGGCCAGTCATCTCCCCTAAAGCGCCTTTTCTTGCTTCTTTTTCGTTAAAATGCTTCTCTCTAGGAATAGAATTATTATACAGAAGCACAGGAACAGGATCTTCAGAATGGCTTTTAAGCTTGCAAGGAGTTGAGTGATCTCCTGTAACCGCCACTCTAATATTATTTGGAGGTGCAAACTCCCTCAAAAACCTAAATAAACTACTGTCAATGTACTCTATCATCAGCTTCTTCTCTACAGGTTTGTTATCATGCCCAGGCAGATCGGTTTCCTTAATATGGATGTAAGCATAGTCAAAATCTTTGTATTTTTTCTTTAGAATATTAATTGAATTCTCACAAGCTTTCTTCAATCCGTCCCAAAGATTAGTATAAGAATCAAGATTCTTCAGTTCAGGATAATCAAAGGAAAAAACCTTCATCCCGCTAAACAAAGAAAATCCAATCTCGACCGGCATATAAGTAAAAGCCATCCATTTCTTGAATTGATTTAACTTTGGAAGTTCTGCTCCTTGTCCCCTAACAAGCAAGAAATTTGCAGGCATCAGTCCTTTTTTTCTTCTTTGAACATTTATTGGATGATTATCTAATGTTTCAAATACCTTCTCGAGAAACTCATTCACAATATTTGCAGTATACTGCGAATTCTCCTCATCATCTGTCGCCCTACATGCCCTTACTTTTCTTGTTTCTAAGGCCTTTCCCTGAAAATAAGTTGAATCGCTGCAGGAAATATCATCAGAAAATCCTCCTTTGAAAACTAAAACACCTCGGTGCTGGATGGTTGGTTTAAAGATAAATTTAGAAGATACTTTAATTTTATTTATTGCTTTAGCCAAGGTCTCTGCTTCTCCGGTTGTAAGAGTTCTTCCTGCCCTCCGATCAACAATATTCCCTTTCTGAAAAGAATCGATTGTTGCGAAATTAGTTCTAAATACAAGATCACCCCTCACCAATTTTAAACCCGCTCCTCTGGCTTCTAACTGACCCCTTGAGCTATCGGCAAGATTATTTCCAAAAATAGATAAGATTCCTTCATCGGATTCAGGGATAAACCCTTTTTTTACATTATACATAAATCCTAGCTCGCCCCTAGAAGCCAAAAAATCAAGATTTGGGGTTGCAGCCGCTTCCAGGGGAGTTTTCTCTCCCAATACACTATGGGGCAGATCCCCCAACCCATCCAAAATAACTAACACTCCTTTCATTTTAATTAAACAGCCAAAGACTTTATAAAAATTTATATCTCTTTTCAAGAGACATTAAAATAAAAGAAAAAAATAAAGATAAAATTTCTTATTAGTAATCGATGGCTTTCTTAGTAGAAACTCCGATTGGGTAAGTCACAGATATTGGAATTACTTCTTCAACAGGCTCAATCATTATTGCAGGTGTTTTATCTGGGGTTTTTCCAAATACAAATAAGTCCCAGTTTTTGACTTGGTACTCTAAAAGAATTCCTTTCATAACCTTAAATCCATCATAATACTCAAGGTTTCCCTTGAAAGTCCCAACAACATTTCCATTTTGCATAGAAATCGTATTAAATTCTATTAAATCTACATGCATTCCGTAGCTTGATGCAGAAGCTCCAACAACCATCCCTTTAACATAATAGGAATTTCCATCTATGCTAACTATTCCCACCAATCCGGTATCTACAGTTTTTATCTTCATATCTACTAAAAGCCCTTTTCCATTATCACTAGCCATATATCCTTGACCTAAAAAGTAAAGAGGGCCACTTGGATCAGGAATTATAGCATCCTTGTAAGTTATTGTGGCTTTTGCATATGAATCTTCCTTTCCCCACTCATTCAAAGCACTAATCACAAAAGAACTTGTTCCAATATTCTTTGTCTTAACAACCAAAATAGTCGAGAAACTTTCTTCTGCTCCAACACTAAACTCTGCTTGTTCGAATTCACCATAAACTCCTTCACTTGAGAAAAATGATAGTTTATATTTGTATTCTACATATCTTGTATCGCAAGCAAGTTCTTCTGTTGGTTTGCATTTCTGATGGTTGTCTGTAAAAACAACCTTATATTCGGCTTTTCCGTTTTCAGTAAACTGGTCTTGAGGATAGATTCTTAATCCAGAAGGCAGTGTAGGAAAAACAGGACCTATAATAACCGACTCATCATTGGTTGTGCTAGCAATTACTGCAGGATCCCCATTGTAAGGCAATGGTTCTTTATACTCAGGCAATGGCAGAGGATTATATTGCTTGTTCCAATAAGACTGGGCAAAAACCCCTCCAACCATAACTATCAGCAAAAAACCAATCGTCATTAAATTTTTTGTTTGTTTTTTCATTTCATTTACGCTTTATTTAACCTCCCGCGATTTAATATCACCATTTAAAATTTCTGATTGATTTCTTTATAAATGCCCCGAAAACTTCAAAGAAATTTGAACAATAAAGTTATAAACACATTATTCTTCTCATTTTTATGTTCGGAAAATTAAGAGAAAAGTTAAAAAGCTGGACTCAAGGACTTGTAAAAAAGACAGAGGAAAAGCGGGAAGAAGTAGAAAAGACATCTGTAGAAAAAAAGGAGATTAAACAAAAAGAACCGGCAGAAGAAGAAAAAGAAATGCCTGCAAAGCCGGATAAAAAAACAGAAAAAATTCAAAAGCTTGAAAAAGAAACGGAAAAAGGCCTGGATAAAAAATCGTTCCTTATTACAGAATCACCAAAAAAAGGAAAGAAAAAAGAAACTCGTGAAGAGCCTCCAGAACTTGAGCCGCTTCCAGAGATAACAAAACCAGAAGAGATCCTTGTTAAACAAGAAGAGAAATCCAAGGGATTTTTCAAAAAACTATTTGGGAAAAAGGAAGAAAAAACAGAAGAGCCAAAAACGCAAAAAGCAGAAATACCAAGAGAAATTCAAGAAACAGAAGAGCCAGAACAAAATTTCCTATCAAAACTAAAATCAAAGATAACAAAAGTCAAGGTATCTGAAGAAGATTTTAACACCTATTCAGAAGACCTTGAAATGATTCTTATAGAGAACAATGTTGCATTGGAGGTTGCTGAAAAAATAATACAGAACTTGAAGCAAAGAATTATCGGAAAAGAACTCTTGAAAAAAGAGATTGAAGGCCAAATTAGAGAATATCTAAAAGACATTATGTTTGATGTTCTTCTAGAACCATTTGACTTAGTTGACAGAATAACAGATAAACAAGAAAAGCCATATGTTCTATTATTTTGTGGAATTAATGGGACAGGTAAAACAACAACAATTGCAAAACTGGCAAAATTTATAAGAAAAAGGGGGCTTTCTTGCATTCTTGCAGGAGCAGACACTTTCAGAGCAGCATCAATTGAACAAATTAAGAAGCATGGAGAAGCACTCGACATTAAGGTAATAGCCCATGATTATGGAAGCGACCCTGCATCAGTGGGTTTTGACGCAATAAGCTATGCAAAAAAGAATAAAATAGATGTTGTTTTAATAGACACAGCGGGGAGAATGCACACCGAAAAAAATCTTCTTAGAGAAATTGAAAAAATCTCCAGGGTCTGCAATCCAGATTTAAAAATATTCGTTGGAGAGTCAATCACAGGAAATGATTCGATAGAGCAGGTAAGGGCTTTCAATTCTTCAATAGGGATAGATGCAATAATACTCACAAAGGCAGATACAGATGAAAAAGGTGGCACAGCTCTTTCTCTAGGGTATATAACAAAAAAACCAATCCTTTATCTAGGAACTGGCCAGGGATACGATTCAATAGAGCCATTCAGCAAAGCAAAGTTTGTGGAAGCCTTGGGATTATAGCTAAACAAACCACAAATTTATTAACCCATTAAATACTGGTTCTTTTATGTTGGAGAAGTTAGGTCAGGTTCTTAGAAAAGCCACAGATAGGATAGCAAATGCTATATTTCTAGACAAAAATCTTGTAGATGCCATTGTGAAAGATCTACAAAGAGCCTTGATAGAAGCAGATGTTAATATTTCTCTAGTTAAGGAGCTAAGTGACAAAATAAGACAAACTGCCTTTGATGAAAGAATCAAAGGATTGGATAAAAAAGAGCATTTAATAAAAGTCTTGCATGATGACTTAACCAAAATCCTTGGGGAATATAAACCGCTAAAATTACAAAAAGCACAGAACAAAATAATGTTTCTTGGTTTGTATGGTGCAGGAAAAACTACAACAATCTCAAAAATCGGAAATTATTATGCAAAGAGGGGCAATAAAGTTGCTCTTATTGGTCTTGATGTTCACAGACCGGCTGCCCCAGAGCAATTAAAACAACTTGCAGACAAAAACAAGCTAGCTTGCTTTGTTGATTTCAAGGAAAAAAATCCAGAAAAGATCTGGAAAAGATATGAAAAAGAGCTCGAAGATTATGATTTAATTATTGTAGACACTGCTGGAAGACACGCTTTAGATCAAGAACTTATTGATGAAATAAAATCTCTATCCAAATTGATAAAACCAACAGAAACAATCCTTGTAATGCCTGCAGATATTGGTCAGGCTGCAAAAAAGCAATCTCAAGATTTTCAGGATGCAGTAAACATCTCCGGAGTAATAGTTACTAGAATGGACTCCACCGCTAAAGGTGGAGGCGTTTTAACAGCATGCGCGGAAACTCAAGCGCCAGTATACTTTATAACCACCGGGGAAAAAGTGAATGACTTAGAGGAATTTAACCCTCAATCTTTTTTATCGAGGCTTCTTGGGATGGGCGATTTACAGGCCCTAATGGAAAAAATAAGGTCTATTACTGATGAAAAAAGCCAGGAAAAACTGAGAAAACAGTTGGAAGAAGGAAAACTAAGCCTCGAAGATGTTGTAAATCAGGTTAAGAGTATGGGAAGTCTTGGCAGTTTTGACAAACTAAAGAGCATGATTCCAGGACTGGGAAATGCAAAAATTCCCGAAAATATGATTGAATCACAACAAGCCAAAGTGGCAAAATGGGAGCACATCCTAAAATCAATGACTCATGAAGAAAAATCAAATCCAGAATTGTTAAAAAAGGAAACATCTAGAATAGCAAGAATTGCAAAGGGCTCAGGATCGCATACCTCGGACATAAGATCTTTGCTGAAGCAATATGATCTATTAAATGATATGATCAAATCAAGCTCTGACTTTGATCCTGAAAAAGGAATAAGTCAAAAGCAGATGCAGAAACTTGCAAAAAAATTCGGAAAAAAAATGAGGTTTTAAAATGAAGTACAGGATAATACTTGCCCTATACTTCATAGCACTAATCTTTTCTATTTTAATAACCGTAAAACCAATATCCAATATCTGCAACCCGTATGAAGGCTGTGATACTGTTTTAAACTCAAAATACGCCCAATTTTTAGGATTAAAAACAAGCATCTGGGGCATAATAGCAATCTCAATAGTGATAATAACTATTTTTGGATATTTAAAAAACCATGATAAAGGAAAACAAAATTTCATAAAGGTTCCAGTTATTCTTGGGGCAATCGTGGCTGTTTTCTTGTTATATTTACAGGAATTTGTGATAAATGCTTATTGTAAATACTGCATTGCTGTAGATACTTGCCTTATAACTTCAACGATAATCCTAATAGCATGGAAAAGATCCTAGGCCAAGGCGCAGAAGCAAAGATAATTCTGGACAAAAACCAGGTTATAAAAGATAGAATTTCAAAATCTTATAGGATAAAAGTTCTCGATGAAAAAATCAGAAAACTTAGGACGAGAAGCGAAACTAGATTAATGCTAAGGGCTTCCAGGATAATTAATGTTCCAATACCAAAAGAGATGCAAGAGGTAAGCAAAATTGAGATGCCTTATATCAAAGGAGATAAATTATCAATCACTCTAGACAAATTTCCTTTAAGCAAACAAAAAGCAGTTTTAAGGAAAATCGGAAAAGACCTCTCAAAGCTTCATGATTCAGACATTATCCACGGAGACCTCACAACTAGCAACATGATCTTAAAAGATGATAAAATTTTCTTCATTGACTTCGGCCTTGGCTTCATAAGCCATAAATTGGAAGACAAAGCAGTTGACCTTCATCTTTTAAAGCAGGCTCTGGAAGCCAAGCATTTTCAGCACTGGCAAGCCCTTTGGCAAGAATTTGAGAAAAATTACAATAACTCTGTCGAGTCAAAAAAAGTTCTTGAAAGACTCAAGGCTGTTGAAAAGAGAGGGAGGTATAAAGAGAAATACTAAAACAAAACCTTATAAATCAACTAAAATTTTTCTCATTATAAATAAAGCCCTGTAGTACAGCGGTCAAGTATACAGCCCTTTGGTCGAGTGAGCTCGCGAAGACAAAATCTTCACAAATAACGAGCGAGCTCGGGAGATAGGCTGGGACCCAGGTTCGAATCCTGGCAGGGCTATTTATCTAAAAACCTGATTATAATATAAGGCCCTGTTAATATCCTGTCTTCCAGGATTATTCCAAAAGAGAAGTTTCCTAAAAGGCATTGTCCTATACTTTTCCCCAATTAAAGTAGCAGCCAGCTTTTTGTACTCTTCTGCTATTGCTGACCTAGGTTTATAAGAGGTTAAAGGCCTTAACTCTGCTAACGATCTAAAAAAGTCAAGATCATAAGGAATCACTGCCATTACAGGCACTTCTGTCATTGCCTCCAAATCACTAATAGAAAGCTCAAAATTCTTATTATGGACCTTATTTAACACTAAGCCAATTATTGGAGTTCCTCGCTGTTTTGCAAGTTTAACCGCTTTAAGGGTATTGCTTAAAGTGGGATGATCTGGGGTAGTTACAACAAGTAGTTGATCTGATGCCATCATCACCCCCAAGGTTTCATCATTCAATGCAGGACTTGAGTCTAATAAGATAACATCATAGCTTCTCTTCAACGGAGCAAGGCTATTCCTAAGCTTAAGCGGTGAGGCTTTTATCTTTCCAAAGATAGAGGAAGGCAAAAGATCAAGATTATCTAGATTATAAATAGCTTCTTTTGGTCTAGACTCCCTTGCCAGAACATGATGGAGTGTTCTTTTAGGCTCTATAACATTAAGATGAAGCCCAAGATTGGGAGCAGATAAATTTCCATCAACAAGCAAAACTCTTTTATCAAAACTTGCAATTGCATCTCCAAGGTTAGCAACAACAGACGTCTTGCCAACACCCCCTTTTAAAGAGATAATCCCTATTGTTTTTCCAGCCATAAAACGGTCACCTACATCAAATAGTAAATTTTTATTTAAATATCTTTGTACAGCAAACTTTAAAAAAGCAGTTTACGATTTTTAGCAATGCCAAGAACAAAGAAAACAGAAGCAAAGGAAGAACTAACTGAAAAAAGCGATTCTGAAAAAGAAGCCCCAAACACAAAGAAATATTCTGACGCTGAATTTGAGAAGAAAACTCTTGAGCTGGCTGAAAAAGGGCTTAGTTCTGAAAAGATAGGAGAAGAGCTAAGAAAGCAGGGCATTCATCCCAAAGAATACGGCAAAAAAATTTCAAAGATACTGAAGAACAAAGGAAAATACGTTAATCCAGATCTGAAGAACATAGAAGCCAAACTAGAGAAAATTCAAAAACATGTTGAAAAAAACAAGCAAGATAAGCGGGCTAGAAGAGAAAAAGAGCGTGTTTTTGCTCAGCTAAGAACATTAAAGGCTTACTATAAATAATAAATTTTATAAAATTGGTGATATGGAAAACTCTCTTGAAAATGCAATCAAATTCTCTGCAAAAGCTTTCTTAGAAAAATCAAAGGATAAGGAGGTTCAGGTAATCAGTCACTTTGATACAGACGGAATAAGCTCTGCAACAATTATGACAAAAACACTTAAAAGACTAGACAAAAAATTTACCTTAAAGATAGTCAAAAGTCTTGAAAAAAATTCAATAAACGATTTAAAAAAAGATAAAGTCACATTATTTCTAGATCTAGCTTCCAATAGTTTAAACCATATTGAAGAAGCCGGGTTAAAAGAGGTCTTTGTAATAGATCACCACGAAATAACCCAAAAAGTGCCAGAAAGCATCTTTATTATTAATCCAGAACTCCATAAAAAGCAAAAAATTAGCAGTTCTAGCCTGGTTTATCTATTTTGCAAAGAGCTTTGCGAAGACATTAAGCCCTTAGCAAAATTGGCTATTCTTGGAATGGTCGGAGATCAGCTGGAAAGAGACATTGATAAACTTAATAAAGAAATACTGGATTATGGAGACATTAAAAGAAAAAAAGGCTTGCTTATTTATCCGTCAACACGCCCCTTAAATAAAACACTAGAATACTGTTCGGAACCATATATACCGGGAGTTACAGGAAGTTCACAAGGAGTTATAGAATTACTTAGAGAAGTTAATTTAACCCCCTCGAATGGGAAATACAAAACAATTCTTGAACTTGAAAAGGAAGAAATGGAAAAGCTCACTACTTCAATAATGCTAAGAAACCCAAAAACAAAGCACAAGCAAATAATAGGAGATATATTTCTAATTAAAATGTTCGGAAAACTAGAAGATGCAAGAGAAATTTCTGCTATAATCAATGCCTGCTCAAGATCAGGAAATGGGGAAGTTGCGATTCAATTCTTAATGGAAATTCCCTCTTCAAAGAAAAGAGCCGAGTCTATATATGTAAAATATAAACAAAGCCTGATATCATCCTTGGAGTTTGTGGAAAGGATAGAAAAAATACATGGAAACGGATTTTTAATAATAAACGCAAAAGACCAAATAAAAGATACAATGATTGGCACAATTGCAAGTATACTCTCTCACTCATCATTATATGAAGAGGGCACAGTAATAACCACCATGGCGCATTACGAGGATAAAATAAAAATCTCTGTAAGAAGCGTTGGAGGGAACGGAAGAAATGTGCGGGAATTGTTAAGAGGGATCGTAGAAAGAATAGGTGGCGAGTTTGGTGGCCACGAAAATGCAGCAGGAGCTGTAATTTCAAAAAATCACGAAGACAAATTCCTAGACTTAATAAAGAAAAATCTTGAAATAGAAATGATAAGGGTATAATATAGAAATTATTAAAAACTTTCCAAAATCCAGACCTTTATGGGGCTTATAGAAAAAATAGGGCTATTCGATCTTGATGGAACTCTAGCAGATTATGATTCTCAGATGAAGACAGATTACGACAGAATTAAATCCCAAGAAGAAAGGGCTTACGGATCATATCCAAGAGATAGTGAACCTGCACATGTAAGGGAAAGAATAAGGCTAATTAGAAACCAGAGGGGATGGTGGGAGAATCTTCCTGAATTTAAACTTGGGTTTGATATCTTAAATGTTGCTGTTGGACTGGGTTTTAATATTCATGCGCTAACAAAAAGCCCAGAAAGCTCCCCAAACGCATGGGTTGAAAAATTTTTATGGTTTCAAAAACACGTAAGGCCAAAAGCCCCAGATGCCAAGATAACAATTACCCAAGATAAAGGTTTGGTTTACGGAACATTTTTGGTTGACGACTGGCCAGAGTATATAGAAAGGTGGCTTGAACACCGACCAAGAGGCATAGTGATTATGCCTGCCCATCATTGGAATCAAAACTTTTCCAATAAGCAAGTAATAAGGTACGATGGAAGCGACATTGATCAAGTAAAAAAAGTGTTAACCTATGCAAAAGGAAGGAAATAATCTCCACAACCCTTAAAAACCAACCAAATGTCCTATTTCTATGGATTCGAAATTACAAGAAGGAGATGTTTTACTATGCACAGTAGACAGAATTGTCGGGACAGTGGTCTTTGTAAAAATAGACGGAGATGGCGAAGGGAGCATCATAACCAGTGAAATAGCCCCCGGAAGAATTAGGAATTTAAGAGATTATGTAGTTCCAAAAAAAAGAATAGTCTGCAAAGTACTGAGAGTTTCCGGAGACAGAATAGATCTGTCTTTAAGGCGAGTCTCTCTAAAAGAACAAAAAGAGGTCCTTGAAAGAGCTAAACTGGAGAAGAACTATCAAAGCATCTTAAAAACAGTTGCCGGCTCTAGATTTGAACAGGTTTTAAAGGAAATTTCGCAGAAAAATAATATCATAGATTTTTTCCAAGAAGCGAAAACAAACCAGAAAGAACTGGAGAAAATTCTAAGCAAAAGTGAAGCTTCAAAAATTCTTGAGATTTTAAACTCCCAAAAGAAAAAAACAATAGAAGTAAAGAAAGAATTCAATTTAAGCACCACAAAACCAGAAGGAATTCTTTTAATCAGGAAAATTTTAGAACAAGTAAGGAAGGGGGAAGTGGTTTATATCTCTGCTGGAAGGTACGTTATAAAGATGGAATCCACCGACGCCAAAAATGCAGAAAACAGCATAAAAGAATCTTTAAATTCTGTAGAAAAACAAGCTAGAGAATTCGGGTTAAAATTTAGTATTCGAGAGAAGTAAATGAAAATTGGAAATTTTTCTCTGTTAATATATCACAAATTCGAAAGGCTTAAATACTCTCCTTTGAATAAATTTTTGTATGAAAAAGAAAGAACTCCACCCGTTCAACGTGGTGTTAATTCCAGTAATATTTGATCCAAAAAGGAGACAAATACTCATCGGTAGACGAGAAAACGATCCAGATCTCCCAAAATTAACCTGGTGTTTCCCTGGAGGAAGGCTTTCACATGGAGATGATGTGGATAAAAGACTTAAGGACGTTGTAAAGCTAAAAACAGGCTACGAGGTTAAAAATCTAGGTACGATCTTCTCCAAAATCTATCCAGAAAAGAAGGATTTAATGGCCGTATACTTCTTATGCGAGGTTTTTAAGGGCAATGAGAAAGCAGGAGACGACATACACGAGCTTAAATGGGTTGCTCCAGAGCAGCTTGAAAAACATTTTACCACTTCTTTCCACCCGAGATTAAAAGAATATATTATGAACCTAAAGTAGAGATAATCTTATAAACTCTTAATTCTAATAAATTTTTCATAAAATGGCGGAAGACAAAAAGATGGTAATGGTGCAGGCAGGAAGTCTAGCCTACTCCTATAAAAAGAAAAACCCAAATGCAGAAGCAGAAGAGCTAATAAGACACGTGATGTCTGGGCTCGGCTCTAAAAAGGAAAATAAGGTTTTCGGCATTGCTGCGGCAGACTACGTCCTAAAATACCTAACAAAAAACCCTGATGCAAGAGAAAAAGAAGTAATGCAGGCTTTAGTGAACCAAACAGCATCAATCTTAGGAAATATAGACGAATTTTAAAATGCAAAGACTCAAGAAATGTATTTCTTGTAAAGCATATACTCTAAGAGATATTTGCAATAAGTGCAAAAAAGAAACAAAATCCGCGCATTACAAGTATATTAAAATCAAAGCGTAACCTGCCTCTCTGCCATCATCGCCCTTCCATACTCTCCGTCAAATCCGGGATTAACCTTTATTTTTTCCTCTCTGTTTTTTAAGATTAAATCAATAATCTTTGATTCTACACTTTTATTGATAAACTCTTGCTTGCCCACATTTAAAAGAATATTAAACTCGTTGTTAAATTCCTTAATCAAAGAATTATAAACTTCCCAGACTTTTTTGTTTTGCACATCTTTGACATTAAAATGCAAAGCGAGAACCTCATGCAACGGGAGCAGTTTATAAAACTTTCTTGAATTGGGGTTTTTGTGTCCTTCCTCGAATTTAGCTATAGAATTTACCCTATTCTCTACCCCAATAGTCATCTTTTTCTTGCATACCGGGCAAATTCCATTAAGTTTTTTTGTTTCTTCAGGGCCACAACTAAAGTTGCAATTCCTATGTCCATCCCAATGATATTTCCCATACTCTGGAGGAGTCTCAATAGTGGCGTTAATTCCCTTACCTGTCCTTATAGCCCGAATAAAATTGCTATAACTCAGCTCTTCAAAATCAAAAATGGTTGCCTCTCTTCCAAGCCTCCAAGGCCAGAAACTATGTGCATCGGAAAAACTGACAATATTTACGTTTTCGTCAAGCCTCCAGAGCATTGCAGGATCTGCACTCATTCCAGATTCAACAGCATAAATATGCTTTATTTGTTCTCCGAAGCACTCTTTTAAAGAATCAAAACCAGAATCACTCCCAAAAATTCCAAACCAGGGAGTCATGCAATGCGCCGGAATTATTTCTATTTTATCATCAATTTCCTTTATCTCTTCAACAAACTTTTCACAAGTAATCCCAAAGATGGGCCTTCCATCATAATCTAATCTTCCTTTGCTACCAAGATATCTTGTGATTTCATCAGCAACTTTTGTATTTGGAGCAAAAACAAGCAAGTGAACTGCTCTTCTTTTTCCTCCCTGTGAGAACATCAACGAAACCTCAGTCTGCCACAAAAAAGGAAATCCATTAGCAGTTCTTAAAATTCCTTTATCATCTTCAGTAAGTTTCTCGTCAATCTCCTTTCTTCTCAAAGGATGCTGAAAATCTCCAACCCCCAACAAATCAAGGCCCTTCATTCTTGCATATTTCTCCAGATTTTCAATACTAATATCTTTAGAAGTTGCTCTAGCATATTTAGAGTGTATTTGCAAATCAGCAATTATTTCCATAATAAAGAGTAAGTTAAATAATTTATAAATATGGCTGTCTTAAATCAACAATGATGAAGCTGGTTAAATTTAAAGGGTATTTTTTAAACCTAATATTAATTTGGCTTGTCTTTATATTCTACAAAACTTTCCCTTATTACAACGAATTTTTAAGACAAGATACTCTAAAGACAATCCTCTACCTAAGTCTAGCCTATACTTTATTTGGATTCTTCTATTACTTATTCATCCCCCATACTAAAATTAAGGAGACAAAAGGGGCCTTGATTTTTAAAGCACTAAAAAACCCAAAAAAAATAGAAAAACAGGAGAAGACAGCCATGCTTTTTGTTATAGTAAAGATATTCTTCCTTCCAATAATGTTAAACTTCTTTTTTGGCAACTTTAACGCTTTCAAATACCAGCTTTCAAACATTTCCAACATATCCTCGCTATTTACGATAAGCTCTTTTAATCTAATACTCTTTCCAGCCCTATTAACTTTAATTTTTCTCATTGACACATTATGGTTCTCGTTTGGATATGCCTTTGAATCCAAACACCTTAAAAATGAAATAAGGAGTGTTGAGCCAACAATTCTTGGCTGGATAGTTGCAATTGCATGTTACCCGCCCTTCAATTCCTTTGTAGTTAATTACACAAACTGGTATGCAAACGACTATGTTTTATTCTCAAGTGATATCTTAACATTTATCATAAGAATAATTATTATTTTCTTGCTACTAATCTACGTAGGTGCAACACTTGCTTTAGGATCAAAATGCTCTAACTTAACTAACAGAGGAATTGTATCAAGGGGCCCCTATTCTATCATAAGACATCCAGCGTACATCTCAAAAAATCTCGCATGGTGGATTACAATAATTCCTATCGCTTCATGGTCCGCAATAATCAGCATGGCAATATGGTCATTTATTTATCATCTAAGAACAATAACAGAAGAGCGTCATTTAAACCAGGATCAAGAATACATTTTGTATAAATCTAAAGTAAGATACAGATACATTCCGGGAATTTACTAAACTAGTATCCAAACCTCTTATATCTATTCTTCTGTTTAAAGAATATAAATCCAGCCACTCCAGCAGCCACTAAAAGAACCAGGACAATTATCAAAGTTAAGTTGCTTCCTTCCCCTCCTGCCTTGCCTCCTTCACTTCCTGCTTGCTGCCCCCCATTATCTCCAGACACAGCCCCGCCAGTAATAGGAGATTGCGGTTGTTGCAAAATCTCTTCATGAATTGATTGGATATTAAATTTAGCCTTGCTGACACTCCCATTTACAAGGATAATCTCATCAAGCTTGGCATTTAAGTCATAAAAATTATCGTCTGTCAACTCAAATTTTTTGGACTCCCCGACCCCTAAAGTTGCTTGTTGGGGGGTGCTGCTAACTTGGATTGACGCACTTGTCGCGGTCAGTGACTTAAGTTCTAGAAAATGATAAACTTGATTTAAAGTAAATCTTAATTTATCGTAAATTTTTAATTCCTTAGAATATCCGCTAGTCAATTGTTGATCATTAACATCATACATCAGCCCTCCAGCTGCACCTCCACTGCTAGATCCCCCTCCACTAGAACTTGATGAAGAGCTAGAAGAAGATGAACTGGTTGTCTTATAGGTAGAGAATTCACAATAAGGAATTTGCCAAACACAATTTGCAGAATCAATTAAAATTGACTCTGCGGTCCTATCAACACAATTCTCTCCATTATCATCGCAATGGTAAAGAGTGGTGCAAGCTCCAGACGTGGGTATCTTAATTCTACAAATCTCCGGGTGAAGATTATTAATTATCTTATCCCTAGTTTCAGAGCTTAATCCTACTAAAGTGGAGCTTGCAATAATGTCCCCAGAATCGCTTATTGCTCTAACTTTATCATTCAACCCTGTTTTTGTTAATGAAGCGTTCACAAATTCAAAGTAAGTTGTTCCATCTGTCTTGGATAGTTTTATATTGACTCTTCTCCCACTAGAATAATTTGTCTTCATTCCTGCATTGCTTCCACAAACCGCCCCTTGAACATGCTCATATGTTCCATCTTGGTTGTCGTCGTAGCTGATTGTCCAACTACTTCCTGCCTTTATTCGTGTAACAAAGTTACAGAAACCGCATTTGCTTGTCGATGAAGTAACAAAGGAGCTACACTTGCTTATTGCACACTTTCCATAATTATCGCAAACTTTCAGTCTATAGTAATAAGTTGTATCTTCACTTAAGGAGTATCCTAAATTCGCAGAATAAATTTCGGCACTATGCCATAGCTTATAATCCCTTACATTAGTGCTTGTAAGTCCAATATCATAAACGCTACTATTCAAAGTGGTGCAAGTAGAGTCTTCTTTGTAAAACTCAAGAGTTCCGTTGGTGGGTTTATTTGTATCATACATTATCAAAGCAGAATCTGGATACTCTTCTATCTTAACTCCTATAACCTGTGGCATCTTTGTATCGCTATATCCTATCGCATTAACACCCAAATTAGCACATTGAGGGGCAAATTGGCAGTTCCAATCATTGCAATTAGAAACACCATCATTATCCTCATCCCCTGCAGCAAAACAATCTTCATACTGCACGAATCCTTTCTTCAATATATTTTCAAATTTAGCACTATCTGCCCCATATTCAAATGCTCCGGCAATCTCAAAATCAATTGCTCCAGGAGTTGCCCAACCAGGTCCAGCAGTATCTAAAGGTGAGCTTACGCTTCCAGTATTTCCTACAGTTGCGACAAAAACCCTTAAGTCTTCGGTAGAATCATAAAGAAGAGGATATTTTGAAAGCTCAGATTTGTCAATTGCGATCATTGGGCCCCCAATTTCACCACACATAAGCTCTTTCCAAACGCTGATTTTTATATCTGTAATCTTCCAATTATTATTATCACACTTATAGGCCGTAAAAGTTTCGGTTGCCTTGCTTGTATTTGAATTCCACTCTGAAGAATAAACAAGTTTAAACTCATATCCGGGTGCAGAACTATTCGAATCTAAATTGCAGTTTCCAGTTATTAAACCATCGCTATCCAAATAAACAATATACTTAACTGTATCGTTCCCTGAACCAATAACTTGTGTTCCAGGAGAACCAGGAGCTCCTCCTGAAGTTACTTGCAATTTATTACAGACACTTGAATTAACAAAACTTCTTACAAACGCGCCAAATCCGTAAGCATCACCCATGTCTTTCATTCCAAACCCGCACAAATCAACAGACGCCTGGCTTGTTTCACTTCCATCACAGATGTCTCCACCCAAAGGCACTGGCTGTCCCCCTTCCATATCATCAAAAATCTCGCTCATACCCAAAGGATCACATAATCCGGTAATCCATTTGCATGCAGCAACATTGCTGCTATTAATAAGTTGACAAGCAGATTGCGTTGTTGTGGAAAAGCATTTGGGTTCGCATCCCCCAAACGAGCTATTTGTACAAAGCGAATTTGAAGTGCAGTTTCCTAGCCATTGCGCATTATTCCAACTTTGATAGCTAGCATTTTGCCAGCACTGATCCATCATGTTTGTGCAATATCCGGGATTTGCATTAGAATTCCACCAACAACCATTTGTAACGTTGCACCCTCCAGCCTCGCTGGTATATTGCCAGCAATCTCTGCTCCAATCGACCTCACAAACTGGCTGAGGCTCAACACTCCAAACACAAGAAACCCCAATCAAGGAAGAATTTGTACATGCTGTTTGGTTGTTATCATATTTATAACATTCTGATCCAAATGCACCTCCAACTCCCCCTCCACTAGCCATGGATCCTGCATTAAATCCCTCTTCTGGACTGCACCACCCAGGATTTTTCCATCTACACCCCGTTGTCGCACCGCATGCGGTTTCATTATTGCTAAGAGTTGAGTTCCAACATTGGGCAGATTGCTTTTCTTCACACCATCCGTTATCTGATTTCCAATAACATCCACTAACTGCTGCGCAAGCAGACTGACTATTGCTAAGAGTCGAATTAAAACAAGAAGGCTGACACTCTCCTCCAAAAGAAGTATTTCTCCAGCTACAAACACTTACAGCACCACATGCACTCTGATTGGTCTTGCTCCAACACTGATTCATAGTATTATCACACCAACTTCCCCAAGAATCACTTCTAACCGCACATCCAAGATTTGTAGGGCAGGTTGCAACAGTATAATTCCAACAATTGTTGCTCCAATTTGCCTCACAATGTGGCTGGCTCCACTGGTCTGTTCTCCAAGAGCAATTTGCTATACCACAGGCCGATTCCCCAGTATACTGCCAGCAGTTTTTTGGCTTAAAATCTGGATGATCACACCAACCACCATGATTGGTGCACCAATCACTGCTGTTTCCCTGCCCTTGACACCAGCTATCAACAGTCCAAGTACAATTTGTCCCGCTAACCTGCGTTGTTTCACAGATTGTCTGATTAGGGAAACCCATACACTGCTCTGCAACACTCCAATCCTGCTCGCACCAACCAACCCCTGTTCCATTCTGCCACTCACAGTACTGAGAGGTGTTTGAAAGATATTGATAAGCAATATTCATCAAATTCCCAGTGCCCAACATAAAAGTGTTATTTGCAAAGGTAATGGTATTTGTGGTGAAATTGACACTATAATTTCCATTTATATTAATTCCGCTTCCATTAAGAACAAAAACCGACGATTGAATTAAACCAAGCCCGACATATAACGGGCTAAAGGTATAGGAAGTATTTATGTGGTTCCCAGAAAGTCTTGCTGCAGAGATATTCATGGTTTCATTATTTACTTGTGTAATTCCTTGACACGCGTTCTGATTTTTGTCATACCTCCAGCACTGACTCCCCTTAAAGTCACACCAGCTTCCCCATTTATCACTAACCCACTCGCAATTATTACTCTCGCAATTTGACTTATCTGACCAGATAGAACAGGTTCCTCCAACAAAACCGCAAAAAGAATCACTATAACATCCGGGGTCTGCACAATCAGTTAGATCATTGTCATTATCATCTTCCCCATTCCAGCAAACTTCAACGCTTTCCCCAATATTTGCAACGCAGCTTCCATCATCATCTGTACCTTGCCATTTACAGCTTCCAGATTGATTTGCAATATTTGTCCTTCCATCATTCACGCACTTTTCTCTTGTGTAACACCTATCGCAAGAATCTTCACAAACCTTTGTTCCTTTATCCGCACAATATCCCTTGGTTGAAGAACTTCCATCAAAGATCCATTTGCACGAACTGCTAAATCCATTACAATAATCAATAGGAGTTTTAGTTCCATTGGTTCCGTTAACGAACCCCATAAAGGTACAACCCCCGCAATTACTTGCACTGCAGTCTTCTGCAAAACCTCCCTTAAACTGTTCTTTAGCCTTACAATAACCGTACCCATTTGGTGCAGAAGATGATTCTTCAAATTCGCAATAGCCCAATTTAGAGTTGAGACAGGCAATTTTTGCGTCAGCGCTAGAATTGTGTGCACTCCCATCAGATTTATATTCACAGGCAAAGCAGGCCTTATTGCAATTTCTTTCCTCGTCAAATTTATACTCGCACCTCCCTGCAGGTATTGAAGAATTTCCCTCACAATAATTTTCAGTCACCCACTTTCCACCAACAGCTTCACAAGTAATCTGATTTTCTATAGTTACAAAGTTCTGGGTTTTATTTCCCCAGATATCTCCTGCCTTAACCGTACATTTTGATGTGACATTATTCCACTTACAAGGCCAGTACCATGGATTTCCTGTCAGCTGTTCACAGATCGCCTGAGTTGAAGCATCATCACAAGAAGTTTCTCCAGAAGGTGTCTGACTCATTTGGTCTCTGCAAGAGGTGGTTGTATAAGAAGCACTACAGCTTCCATTCTGCCAAACACAGCATGAAGAAAGAATTGGGATATCATTACATAAATCAGAATCATTAATTAAAGTGCAGTTTAATCCATTTGTGTTGATATATTCTGCAGTAACATTGATGATGCTCGAATTTTCATTAATCGGATCGCATTCCGTGCTTGAAGTGGCATTGCATCCTATAATGTTGTTGCAATCTGTAGAATTGATATCAAAGATATAACACCCGGGATTCCAATTATTGACAATACTGTTATTGCTGTAACCTCCACCGCCCCAGCTTGGGTTAGAACATGTTCCTCCAGCGCTTGCATTATTCCAATCATTCGCCTGCCACCAGCAATACTGGGTATCATAACAGGATTTCTCTGTAGTTATGTTCGTACAGCTTATCCCAGAATTATCTTGATAACACCAGCCACTCGTTGAGTTTCCTGGGGGATTTCCGCTCCATAAACAATTTAATCCGTAATTTGAGTCAAGAGTCGTGCATGCGGTTTGATTGCCTCCCTTCATTGAATCCCATATCCAGCAATTTACTTGCTCGCACCACCCAGAACTCGTCGATGTCTGCCAGCTGCATCCTGGCTGCTGATTACAAGCTGTTTGATTACTATCATAAGTCCAACAACCAACATCATCACAATACCCGTTATCCCAATTACACGATTTTCCAATAGTCGAATTTGCAGTTAAGCACCCTGTTTGATTTCCATCAAAATTCCAGCAATTTTTCGTCTCGCACCAACCAGAAGTTGAAGATCCTTGCCACCTGCAATGAGATGCAGATGTACATACAGTTTGATTTGGATAAAGCTGACTATTGCCACAACTAGACTCCATACATGAAGATCCGGTCCAAGTGCAATTTCTTCCATCCCATGGATTTTTTGCATTAACACACAAAGTGGAGTTTGAGAAACTCCAGCACCCTTTATCATGACAATCTCCCCATCTGCATCCAGTAGTATTTCCACAAGTAGATTGATCGCTGATACTCCAACAGCTAACAGAAGACCCGCTGCCTCCACCGATATTATAGCAATTTGAGCTCCATTCACAAGATCTACCAGATGGATTGCTTTCACAATAACTTTGGTTTGTTCCAGAATACAGCCAGCAACTTATCTGTCCGCAAAAATTAGAATTTCCTCCTGTCTGCCACGAACAAGTTTTTCCAATTAAAGTATGGTATGTTGAATTAGAACAATCTGTTTGTGTATTCAGGCTCCAGCATTGAAGCTCTTCACACCAGCTTCCCCAAGCATCGCTCTTCCATTTACAAGAATTTGTTTCGCAGGTAGACTGTGTAGTATAACTCCAACAATTAGCAGAAGAAGAAATCCCAGAAAAGAAGACGAAGAAAGCTAGCAAAAATACAATTAAGGCTAAATTTTTTTTCGCCCCCACCATCTTTTAACAATTTTTTCACGGAATTCAACTTTATAAATGTTTTCTAGAAAAAGATGAAACTAGTATCAAAATACAGCAAAATTTATAAATTAAAATAATTCATCGTCATTATGGAAAGGGAAAGAACCCTGGTATTAATCAAACCAGATGGTGTTAAAAGACACTTAATCGGAGAGATAATAAGAAGATTCGAAGCACGAGGATTAAAAGTAGTTGCACTGCAAATGACTCTCCCCACAAGAGAGCAAATCAGCAATCACTATCCAAAAAACAAAGAATGGATCACAGGCCTTGGAAACAATACAGTTAAAGGATACAAAGAGTTTGAAATCCAAACAACTCTACTTGAGGATTACGGAACAGAAGATCCTTACGAGATAGGCTTAAAAGTCAGAGAGTGGCTGGTTGATTTTATGACTTCTGGCCCAATAATAAAGATGGTTGTTGAGGGACTACATTCAATAAAAATGGTAAGAAAAATAGTTGGACAAACAGTCCCTGCATTTGCAGAACCAGGAACAATTAGAGGAGATTTTTCAATAGACTCTCCAGATTTAGCAAACATGAGAAAAAGAGCTGTAAGAAACCTAATTCATGCTTCCGGAAACAAGGAAGAAGCAGAATACGAAATAGCTCACTGGTTCAATAAAGAAGATATTCATTCTTACAATACAATTCATGACTTCTTTTAAATTCCAGCTTCTCTTCTTAAAATTTCAGCTTTGTCTGTCCTCTCCCAACTAAAGTCAAACCCACTCCTTCCAAAATGACCGTAAGCGGCAGTCTGCCTATAGATGGGCTTCCTTAAATCCAAACTCTCTATAATTCCCTTTGGCGTTAGCTTAAAATTTCTTCTTACTAATTCAGAAATTTTTTCTTCATCTATTTTTGCTGTTCCAAAACAATTAACATCCACAGATGTCGGCTCTGAAACACCTATAGCATAGCTTAGAGCAACTTCACATTTATCAGCAAGTCCTGAGGCAACAATATTCTTTGCAATATATCTTGCCATGTAAGCTCCAGACCGATCTACTTTTGTTGGATCTTTACCAGAAAAAGCGCCTCCTCCGTGTCTTCCAACCCCCCCATAAGTATCCACAATTATTTTTCTTCCAGTGACCCCCGTATCTCCTTCTGGCCCACCAATAGTGAATGCCCCTGTAGCATTAATATGGATCTTGGTGTTAGAATCAATAAGAGCTTCGCAAATTGGTTTTACAATCTTTGCCAAAATATCCTTTTTTAAATCTTCTTCAGGAATCCCGTCTTTATGTTGCTGTGCAATTACAATTGCTTCTATTCTCTTAGGTTTATCATTTTCGTATTCAACACTAACCTGGCTTTTCCCATCGGGACCTATACTTATTATCTCACCACTCTTCCTGGCTTCTGCAAGTCTCCGGGTTAATTTATGTGCAAGGACAATTGGCAACGGCATTAATTCCGGAGTTTCATTGCATGCATACCCATACATCATTCCTTGATCTCCTGCACCTTCCTTGTCCACGCCCTTTGCAATGTCTGGAGATTGGCCGTGAATCGACACCCATACACCTGCATCTTCGCAATCAATTCCAAATGCAGGATCAGTATACCCAATATCTTTCAAAACATCCCTTACAATTTTTTGAATATCTGCAAAACCTCTTGTAGTTATCTCTCCCGCAACATGAACACTTCCAGTAGTCACAAGAGTTTCAACAGCAACTCTTGAATAAGGATCTTGCGCTATAAGATTGTCTAAAATTGCATCAGAAATCTGGTCGCAAATTTTATCAGGATGCCCCTCAGTCACACTTTCAGAGGTTATTATCTTTTTCATGTTTTAACCATTATGGAATCTATGATTGGCCTGTGCAATCGCATCAACTTCGCATCTTCTGATCAAATCTTCGACTCTGACTAATGGAACCTCCCTCCCTTTAGAAACGTGAAAAGAGTGGGATTGATAAAAACTAAGTCCTCTTTGAATCTCGCCTCTATTGCCCTTTTCATCAACATAAGCCAAAAAAAAAGTTCCATCCCCATCATCAACATATTCCACTCTTGGAACAGGTAAACCCCCCATCTTAATCACCCTCTCCATCAATAATCCCTGCCTCGCTCAAAAAGAAAATTGTTTCATTATCAGGCAAGTTGGGACTATCAATAAGTTTTGCAACTCTTGAATCTTTTTTTCCTCTTCTTAAGTACATCCTATATGTGCTCGCATGTCCGACAATATTCCCCCCAATTGCAGTGGTTGGATCTCCAAACATCTGCGCAGGATTTGCCATCACCTGGTTTGTGACATAAACTGCAAGATTATGGCTTTCAGCGAGCCTCATTAGGTCATGCATATACTTGTTCAATTTTTGCTGCCTATCTGCCAACATGCCTCTTCCAGTAAACTCTGCCCTAAAATGTGCGGTCAAAGAATCAATAATCATTAGCTTTATCGGTTCTCCACCTTTTATCATTTCAGTAACCTTCTCTAACAATAAAATCTGATGATCTGAGTTAAATGCCCGAGCAACAAAAATATTTTTTAAAACTTTTTCAGAATTAGCCCCCATTGCTTCTGCAATCTGTTTTATTCTTGCAGGCCTAAAAGTTCCTTCTGTATCAATAAAAACGCACTTTCCATTAGCTCCTCCTTTCTCCAATGGAAGCTGAACATTCACAGCCAAAGTTAAACCAAGTTGAGTTTTTCCGCTTCCGTAGGCTCCAAAAGCCTCGGTTATTGACCTAGATTCGACTCCTTTTCCGCCCAACAACTGATCTAAATTCTTGCTTCCAGTAGTTATATAAGAAATATTCGCTCTTCTTTCTGCAAATTCTAAACCATCGCTAAATCCAAGATTAAGCATTTCCCTAGCAGCCTGAATTGCTTTTCTTGCAACAGCTGCCCCAACCCCAGCAAGGTCTGCCAGAGCGTTTGGAGACATAACCGCTAAAGACATTAAGTCAAAAACTCCTGCAGACTCAAGTTTAGCAGCAACCGCAGGACCTATCCCAGGGAGGTCGGTAAGCTGAGGTTCAGCTCCTTTTTCCTCTTTTTCCTCTTTATCATCACTTTTTTTTGCCATACAAAGAAGATAAAAATATCGGGTTTTTAAGGATTTATGCTTTATATTATATAACCCGGGTTCTCCATAAAATAAGCATAAACAAAACCACGAGAATCGCCACAAACAAGCTCTTCTCTATCTTTCCGCCAGTTTTTAAGCTTCCATTTAAAACTTTTTTCCACGGCCAAAAAGGCACAATACCATAATGAGTAAAACTGTCAGCAAATAAGTGCAATCCATACCCCAAAAAGAAGCCAAAAGCCACAACAGGCAGGCATAATGCAAAAACAAGAGTTATTAAAAACAAAAAGGTATAGCTATGAAAGAATCCCCTATGCTTTGAAAAAAGATTAAAGATTCTTACTAAAGGCTTCTTCCCAAGAGCAGAAAATCTAGAATCCATATCTGGAAGTATTGTTACAAACAAGCAAACAGGAATAAAAACCCATAGATTATTCACCACCAGAATTAGCAAAAGAATAAACAAGATACTTATTGCAAGGTGAGTTTTCAGCATCATCAAACAACAAAAAATCCCTAAAATTTAAACTTTCCTAAAAACCAAACTTCCTGCCAATCCTCCCAAAAAACCAAAAAACAAATCTCCGACAATATCGTTTACACTTGGCTGCATATTCAGTTCAAAAATCAAGAACATAAGAAACTCATAAAACTCCCACAAAACAGCAGCCAGACAAACCAGGGAGACTATCACTAAAATAAATATACTCTTAGCATTAAGTGCCAGCAATTTCTCTTCTTTAAAGAAATTCAGGAGTAGGACAAAAGAGTAAGCTATTGAAAACCCCCCTAAAAAATGTAGAGGAATGTCCTGTGAAGGAAATGTTTTTCCAAGATCAAAGACAAAATTTAGAACAATATCCAAGAGAAAAACCAGTAAAGGAAAAAGGAAAAACCCTAAAACTCTAACAAAATTTCTTCTAGCCATTGGATAAATCAGAATTCAAGCTTATAAAGTTTGCTTATTGTTTCTCTAGTCTTGTAATAACTTCGTCAAGATCTATATTCTTAACCTCATCGATAATAAATTCCATATTATTGAAGAATTTATTATTCCTGACGTTTCCTAAAAAAAAGAGCTCTTTTCCAAGCAAGGAATTTATCTGGCTTATAACTTCATCTGGACTTTCTAAATTGCTTAACCCTAAACTCTGCAAGGCATCAGAAAAAACAACGCTTCTTACAGTTTCTGTACCATCGTCAAGAACAAGATTCATTAAAGCCCTTTTTTCCGGGATAACTTTTCCATGCTCTTCGCAGATAAACCCATCTACACCAGAAACTGCTTTCTTTCTGCAATTAGGACAAACGTAAAAGAATCGGGGTTCAAATGCTTGCACAATAAATGCCCTGACTATGGCAGAATCAGAAATTCTTATATCTGAAAGTTTCTTCTCCTTAGCGACTTTTTCTAAAACAATACTATCAAAGACTAAATTGCTTGTTTTTAACTCAGAAAAACTTCCAAGATGGACCTCATTATCCCTCATACTTCCATTTAAGATCTCAACAACACTTCCCGGAGAAATTTCCCCCCTCTCTATCATCGAAATATGGTGGGTATCCCATAAGACCACCTTAATATTAGAAGTGTCATCCGCAATAACTAAGTTCGCAACTTTCCCGGCCTCGCCCTTTTTAGTTGTGAAAGACCTAACAGGAAACATATTAATAATTTTTCCGACAACGTTCACCTTCCTCATTCCCGGAAGCAGTTCTTCAATCTTAAGCTTCTCTCCGTCAAAGCTTATCCCCAACTCTGCTGCAACAATCTGCGCAGCACCCTCTTTGCTGATAAACCCAGAAAGCTTTGCTCTCTTTGCCTCTATTCTCCTTTCCACTTCCTCTTTTTCGAGTTTGGAAATCTTGGCTATTTTAGCCAGGATTCTTTCATAATTATCAATCATTAAACTGAAAAAGAAATGCCTTTTTTAAGGATTGTTGTTAACTAATGAATAATAATTTAAACAGAATAAAACAATATTTAGTATGCTAAACGAGTTCTTCAAAGACGTTGATAAAAAACAGGCAATTTCCTGGGCATTTTATGATTTTGCGAACTCCTCTTATTTCCTAATTGTCATCTCATTCATTTTTTCAATTTATTTCAAAGAAGTTATAGCCCCCTCAAACGGAGATTTCTGGTGGGGATTTGCGGTAAGTGTTTCTATTTTTCTTGGAGGCGTCACAACACCATTAGTTGGAGCTATTTCTGACAAATATCAAAAAAAGAAAAACAAGCTGGTTTTATTTACAACAATTGCAATAATTGGGACATTTTTGTTGTACTTCTCTGGTCCAAATTTATTTGTATTTAGTATGCTGGTATTTATGGCAACAAATTTCTGCGTGGAAGTCTCACAAACCATTTATGACTCCTTCCTAAATCAAATTTCCACAAAAGAAACAAAAGGGAGAATCTCTGGCTTAGGCTATGCGTTTGGCTATTTAGGGGGGATATTTTCAATGATTATATTAAAGCCAATTTATGAGTCTCAGTCCACCCATAATTTAACTTTTCCTTTAACAGCAATGATATTTCTCTTATTTTCTCTCCCATTATTTATTTTTATAAAAGAAAAAACAAAAGCCATGCCCCAAGAATCCTTTTTAAAAAAAACTGAGGCAGGGCTTCAATTCTGTTTTTAAAACTCTAAAACAAATAAAAAAACACAAAAAGATCACTTGGTTTTTATTAGCATTTTATCTTATGAACGATGGTTTGGCAACCCTATTTGCATTCGTATCTATTTATGCTAAAAACACCCTCTCATTTTCAATTCCAGAAATTGCGGTAATTTTATTGCTAATTCAAATTATAGCTTTTCCAGCAACAATATTTTTTGGTTGGCTGGGTGACAAAAGAGGGCATAAGAAAATTCTTTTAGTCACTTTAGCAATCTGGTGTGTGATTGTTTCAGCAAGCGCGTTAGCAAATTCGAAATTAATCTTTTATGTTATAGCTATCTTAACTGGGATGGTTGTCGGATCTGGCCAATCAATTGCAAGAGCATGGTTTATTGATATAATCCCGAAAAAGAAATTGAATCAATTTTTCGGATTTAATGGATTTGCAAACAAAATAGCCGCGTTAACCGGGCCTTTAGTTTTCGGGACAATATCTGTTCTAACCGGCAATCAGAGAATAGCCATGGCTTCATTATTAGTTTATTTCATAGCTTCATTTGCGATATTCTACAAAATTAAAGAAAAATAACTACCCTATACCCTTTAACTGGCCAAATTCTGCAGGAGAACTAACTAATACAAATAGGATCACAGAAAGAATTACTAAGATAATTAAAACGAGCAAAGTCCACCAAAACCATTTCATAGATTTCTTTGGATCTTTATTGTAAACAACAAAATAATAAATCAAAGCGCCAATAATCCCTACAAGAATAGTCACCAAAACCCAGATTATTTTATCACTGCTATCCTTAAACTTCCTCGTAATAGAATCAATTAACATTAAAAGCCAGAAGACAAAGCATAAAACCCCAATTAAAATAAGAAATAAAATCACCAACAAACCCGCTAAAACCAAGGCCATAATTAATAAACAAACTAAGAATTTATAAACCCTTCTAAATAAATCTTAATATGACAAAAAATACTGGCGGCATTATGGGGGTAAAGATAAAGATTATGCCAACCTCTCCAAGCATAAACTTAAATAAAATAGAAGAAGAAGTAAAGGACCTAGTAGAAAAAAACAAGGGATATAATAGAGAGTATATTATAGAACCAGTCGCATTTGGGCTTAAAGCATTGATTGCTTTCTTTGAGTGGCCAGAAGAATCTCCATTAGAAGAATTTGAAGAAGAATTAGGAAAAATTAAGGATGTAAACTCTGTTCAAGTCATTGATATGAGGAAAATTGCTTAACTATCTTCTGCGTTTATGAAAAAACCCATTACCCCTATCAAGAAGATTACTACGCTTAGAATCATAACACCAATGGATAAACCACTATCTCCTGCTTCTTATAAAAAAAGAGAGTAATCCCAAAACCACTAAAACAATTCCTGCCCAAAAAAGATACTGTGTATAATTAGACCCCTCTATAACAAGCATATCCCCTTTGTAGCTAAAATAAGCAAGAACAGCGCCAACTGCAGCCACAATCAATCCTCCAAATCCCATTTTAACCTCCACGAGGATTAGGTTAAACAAGTTTATAAGCATTTCTTTCTTTATTTTGAGATGTTATCCGCACAGCAAGCAGAAAACATAAAAAAACAACTCTTTCAGCAGTTAGAGAATCTTCCAGAAGAGAAAAGGAAACTTCTAAAAGACACAATAGAGGAAATGAATCCCCAAGAACTAGAGGAGTATTTAATAAAAAACAACCTCATAAAAAATCAATCTTGCATTTTCTGTTCAATAGTAAAGAAAGAGCTCCCATCCTACATCATTAACGAAGATGAAAAAGCTATTGCAGTCCTAGAAATAAACCCCGTATCAAGGGGCCATTCGCTAATAATTCCAAAAGAACACACCCAAGACATAACAAAGAAGCCATTTGAATTAACCGAAAAAATTTCCTCTAAGTTAAAGTCATTATTAAAGCCAAAAAACATTCTCGTTGAGGCCGCAGATCTCTTCGGCCACGAAATAATCAATATCATTCCAGTATACAAAGACGAGACTATCGACTCTCCAAAAAGCAAAGCAAATCCGGAAGAGCTTCAGGACCTTCTAAAGAAAATTCAAGAGTATGAAGAAAAGCCAAAAGAAGAGGAGAAACCTAAAGAATCTAAACCAAAAAAACAGAGAATCACAAGCAAAAACACCTGGCTACCAAAACGCATTCCATAATCCGCTAAACCAGAGATAGACAAGTATTAAAAACGCTATAAAGAAAACAGGAACAAACGGAATTCCTTGTTTTATCTTCACATACTTATATTTTTTCTTTATAAGTTGAATGTCCTTAGAATTAAGCCCTTCCCAGCTAGGCCCAATAAGTTTTTTTCCGACCTTAATTCTCCCATAAAGCCAATCCCCTTCTGTTAACGCAGAAACCTTGGTATTCTTAACCATGCAAAATTCATCGACGGCTTTAGCATAGTAATAAAGGTAGGGAAAAACAAAAACCAATACTCCAAAGTATAAAAAGACACTTTGTAAAAATCCCAAAACCATAAAAACCAACCCCAAAACCATTATAAGATAAGAGAGCCTTTTTTTCTCCTTCCAAATTTTGAAAAACCCATTCTTAAAGCTATTAAAATTTTTCAGGCTAAGAAAAACAGCGCTGACAACACCGTAAACTGCTCCCACAAACAAAAATAAGATTAAAAAAAGAAAAAACACCTTAAGATTAGAATAAAAGCTTAGTGAAAACGGCAAAACAGCTCCAAGAGCGATCATAAGCTTCGCGTCTCCTCCGGCAAATAATCTTCCATAGTACATTAAATTTCCCAAAGCAAAGAATATCCCAAACCCAATAAGTCCTTGAAGGAAAAAGCCCCACGTTTCATCGAATAAAGAATAAAAGAACCTAAACCCAAGCGCAAAAACAATTAACGAAAAGCTAATCCAATTTGCAACCTCTCTTTTCCTAAGATCCTGTATGCTTGCAAAACAAACCCAAAGCAAACCAATAACAACTAAAAAGATCACCCCTTGAACCATTTTATATTTAAGAAGAAATTGTTTATTAATTTAACTAGAAATCAAAATTCCAAGCTTCTCTTTGCTCCCCCTTTTCGATACGGGTGCTTCTTTCTATTCTTTTTCTTATCCTTCCCTTTGTTCCTTCTATCAGAAAATCCGTAATCCATGTTTCATTAAGCAAAAAAAAGTTTAAATATATTTGGCTCGCTAAAGCTCGCAATTAATATGCTAGAAGTTAATTAATCAAACCAAAAAATCAAGGACAAGGCAATCCAGGGCACGTTGCAATCCCATACTCTCCATAATCTGGGTTTGCTGCAAATTCTGTGCAGGATTCCTTAAAGGTGCCTTTACCAACCTTCAAGTCCAGTTTCTTTGTGCAAAAATCATAAACACTTTGTTGTGTACAGGCTATCTGACAGGCGCTCACAACTTCTTTAACATTATTATCCTGCTTAATGAATGGGAGAATTTTATCCCACCCAAGACTAAATCCAAGGGCAAGAATAACGAGAATAATCAATCCCAAAATAATCAAAATGATTGTATTAGTAGACATCTCCTGCCCCTTTTTATTCATCATAGATAAAAGAATATACTTGTGTTTAAAAAGGTTTTCATTTAATCCGGAAGAACATAGACAACCGAAATGCTGTCATCGCTTTTGCCGATTTTAATATATCTTTTTCCACTATTTCTGTCAAAGTTTAGACCCAACAGGGAATCTATACTATTTGTAGACAAACCTGCATTTTTGTAAAAGTAATATTTATCAATTCTTGAATTTGCTTCTTCAACAAACTCATATCCTGAAAAAGACTTGGAGTATTTATTAATTACAAAAATAAAACTGAGTATGGCGACTGCGGTAACGGCCAATATCCCTATAACTAAGATCATTACAGGAATATCTGCTTTTTTTGAGTTGAAAACTTCTTTCATTTAAGGGTTTCCAAAATTTAATTTCTTATTTGAAAATACTTGAAAAAAATCTTTATCCTTAAGCCACCTAGAACTTGAGATGTAAGTTAATCCAGGAATTAACTCCAAATCTCCTAATGCAGGATCTCCAATAACAGGATTCCTTGGTTTTCCCCCGAAAAAAGGGTTGTCTTTTCCAACAAACTGATCCCCAGGGGCAGAACTAACCCCGACCCAGATTCTGGAATACTCTTTCCAGCTAGAATTTGAAAAAATTTTCTGGGCAGCCTCTCCATTAACGGAATCTAAATTGCCCCCGTTTCTTATTCTGTCATAAAAGGTTTTTCCATCAGTCCCTTCAGTCAACAAATAAGAATTAATGGAAATTTCTAACGTCCTATCTGAAATCTTCATATAAACGCTATTTTTTTCCCATCCCAAAAGAGATTTTGTTTTTCCAAACCCCTGGGCCATAAAAATCCCTCCTGCAAGAATCACAAGAATAACGAAAGTTGCTACTATCCAAGTGATCCCTGATCCTATTTGTGCGTTTCTCTTCATCATCTGAAATTTTTTTCTGTTTTTCTTACAGAAACAAAAAGACTTAAAGTAAAGTTTGACTTGTTCTGGCTTAGAGCATAAAAGGTCTTCTCGATGCAGAAAGGATTATTGTTCAAATCTGAAGAGCAGATAAAAGCAAGGTTTTCATTTCCTGCAGAAATTCCGAGACCAGGAAGGGAAATGTAATACTGATCGTCTCTCCACCCAAAAGAATCCTCTGTTTTAAAAGTTAGGTTACATTCGTCTAAAAAATGGTCCTTGAATTCCTGATCTTGAAAATCTGCTCTAAGATAACTTCCATTCATTAAACACTCAGAAACTTTATTCAGGAGTAAATTGCCCTCTATAGCCCTTACATCATAAGGCCTCCCGTAAAAGATTGCCACCATATAAACAATAGCCAGGGCTGAAATTACTAAGATGGTAAACCAATAAATCGAGAGTATCTTATCTGTCCCTTTCTTATTTTTCATTTACTTTTATCCTTTATTTTAATTTCTAATATCCCATTAGGAAGAAGATCGGCAACAGGAGATACATCATTAAAAAAATGATATGTATATCCTCCATCTTTCTTAAGCTGAACCCTAATAGAATTGCCCTCAAAGCTAACTATTTTATCCCTCTCCCAATTCTGCTTTTTTGAGGCGTCTAAGACTTCTTTCATATCAAAAGAAATAAGCATTCCTGGCTTAGCGGCATCAATCATCATCGCAATTTGCTTAGAATATTTCTCTTCTAATATAGAAGGATCTCCGGTCCTAGAATAAATAAAGACAATCAATATAGCGAAAAAAGCAAAATTAAGTAGAGAGAATACAAGATTTTCCTGCAAAATATTTGCTTTCCTTGAAATCATTTTAGGCCCTAGTTAAAAATTCCCCGCATTTAACCAAAGAGCTTGTCTTCTTGGTTGGAACTATGACAACCTCCATCAGTTCATCGCTTAAAAAAAAGTTATCATCAATTCCGGTGATTATCGAATATCTCTCGCTAGTATTTATCTCATCTTTATTTATGTTAATGCTAAACTCACTAGGAATTTTTAGAGACCTAAGTATCTTGACTCCATAAAGATATTCCAAATATGTTTGCTCCTTGTCTTTTTGAGCTTCTTCCAGATAAGCATAAAGGTCCATATAACTTATCTTAGAAAACTCGCTCGTAATACTGGAGTCAAATTTAATTATCGAGCATATAGAACATTTTAAAGAGGTACCGAAATTTTTCCCGTAATCAACTTTTCCTTCTCCAAACATCCACCAACAATCGCCCATCTCTTCTGCAATTGCTTCCATAACCGCGTCCTTTTTCTCCTTCTCGCTTCCCTTTAAGTTTATCTGCCTGCTGGTTTCAGAATTAAACCCTTCGCAGTTTTCCCCTGCAGAAATACAAACATAACTTGTTTTACAATCTAATGGCCCAGCTAATCCAATAGATCGAGAATTTGAGAGGACAGAATGATGACAGAGCTCTTTTGCCTCTACCTCTGCAGGATTTAAGAAAAAAAGAACTATCATGATGACTCCAAAGCTCAAAATTGCAAAAGTCACTTCAACTATTTGTGCCGTCGTCATCTCAGCTTTTTTGGCAATCGAAATTTTCATTTAAAGTACCCCTATACCTTTCATCAGCAGATAAATGCCTAAAAAGGCTACTATAAAAAAAGCTATCCAAGACGCATACTTCAAAATATCATCTAAATTCATTTTATTTCAATAACATTGCTTTTAATTTCCAAGACCATCGGGGGCTTTATTTCTATTTTATATCCCCTTACACCCAAGCTGCTCTCAACACATTTCCCGAGCTCGTCACATTCGTCCCCCCCTTCTTCTTCACAGATGCATAAACATTTAACCCAACCAAGATTAGAACAGGACTTTGGCATCTCCAATCTTTTTCTAACTTCATGTGGCCAGCTTAAGAGATACCATCCCTTAGGATTATAAACCTCAAGAGTGGTGTTGCCGGCATTGGCTTCTTGAAGAATGTAGTTAAGAGTCGACTCGGCCTGATCCAAAGCTTTTTTATTTGCATTTGAGATATACAATGAGATAAGTATGTAGAACAACCCCCCAATAATCAAAGCGGCGATTAGTATTCGCAATGTTTCTTCCAACAAAAAAACTCCTCCGCGCTTTTGCTTTGTCATCTTCTTCCATTTCCCTTTTTTGTATTTAAAATGAAGCGATAAGTTTCGTGACTTTTCATCTTAATGCTAAAATTAATTTTTCCTCTCCCCCAAAGATATTTTTAAAGAAAGACCAAACCTGGTCCCTAAAGAACATATAAATCCCAAGAACAACAGCAACAACAACTAAAATCCCGATTATTATTTTTATAAGCTGTTCTATAGTTAACTCACTCATCTTTCATTTTCCCTTTTTGTATTTAAAATGAAGCGATGAGTCTTTTGCTTTATCATCTTCTTTTTTAACTCCTAAAAAGGTCTTTTATTTTCTGAATAATATCTATTCCCTTTTCTTTTAAGATTAAAGCAGATATAACTAATATTGCCAAAACTGCCAAAGCAATGAGTATCCAAGGCAGATATTCGGTAATAACGCCTTTTTTATTGCCCCTTTCTTTCATAAAAACAAGAATTCAGAGAACTTTATAAACCTAGCTTTAGATAAATGGCAAAATCAAACCAGAGGTTAATCCTGCCAGGACAAAAGCAGTCAGAAGGAATAATGCAAAGGTTGCAAATAGTGCCGTAAAGAAATAAAGAACAATCCCCCCTTGAAGATTCTTTCCTGTTTTGTTTACTCTCTCAAGCTTATCCTCTCCTGAATCAATAGTAACGAGAGTCCTACTTAAAATGAAAATTATCTGTATGAGATAGATTCCCACAATTATCTGTAAGTAATACGGAGGGACCATTGCATTAACTTCAAAGAACTTCACCAGCTCTGGAAGACTCGTAAACCCGATATCTATACTCTCTCCACTCACATTAAGTTTTTCCAAAGTTGTAAGTATGGATGTAATCATTGCTGCAAGTCCAACAACAATTCCTGCGAGCAAAGGGGCTAAAAAAGTCATATTGCTTTTCATATCAGAAACAATTTCCGCAAGCATGTCCTTAAGCCGAACTGTTATTTTTTGGATATTCTTAACATATTGGGAGATGCTCATAAGACTTGTTGCAGCGATGTTTAATCCTTTTTTTGCAGACTCAATTAATACCCTCATACTTGTTGCAATAAGATCAGAGGGAAAGTAGATTAAAGCTCCTCTTTTTTGATCAAATATCGCTTTATCAACGTCCATTCCCATTTGCTTGACATTGTAATTCACTCTTTGAAAGAATTCCTCAGTAACAAGCCCTTTTGAAGAACCCGCAACCATCCCAAAAGCTAATTCCGGCGGAGCCCCATTCCCAATCCTATTTCCAAGCTGGAATAAAGAATTATTAAATTCGTCTTCAAGTTGCTTTGTTTTTTCTCTTTCAACAATGATAATCCTTGTTTTATCTTGATACGCAATAGAAAAAAAGAGGGCAATTCCTAAAGGAAGAAACATTCCTAAGATTAATGCTCCAATCCCGAAAGGACCGACAGTACTCCCGTCTTCATCTACCTCAAAACCAAAGAGTTTCTGATCTTCACCTAGGAAACCCAATCCCAATTTTGAGAAAGTATAATCCTTTTCCAAACCCAGCACATCAGGGATAGGGGTAAACTGAAAGATCAAAGGCAATAATCCAATAATAAAAAATGGCAGACAAATCAAAAAAGCATTAAAGTAGTGGGAGTTATCTTTGTACTGATAATAAAACGGATTTTTTTCTAAAAGAGTAGTCTCCCCATATCCTCCAGGCCTTAAAAACATAATCTTATCCGTAAGATAAAAAACTACAAAAGGGACAATTAAATTAAAAATAATGAAAACATGATGCCAAGTAAATGTTTTTCCGATCATTGCAGAGGCCAAAGGTAATAACGCAAGGCCGAGAGTTGGTAAAACTACTCCAAGCATGTAAACATTAGTCAAAGGGCTTCTCACACCGTGAGTAAACTTAAGCATTTTATCATAAACCCCGTCTAAAACCACCTGCAGAGATTTCTCCAAAGTAGCAATTCTTCTTGAGTTATCTAGTTCAAAGAGACTGCTCTCGATTAGATGAAATGCCTCTATAAACTCTGTAGAATAGTCCCTCCAGCCCTCAAGATAGTTATCTAAACTATCTTTTATGGTTGGAAACTTTCCAATCTCGACATCATAAAAAACTTTTTTAAAGTCTAAAGAAAGAGGCTCCTGCAAATGCTCTGCGGCAAAAGCTACTGCTTTCTCTAAATTAGGGGTATGCCTCATATAAACAACCACATAAAGTATCGCCGGCACCATTTGAGAAGAAGCCTTAAGTCTCCACTTATTGGCAAGTCTTGCAGGATAAGCCTTGACAAAATAAAAAACAAACAAAGCCAATATCAACATTAAGATGAAAAAGAAAAAGGGGAAGTTTGTAGCTATTCCGCTTATTCCCTCGCCCCCTCCGTTGATTATCGCAACCCCCAAAGACCCAAATAATCCAATAAAGAAAATTCCTAAAAAAGCCATAACCGCCAAAGTTAAGGCCTGCCATGGCTCAACATCTAAATGCGCAGCTTGCAGGTGCTTACTAACTTCATCCTGATCTTTCTTTGATACTTGTAGTTTGATGAAACTTCCCAAACCATAGCACCACCGCTCATATTTAGTTAAGTCTGGCGCCAACTCTTCCTTAAATTTCAAATACTCGTTGCTGTAATTGCCTCCAGAAGCGTTAGAAGTATTAATTTGAGATTCTATTCTAGCACTATATTTTTTCAGAATATCCTGTATTCTTGGATCTTTATAGACCATACAATCACCTCTTCTAAAGGTAGTAAAAACAATTAATAAATGTTTAGAAAAAACTACTTCTTGGAATTAACGAGTCTCCTAATATAAAGCAAACTAAAACCTCCAATGACTAAACTAAAAAAGTAATAAATTATCCTAGTAAGAAAAGAAGCGAGCAAGGCTATAGGCAAAATAATGCCCATGGCAGAAAATAATAGGGTCATGCTAATCTCTGTAACAGCTATTCCTCCAGGAAGCATTGCTAAAGCACCAATCAGATTTCCAAGAGTTACAACAATGATTACTGAAAGAAAGTTAACATTAAAATCAAAAGCCAAAAATAAGAAATAGGTAGTAAGGAAATTAAACATCCAAAACAAAACAGCCAAGAAAAACGCCCAAAACATTGTTTTCTTGTTTTTAACAGAAGATCTAAAAACTCTCGCAAAGACCCTTATCTTCTTGTTTACAAAGTCTTCCAAATGGTCTGCAGTCTTAAATCTCTTCCTCAGGAATCTGAAGAAATGAAATTTCCTCGAGAAATTTCCGAGATTAAAATTTAACTTTTTAATAGTAAGATAGATGGTTGTTCCGGCAAAAATCACTACAAAGATCAGTATTCCTTCCAGAACATATTTCAAGGTGTTAGACATCTTTACATAAACAAAAAGGAATAAAATAGAAAAAACAGCAAATACGCCTAAAACAATGAGTTGAAAGAATTTATCTGCCAAGACATACGCCAGCATAACTGCCCTAGATTTTTTATACCTCTTGGATAAAAAATGCGCTCTAAAAGGCTCTCCTCCAATTCCTGCTCCAGGAGTTATTGTATTAAAAAAAGCCCCGGCAAGTAAGAGGTGAAGCAAGAACATAAAATCTCCCTTAAAAAGGCCGGTAAATAAATATGACCACCTTACTGCCCAAACAATAAAAGTCAGAAGAGTTGCAAAAACAGCAAGAGAGATATATTTTAGATCTGCAATTTTAAGCAGCAGATAAACATCCTTAAAGCTAATATCCTTCAAAACAAGCCACAGAAGGAAGATAATGACTGCAAAGGAAACAAAATTCCACAATAATTTACGCATTAATAAAAAAAGCTCTTTTTGTTTATAAAGCTATATTTTTCTGCCCTTTATCTTCTTATTCAGCCAGCTTTGCCATGCAGGGAATACTCTTTCAGACAAAGGCAATCCAATTTCCTGCCTAACTTCATCTGAAATTTTATGAAAAGCGTCGCTGCTAAGAACATTAAACTCTGCTTCCAACAACCTTAAATTCCCAAGCTTGTTTGCCACATCAACTATCTCTTTTTTTATTTTAGCTCTTAGAAGAATATTATCGTAAACAGCGTCCCAGTTTCCCGCCCATCCTTTTACATTCGCCGCGATGCTTTTAATAACCTCGCTATCCCCATTAATCAGATCATCGCTTGCCTCCAACCCATCTTTCTCCACATTATATCTCAACAAATCAACAAAGCCCTTCTCTTCTTGCGGATCGTTTTTCCAGTGCTTTCTTACTTCTGCAAGCTGTATAATCCTTCTCCAAGAATGCAATCCATCAGGGCTCTTTATAGGATTTGCGACCGCAATAATATCTGTCGCTTTAAAGCTAGTTGCAGGCACTTCTAGATCATTAACAACTCTATCAAAAACACCGTAAGGAGAAGCCCCATGTATTGTTCCTGCAACAACGTTCGCTAAAGCTCCAACCCTCATAGCCTCATAAAGGGCCTTGGCTTCAACACTTCTTACCTCCCCGATAATTAAGCAGCTATCTCCAAGTCTTAAACTAGTTCTAATACCATCATCCGCAGAAACCTCTGTAGTGGTCTTAAGCAAAGCAGACCTAACTTTCATCCTTAAAATATCATATTTAAGCTTTCTAAGTGAGTCTACAGGCAGTTCTAAGGAATCTTCAATAACAATAATTCTATACCTCGGAATAATTTCAAGCATTAAACTTCCAAGCAAAGAGGTCTTCCCGCTGCTTCTTGTTCCTGCAACAAGCAAAGTCCTAGATCCATCTATCAAAAAACTTAAAAGCCCTGCAGCAAACGGATTTAGCATTTTATTTTGAATAAACAAAGGCAGAGTCCATGGTTCTTCCCTATGCCTCCTAAGAGCATAAGCAAGCCCTTCGGGAGACAAAGGTTGCTGGATAATTGCAATTCTTGCACTTATCTTCCCTATCTCAAGTTGAGTATCTAAGATCGGATTTGCTTCGTCTAACGGTCTCCCAGAGATCATTCTAAATTTAGCAGCCCACGAATCAGCATCCTCCTGACTTGGGAGGATGTTGGTAATGCACTCATCATAGTCTTGGTGCCTGACAAAAATATTCGTCATTGGTATTGGCGAGTTTAAAGAGATATCCTGCAGCTTCTTGTCCTGCAAAAGAACCTCAATCACCCCAAAGCCAATAGTGTGTCTGACAAGAATTGTAGCAAGCTTATTTAAATCTTCGAAATTCAACAAGATCCCTTGACTTTGGGCCAGATCTTGCAGTAAATCTTTGGCAATATTAAAAAAAACCTGCCTTGTTCTTCCTGTATCAGTAAATTCCTCGGCCTTTGGCTGGTGCTCTATCAAAACCTCTTTACCAAGATTCAGAAGAAGATTATGGTCTTCCCTCAAAACATTTTCTGGGGGAACTAGGTGATATATAAGTTTAGCCTCGTCTTTCTTTTTTAAGATAGTCACTAGAGATTCGTCATAGCTTTCCTGTGCAATTTTATATTGATCAATAATTTCCGAATCATCCGGCAAGCCAGAAACCAATCTCGTATAAGTAAAATTTGGAACAATGTCTACTTTCAAGATTTTGTTGTATATCTCCCTGTTTCCCAACCCATAATCCTGAAAATACTGGCTAGCTTCCTGAATAATTTTGGAAGCATCGATTAAAGAAAGCAGCTTTTCTAAAAATCTTAAATAACTCTCCTGTTCAAGCCTCCTTTCTCTTTCCAAAGAAACTCTAGTTTCCAAAACAATTCTTTTCAATTCAAAGTAAGAGGCGATAGGGTCTCTTTTTAACAGCATCAAAAATTTAGATAAATCCCTATATCTCTGGCCAAATTCTGCAGGGCTACTTGAACCTATCTTTTCTTGGGAAAGGATCTTCTCCTGCTTTACAAGATAAACGTATAAAGAAGCAATTTCCAAAAGTAGCGAAACTTCCTTTATGCCATAATTGTAATTTTTTTGCTGAACCAAGACGACCCTTGAAACATTTGGATTTTTTATTAGAGCGTCAATAACCATATCCATTACTTCCACATGATCGGCAATACTAGGAACGAATGGGGCGCCCAAATAATTAACATAGAGGATATCTTCCCCTCCCTCTCTCTGTACCTCGTAAGCATAAAGGGGCACCTCGTTTTTGAATTTCATAATCCTAAAAGAAAGAGCAAGTTTAAATTATTTTGTATGTAAAAGAGCAAACAATTTTAAACTCTTTTTCCATCTATAAAACATGGAAGAAAATTATGAGTATGCTTACTTTGCAGATATGAACACCAAGATCAGAGATCTTGAAGAAAAAAACAGAATCCTAAAGGACAGATTGCTTTTAGTTGGGCAAAATTTGATAGAGAGCAAAGAAAAAACTTCTCAGGACGTATTAGAAATAAAAAAAGACCTGGAGACAATAAGATCAACCCTAGAGCGGATAAAAACATTCCTTGAATCAATCTCAGAAGAATTTTCAAAGTTCGCAAGAAAAGAAGACCTGGATATATTAGTCAAACAGGCAAAGATGTTCCAACCATTGGAATTTGTTAGAAGATCCGAATTGGAAAAATTAAAAAAGAACTAATCACTTATAAAAGAAGTTGGGCGTATTAGATCAGGTAACAACAATGAAGAGCCAGGGAAGATCTGACTCCGAGATTATAAATGATCTCAAAGAACAAGGGATACCCCCAAAAATGATTCAAGAGGCAATGGCCCAAGCCCAAATTAAAGAGGTAGTGACAAAAAGAGAAATGGACGATATGCAACAATCAATAATGAACAGGCAGCAATTAAATCAGCAAGAGACCTATGAGGATTACCCTGCAGATCAAACAATGCAGGCCCCCGCCCCAGATGCTTATTACGACCAAGGGCAGTTTGCACAGCAGGACATGTATTCCTATCCGCAAGGGGATTACCCTCAAGACCAGCAGCAACAGTATTATTCTTATAGCGGAACAACGGACACCGGAACACTAATAGAGATTGCAGAGCAGGTATTCACAGACAAAATAAAGAAAATAGAAAAACAGATAGAGGCACTAAACGAATTTAAGGTTTTAACAGACACCCGCCTTAATACTGCCGAAGAAAGATTAAAAAGAATAGAGACAATGATTGATAAACTGCAAATATCTATCCTGGAAAAAATAGGCGGATATGGCGATAACCTTGACAGCATTAAAAAAGAGATGTCTATGATGCAGGATTCTTTTGCAAAAGTGGTGAATCCGGTCTTAGATAAAGCAGAAAAAAAGATTTTAAGAAGATAAAATGGTAAAAAGAGAAGAAATGCGCCTAACAGATTTGCAGCAGAGATACATTGGTTTTTTAGATTATAGGGCAGATCCGCACAATTTAACAGAAATTGCAAGATACTTTGGAGTCCCAAATACCAAAGAAGCCTATGATGCACTAAGAAAAGATCTTTATGATTTAAGATCAAAAGGAGTAATAAAATCAAGGATAGGCCATCACCCAGAATTTGTTGGAAAAATGGAACTGTATACTCTAACCAAAAAAGGAAGCAGGCTAAAAAAAAGGCTTCAGGAGGGAAAGTTAGAAGGAAAATTAGTAGATATGACTCCCATAACAAGAGTTGCAGCCTCGATCTTCATGATAATAGGGATTATCCTCATGGCAGCCCCTGACTTTTTGACAGGCACAGGAAATGCAATAGCCTCAAGAACAGGCCCTTCATCACTAAACATTGTCTTTTTCCTCGCTTTAACTTTAACAATCCTCGGCGAAATCTTGTTCTTTAGAGACCTGAAGAAATAACGCCTGCTAATTTAAGGCTAAGACATAAAACATTTATTTTTAAGTACTATACGTTCTTTATATTTCAAAAGATTAAAATATCAAAACCCCACATTAAATCTTTCAAAAATTTTCAAGACAAAAGAATCACTTTTTCTTGCTTCCGCCACCAGCAGCAACAAGCCATCCAATTAAAACAAGCAGGACTATTACCCCCAAAACACTTATCCAATGATCTTCCCACCAATAACCCGCACTCCATCCCAAGGATCCGGCAGTATTGATTACAGTAACCACAACTATGATGAATCCTGCAACCAAAAGAACGAACTTAAACCAGGCAGTTTGCGAATCTTCATTGCTCCAGAATAATCCGGTAAGTATCAATAACGCAAGGAGTATTGAAAGCCCTATTCCAAGTCTAGGAAAGATCTCAGAAAAAAATCTTGGTACAAAATCAAACTGCAAGGCCATTAATCCAATAGCTAAAGAGATTATAGCATTAACTGGTTTATTCTCTCCAAGAAGACTCATCTTGGTTAAAATTCCAAAGACCAACGCAAAGATTAACAGAAAAGGGAGTACATAAGAAAAAACTCCTGCTTCTTGCCACTTATTAAGAATATCTCCAAATCCTCCTCCAAAAAAACTTCCGGATGCTAAAAATGTTATCACACTCATATCTTATATAGTTAAACCTCTTTTAAATATGTTTCTCTTCCTTTAATGGTTTTTTAATATCCTCCTTAAAAAAGTATCCAAACGCCTCGATAAAATAATTTATTTGCTCTTTGCCGATCTCATAACCACTGCAAGAGCTGCTGCAATAACAACAATAAAAATAACATTGGTCCACAAATCGTTGCTCCAATCGCTCCTAAACAAGCTATCAATTACCTCTTCAAAAACTCCCGTAATCAAAAACATTGCAACAATTACAGCAACAACTACCACAATTCCAATGACCCACTTCAATCCCTTAAGCTTCACTTCAAGACCCTCTTTCTCGCCTGCTGCAAAGCCGTATAATATTAAAACAACAAAAACAATGACAATTGCAACACTTAAAAACAAGATCAGGTTGCTTACAATTAGCTTAGGGGCTAAAGCACCAACAAAAATCAGCCCTATAACAAAAGCAATCATTGCGTTTGCTTGTTTCTTCTCACCAAAGAGCTTTGTTTTCTCCAGGACAGCAAAGACTATGAAGAATATCAATAAGAAGGGATATACAAATTTTACTAAAATCTCAGATTGTAACAGATTTTCTGTTGCCATTTTTTCTTAGGTTTTTTGGAACCTTCTTTTAAAAGAGGTTCGTTATACTAGATCGCCAGGGACTTCTTCAACTCCAGGCATACTAGCTTCCGGACTTGGCAGAGCAGTCTTACTTATTACAAACACATCACTGATTGCTTTAACAAAGTGATGCGGAATGATCACACCTCTTGCTCCCCCAATTAAAGAAGTAATGCCTCCACCAACCCTTATCCTCCAACCATCAATTTTATTTTCAAAGAGATTGGCTTCCTCCACTTCTCCAAAGAAATCTCCGCCATCAGTATAGACTTTGAGTCCTAATACCTCGCTAATTTTTCTTATCCTCATAACAAGATTTATAAATCTCTTATTTAAATAGTTTTCCATACACAAGACAATAAGTTTATAAAAAAACCAAACATATATTTAACATGAAAGCAAGGGAATTTGCCTGGATGATTGTAACCTCACTAGTCTTTGCATTAATAATTACCCTCCTAAAATCCTTTGAGAGATTTATCTACGTACTAGTTGTAATTTTTGCGATACTTCTTATAAATATAATCGCCAAAAAAATAATGGCTTTCTACCTTGAATCAGAGATAGAAATAAAACTCTGGGAAATAGAAAGATATGGTTTTACGCCAGCAAGCCATTTCAAAAAACCATTCCCTGCAGGAATTGCCTTCCCCTTATTAATAGGCGCCATAACTCTCGGGAATATTTACTGGCTCGCTTCTCTTGTCTTCGATGTAAAACCAAAAGCATATCGGGCAGCTAAAAGACACGGGTTATATTCTTTTTCAGAAATGACTGAGCGACATATAGGCCTAATAGCTGCAACAGGGGTCATAATTAGTTTAATTTTTGCGGGCTTAGGGTATATCCTAAATATCCCTGATTTTGCAAAACTAAGCATTATTTTTGTATTCTTTAACATGCTCCCAATATCAGACCTAGATGGAAACAAAATCTTTTTTGGAAATCTTGTGTTGTGGAGCTTCCTGGCAATCGTAACTTTGATCGGTTTGGGATATGCCCTACTAATAATATAAAAAAGCATTTAAACAACCCTAAATTAATTAAACAATGAAAAAACAAAAAGACTTCTTTGAGAAAAAAAGCGTTATAGCAACCTTTGGAATTCTGGCTCTGCTTGGGGGATTATATTTCGCATGGCCTTTAATCGGGGGACAAACAGTCACAGGAAACGTGATCTTTCCAGAGGAATCAAACTTCATAAGCATTGTTCCCACAATAGGGTTAATTTTGCTTATTTGTGCAGCAGTATTGATAATATACGCAATAGTTAAAAAAGAGTAAAGATAGATTATTATACCCCAATAAATTCTCTAAAAACATGTCTGAAAATTTTCTAAAAGAGATAAATCCTAGAGAATACCAAAAAGCAATTTTTGAAACCAGCAAGTCAAAAAACACCCTTGTTGTTCTTCCGACAGGCGTCGGCAAAACACTCATCGCACTAATGCTCTCTATTGAAAGGCTGAAAAAATTTCCCAACCACAAAGTTCTTTTTCTGGCTCCAACTAGGCCTTTAGCAGAACAACATCTCGATTATTTTAAAAAACATCTCCCAGAATTATTCGCTACGATGGAACTATTCACCGGATCTGTCCCTCCAGAGAATAGAAAAAAACTTTTTCAAAATGCAGATATAATCTTCTCGACTCCTCAGTGCGTGGCCAATGACTTAAAGAATTATCTTTATGACTTAAGGGAAACAAGCCTATTAATCGAGGATGAAGCCCATAGATGCATTAACAACTACGACTATAATCTTGTAGCTCAAAGATACATCCAGCAGTCTCAAAACCAGAGAATTCTTGGATTAACTGCCTCTCCTGGCAGTGAAGAATCAAGAATCAAGCAAATTTGCAAAAATCTCTCTATAGAGGCGGTGGAATTAAGAACCCGCGAAAGCCCAGACGTAAAAGAGTATCTACAAGATCTGGATTTTGAAAAAATCCAAGTAAATTTTCCCCCAGAATTCCAGGAGATAAAAGAACTCTTGAAAAAGATTTATGACAAAAAGGTCGAGGAATTAAAGAACAGAAGCTTGCTCTTTGGAATGGCTACAAAAAAGAGCCTCTTGGAGTTGCAAGGCAAAATAATGCATAGAATATCTATGGGGGATAAAAATTTAAATATTTTATCCGGAGCAAGCGCGTGTGCGCAGGCAATAAAGCTTCAGCATGCCCTTGAATTGTTGGAAACACAAACACTTTACTCCCTACAGCAATACTTCCTCTCTATGTTTGAACAGGCAAAGCAAAAGAAAAGCAAAGCGATCCAGAATATTGTCAAACAGCCGGAATTCAATAAAGCATATGTTTTAATGAATGAACTCTTAGCCAAAAAAATAGAAAACCCAAAATTATCAACACTAAAGGCAGAGATAGAACACGAATTTCAGCAAAACCCAAAAATGAAAGCTATTATCTTTGCCCAGTATAGGGATACTATTGTAAAAATTTGCAAGGAGCTAAACGAAATAAATGGAATTAAAGCAAAAGTTTTTGTTGGCCAGGCAAAAAAAGGTCTTGGTGAAAAATCTTCTGGTCTAAATCAGAGAGAGCAAAAAAATGTTTTAATTGATTTCAGCCATGGAGAGATAAATGTGCTCTGTGCAACATCAATTGGAGAAGAAGGCTTAGACATCCCAGAAGTTAATGCAGTTATTTTTTACGAGCCTGTTCCAAGCGCAATTCGCGCGATACAGCGTGCAGGAAGAACTGCAAGACTAATGCCAGGCAAACTTAAGATTCTAATCACCAAAGGCACAAGAGACGAGGGATTCTACTATGCCTCTAGAGCAAAGGAAAAAAGAATGCATACTGCAATTCATTCTATAAAAAACAAACTTGAAAGCAATAAAAAAGAGGAAAAGCAAAAAACCCTTTAACATGTCTGGATTTTTAAACATCTTTTCAAAAAAACCAATTAAAATCGTAGAAAAGCCGAGGATTATTGCAGATTACCGAGAGAAAAACTCTCTGGTTATTTCAAACCTAATCAACTTGGGAATAGAGACGGATATCCGCGAATTAAAAGTTGCAGATTATATTGTGAGGGATGTGGCCATTGAGAGAAAAACGATCTCTGATTTTCTAAGCTCAATGATCAATAAAAGACTTCTAAGGCAGCTTGAAGAATTGCAACAATACAAAAAAAGGTTGCTGATTATCGAGGGGATTGAAGAACAAGAACTATATAACGACCGGCCAGAAGGAATCAATGGGAACGCCGTCAGAGGATTTATCTTATCTATCTTGTTAAAGTTCCAGGTTCCAATAATATTCACAAAAAATCCAGAAGATACGGCAAAGTTTATATGCATACTTGCCAAAAAACAAGAAAAAGAAATTTCGTTGAAAGCAAAAAAAAAGAACCTATCTAAAAAAGAGCAAATGCGGTTTATTCTCGAAGGATTTCAGGGGATTGGCCCTGCAACTGCAAGAAAGCTTCTTAAAGAATTCAAAACGTTAAAAGGTATTTTCAATGCATCCTATGAAGAGCTAAAATCTTGCATTGGAAAAAAAGCAGAAGTCTTCAAAGTAATTAACGAGAAATACTAATGCTCCAAGAGATAATCTCCTGCATTTACTCCTGCAGGGGCATTGGTAAAACTAAAAGGCTGTCCGTGATCATGATGATATCTTGCAATCCTTCTATCTAAAATCACGACTTCCGGATCATCCTCATGCTTAGGCACCTGAAAATAACCTATCCTTAAAGCCTCCCGTGCAATGGCTTTCCACTCTCTAGCCATATCCTCAATTCCCATTACAGCAAACCCTCCATTCTCATTGCTCTTGCCAATCTTGTAACCCCAATTCCTCCGCCAAATCTTGGAAACATATTCAGGCCAAGATAATGATCTAACTCATTCATGACCCTTTCTTTTCCAAACTTGTCAAACAATAATTGAGAGTATTTTCCATCAGAGATTCTCAAAAAATTCTCTCTCATCTCACCAATGTTGCAAGATCTTTCGGCGCTCCCTATAGTTTCCATCCCGCAAAGCAAAACATCAACCTTATTGAAAATTCCGTCTTTAAAATGCTTCATATTCCAAAACGGGCTTGTCCTCTGGGGAAACTTCTGCAAGAAAACAACGCTTCCGTGCTTCTTGTTTAATAATTCTTCGTGCTCTGCTTCAAGAATTTCTGTCCCATGGTTTTTGCAAACCTCTTCATAATCTATTTCAATTCCTTGTGAAAATCCCAAAAATTGAACGAGCTCTCTCTCTAATTCTTTTAAATCTTCAAATCCGCCTTTGGCTTCAAACTCAAACATTGGAAAAACCCGATCATGCCTCCCGGGAATTGGATTGGGCTCATCCCTATAACTAGTTGTAACACAAAAAACTCCAGGGAGCTGCGGATTTTTCAATAATTCATGCTCTAGCCACATTTGCCCGGTTTGAGGTAATGGCCAAATCTTCCCTCCAACACAATAAGAGGTAACAGTACTAGGATCTTCGCATGCAGCAAGAATAGAGGTTCTGGATTGCGCAGGCACTTCAATAAAGCCTTTACTTAGAAAAAATTCGGTCAGCCTCTTTTTAATTTCATGAAACGCAAAAATATCGTCCATTAAAATAACGAAAAACAACCAAGATACTTAAACATATATATTGCAGAAGATATATCTTAAATTGCAAAAGATATATAAAACTTGTTTTTCTTTCTTAATTATATTTTTCTCTTACAAATTAAACTCTTCAATAATTTCATATCTTGGGCCCTTTGGAAACAGCTCAGATTTCATCAATCCAAAACCATTTACCTGAAATTTGACATCTTTGACTTTAATTTTATTCACAAATTCCAGAAATTCTTTTTTATCCCTAATTTTCTTTACTCTTACAATGGTCAAATGCCCCATAAATCTTTTTTCCTTCTCAAACAAACCACCCAAAACAATATCGACTTGCCTTTGTAATTCCTCACACCCCAATAATTTTACCCAAATTATCCTAATATAATTCTTATCAAAAACCCCAATCTCCCCAAATTTAGCATTAAATCCCCCAAGATTAATTTTTCTTAACCTCTCTCTAACTTCTTCAACTTTATCTTCATCTATCTCTCCAAGAAACTTCAAGGTTAAATGCAAATTTTCTTCTTCAGTAAGTTTTCCTTCAAAAAAACCAGAACCTTTCAAGTCTTTCTGAATTCTCTTAACTTCTTCAACAGCTTCCTTACTTAATCTTAAAGAAATAAATACCCTCATATTAATTCACTTAAAATCTTAGCACCCAACTTAACAGTTATTCCCTCCTTGTCTAAAACCGGATTAATTTCAACAAGGTCAATTGCTTTTAAAGATTTAATTTTATTAAGTCTCTGGATTAAATACAAAAATTCTCTGGAAGTTAAACCTCCGGGCTCCTTGTATCCTGTTCCTGGCGCAAAGCATGGGTCTATGACATCAACATCTAAAGAAAGATATAGCTCTTTTCCGCTAGAAAACTCCATAATAGTATCACAGGCATTTTCTATATCCAGCAAAAGCTCATTAATATTTAAGGTCTTAATCCCTCTTTCCTTAATAAATCGTAATTCTTCAGGATCAGGATTTCTTAGCCCAACAAGCAAAACATTCTTGGCTGGAAATCCGGAAGCTATAAGGCCCCTAAGCCACTCTTCATGCGTTGGAAACTTCATTGCAGGCATTAAATCCGGATGGGCGTCAAAAACAATCAAGCAAGGCTCTTTGCTCTCTTCCCTGCAATAATCAAGAAAAGCTCTTCCGAGAGAATAGCTTATAGAATGATCGCCTCCAAGGAAAATAACCTTGTCTTTATCAAAGCTTTCTAAGGCATTTTCATAGATCAAATTGATAGTTAGTTCAAGATTAGAATTATCGAGATGAATTTCTTCCAAGTCAAGCAGTTTAACATCTATTGGCTTGCCTTGTTCGTTTGCATAAATTTCGTTTAAACTTGCAAGTATTTCATTTCCTGCCTTCTCGCACCCTTTTGTCTTCCCCAAACCATTTATTCCCGGAACTTTTATTATCTGCATAAAAAAGGCACTCAAAAACTATTTAAAACACTTTCCCTTAAGAGTAAAATGAATAAATTAATCGGCTGGATATTTATAATCTTAGGAGTAATTTACTTAATTCCTTTGTTAAAGCTAACTTTCATTGATGGGATTAAAGAATGGTTGATAGTCTTATGTTTCTTCGTAATAGGTATAATCAAAATTATTGAAAAATAATTCTATTTAGTTTGATCTAAATAAATCAGTAAAGAATCTGCTAACACACTGTAATCCCTTGCATCTTTTAATTTGCTTAGGCGCTTGCTTGCAAACCCCTGCATTGCATCCATAAGGACAATTATAGCCAGAGATAGCAGAAGTATTTCCAGAACAGTAATACTCATTGAGCCAAGTAGTTCCAGTAGTATTGCAATAATCTGTGAAATTTCCAAGCTGCGTTGTTACTGTTCCAAGAGCGTAATAGTTCTTTCCATCAGGATACTGGGCATTTTTATCAGAATCTACACAAAAAGACTGTTGGCTTTTGCAGCCATAGATATCGCAGCCATATGGGCAATAAGTCCCAGCCCCCCACTCCAAGCAGCTGTCTGAATCGTAATTGCCACATGTTTGCAAGTATCCTGTATCCTCATAGCACATCAATAATCCCACCTGGACACATTCATCCGTGCATGCTTGATTAGAAGAAATCTCCAAAGTGAAGGCTTCAACATCCAGGTTAGCAAAACCATAAGAAGTAGTCTCATCAGCAGAATTTAATCTCACAGTAAGTCCGGTAATAATCTTAGCCTCTCCCTCTAAAAGGTTAGCCATCTCCCCGGTCCCAGAACCAGAGGTTATTTTTATAAGGGCAGAAGTGTCTGTAGCAGAAACTAACTCAACAACATAATCTAATCCATGTATAGAGTTAACAAACTTAAATTCAATTGAAGGACTAAATTGGGGGAAAAAACCGCCCGTGCTTAAATTTAGGGCCTTATACCTTATCTTAGCAGATTCAGATGTAGGGGTTTCATCAGCATCCATTACATTAATTAGCAAACCCAAAATATAATTAGAACTTCCTTCAGATATCTCCCCGGTATTGTTAATCCCATTTATGTTATCTCTGACCTTGAGCATTGCAGAAAGATCTGTAGCCGAGATTAATTCTGTAGAATAACTTCTGTTATAAAGATTGCTAACACATTGCCCAGCACTGCATGTTTCTCCATTAGGACAAGTTCCGCAATTTACATTTTGACCGCAGTTGTTTATTCTAGTGCCACACTCAAATCCTGCACAGGTCACACCAATAGGATCAGGGATACACTCTCCGCTAAACTTCAAAACAATATCTTTGCTTGCGGTCCCCCCATTGCTACCAGCATAAACCCGATAAGTATCCCCATAAACATCTATAGAAGGATTAAAACTAAAGTTCAAAAAGAACGAGCAATTATTAAGATAGCAGTATAAAGAAGCCCTCTGCAGCCCAGTATACTCTATTGGCCCAGCAATCTGAATATTATTAACCTTGCTTTCAGCGTCATAAGCAACCCCATAAATCTTAACGACATTGTAAGAATCAACATAAGAGCTAGTAATGTATAATGTCGGAGGAGTTAAATCGCTGGAATTGTTTGTCGCAATTGCAAAACCGGTACTTGAATAATCGCTAAAAGCCGCAACAAAGAATAATAAAACCAAAATTGCTCCGCCAATCCAGAGCCACACCCTCTTTCCCATGCCTGTTCTAAACTACCCGTATTTATAAATGTTTTTTTTTGAAAACTAGTTTCACTCTGGCACCAAAGCAAAAAAACTGTAGCTTCCAAGCCTTGAAAGTCTTTTCACGTCAGAAATCTTTACGCCTTTAATTCTCTTTTCATATTCATAAAACTCTTTAGCATTTCCGTTCATTTCATACCCAAGAAGGCTGACCATCTGGTTTGTGGAATCCTCCATAGAAATGTGGTGGTTGCCTATTAACTGCTCCTTAACCTCGCTAAGCTCTTTTTCGTCAAGTTCTTTAGAAACTTTTTCAAATTCCTTAAGTATAAGCTCCTTGACTTTCTCTATATTTTCCTTAGAAGTTCCAACATAAATTAAGCTATATGCAAAATCCTTGGTCATTTGGGAATCACCAGAAACGCTATATGCAAGATTTCTCTTCTCTCTGATTTCGTGAAAAAGTCTTGAAGACATTCCGTGAGCAAGAATCGCATTTAAAACCTCTGCAGCAGAATTGTCCATTTCATTAGTTAATGGGGCATGATAGGCAAAAACAAAATTAGCCTGGTCAAGCCCTTTTCTAGACTCGACTTCAGAATGATTTCTCGTCTTTATTTCAAAGTTTTTCACGCCCCCATTGGTTTTCTTAAATGTTTTTTCCGCAAATCTCTCAATTTCCTTAAAGTCGGCATTTCCCACAACACACAAGACCATATTACCAGGAGTATATACTTCCTTGAACCTTTGGAGTATTTTTTCTCTAGTAATGGAATTCATCGTTTTCTCTGTCCCTATCAAATTAGAGGAAAACGGTTCTTCATACAAAAAGCTCTTTATCGAGTCTAGCACATAAATCCTTGGATTATCCCTTCTCATTTTTATTTCTTCAAAAATAACTTTCCTTTCCTTATCCAGCTCTTTTTGTTCAAATAAAGGATTTTTAACCATATCTGAAAGAACTTCTAAGGCAATCTTCAAATGCTTGCTTGGCATCTTGCACCAGTAAGCAGTAATATTTTCATCAGTAAAGCCGTTCAAAACTCCGCCATTCCTTTCGATTTCTTCTGCAATTTTTTTTGCATTTCTTGTCGGAGTTCCTTTATATAGCATGTGCTCAATATAATGGCTTATTCCTTTTTCATTCAAATCCTCATTAATTCCCCCGCACCTAACAGCGATAGCTACACTGACAACAGGCACCTCTCTTTTTTCAAATACCAAAGTCATGCCATTCTTTAGAATTTTTCTGTAAAATTTTGGCTTCATTTCTCAAAGATCAAATACCGTTCTCCTCCGAGCTCAAAATCATCAAGGATTTTAAATCTTTCTTTGATAAAATTAACAATCCAACCTCTTTGCACAGAAAATTTTTTTCTGGCGCCAAGACTATGCGTTGCAAAACTAACAACAACCCTATCGACTAAAGGAACAATCTCCTGCAATAGATCTTTAGAATAATCTCTCTTCACCACCTCCAAAGAGTCTACAACTTTAAACAAAAATACAATTCTTGGTCTTTTTGCTCCATTGATAATTTCTTTTGCTTTGTCAAGATTAAACAAACTCTCATGAATTGCCTTGGCTTGACCAAGCTTGGGCGAGCCAGACTGAGCCTGCGTAAATCTTCCATTTAACTTCTCTTTTTCAAAATAAAAATTCATAAGCTCAACAAACTGACCCACTGCTTCTATTCCAATATAATCCACTTTTTTGCCAAGCTTTTCGAAAAATCCGTAGCTTAATCCATTAATTCCTGCCCCTAAATCAATAACGCTTAATTTTTCTGGAAAGCCCTTAAAGCACCTTGAATAAACTTCTTCATAATAGGGGAATCTTTCTTTAGTTGACTTATGTTTCATTAAAAACCATTCTACGCTCTCATCTCTTTTATGTAAAACCTTTCTAGAAGAAAATCCAGAAAAAATCTTCCTTAAAAATTGTCTTGTCGGCTTTATTTTTTGATAATCTGCATTTCTTGGCTTGTCAAACTTCTCCAAAGCCAGCTCAACATCTTTCAAAGGAAGTTGGCTAAATTCCTTTTTCTCCATGATTTTGGCAATAAGCTCATCTCGTTCCATTATCTTTTTAAGTTTAATATGTTTAAAAGGTATATGCAAATAGAATTTTACGAAGAATTCCCCACTAAAAATAACCTAGAAAAACTAAAACTAATAAGTTTCCCAACAAAACTTTTCATAGCAGCAAAATCAATAAAAGATTTTAGAAAAACAAGGGTGTTGGTTGGAAAAATAAAAAAGAATTGTGTAGTAGCCTATTGGCCAATAATAAAAGATTCATATTACATTAGCCCTTTTTCTAATACCAAAAACCTGATTGAATCCTTTAAAATATTAGGTCAAATAAAAAATCCTTTGTTAATTGACATGGAAATCCCTTTAAAAAAATCAATGATTCTAAAAAACCTTTTTTCATTCAGAAAAAACAAAAAACCCATAAAGAAATTTCTTGAAGAAAACAAGAACAGAATAACTGTCCCTATGCAAGTCTCAATACCCTCTTTTAAAATTATGGAACTTCTAGGATTATCTTACAATATTGCCTATGAAAAAAATCCAATGTTTTACACAAGTATGATGCCTAAATGGTTAGTCAAAAGAACAAAGAAAAATCTAGCAATACTGAAGAATAAGGAAAGCTATGCTGTTGGTTTGGGAACTATTGATACAGGAATAAAAGGAAATGAAAAAATACTATCCCCAGCAAATCTTGAAAGAGATTTAAGCTTCTGTAAAAGTATGGGTTTCAATAAAGTAATAATTTTCAGATTTGGTGGCTTAAATAAAGAATATATAAAAGTATTGAACAAGTTCATATAATATGGCATCGACAAACCAATCCCCATTTTACAAGCAGGCAGAGCTGAAATTTTTGCAGGCCAAAACAAATGAGGAAAAATTGAAGTATCTCGAAGAAATGATTAGAGAATGCCCCAAGCACAAAAGTTCTGAAAAAATGCTTGCTAATCTAAAAACAAGGTATATAAAATTAAAAGAAAAAATAGAAAGTGTAAAAAAGACAGCCAAAGGATCCAAGAAGCCAGGGGTTAAAAAAGAAGAGATGCAGGCAGTTATTGTCGGTTTCACAAACTCAGGAAAGTCAACGCTTCTTTCCCTGCTTACAAACACTCACCCAGAGATAGCCCCTTACTCTTTTGTAACTAAATTTCCAATAATAGGAATGATGCACTATACTGGAACCCAAATCCAGATAATTGAAATTCCAGCCATAGAGTCAGAATATTTTGACAAAAGCACGGTTTACACCTCAGACACACTTATCATCCTAGTTAAAGCAATAAATCATTTAAAAGAAATTGAAAAACGGCTCCCAAGCAAGCCAAGAATAATTGTCCTAAACATAACAGAAGACCAAGAAAAAGACAGAAGAAAAATCGAATCAACCCTTAAATCCAAGAAATACAACTTTGTCGTGATTAATTTAGAAAAACAAGAAACAGAAAATCTCGAGATTCTCAAAGAAAAGATCTTTCAAAGCTTCAATAAAATAAGAGTTTATACTAAAGAGCCTGGAAAAGAAAAATCACAAAGACCTTTTATCCTAGAAAAAAACCCCACAATAGAAACTATTGCTGAAAAAATCTTCCACGGTTTTAGCAAGCAAATAAAAGAAACAAAAATCTGGGGCCCTTCATCTAAATTTCCGGGCCAGATTGTTGGTTTAAAACACCAACTTAAAGACTTGGATGTTGTGGAGTTTAAAATGAGATAGGATATATTTCTTAGCTTAATGATTATATGAATAATAGAACGTAGGGGTTAATTAAATTAATTAAAACTCTTTCTTAGTTTAAACCTCAACTTTCTGAGCTTCCCTTAGATGACCGTCTAACTTTTCTAGAATAGATTGGACAGAAGGCATTAAATCTCCATTAACATACTTCAAATAATCTTGAGTTTTAACCTCACCGGGAAATCCGATTCCAGTTCCTTTTATGAAGGAATGCTTAACGAAACCAATTACCTCTCCTCTTTTCAATAATCCATTTATATTCCCCATACACCCATTAGCACTCGCCCTTAACCCAGAATAAGATTCAACTAAACTAGCATCGCTCCACACAGGCCAAGAATGCATATCCTCCATTCCCTCATAATATCTTTCTCTATGCAACTTTAAAACTCTCTCCTCCATTCCCGAAATCCTATCATACAGGTTATTTAAATGAGAAACATGCCTAACTAACTCTTCAGCAAGTTTCCCTCTTTCTTTAACATAAGAGGCTTCAACTCTTCTTTCAATTTCCCCAGGAGTTTTCATTAAATATAAGAAATCTGCAATGCTTTCTTCTGTAACACGATGGCCATCTAAAAAAGGTTGAACAAAACCCTTTATTTCATCGTCTCCTATTAAAACTTCAAGCCTTTTAAGGTTAGGGGGTTGTGGATGGTATAATTCATTGAATAGTTGGCTACTTTTCAAAAATTCATAACTGCTAATTTGAATGTCTCCCTCTTTAGCCTCTGTTAAATGCCCGGGAGGAAAAGGTATCCTTGCTCTTTGGATCTCGCTTCCAGAAGCACTCCAAACAAGCTTGTTTTTTACAGGGACAGCTAAATCGCTGGAGAAAAAATAAGACAGAGGAAAATTTCTATTATGGACCCAGAACTCGGCACTTCCGCCAGAATCTTTCTTTGTTAACTCTCCATTAATAGTTCCTGTTTCAAAATAATCTCCATGATAACTCTCTGGGGGAATTAACCCTTCAGAGTCAGAATCTGCTCCTAAGCCTAGTCTTCTGAAAGTCAAAATCACCTGTCCTTGGTTGTTTAAGATTCTTTCAGACAGGCCAGAAACTCTCTCTAACTTCTTCATTAGAAACATACAAACCTTCTAATTCCACCATGAAAAAACAAAACCTTTTTTGTTTAAAAACAAATATATACTGTAGGATACATTCGCTTCAGAACAAGATAATCTAATAATGATGTTGTGGAGGCGCGTAAACCTCATGCATATGTGAAGGGTTGTCTAGCTTAGAATACGAGTATAGAATAAGCAAAACTAATCCTATTAAAGAGAAAACCAAATTCAAATAAGTTAAAGTGGAGGTTCCTCCGTTTGAAACAGCAAACCCTGTGATCATGCCAGTAAGCCCGCCCATTAGCGTAGAGGTAAATCCGCTAATGAGGGCAAAAAGACTTGCAAACATTAAGAGAATAATTCCTGCCCCCATAAACCCGCTACCCACGGTTTGATTGTGAATTGTTGCAAACCCAAAAACCAATAATCCTATTGCCAAAAGTGCTAAGATGGAATAGTAAATTACCTGATAGGTCTTCATTCCAGAAAGGGCTTCTTCAACACATTCATCCCTCTCTTGCGTAACTCTTTCCCTACAAGCAGTGTACTCTGGAGAATTATAAGTAAGATTATAACATTCAGTATAAGAATCGTAGCAATCAGTATATCCCGATTCAGGAGCCTTATAAAAAGTTGACAACGCGCCGTTTAAAAACATTACAAGAAGAAAAGCGATCCCAAGAGCAGCAAATAGCTTTGGCAATTCCATAAATAAAACAAGTTTTGATTATTTAAAAAGCTATGTTATTTATAAGCTTCTTTATACAAAAGATGAATTTGTTTATCTTCCCTAAATTTCTTAAGAAGAATGTTTATCTCTCTCGACACAGTATTTTTCAAATCCAACGGATGCAATTTTTTATTTAAAAAATCTTTCTCAAGTTCCTGATAATTCTTATAAGTTAAATTTCCCCCATACTTCGTAGATCTTTCAACAACCAGAACTTCTTTTCCCTCTTCCTTCAAAACAAAAATGAGATATCTCATAAGATCCATCAATCCATTATTAAGATTTCCGGCAATACAATCTGCATTATTCACCTTCTTTCTTACAGTTTCTTCATCATCTAAAAGATCTATTTTAGAGGAAGCAATGCTGGAACTCATCTTTTCCCCAACAAGCCCCCTTATCATAGGAGTCATTAACTCTATTCTTGGTTTATATCCTATTTTGGGGAGAAACTCTCGAGCATAAACCAAAATCTTTCTCTGATCAAGTCCTGCAAACTGACCATCAACCCCAAGGTATTCTTCATCCAAGGCCTGCATTAAGGGATATATTAATCCAGAAAGTTTTACATTTTCGCCGCTTGCGCTCTTCACCGCCTCTGCAGCAGAGTGCTTTGCTTCATTAATTGTTGTCAGGGTGCTCAGCTTAAGAAGATCGTTAAGATAATTTTTATTTAATTGAATCTGGCTACCTCTGACAAATTCTAATTTTTTTAAGTCAACTTTTAATGTCTGCAGGATAAGAATTATTGCTCTCTCGTAATACTTTGTTCTTTTATCCAAGATCTCCCAAGGCACACTATCAAGGGCCGCATGCAAATCCGCAAGCAAAATCTTGACCTTAATTCCTGCCCTCAAAAAATCAGCAATCTTCATCATAGGAAAGAAATATGCAAAAGAAACGCTTCCTGTAGGCATTGTCCCCCAGTAAAAGGAAAGCTTGCTGTTAGATTTTAGCTTTTTCAGCAGCTCTTCCTTGCCGATAATCTCTTGCAGATTCCTGGTGACAAGATTAATTTTATCCATCCACAAAACAAACATTATTAATTATTAAACCTTTTTATTATATGCTAATAGAATTGATAATATTCCTAATCTTGGGTATTTTTGCGGGGACTTTCTCTGGCTTATTTCCCGGCATACATATTAATCTTATAGGTGCTTTTTTAGTTTCTTTATCCACAACTATTTTATCTAAAATCCAGCCAGCATATCTTGTTGTTTTTATTGTTGCAATGGCAATAACCCATACTTTCCTGGATTTTATTCCTTCAATATTTCTTGGTTGCCCAAACACCGATACAGAGTTGAGTATCTTGCCCGGCCACGAGCTGCTTAAAGAAGGAAAAGGCTATGCTGCAGTAATGCTTTCAATAAAAGGCTGTTTAATTGCAATTTTACTTTTTTTGCTGATTTCTTTTCCATTAATTTTTTTAATTTCAGAAATCTATCCCATCATTCAAAAGATAATCCCTCTTCTTCTTATACTGGCGGTAATATTTTTAGTATTCACAGAAAAAAACAAAGCTAAGGCTCTTCTGGTTGTAATCCTCACGGGTTTTTTAGGATTAAGCGTTTTAAATTTAGATTTAAAAGAACCTCTACTTCCTCTTCTAACAGGCTTGTTTGGATCCTCAAGTTTAATCCTGAGTATAAAAACAAAAACCCAAATCCCAAAACAAGATCTAAAGGAAATAAAAGTAAAAACGACAAAGCCAATCCTTGCCTCTTTAATTTCAAGCCCTTTATGCGGATTTCTTCCTGGCTTAGGTAGTGGGCAGGCTGCAATTCTTGGCAATTCAATCTCAAAATCAGATAAAAAAGGATTTCTAATACTGCTCGGAGCAACAAACACCTTGGTCATGGGTTTTTCATTTCTAGCATTATATACTATTTCAAAAACTAGAACAGGAATGGCTGTTGCAATTCAAGAGATAATTGGTCAACCCTCCGCAAAAATCCTTATTTTAATTTTAATTGTTGTTTTAATCTCTGGAATAATTTCATATTTCTTAACAAAACACCTTGCAAAATTCTTCTCTAAAAGAATAAATAAAATAAATTATTCTCTGCTTTCAAAGATAATCTTAATAATCCTTTCACTAATTACTTTAGGATTTTCCGGGATTTTCGGATTCATTGTTTTAATTGCATCAACACTTACAGGAATCTATTGTATAACCCTAGGAGTTAAGCGAACAAATATGATGGGCTGTTTGTTGTTACCGACAATTTTATTGTATTTGTTCTAATAAGAAGCATGGAAATATTTAAAAGAAATAAGGAATTTAATATAAAATGGGATTGTTTGAGAGAAAAGAGAAAGAAAGGGTTAGTTGGGAAGATCTAAATGCCGATCAAAAAGAACTCTTAGATTTTTTCTACATACACTATCCACCACATAGAGAGCAGCCAGGGTCTCCTGAAGGGTGGGATGCAAGAAATTACATGATACTAAGACAAAAACCTAAAACAAAAGCAGAAGAATATAGAGTAATGGCAACATTAAAGGAATTAGAAAATCAAGGTATACTAAGAAGGAGTAGATATGGCAAAACAGGAACCATTACGGGAGAATTCTCCCATATAATAGACGACCGATATCTCTTAACAAGAGAGGGAAGAAGAATGATGAGAGAACGCGAGAAAAAGGAGAAAACCGGTCTCGTCACCAAACTCTCATCATTCCTCTTCATCCTTGCAGGTCTTTTTTTATTCTTTATGAAGAAACTGTAGCTCCAACAGGCAACGTCATAGCAATAAACTCTTCAGCAATAAGCATAAGTTTTTTCTTGTCTTTAGCTTTAATGATTATTGGTGGGGTTTTATTCTTTCAATCTTTCAGAAAATAATCAAAACCACTTGCTTATGCTTTCTTGCTTTTCCAATTCTCTCCCAAAAATACTATCAACAAAACTCTTAACAAGTTCAAGATTTTGCTTGACATATCCCGAGAGATTATACTTCTTTGTTAGCTCTATTGCAGGGTCAAGATACTTCCTTATTCCACCTTCATTAACTGTAAAAATTATTTTTCCTCCGCAGGCAGAGCAAACTCCTGTTAGAGGGGGCCTCCTCATTATCTCGTTGCATGCGACGCATCTGAAATTTTGCAGAGAAAATTCCCTTAAATTTCCCTTAATATCTCTCATAAAATGCCTATCAATAATAAGTCTTGCAGTGTCCTCTGTATCAGCAGCCCTTATCTTTTCAACTAACTCCATCTGATGCCCGACTTTGTCCTGCATTGTCGCAAGAGTTTTATAACTCGAGCATAAAACGCCGTCATTAAAATCTTCAGTATTATGGGTAAATCCTGCACCGATAAACGGATCTTTTCCTTCTTTCAAAATCTTTCTTACATTATAAAAATCCACCTTAGAAGAATGCTCTTTCCTCTCAGCAAGCTCATAAAGTTGCAGAGGATATTCATATAAAAATTCAAAATCCAAGATCTGATCATCAACCTCTCCTGCATCAATCTTTGCGTTTAGCACAAGGGGGGCATCTTGGGTTCCTCCTCTATGGCTAGGAAGAAATTTTCTTGAAAAATTAAGCAATACGTCACTAAGCAGCATAATCGCAGCTTCATCTCCATCACAGTCTCTCCTTATTGCAGCATGCATATACGGGCTTGCAAGCAGTCCTAAAGTGTTAGAAAACCCAATAAACCTGCAGATAACTCCTGCACAATTATGTGGGGCCATGCAAACCCCTAACTGTCCCACCAAGTCCTCTCTTTTTCTAACCCTATGAAACGGCTCTAAGCCATAAAATCTCACAAGTTCTTCGTCAACAAAACTCGCAACCCTTAAAAAAACGTCATCTGCCTTCTCGTCCAAAGATTCTGGGCAAGCGGGAAGAACAATGTCATGGGGTTTTAACTCCAAAATCTGCTCCCCACTAACAAGTTCTTTCCCATAAATATCTTCGTTATATCCGAGGCTTTTCAGTTTTTCAACGCTTACAAAAACTTCTTTGGGTTTAAAACAAACCAAAGGCAGCTCAGTAACATCATATCTTATTGTCCCATCTTTATTGACTTGCAAGCCGTAAATAGATCTTAGAATTCCCTTAGCAAGATGCTCAACTTCTTTCCCATCAGAAGACAATCCTCTAACCCCCTTTATCAAAGCAGGAATCTCCTCTTTTGACAAGTTTAACTTTTCAACAGCCTTATTAAAAAAATGATTTATATCCAAATTCAGATTTTGATAGGAAACTTTTCCTTTTCCCTCAAATAACTCAAGAAATCTTCTTTTGCACTTGCTGCCACAATTTTCACAACTTGGATATATGGTTTCCTTACCACACCTCTCGCAGAAATAATTTGGAAAAGACCCCCTAACACTCCCAACATTGCAAGCCTCATTAACACTCCTCACTCTTCCGCCTTCATTTCCGACAGGAAAAAGAACATTCGGGCTCCCGGTAAGCTTTCTCAACTTTGCTTTTTCAGGCCTCCCCATTCTAGCCCCAATAAACTCTCCGGACTTATCCTTAATCTTAAAACTAGATAAAGAATTCACTATTTCAAGAGGTTGAGCCTCTAAATTTATCTTGAAGGCTTCAAAATCAAAAAAGTCTCTTAAAAAGCCATCATTTTCCAAGATCTCGGGATCAATTCCAAGATTAACACATAAAGCCTTGCTTGCTTCCTCATTAAGAACAACATTCTCCACAGTAACCTCGTGTTCAACGCCCAAAAGTTCTAAAGATCTCTTACCGAGCTTAAATTTTTCTTGCTCTGATTTATTATAAGGAAAGATTATTTTCTTGGCTATCCTCGAGTTTTTAAGCCACTCAATTAATCCCAAAAATCCTTCAATATTTATTTCATTCCAGTAAAAGATATACTCTGGATGCAAGGGAATTTCATAATCTTTACTAAAAGAAATCGCTTGTTCTAGGGAAACATTAAAATAATCTCCACCATAATCTTTATTTTTATTCTTTAACTCCAAATACCACCATTCCGGAACATATCCTGGCCTGATAAGCTCTGCATTCCTATTTGCAACATCGCTAAACGGAAAGAGTATATCTCCCAAATAAATAATCTCTTCAACATCAGGATAAAATCTCTTTGCTTCATCCTGGCTCCTCACTTTCTTAACACTTCCGCTAAAAAGTTTTACTATTGGTCCGTCAACCGAATCGCAGGAAGTGACAACACACCCTTTTGTCGGCTTTTCAACCTTAAGTTGAGTTCCTGTTGCAATAAAATGATCAACAATTGCCATTGTTGCAGGATGCATTGAAGTTGCACTAAATCCAGAAACTCTCCCCCTCCCATATCTAAACCTAAACCCTCCTGATCTTGAAGGATGTCCAAAAACCGGCCTCCCTGCAACCAAATCCTTGATGTAAGTCGGAGAGCTATCTGTCTTTCCTTTATCTCTTTTCTCATGTAATTTGACATAATCGGGCAGAAAATCAAAACCGCTCGCCACAATTCCATTCTTCTTTACCATAGTCAAAAGTCTAAATCCTTTGGCAGCTTTCTGCGCCAGACCCTCCCCCATAATAAGGCAAACTCCCCCGCGGATAAAGCCGGTATTGATTCTTGGAAGGTGCTTAAAATTAGAAACCTCGATCTTCTCTGATTCCTCTCCAGAGATTTGTATCGGAAGATTCTTTGCAAGGAATAAAATTTCCTGTTCGGTGGGCATATACTGAAGATTAGTTATTCTTTCATGATAGTCTGTAAGTTCAATAACATATCTTTTAGCTTCTTCTTCTGTAGCGTCATACTTCTGATAACCAAACATCTCTCTTAAAAAATCTATTAAGATTAAAACGAGACAGCTTGCAGTTGTTCCTGCACTTCTTATTGGTCCAGAAAAATTTGCGATCAGATACTCTCCTCCGTCTGCTCTTTTACCAAGCTGTATCCCAGTATATCCCTCAATTGGCGAAGATACCACGCCAAGAGTGGCATAGGCGAAACCAATTCTTATCCCTGCATCCACAGCCTCTAAAACACTCTTGAATTGGCAGAACTTCTGCTTTGCAACCTCCTCGGCAATCTTAAAAGAAACAGTAGGATCTAATTTTCCATACTCTCTCTCTAACTCGAGAATCCTCTTAGCTATCCCACTATTCTCCATCTGCGGATAAATTGTAGATATTAATCCAACAACTTTTTCAGCCATGCTCATTGCAAGAGGGATTTCTACCTTGTCGCTGGGATCTAATCCAGTATCTTTGGCTTTTTGAGCTATTTCATAAACCTTCTTAACTTCCTTTTCCAAATTTTTGAAGTATTCTTGCGTGTTCATCCTAGTTTCTCCATTACCTCTCTTTTCAAAACATTCTCAAGAACATTATACCAATGGTCTTTAGTATCCTTAGGGAGACGGATATAATCTTCCACCTCAAGTCTTCCGCCAGGCACAGTCCACTTGCCCGGAAATGCTTTCTTATTCAGATTTCTCCTCGTAATAAGAAACTTTCCGTCTTTAATCACAATCCCGGTCACAGCAACAATATGTTTGTTATCCATCTTTCATCTTCCCTCCCATCTTACTCAAAATCAAGTATTTTCACCTCGCGCGTCTTCAAATTTATTAAAGGAACTTTACAATGGTCTGGGGTATTCCCAAACTTTTCTTGATAAGGGGTCAAGGTTTCCCAAGAAGATCCAGAGATAACCAGGACATTATTATAGTAAGTCACTGCGCTCTTGTGTGTATGCCCAGAAACAAAGATATCTGGAATGTCTCTAATAAAGTGGCAGTCGGTTTCTCCAGGAAAATATTGCACGCTGCCGTGAGTTGGGGCAAGATGCCTAAATTTTAACAAATAAGTCATTATTTTTTCGGGAGAGTTCATTGCCTTCTCTTCTTTAAGCCTCGAAACACTATCTGCAAAGAAAGGATACGAAAATCCATGGTAAAGTAAAACATTAAATCCATTAAACCCCGGAACAGCACCTATATTCACTATTGCGGGATTCCCTACAAGCAACACATTTTCAAGGTCATACAGTGCCCAAGCATATTTCTCATCAAATAAAGGTTGTGGTTCCATTAACCTAACTCCTTCATGATTTCCGGGGGAGATGATAATTTTGATATCTTTTCGGATTTTTCCAAGAAGCTCTGCAGCAGAAGTATATTGATCTTCTAAATTGACAATTGCGAGATCTTTCTCCTGATCGGGATAATTTCCAACCCCGGTAATCAGATCTCCCACAATAAAAAGATATTTTATCTTCTTGGATTCTGGGTGATTATTTAGGTACTCCATAAGCCTCATAAATCCATCGCGCATAAAGTTCTTGCTCCCCATGTGCACATCACTAATAAAAATTGCACATTCTTCAACAGGGGACTTCTTTCTTTCAAGCAAAACAGCCTCCGGAAAAACAATATCATTAACAAAAAGTATTTCCCGATTTCCAGCACACTTAAATCCAACAACTGCATCAAGAGGAATCTCTAAAGCCTTCTTATGCAACTCCTCTTTGCTCTTATTCACCAACACCTTTATCTTTCCAGTTAGATCTTCTATCTCAAAAATTATGTTCTGGTTTTTTGTGACTGCCTTAGCATAAACTAACCCAATAACAGAAATTCCTTGTCTGTTACCGGAAATCTTGTTTATAGAAACTAAATTGTCCAACACAGAATGATCTTGCAAAACCCCCCTAATTTCTGCAAAACGATTCCTAAAATAAGCCACAAAGTCTTTGACCTCAAACTTCTTCCCTAAAGGATAATTCATAGCCTGGACTCTCACAGAACCCTCATTCAAAATTGGCTTTTCTTCCTCTTTCTTTAAAATGACTTCCTTGGAAATCTCCAAAGTCAGTCCAAGCTTGATTTTCAAACTTTCTAGCTTTTCCTGATTTTCTTGGGGTAATGAAGAGAGTATAACTCCCACCTGATCTTTGTTTCTTTCTAAAACCTCTTTGGTGATTATCTTTTGGTGTGTAGAATTTTTAAGTTTTTCAACAATAAGTTTAACAGAATCAAGATCTTCTTCATCACTAAAGATCTTTAGGAGTTCTTTATCCACTAACAAACCTTGCTGCATCAGAAATTTCAATATCTCTTTTGATTCCATTTTGGTTTTGGGAACTTTCTTTTAAAAAGGCCGATTATACTTTCACTTCTCTCAAAACAAATTCTTTATCTTCATCTAACTGCTCCTGGCTCAGTTTTTTAAAAACATCTTTTTCATAGATCATGCACTTTTCATAAAGTTCATCATAAAGCTCTCTCGGTTGAAGATGGATATAAAGATGATTTATCTTAAGATCGTCTTGTTTCTGGAAAGGCCGGTAATTCTGCCTTATATCACAGCCCATGAATTTCCTTATCAATAAGGACTGCATCCTAACTACCTGTTCAAAAAGCTCTTGCCTAACATCGTCATTTAGCTCAGATAAACTTTCAACATGTTTTTTTGGGATCACAAGGCAATGTCCTTTCATTAATGCAGGATTGCTCAAAATAGTATAAGTGTTTTTTGTTTCTTCAATTATCCGGGTATTAATGCTCTCTTTTATGTCACAAAACACACATTTTTTTTCGTCACTCATCTTTCATTTTCATCCCTATTTATTTGCAAATGGAGCATGAATTTTTTGCCATACTCCTCTTTCATTTTTCCTCTATTTAATGGTAATTTAATGATTCTTGAATGATCTCTTTTGCCTTGCCAACAATTGGATCAGAGATAGCTAGTTTAATTTCCCTCATTCTTCCCCCTCTCCCTTTTGAAATCACCCTCACACTGATTATTCCGAGCATATCAAAATCCTGCAAAATATCTCCAACCCTTCTCTGTGTCAAAACCTCTAACTTGTTCTGCAGGCATAACTGCTGGTATGAATCAAAAACATCGCCAGTAAAAATGGGCTCTCCTTTCGTCCCAGAATTAAGGGTCTTCTGCCCACCCCCACCTTTTTTTCTTGCTTCTTGAAGTTTAATGATCGCGTATAAAACAAGCTGAAATTGTTTGGGCTGAATTTTTATAGATTCTAAGATCTTATCTCTTTCAATTTTTTGATTGGCGTCATCAATATTCTTTAAAGTTATTTTTTTAGAAGTCTCTCTCTCAGCCAGTTCTCCTGCTATCCTCAGCAGATCCAATGCTCTTCTCGCATCTCCATGCTCTCTGGCAGCATAAGCCGCACATTTGGCAATAACGCCCTGCTGTACAACCCCCTCTTTAAAGGCTTTCTCGGCCCTCTTTGTTAAGATGTCTTGAAGTTGGAGTGCATTATAGGGGGAAAAGACTATCTCTTCCTCTGAAAGCGAACTCTTCACCCTTGGATCAAGCTCCTCTAAAAACGTTAAATCGTTGCTTATTCCAACAAGACAGATTTGAGATTTAGAGAGTTCTGAATTTAATCTTGTTAAATTGTAAAGGAAATCACTCGAGATCTTCTTCACGGCCTGGTCTATCTCATCTAAAATAAGCACAACAAGCTGTTTATCTTTATCAACAACATCAATAAATTTACTATAAACCGCTTCTGTTGGCAGCCCTGTTTGAGGCACCTCACTTCCCAACTTCTTAATAAGCTCTGCAAGAATCCTGTACTCTGTATCAGAAACCTTCTTAAGTTTGCAGTTAAGATATTCTATTTTAAGTTTAACGTCGTTCTTATCCGCTCTTTTAATTAAATGATCTTTGACAAATAGAACAGAAAGGGTCTTTCCTGTACCGGTGTTGCCATAAAGGAATAAATTGCTTGTTTTCTCCCCTCTTAAAACAGGAGCAAGTATAGACGCAATTTGTTTAATTTGATCGTCTCTATGAACTATCTCGCTAGGAATATGGTTAATCTGTAATAGGGATTTGTCTCTAAACAGAGATTCCTTATCAAAAGAATCAAAAATATGATCTATATCCTTTTTCATCTTATTTCAACCCCTTTAAAAATTTTGGTGTGAAAGCCTTATAAAAAGCCCATTACCCACACTATTATTTCCGATGGAAAACTTTTCCTTTGGAAAATTATTAACGAAAAATAAAGGGGGGTTTATTTAAAGTATCATAACCACTCAAAAAGAAAAACACCTAAATTTCTAGTGGAAAAGCTTATTTTGGTTTAGCTGGAGTTCTTTTTGCCTTTCCCAATTATTTAATACCTTCTAAATTAATTAAATCATTTTTAAAATAAGTTAATGTGCTCAAATAAATCAATATCTTTTATATTTTTTAATAAAAATAAATAATATATATACTATACTATAGAAAATCATAAAAATAAAATAAAAACATAAAAAAGTTAAATTTTTCTTTATAAAGGTTTCTATAAGAAAAGAAGGGGTGGGTGTGTTTTCCCTCTTTTCAAATTTTCTTATTAACCTCTTAGTGTTATGACCTATATCTCCTTAAATCTATATACATTTACAGAAAAGTTTATAAATGAATTACCTCTAAAATTACCATGCAAGAAAACAAAAACCCATTCAATGCCCTTGTCGGTAAAATGATAGTCACAAAAGAGGGAAAAAGGCTTGGATTTGTTAGGGACATAACCTTTGAAACTCGTTCTGGCGAGCTTATTAACCTTGTTATTCGCGACTCAACCTTATATACCAGAAACCTTAACCTTGAAAAGACTTCTTCCGGGGACTTACTTGTGCCTTATAGTGCCATAATCGCTATTGGTGACTTTATCATTGTTTCTGAAGAGGATTTGATATAATTTTCTACATATTCCTTAATGAGAGTATTTTTTATTTAAGACAAGCATCTGCTCTTTTTCTTTTCACAAAAAACACAAATCTTTAAAAATACTCCTTCGATTTTAATAAAATGAAAATAATTGGTTTTAATTTTGATAGGATAAGTGTTGAAAAGCTTTCAAATAAGCCAGAAAACCTTAAGATCAACACACAGATCAATGTTCTTGAAATTGAAAGCGTTGATTCAGATGTCTTTAAGTTAAGAGAGGAACTTTTAGGGATTAAATACTCTTTTGTTATCTCCTATGATCCGGGTTTTGCAAAGCTGGAGATAAGCGGCAGCCTGCTTCTTGCAGTGGACCCTAAACTTTCTAAAGAAGTCTTAAAAAACTGGAAAGATAAAAAGATTCCAGAAGAGTTTAATATTACCCTCTTTAACATAATTATAAAAAAATCAAGCCTGAAGGCCCTGCAATTAGAAGAGGATATGGGATTGCCTTTACATATTCCAATGCCCACATTTAAAAAGCAAGACAAATAATCTTTCTAAAGGGTTTTAAATCCCCAAGTGCTTAATGATTCATGAAGATTTCCGACAAAAAAAGAGACAAGATTTTAGAGCAAATTCTTGCTTACCTTTATTCTATTTCCCCTAAGTCAGCATTTACCTTTACAATAGCCCAAGAGATTGCTAGGGATGAAGAATTTGTGAAATCCCTCCTTCTCTCTTTAAAAAAGAAAAATTTTGTTTTAGAGGTTAAGAAAAGCCCAAAAGGGGTTGTTTATTCCAAAAGATCCAGGTGGGCCCTAACAGACCACACCTATACCCTTTATAAGCAAAGACAAAACCATCTTCTTTAACACCTTAAAATTTTTATACCTCCTTCAAATATTTTTTTTATGGACGCTATAAAAGAAGCATTCCAAAAAGTGAAGCAAGACATAGATTCTTTAAAAGAAGCCCTAACCTCTATTACCCAATGTATGATAGAGATTAACAGCAAGCTAAAAGAAGTCACAGAATCCCTAGGTCTTTTGAAAGTTTCTAAAAAATTTCAAGAAATCGCCCCCTTGGCTTTGCCCCCGGTCCAAGATAGCTCTTCGACACACCCTCAAAAAGTATCCACAAACATGCCCTTTATTCCAGCAGATAATCTCCTTTTTAAGCCCCAAAAAGACGAAAAACAAGGGATCTCCATAGGAAATGAAGGGGTTCCAACAGACAGACAGACAAACCAACAGACAAACCAACAGACCCAAAATCCCCAAAAATCGTTAGAAAATCCCATTGAGGACGCCGCAGAGATTCTAGATTCTTTAGATTCTCTAAAAAAAGAAATCCGCTTAAAATTCAAGAATCTCACAGATCAGGAATGGGCGGTGTTTTCTCTGATCTATCAGCTTGACGAGGAAGGCAAGGAAATAGATTACCGGGTATTGGCCCAAAGATTAAACCTCACAGAAAGCTCGATCAGGGATTACGTCGGGAAACTTATAAATAAAGGCATCCCTATATCCAAAATAAAGGTAAATAACAAACAAATTCACCTTTCTATCTCAAAAAACCTTAAAAAAATAGCGCCTCTATCGGTTTTAATCCAACTAAGAGATTTATAAGTGTTTTTTCGTTTAACCGAATTTTTACTTTTGTCTCTTTGTTCTTCTTTTATTTTTTCTCTATTTCCCTCATTTTTGGCCTTTTAAGCCCTAAAATCTTAAAATTTATTTCTTTCTCTTTCTTATTCCTCCCCCGAATTCCTTATTTTTTCTCACTTTTTGTTTTTATGCCCCCTTTTCAAACAAATTTTACAAAAAAAACCCGAATTTAACTCTCACTTTTGTCTTTTTTACCTCTTTTAAACCTCGAAATTTCATTTTTTATAGGTTTTCCCCAGATTTTTCCCCTTTTTTACTCTTTTCAACTCTCACTTTCGATTTTTTTAGTATTTTTTCTTTCATTTCTTCAGGCACAAACACCCTCTTTTTCCCGTTCTTTTCCATGACCTCTTCAATCAAGTTTTCTCCCTTTTGCCTTATGCTATTTATCTGCCCCCTAATAGTTGATTTTTCTTTTCCGAGCATAGCCCCCAAATCTTCGTAACTTAATTTCATGTCAGTATTTAATAGTATTAACAAAATAGCTCTTTCAGTAACTGAAAATTGGCTTAAATTTGGTGTTTGAACACCCGTTTGAACACCTGTTTGAACAGGATAAACACCCGTTTGTTTCTTAAACACCCGTTTGGTTGTTTTAAACACCTTATTTGGTTTAACCTCTGTTATTATTGAGATCACGTTTTTGACACCCTCAACGTCTTCTTGAACCGACGACAAAAAAACCTTTATGTCTTCAAGTTCTTTTTTTTGCATTGTTAGCTCAGAATTAAGGTGTTTGATCCACCCCGTCAAGGCAGTTATGTCTTTTTTGACTCCCTCAAAACCTCTTTTAGTGTCTTCCTCGACACGTTTTGCCTCTTTTTTTCCAAATAACCACCCAAACATAATTCTTCTAAATATTCCTTATTTAAAAACCTTTTGTTTTTACGAGGACAAAGGTGGGTTTTCCTCCTTTTTATTACATTAATTAAGAGACATAGAAAATCTTCTTTTTACTCAAAAAATACCCCAAAAAACCCGTTTAAAGAGGTAATTTAACAGATAAACACCTGTTTAAAACACCAAAAAACACCCCTAAACACCCAGTAAGGCTAAAAAACCATCTTCAAACACCTGTTTAAGATTACATCAATCAAGGATTTTTCCCGCCGATAAAATTGAAAAACATGGGTTCAAACATCCTTTACGACACATCTTTTGGAGTTTAAACCGAGATTTAGCCCGCTTAGATCATGGGTTATGGCTTATGGGTCAGAATCTTCTGGAATAGTGTCTTCTTTTTTCCAATAGTGTGATCTGCAGAAATAGTCTCTCGCAGCATCAATGAACTCTAGTTGTGGTGCAGGCACTTCTCTTTCGCTAGTTCCTGGAGCCATGAAAAACCTAAGGCTTGTATACCTGCTATCGTCCGGGTCTTGTGAGTCTTGAATATATCCTACTTGGAGATCGAAAGGCAGACTGACAAATAGTCGTGAACCTCTCGAACTAAATTCTCCTTGGCTTGTTTGGAGACTGGTTCTCCTAAAAGGGGTTGTGCTTGTTGTTGGATCTATCCTAATTCTCTGTATCCAGGTATACTCCACTTCACAATCTTGTTCACAACCAATTCCCCCCAAAATCTCTCTCTAATTCTTTGGCAGTTAAAGGCGTTTTAAATTGTATTGTTGCTCTTTTAGCAAGATCTATTTCCGACATAATCTTCCTATGGGGGGGCATTAATAAGAATTTCTATCCTCTACGAGCCATTATCTTTTGTTCACTAAGTTAACCTAAGTGCACGATTATACACTTATTGTTCTCACAATAATCAAGAATAATAGAAAAACAAATGCTGTCCATGCTTGCATAACCCATACACTCAGTCCCCTATCCTGCTTTACCATTAAAAAATAAGGCAGTGATCCAAATCCCATACTCATCTTCTTCACTTTTGTTTTAACACACTCTTTCCAATAAACCTTAAAAAATAAGCTAGAAGCTACAAAAAACCAGGCTATACATGCAAGGATTAATGCTTCAATTATCATACTTATTTTACCAAAAACCGCCTTAAAAGCCTATCCAAAACCTTAAAAATACCTGCCAATTTTCACTTAGGTAACCTAAGTGCACAATCTTCGCCCGGCCTCAAAAAATTTGCTAAAAATTTGGGACAAAATTACAGAGAATCACAGAAATTTTTAAAAAATAATTCACAATCTATCTTTAATGTCTTTTAAGAGGGTTATTATTCGAGAAATTCCCGGATGTTTGTCTGGTAAGGCTCTTGTTAGTTATGCTATTCAATTGTTTGAATCCACTTATCCTCAGCTTCCCCATCAAACAATATTAAATCACGCTCCTTCAAGAACAGACCCCTTATATCATCTTCAACATTTAAATGGCCAATATGTTGTTTTTTCTCTAACAGAAGGGGTTTTAGATATTTTGTCAGATGAGTCTATTTCAAAATAGAGATTGCATGACATTGCCCTAGGAAAAGCCACCACCCTTGTAGAAAGGTTAAAAGATCAAGGCTTTGAGGTTTTAGATTTAACTGATTTTTCTCAACACCCTCCTTAGGGCTTTCCTTTGCCCAAAAATCACAAAATTAAGCTTAAAACCCTTCACTAAGGGTGTCCTTAAACCCCGTGAACCATACCTTTATAAACCTTAGTGCACGTTTTTAATACGTAAAAGAGGCAATAATGTTAAAAAAAGAAACAAGAAACCCGGTAAAGACAGTAATCTTCGACATAGGAGGGGTTTTGGTCTTGCCAAAAAACCCAACCACCATAAAATTAGGAAAACATCCTTCTAGCCTAGGGGTTCATGAAAGAATCGCCAAAAAACTGAGGATTTCTTTAGATCAGTGGTTTGACACTATTGAAACAACCTATGTTGATGCTTATCTGGGAAAGGTTTCAGAGCAAACAACCGTCTTAACCCTGGCTAGAAAACTCCAAGTACATCCAGGGTATCTTAGATGGCTGGTTATTAAATCTTATAGAAAGAACTTTAAACAAAACAAAAAACTCTATAGGTTGGCCTTTAAGATTAAAAAACAAGGCTACAAAATAGCTGTTCTTTCAGACCAATGGTGGCTAAGCAAAGAAGCAATGGTAAAAAGAAAGTATATGGAGAAATTTGATAAGGTGTTTATTTCCTGTGATGTTGGATTAAGAAAGCCAAATCCGGAGATTTACGGGCTAGCCCTAAAAAAGCTGAAAACCCCTGCCCAAAATTGTATTTTTATAGACAACCAACCCTGGAACCTAACTCCCGCTAAGAAGCTAGGTATGAGAACAATTCTGTTCAAAGACAACAAACAGCTGTTTGAACAGCTGTTGAAGTTGGGGGTGGAGATATGAAAATTCGCAAAGGAAAAATATCGGATTTAAAAGAATTGTTCAGAATTCTGATTAGTACAAAAGAGCTGCAGGGGGGGAATTTTGAGATTGGGGATTACGATAAAGTGTGGGTAAAGAGCGTTTTAACTAAAACCAAAGAAAATTTTGTTTTAATCGCAGAAGAAGAAAAAGAGATGGTTGGCTTTATCATCGCCCATATTTTGATTTCTGTATCCCAGGTAATTATTAATGATGTCTATGTTAATCCTGCCCACAGAAATAAGGGAATAGCTTCAAGTTTAATTAAAGAGGCTGAAAAAATTGCGAGGAAAAACAAAATAAAATATTTTACCGGTTTTGTTCAAACCTCTAACAAAAAAATGCAAAAATTAAAACAAAAGTTAAACTTTGGAAGGGGGGAAAGTCTTTATTATTATGAAAAAGTGTTAAAATGACTCTCTATCTTTATCCGAAAAACAAAGGGCATTTTAAGGAATTGATACTCTTTGCAAAGCAAGTTATTGAGGTTTGCAAAAAATGCAAGTCAAATCCAGTAATTTATGGTAGTTTTTCACCTTTTTATCACACTAAAGATCAAAATTTAAAAGTTAATGACATAGATCTTTTAGTTCAGCCAAGGTACTTTTCAAAAATTGCCGAACAATTAGAAAAGAGTAAAATAAAGTTTAAGCATTATCCTTATGGTTTTATTGTAAAAAAAGGCATATTAAAAGTGGAAATTGACAAGACGGAAAAACAATACGAAAACAATAGTCATCCTTTCTTCAAGGAAGTTAAGAAAATAGATTTTTACGGAATAAAAGTAAACATTCTTTCTTTAAATCAATTGGAACAGATTTACAAGATTGCAATCCTAAGAACACAAGACGATAAAATGAAAATAGGAAGCAAAATTAAACATCTAGAGAGTTTTTTAGGCAGGAAGTTAAAATGACAAACAAACCCCTCGCAGCGATTTACACCCGAGTTAGCACAGAAGAACAAGCAAAACAAGGAATTTCTCTTGCCGCACAACAGGAGGCACTAGAAAATTATGTTAAGGCACTTGGTTATGAACTCTATAAATTATACAAAGATGAAGGAAAATCAGCAAAAGATATTAAGCACAGACCGGCGATGGTCAGTTTGTTAGCCGACGCAGAATCAAGAAAATTTCAGGCCATTTTTATCTATAAATTAGACAGATTCTCTAGAAGCTTGAAAGACTTGCTAGAAACCATTGAAAGAATAAAAGAGTGGGGGATTGATTTTGTTTCTCTTCAAGATAAGATAGAGACAACCTCTGCTTCTGGAAAACTGATGTTTCATATAATCAGCGCCTTTGCAGAGTTTGAGAGAAACGTTACCAGCGAAAGAACAAAATTTTCAATGGATAAAAAAGCCAGAGATGGAAGCCCGATAACAAGAGCCCCCTTTGGATATAAATTTGAAGGGAAAAAACTGATTCCCTCAGAAAATTCTTATCTTGTGCAAGAGATATTTCAAGATTTCTTAAATCAAAAGATTTCTTTAACTCAGCTGGCCAAGAAGTATGGGTTTTCGGTTAATGGGCTTAAAAAGATACTCACGAATCAAACATATCTCGGAAAGGTGAAATTCGACGGAGAATTGCACCAGGGAAGTCACCAACAACTTATTTCCTCGACTTTGTTTAATCATGTTCAGAATAAAATAGAAAAACTTGGGATAGGCCAAAAAAGTGAATAAATCTTTTTAAATAAAGAAATTATCTTGTTTTGTGAGAAGAAGAGAGGTGAGGACTGAGTCTGGTCTTATTCTTCTAGAGAATCGTCTCTATGTTGGAATTGATGAGTCTAATCATGGGATGTACCCTGAAGTTTTTGTTGCAGCCATGTCTGGAAATAAAGGATACACTTCTAAAGGCGTTTTCTCAAAAAGAAGAACCTCTGATTTTCCGCCGCTTTCATCTTCTGCTGAAGTTTATTATTCTTTTTTATTAGCTTCAAGAACCGACTATCGACGGTTTCCTAAACATGAGTTCTTGGCAAGGGTAATTAAGAGTTTGATAAGAGGGGAAGTTCCTAGAGGGTTGGGGGGCTTGGAGATTTATGTTGATGGAAGTTTATTTAGTTATGAGATTATACCAATAATCTCTATTATTTCAAGAGCCTGTAAAATTTCCAAAGGAAGAATTAGAGTATTTTCGGGAAGAAGCTATGATCAAACATATTCTTTAGTCAATCTTGCAGACGCTATAGCCCACAATTTATTTAGACACAATAATTTAGAAAGTCTTTCCAAGAATAATCATCAGAGATTTCTTTAAATAATTACCTGTATGATTTCTGCCTCTTTCTTCGCGCTTTGCTGTCTCCGGGCTTGTAAGCCTCTTTTCTTCTAACATCCGCAACAAGAAGATTCCTGTCGTAATCTATAAATGCTCTTCGTAATTCTTGAGAGTTAGAAAATTTAACGATTGCTCTTGCAAGCGCAAGCCTTGCTGCCTCGATCTGGCTCTTTTCTCCTCCGCCCATCACAGAAATTTCGGCGTCAAAGCCAATTTTCCCAAGAATTTTTTCAGCAATTCTTAAAGGCTCTTCTATTTTTAACCTATCAAAAATTTGTAGTGTTTTGTAGTCCTTTTTATTCACTCTGATCTTTCCATTTCCGCCAAGAAGGATTGCCCTGGCAGTTGCCCGTTTTCTTTTTCCTGAGGCGATTATCTTTGTGTCCATTTTATTTTCCTACTTCATTCAAGATTATAAATTTACTTGGCTTCTCGTCTCCCAATTTTATGGTTTTTTTATCTTCGAAATCTTTTGGAACCCCCTTATAGCATTTTATTCTTTTTAAGGCCTCTCTGCCTCTTCCCCATCTGTGTTCCGGGAGCATTCCTCTAATGGTTCTTTTTACTATCTTGGTTATTGAAAGAGAATATTTTGGGCCTTTTTGTGCGCTTCCCACTCTCCCCTTTTTTTTCTGGTATCCTTCAACAATATTCTTTCTATTCCCAGAAATAACTATTTTTCCGCAATTTAAAATGATTATCTCTTCTCCCTTAAGAGATTCTTTTGCAACATAGCTAGAAAGCCTTCCAAGCGTAGCGTTTTCCGCATCTATTATCTTCATTTTAGTATCCTGATCCCCTTTGCTTGGGGGTTTTTTTTAATCTCTTCTAATATATAAGAGGTTTCACATCCTGCTTTATTTAATTTTTCATTTGCTTTTTCAGAGAAAGCCACAGCAACAACCTTGATCTTCTTTTCTATCTTCCCCATAGATAAAACCTTTCCCGGAAAAACAGTTACTTCTCCCATTTTGGCCTCGTTATTTAAAAAGTCTAGATTTATTTCGAACCTTTTTCTTCTTGGGCTAGAGAGGATGGATGCCACTTCGATCCATTTTTCGTGTTTTTTGGCTTCTCTTATAGTATTAACTAAAGAAAAGTTTGTTTTTCTTTTAGATTGTTTCTCTATTTTGGTTTTTGTTTTCATGTTATGATGTAGCAAGAAGTAAAATCTCTTCCTGCTAACGCCAATTGCTTGACTCGCAAGTTTGTAAAGATGAGAAATGAAGTGGGTTTATAAAGTTTATGTAACATTTTGAATTATGGGAATCCATTGGCACCTCCTCATTAACTTTATTTTAGCAGTAATTGCTAAAATTCTATTCAACCTCGAAGATTTCCTTCTAATTTTTTTTGTAATCATGGGAGGATTAATAGATATAGATCACCCTTTACACACAATTTTCAAAGAAAGAACTCTTAATCCAAGAAAGATAACTAAAATCCATCAGGAATTATTTAAAAAACATAAGGCAGAGTTTTACATATTCCACTCTCCCGAATTTAATCTATTCTTGGCCTTTCTGAGTTTTATTAACTTGTATTTCTTAGTTGCATTTATTAGCAACCTTATCCACCTTTCTATTGATGTTATTACAACCCCTCTGAAAAGAGGGAGTATTGACGACTTAAGGAACTGGAGTCTTTTATATCATCTCTTTAAATGATGCGGAGTATAGGATTCGAACCTATGTAGGCACTAAGCCAACAGATCTTGAGTCTGTCCCGTTTGACCACTCCGGCAACTCCGCAGAGGGAATACAAAATTATCACAAACAATCTATATAAAAAACTTTAGAATTAAGCCTTATCTATCTGTTTCTCAACAAAAGCCAAGTCTCCCTCTAAAACACCAATGGCCCTCTTGAAAATTTCTTCGGGAGTGATTTGTCCGAAAGATTCTATACTAATGATTAGCTCGCTGGTGGGGGTTATTTTAATTAATTCTTTATCCCCTTTTTTGCATTTTTCGGCATTGATCTCATAAATCTCCCACTTTATTGGGTCTTCTACTACTATTGGCCCGCTTTTCTTGACGTCTTCTTGAGGTAGTTCAGCCAAAATTTCTTGTGGGCACTCTTTATCTATCTTAACCTCTATAACGTTTCTATAACTTATTAATCCCGGGGAAAACTTAGAATGTTCGCTACCCGTTCCAAGCCTGGCTATTGCCGTAAGCTCAAGTTCTTGCTCCTTATCTAAAATAGTTATTGGAATTTTATCGTAAACGATCTTTGCCCCCTTTAGTTCTTTACTATAAACCACCCCCCCCTTATCTGTAGAGAGCTTTAATTTTATTTCCGTTTTTTCATTCATGCCTTTTTCCATTTCTAAAGGGATTAAACCCAGTCTATGGGCGACCGTTTCGTCATAAAGCGGGGAATCATTTTTTGAGATTTCTACTTCGTCAATAGCCAAAACAGGAATTTCAAAAGCATATCTCCTTATGGCATTTGCTAAGCTTTCGTCCATTGCAGCGGTAAATACGACTTGGTCTTTTTTTTTCTTTATTACTCTCATCTTAAACTCTCCTGCCCCTTCTTCCCCCTTGTTTTTTCGGTCCGCCTCTTGGCATTCTTGTTGTATCTAAAATATTAATGATTTTAAAACCTTCCCTTGATAAGCTTTTAATTATTGCGTGGGCTCCTGGGCCTGGTGCAGGATTCCTTGTTTTTGCCCTTATTCTCACATATAGGGATTTAATACCTAAATCTTTTATTTGTTCACTTATTCTCTTTGCAATAAACATGGCGATTGTCGGGTTTGCTTTAAGTCTATCGTGTTTTGTGATCATTCCACCAGTTACTTTAGCAATTGTCCTCCCAGACATGTCTGTTACATGAACAATGGTATTGTTAAAGGAGGTATAAACATTTATTACTCCTTCGATATCTTTCTCTTTCTTTTTTGGTGTCTTTTCTTCTACTTTTTCAATTGTCTCTTCTACAATATTTTCTTCACTCATCCTTCTTCTCCCCCTCTTCTTGTTTTACTGGTTTTTTTGATTTTTTTCGTACAGCAATACTTTCCTCCAACTCTATCGGGACTATATAGGAGGGAATATTAATGATCTTGCAGTTAACAAGGACCTTCTTATGAACAACCAACTGTCTCGCCATCTTTGGTGTTGTTGCCATTCTCTTTTTAAGAACAAGTGTTTGAAGCCTTCTCTTAAGGATATCTTTTATCTCAAGAGAGAGTATATCCGCGATAGAATTAACATTTAACCCTTTCTTTTTTAGCATTTCGAATAATTTTTTTTGTTTTTCTTTATCTGCAGAAATAAGTTTTTTTGCTTTTTCCCTTATCAATTTTATTTCTGCCTCTGCCTTCCAGATTTCTTTTTTGTTCTTCAGACCAAATTCGCTTATTATCTTGTTTTCTTCCTCAATTCTTAATTTTTCATATGGTCTCTTAGGTCTTGAATATTTTTTATGTTGTCTTTTCATTTTTACTTCTCTTTGTCTTTTGGTTGTTTCTTTTTAATTCCCACTCCCTTCTTTCTATTGTGTCTAAAATGGCCTTTTGTTCTTTGTCCCCTTGTTGGTTGGCCCATAGTATGTCTAAATCCCCTATAGCTCTTTATTTTCTTTAGCCTTTTAATATCAAAGTCTCTTCTTAAATCTAAGTCGCTTCCAGAAAGGTGCTTGTCTTCTCCGCCCTCAAAATCTCTTTTTCTGTTTAAGAGATGTTTTGGAAGAACAGGATTTTTTATAAACTCAGATATCTTTTTTATTTCTTCTTCCGTTAAAGACCCTATTTTTTTGTTTTTGTCAATTTTTAATTTGTTGCAAAGCGCGTTTGAAAAGCTCCACGATACCCCCTTAATATATGTAAGTCCGTGATAGATCTTTAATTTTCCTTCTATGTCTGTAGAGAGTATTCTAACAACTTTCTCCTCATGTTTATGTTTTTCTAATTCTGGTTTCATTTTAGTGTGTAAATAGGTTGTATCTTTCAAGATTCGTTAGTTCTTGAAAAATCCTTTTTTCAATAACTTTTCTTGGATCAGGAAGATTTTGAATTCTCTTTTTGAGATCTTCAAAAGAGTCAAATGTCTTGTTTTCTCTTTCCTTTATTATTTCTTGCATATGTTTCTTTCCCAATCCAGGAAGCAATTCTATTTGGTGAATCCTTTTGTTTATTGCTTCGGCTTTGTTGAAAAACTCGACAAATTCCTTTTCCCTTTCTTCAACAACCTTATTTATAAACTCTTCTAATTGGGCCTTTGCGGCTTCTGTGAGCTTTTCCCTTCTTAATCTGCCTAGAATATAGTAGATCTTAGGTCTTTTTCCCTCGCCGATATAAACCTCTTCTCCAACAGTAAGATTTACTCCTCGTCTTGGCACCAATTCTAAAAGAGTTAGGTTATTCTTGCCTATGGCTTGGGCTAGAGGCATCATCTTTTTTTCTAAAGGATAGCCATTCGGCAAGTATTCTAGTATGATTGCATAGTCTTCTTTTTCCATTTTTTATTCCTCCCATACTCTCTCTTGTTTTATTTCTTTTCTTTTTATCATTTTACTTGAATTCCTTAATGACTTCCAAAATTTTATTCGCCTCTTCCTCGTCTAAATTAATTCCGACAAAAATTTTATTCACTTCTTCTCCGTTTTCTGGCATCAAGTCAATTATCTTGCTTATGGACCTATCATCTAATTTTATTATCTTTAATTCTTCTAGTTTCTTCCTCATATTTTTTGAGTCTTTTACGCTGATTTTTGAAAACTTTTTTATAAACCCAGTCAACTCGGCATTTCTCCCTTTACTCTCTTTGAGGTGCTCTATAGACTCTCCCATACTCAAGGCTTCTCTATTTTTTATCATTTTTGCCTCCTATTTTCCTTAAATGAATTGGCGCGATTAAAAACATCTTGTTCTTTTCCTGGTCTTTTATTTCTATGTTGTAAACTTTTCCTTTCCTTTTCTTGACGATTCCTGTCCTTCCCTGAAGCCTGGCCGGAAAATCGGCTTTCATTGAAATCTCTCTACTGACAGTTACAATATCCCCTTCATTAAACTCTTGAAAGTATCTACTAAGCTGTAATTTTCCTTTAGTTCTAATGCTTTTAGTTCTCATAATTTACTCAGAAATAGATTATTTAAAAAGGTATCTAATAGCTAAAAATTTCTCCCCATAATATATCTAAACCAATTTTTAAATATTGTTGTTATAAGAAATATACCTTACCCTCTTGTCTTTGGATTTCCCATCTCACCAGCAAAAGAACTTGCATTCCTCAAATCACCTTTATCTCTTGCATTTTCCATATTTTGAAGGATTGTGTTAAACATTTTATGTCCCCAAACGCCAACACCACACTTTTCACAAAAGTCAATAACGCTCTCTTGCGGAATATTTGACTTACAATAAATGCATTTTTTTGCCATTTTTCCTTCTTTTATACTTTTAATTGTCATCAAAGTAAGAATTAGTTTAAAAATATTTGTATTCTCTTTTTATCTATGCCTCCTCAATTTCCTCTAGTCCTAGCTTAACCTCATCTTTGAAGGAGATAATGCTGCTTTGTTTTTTTATTCCAAATAGCCCCCCTTTCGGTTCTTCCTGTTCGATTGTTAAAAGTCTTGCCTCTTTTTTTTGGGGATATATGTAAAGAACATTGGTTAGGCTTTTATTTTTGGTCTTTTTGTCTTGCAAATATATTGCCAAAAATCCTCTAATCTTGAATAGCGGAGATTTTACCACTCCCTGCTCTGTCTTAAAGTATAAGATCTCATAGGTGTCTCCCTTTATTTTAATGAAATCCCCTTCTCTTAATCTATCTAAATCCATGAAAAGAGAAAGAGCCACCTGTTTAATTATTTTACCTACTCGTATCTTAAAGCATCCACTACTTTTATTTTGCTTGCTCTTAGGGCCGGTAAGGTTCCTGATAAGGCCCCTATCAAAAAACCAAAGACTAAACATCCAAAAACAAGATACCAGGGAGCTGCTGCCTGGAGAAGATTTGTTCCCAAGGCACTAGTTGCAATAAACTCCACGGTTTTGCTTAAAGTATACCCCAATCCAACCCCGATTCCTGCCCCAACCAACCCAAGCAATCCAGATTCTATTAAAAATATCTGAAGTATCTCTTTGTTTTTAGCGCCAACCGCCTTCATGACTCCTATTTCCTTTGTCCTCTCTAAAACGCTAGTGTACATTGTATTTGCGATCCCCACTGCCCCCACAAGCAGAGATATCACAGCAATTCCTGCGAGGAAAATTGTGATGATGTTTAGTATTGTCTGGACGCTTGCCAGCAATTCTTCAGGGGTTAGAATCATAAAATCCTGAGTTTTTTCGGTCACACCCCTTGAACTTCTTAATCTTTTCTCAACCCTTTCTGCAACTTCTTTAATATCTTCACCTTCATTTACCTGCACAACAATCCAATCCACTCTTTTTGAAATATTAAACAAAGTCCTAAAAGCGCCAACATCCATAATTATCAGTTTATCGTCTTCAGAATTGCCGATTGTCTTTAATATTCCCCTAACCTTTACCTCTTGGTCATTTATTGTTAGTTTATTTCCTACCTGGACTTGTTTATCAAATAGGTTTCCTGTTTTGTGTAGGCTACCCAGTAAGGCACCCGTATCTCCATTTTCCAAGAATTTTCCATCATCAATTTTATATGTTCCTGTTTCAATATAAAGCTCTGTTTCTGTAGACATTCCCCAAACCACATGGTATCTGGTTTTATCATTAAATTCAACCTTGGCGTTTCCTGCAACAGTTTCAAGGACATCCTTAACTCCAGAAACCCCCTGAATCGTTTCAACATCATCTTTGGTTAATATCTCTGTTTCAACACTTCCTGGGGGCCCAAGAAAGCCAGTTGACGGCTGCACAAAGAATTTGTCGGTCCCTAGCGCTTTGAATTGATCTTGCACCGCATTCTGCAATCCTAAAGAAAGGCTTATCAACAAAAAGATTGTTGCAATAGAAATAAAAATACCCAGCATGGTCAGCCAAGTTCTGAGCTTTCTTTTTTTCAGATTTCTTACTGCGAGTTTAAAATATTCTTGGATCATTTTATCCCCTCAAGCTGTCAACGACTTTTAGTTTACTTGCCTGGACCGCAGGAAGAATCCCGGATATTATTCCCACAAAAAAAGAAAAGGAGATTGCACCAATTATGAGGGGAATATTTATAGCGATTGTAAAGATGTTTCCTCCAAATGCTTGGTTTGCTACAGCAGCAATTGTTAAAGCCCCCCCTAACCCAATTATTGCACCAACAATTCCCCCAACCAACCCAAGCAATCCAGATTCTATTAGAAAGATCATTAATACATCTTTGTTCTTTGCCCCAATAGCTTTCATAATTCCGATTTCTTTTCTTCTTTCTACAACGCTAGTGTACATTGTATTTGCTATTCCAACCCCGCCGACGAACAAGGATATTGCAGCAATTCCCACTACAATTATGTTCACTATACTGAGGATATTATTCACAGATCCAATGGTCTGCAAGGGAGTTTCTACTGAAAAACTCTCCTCCCCTATTTTTTCATCTCTATCTTTTCTTAATTTGTCTTCTATCTCTTTAGCGATTTCCTCTATCTGATCTTTATCTTTCACTTGGGCCACAATTAAGTCATATTCATCTTTTATATCTAAAAGATTCTCTAAATCATCGTTCATCATGAAGATAACGGTATTTAAGAGAAAGCTGCTTGATTGCTCAAGGATTCCAACAATCTCAAAATCCTGCCCATTAATCTTGACTGTTTTTCCAACATTGAACTCTTTTTCAAAATCATTTGTTTCTAAAAAATAATGGCCCAATAGCACTTTTCCTCTATCCCCTGGCTTAAGAAGCCTTCCTTGTTCTGCATCCAATCCGAGAGATTCATACATTATATCTGCCAGCTCTTTATCTTCAGGGATATTTGTAGCATAACCAAATCCCTTTATTTTATTATATTCTAAACTTCCTGCTCGAATAAGCCTAGTAATAACTTTATCAACTCCCGAGGAGCCTTCAATTATTTCTAGGTCATGTTTATTTAGTTTTTCAACAACCGTGCTTCCAGGGGGACCGAATCCGGTCCCTTTATTTTGGATCGTTAGTTTGTCAACACTTAAGGATCCAAATTGGCCCGTTACAGCAGCCTGCAAGCCCTGCCCCATGGATATGAGAGAAACAACCGCTGCAATTCCTATAAAGATCCCGAGCATAGTTAGCCAGCTTCTTAATCCTCTGTGTTTTAAGTTTCCAAACGCAATTGAAAAATAATCCTTTATCATCTTAAAGAAACAAAAACCACTAATAAATTACTTTCTATTTTATAAGTTAGAGAAATCATGGGATTATCTCCCTTTATTATTCTTCCTGCTCTTTCTTATTTTTCTCCAAATAATCCAAATAATAAGTAAGATAATTATTATAGTAATATAAAGTCCTGATTTGCTCTTTTTAATAATTCCTAGATCCAATGCCTCTTTTTCACCATAAACCTTAAACGGAAGAGTCAACTCTTGAACTTGATCATTATTATCAAAGTCTTTGTATGTGATCTTTGCATTTAGTGTTGGTGTTGTGCTTTTATAGATTACGCTAAATGTTGCAGAGTCAGTATCATCTCCGTTAATTGTCCCAATAAATGCTTTTTCTGAAGACAAGAGTTCAAATCCTTCAGGCGTAATTTCTACAGAAACAGATTTTACTTCCCCTAACCCACGATTAATAACCTCTAAAGTGATTCTTCCCTCTTTGCCTACTAGCGGGCTGGTTATTTCTGCTCCTTTTGCTTGAACATCAAAGTCAAGATCTGTCTTAGAGCTTATTCTTATTCCGAAACTACCTTCTTTTTTTAAATCATCCTCTGTATCGGAGTTTGTATATTTTATTGTATAAGGAATACTATAATCTCCAGGTTTAATGTCCGTTGAGGCCTTTATTGTAAAGCCAACCCTATCATCATCGTCTTCGTCAATTTCATCGATGCTTTTTTCACTGCTTCCAATGCTGCTAAATGGCAAGTTTGCAAGAGTGATGCTTACTGAAATCTCTTCAATGTCAAAATTTTCATTATTGTCAATCTCTATTGACACTTTGCCTTGTTCTCCAGGATAAATTGTTATGTAATCTGCGTCAATAGAAATAGCAGAAGCAAGACCTACACTTAGAAAAAATAAAATTCCCAAGCATATTCCTCTGTTAAGAATCTTTCCCATCCCCCCACCAAAAACTAGTTATTTATAAAAATTTGTATACTCTATTTTACCTGCTTTTTTATCCACTTCCCTTTGACTTTTCTTTCAACTCTCTCAACCATTCCGTCTTTTAAGAAATAAATCGTTTTAGCATGTCTTCTGGCTAAGTTGGGATCATGAGTGACTATGATTATTGTTCTCCCTTTCTTATTTAGATTTTCAAGGAAAGACATTACTTTTTCTCCGGTTGTAGTATCCAAATTACCGGTAGGTTCATCTGCAAGGATAACTTCTGGATCATTTGCCAACGCACGGGCAATTGCAACTCTTTGTTGTTGGCCTCCAGAGAGCTGGTTTGGGAGATGATTTTCTCTATCTTCCAACCCAACAAGTTTAAGCAGTTCTTCTGCCTTTTCTCCCCTCTCTTCAATACTTGCTCCTTGAAAAAGCATTGGAAGCATTATGTTTTCTTTTGCTGTAAGATTTGGGATAAGATTAAATTGCTGAAAAATAAACCCTATTTTTCTTCCTCTTAATTGTGCAAGGTCAGACTCAGACATTTCCTCTATATTTTCTCCATGGAGATAAATGTCCCCCTTAGTTGAGTAATCTAAACTGCCAGTAAGATTCATCGCAGTGCTTTTTCCAGATCCAGAAGGTCCCATTATGGCCACAAAATCTCCCTTTTCTATAACGACACTGACTTGATCAAGGGCTTTAACTAACTCCTCCCCCATTTCATAATATCTAGAAACCCCTCTAAGTTCAATTAACCTGTCCGGTGCCATATTTTTTCGAGATTGTTTTATTATTTAAACCTGTCTATAGCAAGTTTTAAAAAGCAAGTTTAAGGTTTATTAATATGATAATTCCAGTAAGGTGCTTTTCATGTGGTAAGCCAATTGCCCATCTTTGGGACGAGTTTAAGAAGCGTGTTGCAGAAGGCGAGCATCCTAAAAAAATCCTTGATGATTTGGGGGTTGAAAGATACTGCTGCAGATCAGTGTTCTTAGGGCAAGAAGATTACGTTGAACTTATTGGAAAATTCAAGAAAGCGTAAAATATCTTTAAAGTATAAGTATTCTTATAAATTAACAATTAGTCTATTATTTATGAAACTTGCAACTCTTTGTTATATTAGAAGAGGGGGTAAAACTTTAATGCTGCATAGGGATAAAGACCCTAGTGATTTTCAGTATGGGAAGTATAATGGGTTGGGAGGAAAATTTGAGGAAGGAGAAAGCCCGGAACAATGCATTACGAGAGAAATCAATGAGGAAGCCCAAATACTTATTCAAAATCCAAAATTGAGGGGTATCGTAACTTTTGACAACAAGGGCAGGACATTTAATGAGGAGAAACCACAACCAACATGGTATGTCTTTATTTATACTGCCTCAGAATTTGAGGGAGAACCTAAAGAAACCAAAGCAGGAACATTAGAGTGGATTGCTGATTCTGATCTATTAAATTTAGAGATGTATGAAGGAGACAAGTTGTTATTGAAGTGGTTAGAGCAACCTCGATTATTTTCAGCGAGGCTTATCTACGAAGGGGATGCTTTAGTCAGACATGAAGTTAATTTCTACTAAAGCGTAATCCTTTTAATGTCTTAATTCCTCTATAAATCATGCATGTAAAACATACTCCCTATAAACTCGTGTTTTCAATTTTGTTTTTAATATTTATCGATTTATTCTTGGCTTACTTTGTTGGGAGCAAAACGTGTGAAGGCCAAAATTGTGCATTTTATCACTTTATCTATAATCACACGATTATTTTTTCAAGCATTATTGCAGCTTTTCTTTTTTATACTATTTGGAGCTTTTTTGAAGAAAGAAAGTACTAACACTCGCACTCTGCTTCGAATTCTCCTTTAGTGAGAATGTTGTCTTCTTTGAATTTCCACCTTACCACCTTTTTACAATCCTCGCAGGTAATAGTTATCATATCATCCTTTATTCTAACTCCTGGAGCAATATACGGATTAAAACAGTATTTGCAAAATAACTTTTTTCTTTCTCCTAACTTGATTTTGTAAGACATTGCAAGCCTTTTTATTTTCTTCACTTCTTTCGGCGTTTTTTCCTTGATGTGGTGAAAGAATTCATCAATCTGTCTTTCAGCTTCTGTTTTCGATAGAGTCTTTTTCATAAATGAACAAAGAATTAAGCATATATAAAATTAAACCTGCGAGGTATATTCTAGCGCCGCAGCATGCATATCATTAGCTTGGTAAATTCCTCTCCCAACAATTCCTTTCAGTCTTTTTCCTGCAGCTTGTGCAGCTTCTGAAATTTTCCCGCCTTGAGCAAAAAATCCTGGAGAGTAAAAGTCAGGTTCTACCCCTTCTGCCTCAATAACATTTTTAATTTCGGTTATTACCTCTGGCTTGTTTCCAGGCACAACAAAATTACCAACTCCAGCTCTTGCAGCAATCTGATACATCTCCATAGCCCCTTTATCAGTAATCCACCCGCCTTCGCTTACCGCATAAGCAGGATGAGTCATTCTTCCTCCAACAATTACTTTTAATCCGCTCTCAAAAGCACGATATATCCAAGCTCTTTCTGTTTCAGGTCCTGATTGTGGGAATAAAATAACCGCATCAAAACCAGCAGCTTTTAACTCTTGCATAAACTCTCTTGCAGTATCTGGAATATCTGTTCCTGCTTTTTGATGATCATATATCAACGGTTTATCTGTGTGTTTTCTAGCTACTTCAACCCATCTTTCCCATCCCTTTCTTCCAGATATTGCGGGAATCTTATAAGCCCCAATACCTTCAACATCTGCCGTCTGTCTTACTAGCTCTTCAAACTGTTCAAAGGGAACATCGCATGCAGGAATAATGCTCCTATCTCTTTCCACAATTCTTTGCTCTAATCTTCCTTCCCTTTGTATTATTCCTTCTCTTGCTGCTTGCGTTCCATAGACTCTAATATAGTGGGTTAGTCTTTCTAAAGCAGCTTTATTCACCGGGTAAGGTTGCCCGCTGGTTAAAAGAGGAGGATTTTTTAAGAAATCGTAAACATCTAATGCGTTCACAACAGAAACAACAGGTGTTCCGGTTTTTTCTTGATATTCAACAATAGCTTCTCTGCTATCAATTGCAACTTCCTGCCTATCTACCCCGATAGCTAAAAGAGGAAGCTTGAAATCTCCTAAAAATTTTAACATATCTACCGCTTCATACTTAACATCTCCTGCAGTAAAAACATCATCCAATTGAATTACACTCTGCCCTTCTTGAGGCGCCCTTCCTATCACCCAAGCTTTGATTCTGTCAGTTTGTGATAAATTTTGCATTTTTGCTATAAATTCTCTTACTGTCCTAGCATCCCCATAAGATTGGACTGCCGAAGCCTCGCCATGATCTTTTGGAACTCTTCTTGTGGAGAATCTTGGTACATTTTTTCCTTTTTTTGCCATTTCAATTGCAGTAGCAGTTGCAATTTCTCTTCCTTTATCAGGAATTCCATATAACACATCTCCCTTAATTCCCGCGTTAATTATCGCATCAGCATAAAATTCTCCAAGTGCAGAAGAAGTCTCTCCATCATCAAAGTCTCCTATATTCACAAACCATGGAGAAATTCTTCTACTTTTTAAGGTTCGGTCATCATAGGGATTATCAAAAACCTTTAATGCACCAGTACTTAATAAGAAAGCAATAAATCTCTTTTTATACTCGTCCATAGAGTTCCATCTTTTCTTTATTTTTAAAGATAATTGTGTTAAAAAATATCTAATAAAAGAATAGGGAATCAAATTATTGATTTTCATTCATCTTTTTAAGAAAAAATATGAAAGACAGCTTGATGGGTTGGCATCTTGTCGGACACTAAAACCATCAACGTAGGAAGCTTAACTTCTGTGTTCGGAATGGGAACAGGTGTTTCCAGCCTACTATGGCCGTCTCCAAAATTTCAAGAAATATCTGGTTTATAAAGCTTTTTATATGGCCATTTTGTGATACTTTTATACAAACTTCTCTCGGAGGCAATGAAAAGAAGTTGTTCGAGGGATTAAAAACCGTAGGTTTTTATGCGGAGTTGCCGGAGTGGTCAAACGGGCGAGATTAAGGCTCTCGTAGCTTAGTGCTTGCACAGGTTCGAATCCTGTACTCCGCATCATGCGCCCGTAACTCAGCCTGGATTAGAGTACCTCCGTCCTAAGGAGGGAGTCGAAGGTTCAAATCCTTCCGGGCGCGTTTCACAAAGGTTTTAAAATCAGATTGACACTTTATCTTTTAGGCGCGAGTGGTCTAACGGTATGACATTTGCCTTCCACGCAAATTGCCTGGGTTCGACTCCCAGCTCGCGCATCTTTCAATCATTTTAAGATTGAAGCGTAAGCGAACCTTGTTCGCGCATCTAGGGAATATTTTTAAACTATTCTCTTTAACCTATAAAATGGAAGAATCTCCAAATATCTCAGAAAACCAAGAAACCAATAAATCAAAGAGCAAATTCAACTACGATAAACACTATAAACTTCTTTTTTTAATTCCAATATTTATTTTAATAGTTTCTTTAATATACCTTTTCTCCTTCTATTCAAAAACAGGGGATTTTATAATTAAAGACGTAAGCTTGTCTGGGGGAACTTCAATAACTCTTTCTGGAGAGATCTTAAAGGGCAACGTAGAAAAGTTAGAGCAAGACCTAAAGTCAAAATATAATGATCTTTCTTTTAGGAGGCTGACAGATATCTCTTCAGGAAGATTAATTGCATTAGTGATAGAAAGTCAATCTCAACCAGGCCCATTAAAGGCAGATATAGAGACAATTACCGGATATAAGCTAACCAACGAAAATTCAAGTATAGAGTTTTCTGGAGCTTCCTTGGGGAGCAACTTCTATAGGCAGCTCTTGATCGCACTTATTATCTCTTTTGTCCTTATGTCTATAGTTATATTCTTCTTGTTCAGAACATTTATTCCAAGTATAGCAGTTATCTTTGCTGCATTTGCAGATATTGTCATGCCCCTAGCTTTAATTGATTTTTTGGGTATAAGGGTTTCTACTGCAGGGATTGCCGCATTTTTGATGTTAATAGGGTATTCTGTAGATACAGATATCTTACTTACAACCAGAGCCCTAAAAAAACAGGAAGGCACATTAAATGAAAGAATCTATGGGGCATTTAAGACAGGAACTTTCATGACTCTTACTGCTCTATTTGCCGTTCTTCCGGCTTTTTTCCTAGTTACAGGGTTGCCTGATTCTTTTAGGCAGATATTTTTAATACTTGCAATAGGTTTGGGTGCAGATATAGTTAATACTTGGCTTACAAATGCCGGCATAATTAAATGGTACTGCGATAAAAAAGGGATAAAATGACAAACAAACTATCTGCAATCGTCTATAATCTGATTGGAGGAATAAAATGAAACTCTCTATAAGAATCTGGATTTTAGTTATTGCTTTGTCCTTCGCTTTAATGTCTATTCTTAATCTGCCTTCTGCAAACGTGTTTTTGGTTGGAATTTTAGGGATCTCTATTTTATTTTCTATAACCTATCCAAAAAACAAAAGTACAAAGGTTTTCTTAATTTGCTTGACGCTTCTTGTTATGGTCTTAATAATTCTTTTTTCGTTTCAGAAAGGAGTAATTGTTATGTCTGTAGATAAAGATTCCAAATTTTTTAGCGAAGGCTTGAGAAAAGGAATGATAATCACTGCAATAAATGAAAACCCGATAGAGAATGTTGAAGGGTATTCTCAACAAATTAATTCTCTTGTCTTTACAGAAAGCAAAAAGATAGATTTCCAAACAAATTTTGGCAACATTATAGTTTTCACAAACACCACCCCAGAAGTTACAGTTTCAAACGTTCCAAAGACAAATCTTAAAACTGGTCTGGATTTAAGCGGGGGGGCAAGGGCAATCCTCAAGCCAGTTAATGCAACTCTTTCTCAAAAAGAAATGGACGATTTGGTTGCAGTGACGTCTAATAGGCTTAATACTTTTGGAATAAGTGATGTTGATGTTAGAAGCGTTTCTGACTTAGAGGGCAATAAGTTCCTTAGGGTAGAAGTTGCAGGGATAACTCAAGAAGACCTAAAGGAACTTGTGGGGCAGCAAGGAAAATTTGAAGCTAAGATAGGAAATGATACAGTATTTGTTAGCGGAGAGAGAGACGTTTCTTTTGTTTGTAGAAATGATGCTACTTGTGCAGGCATAGAATCTTGCCAGCAAGATCCCTCCTCAGGACAGTATTTCTGTAGGTTTAGATTTTCCATCTCTTTAAGTCAAGCTGCAGCAGAAAGACATGCAAAAATAACTGAAAATTTAACTTTAGATCCTACAAACAGAGAATATCTTTCAAAAAAACTTGATTTATTGTTAGACGACATACTTGTGGATTCCCTTTATATTGGAGCCGATCTAAAAGGAAGAGTAACCACTCAAATTCAGATTTCTGGGTCCGGCACTGGAGCAACAAATGAAGATGCTTATAACGAGGCAATGAGTTCTATGCACAAACTACAGACTATTTTAATCACCGGAAGTCTCCCATATAAGCTAGAGATCGTTAAACTGGATTCAGCCTCACCTGTTCTTGGAAAAGAATTTACGAAGAATATAACTCTTTTAGGGTTGGTTGTTTTTCTTATAGTTTCTGTATTAATCTTTGTAAAGTATAGAAAAATAAAGATAACTTCTGCGGTTATTATGGCTATGTTCTCTGAAGCAGTAATAACTTTGGGCATTGCCGCTTTAATATCTTGGAATCTAGATGCGCCAAGCATAGCAGGAATTATTGCAGGCATAGGTACGGGTGTCAACGACCAGATAGTTATCATAGATGAATCGGAGTCTAAAGGGAGTTCTAATCTAAAGTCTAGGATTAAAAGAGCATTCTTCATAATTGTTGGGGCTTTCTTCACGATCTTTGCAGCAATGATCCCTTTATTCTGGGCAGGTGCGGGCCTCCTTAGGGGATTTGCACTTACAACCCTTCTTGGCGTGACTGTAGGGATATTAATTACAAGGCCGGCATTTATGGAAATAATTAGAAAGATACAAGAGTAGGCCATCTTTTATGTTTTAATATAATTAGTTTAAGATTTGTTTTCTATACTAGGGAATAAAAATAAATAGTTCTAATTTAGATTAGGCCTTGTAAAAGATTAAAAACTCTGGAGTTTTTTAATTAAATGAAAGAAAATATTTTCCAGAGAGAACTGAACCTCTCACTAGAGGCACTTGCAAAATCTTCTATAATCGTTTTTTTTGGGCTTATAGTCTCAAAAATTTTTACCTTCCTTTATAAAGCCATAATTGCAAGAAATTTTAGCCCTTGGGAATATGGTCATTTTTCTATAGCCATTATAGTGGCAGGATGGTTTATAGCCCTTTCTTCATTAGGGCTACCATCTGGATTATTAAGATTTATTTCCTTATATCGGGGCCAGAAGAATCAGAATAAAATAAATTATCTCTTTAAAATCTCTCTATGGATAGTAGTTGCTTCTGGAGTAATCTCCGCAGTATCAATGTTTTTTCTTTCAAGATTTTTAGCTATTCACATTTTTAATGATCCTTCTTTACTCATATTCTTTCAAGTATTTAGTATTTTGGTCCCGCTAGTTATTCTTTTCGATTTTTTTATGTCTTATATCCAATCGTACGAAAGAATTACTGCCTATTCAGTCATCTATAATATTATCTCTTCTATGTTGCCAACAATTTTTTTAGTTCTGTTCTTATTTATTCAGTTTAAGAAACATGCTATTGGAATATCTTATATTCTGGGTTTTTTGATTCCTTTAATAATTTCATATGTTTATATTAGACATAAAATTAAAGAATCTTTTGGCAAATTCACACTAAGAAAACAAGCGAAGTCAAAAATTATTCGAGAATTATTTTCATATTCTACCCCTTTAATATTTATTTCTCTAATTTATACTATCCTTGGAAGTATAGATACTATCTTATTGGCACATTTTAAAACTGCAACCGAGGTGGGTTTATATAATGCTGCAATGCCTCTTGCTCTGTTATTTGGTGTTACCCCCGCCTTATTTTTGAAGCTATTATTCCCTTTAATTGTTAGGAATTATTCCCAGAGAAATTTAAATTTGATAAGGGAGATTGTTAAACAAGCAGGAATTTGGATCTTTATTATAAATTTACCTGCATTAATTATTATGTTTTTGTTTCCAGGAGCGATAATAAAGCTTATTTTTGGTTCAAGCTATCTTGCCGCAGCACCAGCCCTTAAAATTCTTTTAATCGGCTCTTTCTTTTCTTCATTATTTTTGACTTCATATTACCTCATAAATATGGTCGGTAAATCAAAGCTTTTATTTATTGATGTCTTAATAGCAGTTATCATAAATTTTGTATTAAATTACATTTTGATTCCTCTTCCAAAAATACTTTTCTTGGATAACTCTAGGGGCATAACTGGTGCAGCGATATCTTATACGCTCTCGTTTGTCCTATTGGGCGCTCTTTATATCTTCCAGGCAAAAAAACTAACTTCTATATTTCCATTAAGAAGGAAAGTCGTTCGAATATTAATTCTTTCGTTTATTCCTACTTTAGTTTTGGTTATTTTAAAAAATATAATTCCCCATAACATTCTCTCTTTAATTCTTTTAGTCTTATTCTTTATACTGTCTTATTTCTTTATAATTTTCTTTTTTGGAGGTTTTAGTGAAAAAGACCTAATTTTATTAAAGATAGTTAAGAACGACATGTTTGGATATAAAACCAAGATTAAAGGAGCTATTCTTTTCGTTTTTAGCCGGTTTGTGAATAAATAAGAAGTTAGTTATGGAAAAATAAGAGCTCTTTTTCCAGCTTTGTCCGGAGTTCTAATTTATAAAACCGAAAAATAGTTATTTTCGAACAA
>CAZUTV010000001.1:250448-268177 GCA_964623495.1 Candidatus Woesearchaeota archaeon | reverse complement strand
AATCAAACCTTTATTTTTTACCAGATTGAGATTTACTCAATCCGGACAAAACCTAAAATTCGTAAAGTTTATAAAGTATATATTTCTTGTGTATACGGAAAGTATACACCTTACATTTTCTAAATTGTATCGCTGTATGCTTAAACCTCTTTTCAACCCTGCTGTGTCGAAAGACACAGCTCATACTCAAAAACAAAAAACATAGAATAATGGCAGATATTTTTGACAACACAATACTTTGCAAGAACTGTAATAAAAAGATGCAGAAAGCACAGGTTTCTAAAAATGGATTTTTACTTAGACTTATGGTATGCCCGCAATGCAATGACAAAATAATTCATCCGGTTGATGAACAGGAATATGGCAGATATATAAATTTAAAAAATAGAGAATTTAGAGTTAAGATGAGGCTTGTTGGAAATAGCTATGCTGTTTCAATACCTAAAGAAATTGTTTCATTTATGAGGGCCCATGAAAGAATGATGGACGATATGGTTCGATTGTGTTTTGAAGAAGCTGGAAGGGTTTCATTGAACTTTGAGAACATGATGAAAAGAAGAAATGAAAAAAATGGAGACAAAAATGACTAGCAAAAGGCCGGTAAAACTTAAAGTTGTTGAGGCACTGCAGGATGATGCATATAAAGGAATAGCAAGAATTGATGCAGAAACAATGAAAGAATTGGAGATAAAGAGGGGAGATGTTATTGTCATTAAAGGAAACAGGGAAACTGTTGCAATTGCCGATAGAGCTTATCCTGCAGATGTTGGAGAAGGAATTATTAGAATTGATGGGATTTTAAGAAGAAATGCCAAGACAGGAATTGGAGACATTGTTGAGATTTCTAAGGCAAATATAAAAGAAGCTAAAAAAATAGTTATTGCGCCAGCGCAGAAAGGCATTATGGTGCAGGTAGATAATCCAGACAGCTTAAGGCGAGGGCTTTTAGGAAGGGCGGTTGTTAAAGGAGATGTTGTTGTTCTTGGAGGAGTTCAGAGAAGAAGAGACTTATTTTCTGAAATGGGGATGGATGATGAAATGGGTGGTTTTTTCAGAGAAGCTTTTGGAAATATGGCTTTCGGGAATCTTGGAGGAGGGATAACTCAGATAAGATTTATTGTTGTTAATGCAAATCCAGGGCAGCCTGTAATAATTACAGAGAATACAGAAGTGACTTTAAGCCCAAAGGCTGTTGAGATAAGTGATGAGAAAATTCCTGACATAACCTACGAGGACATTGGCGGATTAGAAGAAGAAATAAGAAAGATAAGAGAAATGGTTGAAATTCCAATGAAGCATCCTGAGATTTTTGAAAGGCTTAGTATAGAGCCTCCGAAAGGAGTTTTGCTTCACGGGCCGCCTGGAACCGGAAAAACACTTTTGGCGAAGGCTGTTGCAAATGAAAGCGATGCTAATTTTATATTATTAAATGGGCCTGAGATTATGAGCAAGTACTACGGAGAAAGCGAGAAAAAAATTAGGGATATCTTTGAAGAGGCAGAGAAAACAGCCCCTGCAATTATATTTATTGATGAAATTGATGCAATTGCTCCTAAGAGGGAAGATGTTCAAGGAGAGGTTGAAAGAAGAGTTGTTAGCCAATTGCTTACAATGATGGATGGTCTTAAATCTAGGGGAAAAGTTATTGTTATAGGGGCAACTAACAGAGTTAATGCAATTGATCCTGCCTTGAGAAGGCCGGGAAGATTTGATAGAGAAATTGAAATTAATGTTCCAGATAAAAAAGGAAGAAGGACAATACTTAGTATCCATACTAGGGGAATGCCTTTAACTAAAAATGTTAATCTTGATGATATTGCTGGATTAACTCATGGTTTTGTTGGCGCTGATCTTGAAGCTTTGGCAAAGGAAGCTGCTATGAATGTTCTTAGGAAGTTTTTGCCAAAGATGAAGCTTGATGGAGAAGAAAAAATTCCGCAAGATCTTTTGGAAAAAATGGTGATTAACCATGACGATTTTCTTGATTCTTTGAAGGTCGTAAGGCCAAGTGCAATGAGGGAGGTTTTAGTTGAAACACCAAATATTTCTTGGAATGATGTTGGTGGTTTAGATTCTGTAAAACAAGAATTAATCGAGGCTGTTGAGTGGCCTTTGAAATATCCTGAGGGTTTTACAAGAATGGGAATAAGGCCATCTAGGGGAATTCTTTTATACGGGCCTCCTGGCACAGGAAAAACTTTGATTGCAAAGGCTGTTGCAAAAGAATCAGAAGCAAATTTCATCCAGGTTAAAGGGCCTTCGCTATTGAGTATGTGGGTAGGAAAAAGCGAGGAAGGAATGAGGAAGGTTTTTGAGAGAGCTAGACAAGTAGCTCCTTGCATAATATTCTTTGATGAAATTGACTCTTTAGCTGGAAGAAGAGGGCTTTCTGATGCAGGAGGAGCTAAAGTAACAGAGAGAGTTTTGAATCAGATGCTTGCTGAAATGGATGGCTTAGAGGATTTGAAAGATGTTCTAATTATTGGAGCTACGAACAGGCCAGACATGCTTGATCCTGCTTTGCTTAGGCCTGGAAGGTTTGACAAAATACTTTTAGTTAATGCACCAAACGAAGAAGGAAGATTAAAAATACTTGAAATTCACACTAAAAAAATGCCTTTGGCTAAAGGAATAAATCTTTCTGAAATTGCAAAACTTTGTGAGGGATATACCGGGGCAGATGTAGAGGCTTTGGTTAGAGAGGCAGCAATGCTTTCTTTAAGAGAAAACAAAGAGGCAAAAGAAGTAAAGAAAAAACACTTTGAAGAAGCAATGAAAAAAGTCAAACCTAGCGTTACAAAAGGAACAATTGATGTTTATAGGAAGGTTGAAGAGAACTTCTTGAAATCTGCAAAGGCAGCTATCGCTTCTGAAAATAGTTATTTGGGGTAAGATGAGAGACCACGGATTTTCTATAAGTTCTTGCAAACCCGTTAGTGCTGATGGAGAGTTTTCTCTTGTTTTTCCTGTTCAGTATAGGAGATCTGGCAGCTATGTCGGAAAAGTTTTAAGGTGGTCCTTTGTTCCGCATTTATCCTTGCAACAGTTTAGAGAGGAGCTAGAAAGGCAGTTCGATTTTGCATATAATTTAAATGGGGAAGGATTTAGTGTTCCTATTCATTATGGGGTTTTTGATATGCTGGTTCCTCTTGTTGGAAGAAATTTGCCTGTGCTGGTAGAACAAAGAATCAGGGTTGTTCCAAGAAAAAAATTACCTCAAGAGGAGTTTCTTAGAGCACTTCATGGCGCCATCGATGAGAGAATGCTCGCTGAAGCTCAAGGATTTACTCCCGGATGTGATTTTTATTCTAATTTGCTTTATTCTAAAGATGATAAAAGGTTTATGATTGTTGATTTTGCTTATTGGAAGAGAAGAGTTTAGTTTCACTTCTTTTCAGCAATTATGAATTATTATAAAGAAAAGTGTTTTTTGGGTTTTATGGCGGAATTTAATTGCTGTTCTTTAAACTGCAATGGGAGAGTTAATTTTTATTCCATTCTTGCTTTTGAAATGAGAATTTACCAATTTTGTGATGAACATGTTGGAGAGAAGCTCCTTTTTCCTGTGTTTGTTGGATTGTATCCTATTAATCCAAAAGAAGAAGTTTCTGACAGCAGAGATATTTGTGGTAAGCTTTTAAATATGTTAACAAGCAGGATTCTTGACGGATTGGCAAGTAATGGAATATTAAGAGAAGTACCCCTTCCGGTAAGGGTTGATGAAGAATACGGTTTTCTTGTTCCGAGAGCCAAAGTTCCCTATTTTTCTGGTTACCCTTATTACGAGATTCTGCCTCATGAGCCGCTTGTTCAAAAATAACTAAAAAGTAGTAACAATAAAAAGATTTAAAAATGGGCAAAACCTTTTTTCTTAATGCAAAACCAGAGAGTAATACTTATTGCAGATGATGATGAGCAGACAAGAGAGCTGACCCAGATTTACTTGGATCAGGCTGTTGCAGACTGTAGCTATGAAGTATTTTCTAGTGGAGAAGCTTTAGAATCAAGGCTTAAGGCAGGAAATCTCGAGGGAGTTGTTCTTGCAGTAGTTGACAATCAGATGTTTCCAGGGCCAACAGGCGTAGAAATAATTAGAAGATATGCAAGGAATGTCCAATTTCCTTTTATTCTTAATTATGGCGGAGATAATAGTATTGGTGAGCAGGCTGTGGCAGACGGTGCTGTTGGTTATTTCAAAAAACCAGATAGCTGGTCAGAGTTTGCCGCTAAAGCGAAAAGAATTTTAGAACCGTCTAAGGGTTAGGTTGTTATAGTGACTTCTTTATCAACTAGTATTGTATTTTCTGCCTGGCTGACAATGCTCCCCTCTTTTTCAACCAATTGTGCATAGTGATGCAAGTTTCCGTTGTCTTCAAGCTGTTTTAATCCAAATAATGCTTTGGTTCCTAGCTTTTTAACGAGCCATCTGGAGCAGAAAGGAAGGGTTTTATATTCTTTTATAACGAACTCAAGAACTTCTCTTGCAATTGGACTACGAACATTTCTTTCACTTTGTAAATGATAAATCCCTGAGGGCTTTCCGTCGTGAACTTTTCCTGATCCTGTGCTTGCAAAAGGTTCTATTGCATAAAGGCCCTTTTTGAGAATTATGTTTTTTTTATCATCTATATTTGGGACAGTTATTCCAGCATGTAGATCATATTCTTTAATTTCATGCCCGGAAAGGTTTATTATGGGGGTAAAACCGTGGGTTGTAATCTCTTTTTCTATTAAAGAGCCTATGTGGCTTAGATTAGCTCCTTCTTTGAAATTTTCTTGTGCTTTTGTTAATGCAGATTCGGCAGATTTTATGAGCTTCTTGTTCTCTTCACTATTTTCTAAATCAAATGATAGGGCTGTATCTGCAACCCAGCCATCCGCATGGACTCCAAAATCAACTTTAAGCAAGCCATGAGCAAGAGTTGCATCCTCGTGGCTTGGAGTATAGTGCGCTGCAATGTTGTTTATGGAAAGGTTGCATGGAAATGCCGGCTTTCCGCCAAGGCTTATTATTTTTGCTTCTATTTTTTCAGCTATTTCAATTAAAGGAGCATCTTTCTTGACAATTGCTCTTGCGTAAATTTTGATTTGTTTGGCTATTTCGCCTGCCTTTATGATTTTTTCTTTGTTCATGAAAAATAAATCATGATAAGGTTTAAATATACTTTGATTTTTTATACTAAATGTGGTCCTGGTTAATTAATGTAACAAGCAAATATTGCGGAAGGTTGATGGGCAATAATATGGGGAGCAGTTATGTTCCTGTTGATCGTGTTGAACCAGATTTAACCTTGGAGAATTCTACCCCAATATATCACCAAGGGAGACCGGGTGATGATAGAAGTCTTGCCAGGGGATTAAGAAATAGGGTTGTTTGATTTTAGCCTCTTTCTTTAAGCCTTCTGTTTTTTGGAATGAAATTAGATATTTTAAGTTCTGATGCTTTGCCTGTGCCTAAGAAGTCTGATTTATATCTCATTACTAAAAATCCTTTTTTTCCTGTGGATACTTCAAGCTCTGAGCCGTGCATCCATTGGTCAACTTGGCTTTCATTTAGTTCAAAAATATTTTTTATGATTTGGGCCTTAAGAATCTGTGATCCCTCAATACTTAATCTTATTCCGGCCTGTTCCTCTTTTGCAAAATAAACTCCTATTCTTTCAATGGGAACAGAAGATTCAAGCCTTTTTATTTCGTTTTCACTTAAGCTTCCTTGATACATGAATATTCTTTCCTGACCAATTCTAAGAAGGATTCCAGGAATTTTTTTTACTCCGAATTGTTCTTGCAAGCTTGCAAGAATTTCTTCGGTTTCTCGGCTTGAAAGTATGTTGATTGTCATTTTGACTTTTTGAATATGAGTTTCTCAATTTCTTTTCGATTTACGTATGTTATAATAACAAGGAGCACATAACTTGCAATTATTCCCATAATCCAGGGGTTTTTATAATCTGAGCCTGCACCTATTATACTTAATACAATGTGTGAAGGGAGTCTACCAAAAAAAGCAACTAGCATTAGATTTTTGATCTTGAGTCTCGTTAACCCGGCGATATAGCATATTAAATCATCTGGGAAGATTGGCAGGAGAAATATTGTGAATAGGATCGGGATTCCCCCGGCTTCTATTTTTTCATGCCAGTGATTTAGTTTTTTCTTTTCTATTATTTTTTCTACAAAGGGTCTGCCTAGTTTTCTTGAGAAATAAAAGACGATAAAAGACCCAATCAGAATTCCTAGCATGCTATATACTGTTCCCCAGAATGCGCCAAATAGAAACCCTCCAGCAATTCCTGTTAATTGGCCTGGAATCGGTGCCAGGATGACCTGAAGAATTGCTAATAAAGTAAATAAGATTGGGCCAAGAAATCCAACCTCAGTTACTGTCTTTTTTATTTTTTCTTGTTCAGAGAATGCATCGTATAAAGGCTCCCAGAATAAAAGGGTTCCTGCTACAAGTATCGTTATTAGAATAAAGAATTTTATTTTTTCGTTTTGATTTTTCATCTTACTTTCCTCAACTTTGCAACAAAAAATCCTTCTGTGCCCGCATCTTGAGGATATATCCTGCAGGATTTTTTTACTTCTGGGTTGAATGTTTGGCCTTCCCACTCGCCCACCCCTGGTCGGGTTTTAATTGGTAAGTTGATTGATTCAATTTTTATGTTATTATGCTTTGATAAGATATAATCCAAAACTTCTTCGTTCTCCTCTGGGGCATGAGTGCATGTTGAGTAGACTAGGGTTCCATTTGGCTTTAGAATTTCCAATGCTGACTCAAGCATTTGCTTTTGTAATTTTGAAAGACTTGTTATTGTTCTTGGATTCCACATAATCGATGTTTTTGGCGAACTTCTTAACGTGCCTTCACCAGAGCACGGAGCATCAACAAGAATTTTATCAAGTTTTATTTCTTGGGCCGAAAGTTTTTTACATAAGGCAATTCCTTCTTTTTTTGTTATGACTGCGTTTGCGCAGCCACACCTTTCAAGATTAGAAGCTAGAATTTTTATTCTTGCAAGACTTACTTCATTTGCAATTACAGAGCCTTGATTTTCCATGCTTGCAGATATCTGGGTTGTTTTGCTTCCTGGGGATGCACATAAATCTAGAGTTAATTCATTTGGTTTTGGCTCAAGAACGAGAACAGGAAGCATACTGGCAAGGTCTTGTATATAGTAATAACCGAGGAGATGCTCTAAAGATCTCCCGAGTTCGCCAGGAAGAAGTTCCGATTCAACAACAAAAACCTCTTTATGATTTTTCCAGGGCTGGCTTATTTTCCAGCCATTTTTTTCCAACCTTGTCCTTAGTTCTTCTGGAGAAATTTTTAATGTGTTACATCTAATTGAGGTTAGGGAAGGGGTTTCAAGGCTTTTTGTATATTTTTCAAAATCTTCACCAGAAAGAATTTTTTTCATCCTTTCAATGAATTCTGGCTTTAGTTGAATTTTGTTTTTATGGTTGTTCATTCTTGGCAGTTGCAGTGCTTTATTTTTTCTCCGAGAAACAAAAATGGAAGAATTATATCGCTAAAACAACACGGAATTATGACTGCTATAATGGTTATAAAGAGAGAAATAATTAGAAAGGTTAGGGTTATTGTGCTTGTAAAAGTCAACAAGTAAAATAGGCTAGCTAGACTTGAGACCAGAACATGGCCAAAGTGTGGAAGCCTTGTAAATCCTGTCGTTATTCCTATTAGGCTTCCTATTAATCCTGAAGACAAGATTACTAGAGGAGTTTCTATCAACGGGAAATGAAAACTAATATTGAAATTGAATACTAGCCCACCAATAAATGGAAAAAGAACATCGCTTAAACTTCCCACAAAAACAGAGCTTATTGTTCCGACGAGTAATGAATAGTAAATGTTCTTTTTGTATCTGTAAAATAATCCTCCAGAAACTATTGCAGAAGCAAAAATATGTAAGACGTGGAGGATTTCAAACGAGCTTTCTAATTTATTGAAATTAAATAAACTGGATTTTAAATAAAAGGCTATAATGATTCCAATTAATGCTGCTAAAAAGGCCAGGGGCAAGTGATGTTTTAGTTCATGGAACAATTCTTTGGATTTTAGTTTCATGATAGGTTTAGAACAACCATCTTTATAAATCTTGAATTCCAATTTGATTATGGGGATATATCACGGATATTCTTTGTTTCGGAAACATAGGGGAAGAATTATTTTTAGGAAGTTTTCTAGATTTAAGGGAAAAACAATTTATGGTGCATTGTGCAGAATAGAGGACGATTATGTAGTTGAAATAAACAGTCATGTTTCTTGGAATCAGAGACTTAAAACATATGTTCATGAACTCTTGCATTTGGGGTTGGAATATGATGGTTTAGACAGAAATTGGTTTTCTAGATGTCCTAAGAAAGGTTTAGAAGAGGATATAGAAAAATTAGTAGATATCATAATTGAAATGCAACCCAAATTGGTTAGGCATCTTAGATTTGATCTTGAAAGAATATATTTGTCTAAAAGACATTAAGGAAATTTAAAAGTCCCCCAGGGTCTTCTGTTTTTTTCCTTCAATGAGCTCATTGACGTCTATCTTAAAAACTTGGAAGATGTTTTCTACTGCCGGAAGAATTTGGTGGTTTAAGTAGTAGTTTATATCATATTCCCCTTTTTCATCTGGAAGCTTGACTCTGTCTCTGACAAGCGCTTTTTTTTCTTTGCTTTCTGAGATGTAAAATTCAAGAAGACTTCCCATTCCGAGGGGGATATTTTTTTCCTGCATCTTTTTTGCAGCAATAACATGGGGAGAAATTGCTTTGTATTCTAAAATTGGTTTTTTTAGCTGTGATTTGATTATTATCTCCTCTTTAGATATATTCCTTGTCCTGACTTTTTTTATTATTGTTTTTAAATGTTCCAAGGCTCTTTTTTCATCTCCATCTTCTAGGATGAGGTTTATTACTTTGTTCTGTAAGTTTCTAGCAAGCACACACCAGTCTCTTCTTACTGTTTCAAATCCTCTTATTTTTAACTTTCCTTTTTTGTCCAGTAAGGCATATTTCTTCTTTGCACCAGATTTTCCTGTTCTTGTTGTCACCCATATACCCCTCACGTAAAAATCTTCAAGTTCAAGCTCCATTATCCCGGGGAGGTTTTTATTTAGTTTTTCTAAGAGAAATTTTACATCTGATTCTGTTTTATCTCCCATGACAAAGCAGATAGAATCTGTGTCTCCGTAGACAACCTTGTAGCCTTCTTTTTCGATGTTTTTTATTGTTTCTTGGTTAAATTTTCTCACATAACCAAGGATGGATGAAGATGCCTCTTTTGAATAATATCTTGCTCCAAAAAAAGCTATGTACCCATGAACAGAGGCTGAAAGAACCTTGAATGCGTTGCTTCTCGCTTTTGTGAAGATATTTTGATTTTCCTTGTATTCTGCTTTTGCTTTCTTTCTCAATTCAAAAATTTCCTTTAGTAGCAAAGGAATGAATCCTGGTTTTTTTGTGAAAGAGAATTTTCCCATCTTTGTTTCAATGGTATTGGAGTTTTTTTCTAGTTCTTGTTTGGGAACCTTTTTCAAAGGTTCATTTTCGAGCAATGTTGACTTTGATATGTTCATTGAGATTATTATGCTGGTGTGCATTGAGGTAAAATCAAAAATAGCAACTTTTTCATATAAACCCGGCTTCGGCTCAAGTACAAATGCCCCCTCTACAGGGCCTTGGTATTTTCTTTTTGAAAGTTCTTCGTGTTTTGGTCTGCGCTCTGGAATTTCATTAAACTTGCTTAAATTATGCAAGATGTATCCTTCAACGTACTTTGACAGGCCTGCTCTTGTAAGTTCTGAAGGAGGTTCCTTTACTACTCTTGAAAATGTAAGAATATCTGGCCAAAATTTTTGAAACAGCTGATAGACAAGATTTGAGTCGTGCAAATTGTATTCAAAATATTGTTCCCATTCAGAATCTTTTATTTTTGATGAGTGCTTAAACTGGAAAGGCTTTTTTTCGTCCCCTAGAAACTCCCTTGCAACTTCATTTAATGAGAGAGTTTCTGACTGCATATATTGTGCATAGGCGGTCCTTATAAATCTCAATAAATCCAAGTGGACAAGTCCCTTTGTTTTTGCAGTCATCATTACTCCCCTTGAAAAAACCGGTTGCGAATTGTCAAGGTTTAATGCAAGCTTTACTTTATTGGCTTCTGCTCTTGCTTTAAGATACGGAAGATCGAAGCCATCTGAAAAATAACCAACCAAGAAGTCTGGGGAGAGCTTTTTAACATATTCCACGAATTTTTCTATTAACTCAGACTCGTCTTTTACGTGCTCTATATAATCTGCCTTTATTTTGTGGTTTTTCCAGCTTATTACTTTCTTAAAGTTTTCAGAAACTAGCGATATCATTAGTATTTCTCCTTTGCCTATCTTTAAGTCATCTGCTTCAATATCAAAGCAAAGTGTTTTTGGAGTAAATTCTTTTTCGTTGATCTGTTTATGTGATTCAAGTTTTATGCAGTAATCTACGTCCATTGCTTTGCCTATGCCTCCAAAATCGTCCGAATTTGAGATTTCTTGGCCTTCTATTTCATACCATGCCAAAGGGTTTAATTTTTTTTCAATTATATAATGGGTCATAAAACTTATATCATAGCCTCTTCTTTTTTCAATTTCAGGGAGTGCAAGATGATCTGCAATGTCATGTAAATCTTTGTAGTTTGTTGCAAAAATCTTAAGGGCCTTTACTGACTTGTCAAGAAAATTTTTATCATGCAATTCCACTTTCTCCACTTTAGTTTCTCGGTTTGCGGACTTTACTTTTATTTTAGAGATTTTTTCAATTAAGGATTTGATCTTGTTTTCGCTTAGCCCATCTTTTAAAATTGCCCAGAAATAGATGTCACAGGAGTCTATAGCACATATTCTTTTTCCTTTACTATCTCTTCCAACAATTTTTACGACATTTCTGCCTTCAAAATCAAAGTAATCATAGTCTATTGGGAGGAATTCTGTTTTCATATTTTTAACAAGGAATAAACTTATTTAAAGTTTGAGAGTTTCAGGTTTTTTGTAAACAATAAGATTTAAATACCCCTTTTTAGTGGTGATTTTATGGGTGAAGTAACACAAGCACAATTTTTAGATCAAGTCCATAGCAGAGCTTACGCTCAAAGAGGAATTGAAGTCATAGCATCTTCTGATAAGCCAAGGTATGTTGATGGACAGGGTTGGAATACTATTAGGAGATATTCTTTTAATGGGTTGGTTTATTCTGAAGCTTTAGTTTTAGATAGTGAACAAGAAGCTGAAAGAGAAACTTCTCCACAAGGCGTTTATGAGCATTTAGACGCACTTTTAGATGGTTCATTTCAGGCCAGTATCATTCATCAAGGGCCTAAAGGCGTAACTATTAGAGTTTCTACAACCAGCAAATTTGAAAATGACCTGGCTGCCTTTAATGCAGATGCTGAAAGAGGAAGAACAGGGAAAGATAGACGAAGATAATTAGTTAATTATTTATATTTAGGTCTTTTATCATTTTTATGGGTTTAAACATTAGAGATATTATTCCAAGAAGGGAGATGGATGTTGATGAACTTAAAGGTAAGATTGTTTCAGTTGATGCTTTTAATACTATATACCAATTTCTTTCAACTATAAGACAGCCGGATGGAACTCCGTTAATGGACAACAAAAAGAGAATTACCAGCCATCTTTCTGGCCTTTTTTACAGGAATATTAATCTGCTTTCTGAAGGAATTAAACTTATTTATGTTTTTGACGGCAAGCCTCCAGAACTAAAGTACAAGACTTGGGAGAAGCGAGGGGCGGTCAGAGATAGCGCAAGAGAAAAGTATGAGGATGCAAAAGACAGAGAAGATTTGGAATCTATGAGGAAATACAGCATGCAGCTTACAAGATTAAACGATGAAATGATTCAGGAGAGCAAGGATCTTTTGGAGGCCATGGGGATTGCAGTTGTGCAGGCTCCGGGGGAGGGAGAAGCAGAGAGCGCTTATCTTTGTAGGATTAAGGATGAGATTTATGCAAGTGTTAGTCAGGATTACGATAGCTTGCTTTTTGGTGCCAAGAATTTAATCCAAAATTTGACTCTGGCAAGAAAAAGAAAAACCATTTCTGGATGGGTTGAGGTGAAGCCAGAAATAATTGAACTTGAGAAAGTTCTGAATTTGCTGGAAATTAATCTCGATCAATTAATATGTTTGGGGATCTTGGTTGGCACAGATTACAATCCTAAGGGAATTCCGGGCGTAGGCCAGAAAAAGGCCCTTGATATTGTTAAAAAGTATAAATCCCCGGTTTTTATTTTCAAAGCGGTTGAAGAACAGCTTTCTGGCTTAAAGGAAGAAGATAAATTTGACTGGAAAGAGATCTTTGAGCTTTTCAAAAAGCCGGATGTTAGGGATTTTAGCATTAAATTTCCTAAGATTAATGAGAATAAAATAAGAGAGATTCTTATTAAAGAGCATGACTTTTCTAGAGAAAGGGTGGACAAGCAGCTGGATAAGCTAAAAGAAGCATACGAGGGAATGAAGCAAAAAAATCTTGGCAAGTGGTTTTAATGTTGTAATTAGTAAGTAGAGACAATAGAAAGATTTAAAAATACATTCATTCTTTGGTTTTTATGTTATCACTAGATATGCAACTGGGAGTTACCAATGAAGCTAAGCAAGATACTAGAGGGCAGATTGGCTTGATTGGAAACGAAGGCGGCATAGAATATAATGGTTTTGAGATTTCTCCAGGTTATAGTCGTACATTACTGCTTAAAGGAGTTCAAGCAGATGGAGTTTATAGCTCTGCTGACGAAGCTAGAGGAATTCAACTTACTGGCGGAGTTAGTCGAGCGCGTAGAGCTAAGGGAATTCAAGGTTCGGGAGTTTATGGAATTGCGCAATGGGTTCAAGGACTTCAGTTTTCTGGAGGAGTAAGCAATGCTGAAAGAGCAGATGGTTTGCAGGTTAGTGGAGGAGTTAGCTATGCTGAAGAGGCTAATGGTGTTCAAGGATCGGGTGTTGTAAGTGTTGCCAGCAGGCTTCTTAGAGGGTTTCAGTTTGCTCCAATATGTTATGCCAAAGACGGACATTTTCTTCAAGTGGGAATTATAACTATAAGGGACAGCGGACCAAGAGCTCTAAGAGTTACCCCTTTGATAGGCTACAGAAGAAGATAATTTTATGCCCAGGCTCTTCCCATATAATATGTTCTTTGAGATCTTCTATATAATAAAAATGCCCCTATTGTGACTAAGACAAACCCTACAAATCTAAGGAGAGTTGATTGATATACTAAATCTGTAAATGACATTACAACAGCTATAGCACCTATTATGAATAGGGCTGCACCAATTCCAAGCCTTACCATTAAGTAAGCGGTAAATGCAAGTATGGCGATTCCGAGTATAGGATAAACCACTGTTACTGAAATTCCTGCACCAGAGAAAAAGTCAGAGATAGAATTAGAGAAAATGTATTGATAATCCCAGCCAGATCTTTGGATCCAGTATAGAATGAAGAAGGACACGCATCCTGAAACTATAGTTATTGTTGCTCGGTTTGGATTTCCGTGAGAGTCTTTAAGTGTTTTTCCTAAAGGGTAGCTTGTTAAGGCAAAGAAAAAAAGAAACAGAATCGCAGGCATTATCATCTCCAAATTGTATGGGTCGAATAGATCGTCAAACAGCCCATAGGCACTGGCAGAACCAATCCCCAGTAATAGAAATATGGCCAATATTATCCCCTTTTTCATGAATTTAATAGGTTGCGGGTTTTTTTAAATCTATCCAAAGATTTAAATTGTTTTTTCGGCTTTTTTTGATATGGATAAGATAAGGGCTTTTGATGTTTTTGGAAATATAGCCATCACAAAGTTTCCAAGAGAAACCGGAGAAGTTAGCAAGAAAAAGTTTGCACAGAGGATCTTAAGAAATAAATCTATAAAAACAGTCCTTGAAAAAACAGGAAAGTTTAAAGGAAGACTTAGAAAACAGGAGACCAAATTTATTGCTGGCGAGAAAACAAAAGAGGTTATTTACAAGGAAAATAACTGCACTTTTAGATTTAATATAGACAAGACATATTTCTCTCCTAGGCTTAGCAATGAAAGAAAAGAAATTTCTGGTTTAATTAAAAAGAAGGATAATGTTTTGGTTATGTTTGCAGGAGCGGCGCCTTATTCGGTAGTTATTGCAAAGAAATCTGGAGCAAAAGTTTACAGCAATGAGATCAATAAAGAGGCCAATGTGTATGGGAGATTAAATGCCGAGTTGAACAAAGTCAAGGATAAAATAATCTTTGTAGAGGGGGATATTAAGAGGGTTGCGAGAAAGATAAAAGAAAAATTTGATGTAATTGTCATGCCACGTCCTCAGCTTAAGGGTAGTTTTTTGAAAGAGGCCTTTTCTTTAAGCAAGAAAGGGACAAGAATTTTTTATTATGATTTCTGTAAGGATGATGAAACAAGCATGATAAAAGAAAAAGTTCTGATAGAGGCTAAAAAGGCTGGAAAAAAAATTAAGATACTTAAAGTTAAGAATGCCGGCGAGATTGGGCCTTATAGATATAGGATAAGGATTGATTTTAGGATCTTATAATCCCATTCTGTCCCTTAGAATTTTCTCAGTGAGAGGATTAGTGGTTATTATTGCCACATATTTCTTCGGAGTCGATTCTCCACTATCTCTTGTTATTCCTAAATCCTCGGAAAGGAATGAAATATCTCTGTAAAGTCCAGGGATTTTTTCGTGTTGTTCCTGAGTTCCGTAAAGTGTCATGATTTTAGGAAGTATGCCTATTTAAAAACCTTTTTACAGCTTTTTTTCGCCTTTTATTGCAGTAGGCGCTTCTCCTCCGTGCCAGGTGAAGCGAGGGCGCACTTTCATAAGGTAGATTCTTTCAGAATTGTCGTCTAGTATTATAGCAGATCCTTTTAATGAAGGAAGATCGTCCATCTGCTGCCTTATGCTTTCTAATAAATAAGACTGCATGATTTGGTTCAAGGCCGCTAAATCTTGGCTTGAAGTAACTCTGTGGCTTATAACTATATCTGATTGAGTCATGACATCACTATGGATCTGTCCTGGCTGTTGTGTCGCTAGAACTAAGCTTATTCCGGGTTGTCTTCCTTCTCTTAATAATTGTATCAGTGAATCTGTTGCAGAGGTTTTTCCTTTTAGAGGAAGAAATTCGTGGGCCTCATCGATAAAAATCCAAACCAAGGGATTTTCTTTTTTTTCAAAGGACATTGTAAAATCAAGGCCTTTTGAAACAGACTTAACCTCTTCTGCTTTTCTTGACTCCATTCTCTGATTGAAGATTTTTCTGCATATAATGCTTATAACCAGTGCCCTGACATTAAACGCCCCAACAGAATTGTAGACGCTTAAATCTACTACCGACGTTTCTCCAGCATTAACAAGGTCTTTTATCTTTGTTACTTCTCTTGAACTTTCTGCAAAAACCCCCCAGCTGTTTGCCGCCTCAAAGAGCGCCACTGCTGCGTTTTTTGTATTCTCGGATGATTTTTTGTCTTCTTCTATGTTGGTGATTATATCCTTTATCACAAAGCTCTTTTTTTCTTTTAACTTAGACAAGATTCTTTCTATCAGTACAGCTATGGGATCTATTATATTAAGGTTAAAAGCTACTATCCAGTCTTCTGCCTGCAACTCTGAAACATCTAATGCAAATTTTTCATCTGCAGGTATTGACTTTGAGGTGTAGCTATCGTAGTGGCCTAATGGGACAAATATCCTTACAGGAAGAGTCTTTGATTTAAGGTTCCATTCCGCCAGCAATTCACGATCTTTTTCATTTTTGAATTTCATTGTCCAGTAAATCCCCATTGTGTCAAACATCAATGAAGCAATGTTCTGGCTTGCTTCTTTTGGTAGGTTGCTTAGCTCTTCTGCTATAACGCCTAGAGTATAGGATTTCCCTGATCCACGTTTTCCTGCAACTAAAACTACATGACTTCGTGCAATGTCCATTAGGATTCTATTTGAAATTGAGGTGTACTGGCCCATTTTTACAAAACCCTTTCCAAGGAAAACCAGGCCTTTATCACCAAATGCTTTTTTATCGCTTTCATCTCTTCCTATTATTATATCGTAAGCCACTTTTATCCCGCCACCATCTCCCCGACCACCCCAACGAGTGATTAAAGAAATGATATATTTCTCAATTTAATTTATTAACAAAATAATAAGAAATCATTTATATATTTAGCTGTATATTCTAAGAAAACCAGTGCAGGGTTTTTGAAGCACTCATGCTGTGTCTGTGGAACCATTTTAATTCTTCCAGCGCATATTCTTGAGAATCTGTGACACACCCGTGCTTTTCCATTTTATTTCCTATTTCAACATAGGGCGGAGTTTTGTGGCCTTCTTGATATTCTGAAGGCAATTGCTCTACTATTCTGATAAAATACCCTAATCTTATTGGATTATCATCATGCCAAAGACAGAATTCAACCACATCATCTTGCTGGAGATGCAGATTCGTTAGTTCATCCAATCTCATTTTCTTTTATGTCTGTTTTAATTTATATAAATTTAGATGCATTTAGGGATATGTCTGTACAAATATGGAAAATTGAACCACAATCTTTATAAAAGGTGTTTTCATACAAATCTAATGGTCGATAAAGTTAGCCTAGGAGAAAAACCTGTGGTAGCTAAGTCAGAAATAAAGGAAAATTTAAGAGAGGAAAGAGTAATAACTGATAAAGTTAGGGAAAATCCCTGGATTCTTGCAACAATTGTGCTTGGCGTTGTTGTTTTAATATTTTTAATAGGAAATTTTACAGGCATGACTGGGGGAGCGGTAGGTGTTGCCGATAAAACTGATGTTGAAAAGAAAGTGATGGATTTTGTCAACTCACAGACAGATGGAAGCGCCACTCTTGTTAGTTCTAGCATGAAGAATGGGCTTTATGAAGTGGTTATCTCCTATCAATCACGAGACATTCCTATTTATGTTACTGCTGATGGAGAGAATTTAGTCCAGGGAGTTACGCCTTTTGATGATATTATGCAGGCAAGTGCGGGCGATAATTCCGGACAGCCAGTAGCCGAAAATATTCCTAAAAAAGACAAGCCCACAGTTGAATTATTTGTAATGTCTATCTGCCCTTATGGAACACAGGCTGAGAAAGGACTTATTCCGGTTTTAGAATTATTAAAGAACAAGATTGATTTTAAGTTAAGATTTGTATCTTATGCAATGCACGGAAAGAATGAGGTTGATGAAAATACTGTGCAGACATGTATACAGCAAAAACAGCCAGATAAGCTTATACCTTACTTGAGATGTTACCTTGATGCAAATGACCCTACAAAATGGGCTGCTTGCAGAAAGAGTGTTGGATTAAATGAGGCTCAGATACAAAGCTGTATCAAGGCAGTTGATACACAATACAAGATTACTGAACTATTTAATGATAAGTCAACCTGGTCTGGAGGACAATTCCCACAATACAATGTTGACAAAGAGCTTAATACAAAGTACGGTGTTCAAGGATCGCCTACACTTATAATTAATGGTGTTGAATCAAGTGCAGGAAGAGATTCTGCTTCATATTTGAATGCAATATGCGCAGCTTTCAATAAAGCTCCTGCAGAATGCAGCCAACAGCTTTCAACAAGCGCTCCTGCTCCCGGTTTTGGATGGACAGCAACTGCTGCAGCAAATTCAAATACAGCTGCTCAGTGTTAATTGTTCTTTAGAATATAAG
>CAZUTV010000001.1:0-250348 GCA_964623495.1 Candidatus Woesearchaeota archaeon | reverse complement strand
GCTGCAGCAAATTCAAATACAGCTGCTCAGTGTTAATTGTTCTTTAGAATATAAGATCAGGATTAATCAGTTCTTTAACAACAAGTCACTATAAGATTGAGAGATTAAATCTTCATTATTTATTTGGAATAATCTAATATACTCTTGACATTGCTCTTGTAATTTTTCTTTTCCAATATTCCCATGTTCATCAATAGCTTCAATCTCTATAAAATCTCCTAATCCTTTTACTTCATCTATATGAAATTTTACATTGCTAATGAAGTAAATTTCCCTTTTTTTATCAACAATTATTAGTATTTCAAATAGTTTTGTTAGAATTTCTTTTAGAGACGAATCTTTAGCTGTTTTGAATAAAATAACATTAGATTGTTTTGGTCCTTCTTTATTTTCTCTTTCATAAAATATTAGTGAATTTTCAATATTTCCTTCTCTTAATTTTAATCTTCCTTTACTAACTTTAAAATAGGTGTCAATTTGGTGGTCAATTCCTTTAAAATCTGCCTGTTTTGATTTTAGAATTTCTCGAATAGAATTTTGGTTTTGACATCTTGCTTTTATTTCAACATTTAAATGCCCCATTTACTTCTCCAAATATGTAATTTCGTCTTCATTGAGTTTTAGCTCTTTTTGGATTTTTGGATTGCTTTTGATTATTTCTTTTAACAAAGGAAATTCCCGCAAAGCACGTTTTTCACCAACATGAACCAGACGAGCATATTTTTGGGCGATAGATTTCTTTTTTTCTATTTTTTGGTTGTGAAGCCAGATTTTGAGGATTCTTTCTGGCTTCTTATAAGATGTGAATCCTGTTTTAATGTCTTTTTTTGAAGCAGAAATGCCGTAGCTTAGGAAGATATTCTCGTAAACTAGAAATCTCCAGTACTGCTGTTTGTATATTCTTCCTTTGAATAAATCAGCGTTGCTTAATGAGTGTATTGCTTTGGCCAGCTCTTCTCCCTGGTATTCTGCAGGAATATTTTCTTCAATCCACAGCATTATTTCATCAAGAGACATGTTTATTGATTCAAATACTTCGATAACTTCTTTTGTCGGCTTTCCTTTGAAAATAAGTCTTAGTGCATTAAAAATATCAACTTCCTTGTTTCTTTCGTCGAACAATATTGAAGAAGGGTCTTTTAGCTTTGATATTGCTTGAAGGTCATTTATTGCTGCTCTTACATCTCCTTTGGCTTTTATTGCTATTTTAGTTAGTATCTCTTCATTGATGAATAGCTTTTCTTTTTTTAGTATGGTTATTAAGATTTCTTTTATTGTTTTGTAGTCTATTTCTTTTAGTTTAATGACTTCACATTTCTGCCGTAATTCTGCAAATTTTCTATCCCAGATATCGTTTGCTGTCATAATTATAGGAACTGCAGAGGATTCAATGAGAACAAGAAGTTCCTTTAATCCGCCAAAATCATTTTTTGAAATTCCATCAACTTCATCTATAAGGATTATTTTATTTTCACTCATTAATGATCTTTGTTCTATTGCTGGTTTTAATATTTCTTTTAGTTTTTCCTTGTCCCTTAAATCAGAGGCATTTAATTCAAATATCTCTGAGCTTGTTTCTTTTGCGGCAACATGGGCAAGTGCTGTTTTTCCTGTTCCAGGAGGCCCGTGAAGAATAAGCGCTCGTTTTGGTGAGTCTTTCTTTAGTAAAGGGGCCATATATTTTGATTCCACCTGCCCTTTATTGAAAAAACTCTCGATAAAATCCTTTACTTTTCTTACTGCAAGCTCTTGACTTTTGATTTCAGCGAAGTAATTTGGCCTGTATTTTTCAACCCAATTTTGATCTTTTATCATCTTCTGTTAATTCTCTCCAGTTTTCTTTATAATGGCTAAATTTTTTATCGAATTCTTCTTTTGGGCTTAGTTTTATGTCTAACTCCTGTAATTTTTCTTGCAGTTCTGTTAGTACCCTTTCTTTTTCTTCAGGAGAAGTTATTTTTTCAAGTTCTATTATATGCCCATAGCCTTGCGTGAAATCTAAACAAACTTTAATTCCGTTCCAGTCAAATTGTTTTCTATCTCTGAGCCATTTTATCTCTGTTTCCATGCCCAACCCATTGAATATTGATTTCATCTTTTCAAAATCGTCTCTTGGGATTTTTATCTCTATTTCTTCCCTCCAATCGTCGTGGATTTTTCCTTTTTTCATCCAAACTTTTGCACCAGAACTATTTTTCTGAATTCTTAAGTCTTCTTTGCAGTTAAAGTAGTGTGTTTCTTGAAAATCATCTTTTACTTTTATTGAGTTTTCCTCAAAGAATTTTACTAGGGTCTTATACTGGTCTTCTGTTATGAAACTCCTAATCTCTACTTCTATGTTGCTCTCCATCTTTTTTTAAATTATATTTAATATCCATGAATCCTTTTTCAACATAAACTCTTTGCTGGCGCATGAACTCTTGGCGATTTTTTCTAAATAAGTCTTTATTGGCCTCATAAAATTCGTTGTATAAATGTGTTTTTATCTTGCTTTCTTCAAAACCATCCAAGCTCATTTTGGTAATTTACTTGGCCAAACCAGCAAGCACAAAACTTGCTAATAGGGACTGTAGTTGTATAAATGGGTCACTTCCCTCAACTATTCTGAATTCTACTTCTCCAGTTTTTTCTGTTAGTTTTACTTTTATTTCTGGTTCTATTGGAAGATTCCAGACTTCTTTTTGAATTGCTTTTATTACGTCTTGGCCAGAAATACTTTCTTTTAACATGACGTCTAGTAGTTTTTCTCTTGATTTCTGGAAATCTCCAGATAAAGCATAATCTAAGACAACCCTAATGTCTTTTGGCTTTGCATTTGAGATTATTGTTGATACTAAATCTGTCGTTATATTTGGCGATATTGAGGCCGTAGACTGAAGGATGTTAATTGATTTTCTGCAGTCTCCCTCGCTTCCTTCATAGATAATCTCTTTTGCAGCTTGTTGTATTGTAAGGTTTTCCCCTACTGTTATTTTTTCTATTACTTTGTCTATGTCCCTCTTTTCTAGAAGTTTGAAACGGAAGATTGCACATCTGGATTGGATTGGATCAATAATTTTGCTGGAGTAGTTGCAGGAAAGTATGAACCTACAAGTGGTAGAGTAGTTTTCCATTGTACGTCTTAGGGCTTGCTGAGCTTCTGGAGTTAAGGCATCTGCTTCATCTAAAAAGATTACCTTAAAAGGGACATTTCCAAGAGATTTTGTTCTTGCAAAAGTCTTTACTTTTTCTCTAACTACATTTATACCCCTTTCATCACTTGCATTAAGTTCAAGGTAGTTTTCCTTCCAATTATCTCCGTAGAGAGCTCTTACAATAATTAGTGCAAGAGTTGATTTGCCTGTTCCTGCTGGTCCTGCGAACAATAAATGAGGTATATTTAATGAATTTGTCAAAGACTCGATTCTTTTGACTATGTCCTCTTGACCTACAAGCTCTGAAAATTTACTGGGTCTGTACTTCTCTGTCCAGATTTCGCTAACCATGTATTTCCTCCTTTGCCTAAATCTATGATATGATAAATGGCTTATAAAGATTGTTGTGGCATTATGAATGTTTTTATATATAAATGCTTAAAAAGTGTGTCAGAATTATCTGTTAATGGTTGTCGGTAATGTAGATCTTGCTGAGAGTTATTATTATACCTTTTCATTAAGTCAGGCTTTTTCGAGGCCAGAGGCACAGAGGTATATGGAAGAGATAGAAGCTACTGATGAGGATATTGCTGCTTATTTACAAAAGCATGGGAGCTTTAAAGGGCTTGATCTTCCTGTTGATAGAAGAGCTCTTGGCATTATAAAATTGATTTTAACTCAAGGAGCAGATAAATCTCAGGAGCAAGTTAGGGGAACCACCATTGCAAGTTTAGATAGGATGCTTGAAGAGGTTTTAGAGCCCGGTAGAGAAGAGAGAATTGAAAGTCTTTATGCAACTGCTGCTTGATTTTTCTAGTTTAAAATGACAAAATATACAAATCAAACACTTTCAGAAGCCTATTCGAGAGTTGCTGCTAATTTTGGATCTAGATTTGGAGGATATGAGGCAATTGCCAGGATAATTGCTGAAGCAAGAAAAGACATACCTGGATTTTATGCAGGACAGGATACTTTGGTTAAGTTAGGAGTTAAAGGAATTGATTCAAGATCAAGGGTTCTTTTAGAAAGGATTCTTCTTATTGGAGAAGAGCGTGCAAAAGCCATGACTATGGAAGACGGATTTCATAGAGGCAGAACTTTAAAAGGTACAGTAACAATAGGTCGCTTGACAGAACATTAATTTAGAATTGTTTACTCTTTATTTAGCTCTAGACTTTTATTTATAAAAGACTTGCTTAATTTAGAATTATTACTTAGCTCTAGCACGCATTTGCTTTCTTCTATGCTTTTCTTTTCTAAGCTTTTTACGCTGCCATTTCCAACGCATTTGCCTTTTCTTTTTCCATCTACGGCTAGATCTTTTCATGAATTGTTAAGAGAAAATTGCTTTTTAAAGATTTTGATAGCTATTTTTTGCTAGAATTCACAACTTTCTTAATACTTTCAACACAGTCTGGATTGATGAGAGTCATAAGTCCTTCTGGCTCCTCACCTTTTAAGATGTTTTTTAATATACGCCTCATAATTTTTCCAGATCTTGTTTTTGGCAAGTCACTTACAAAGTAAATTTTGGCTGGCCTTGCAATTGGGCCAACTGTGTTATCAACATGTTTTTTGATTATAGATTCTAGATCTTCTGATGGCTTGCCTGACTTAAGAACAACAAAGGCAACAGGAACTTCTCCTCTCATTTGGTCTGGAATAGGAACTACTGCCGATTCATTAATTTGCTTGTGCTGATCTATTGCGTTTTCTATTTCAGCTGTTGAGATTCTGTGGCCTGCAACTTTCATTACATCATCGGTTCTTCCTGTGATTCTAAATAAGCTATTAACTCTTATTGCCCCGTCGCTTGTATCATACTTGTTTTTGAATCTTGTCCAGTAGGTATCTACGTACTTCTTATGATTATTCAAAACCCCATGAAGCATTCCTGGAGCGAATGGGGGAAGCTGTATCAAGTTTCCTTTACTGGTTTTTTTGCATTTATCATCCACAATATCATGCCTTGTTCCTGGAAAACTTTTTCCTGCAATTGTTGGAATAAAGGGACCTATTCCTGGAAGAACATTAACTAATGTTCCCCCTGTTTCTGTCTGCCACCAGGTGTCTATTATTGGACAGCGAGTTTTGCCTATTTTCTTAAAATACCAGTTCCATGTTTCTTCGTCTATTGGCTCTCCTACTGTTCCAAGAATCTTTAAATTTGAAAATTTGTGTTTGTCTGTAAAAATATCTGCGTATTTTTTTAGCATTCTTAGTGCTGTTGGAGCTGTGTAAAAAACACTTACTTTATTTTCTTCAATTATCTTAAACCATCTATCATAATCCGGAACATCTGGGGTTCCTTCGTAAATTAGGGTTGTTGCTCCATTAAGCAAAGGACCGTAGACTGCATAAGTATGTCCGGTAATCCAACCAATATCTGCAGTGCACCACATGACGTCATCTTCATGCAAATTAAAATTCCATTTAGCTGTATAATAAGATTGAACCGCATATCCTCCTGTATCATGAACTATTCCTTTTGGCTTGCCTGTTGTTCCGCTTGTATAAAGAATAAATAAAATATCTTCAGAATTCATTATTTCTGGCTTGCAGAAATCACTCATTTTTTCCAGCTCTTCATGAAAAGAGTAGTATGGTTTTTTATATTGTTTTTTTTCAAGCCTTTCAACAACAAGGATCTTGTTTACTTTTGTTCCCTTTAGGGATTTTTTTGCATTTTCAAGTAAATTAATTTTATTACCTCTTCTGTAATAACCATCACTTGTGATTAACACTTTTGAGTTTCCATCTATAATTCTTGCCTGCAATGCGTTTGGGGCAAATGCTGAAAAAACAATGGTATGCATAGCGCCTATTCTTGTGCATGCCAGCATTGAAATTACGAGTTCAGGAATTAAAGGCAGATATATTGCAACAGTATCTCCTTTTTTAACCCCTAGCTTTTTTAGCATGTTTGCGCACTTATTTACTTTCTCGAATAATTCTCCGTAGCTTAGCTTTATTGTTTTTTCATTTAAAGGTTCAGGAACCCAGATCAGGGCTGTTTTGTTTTTATTTGTTAAATGCCTATCTAAGGCATTTACGCAGAAGTTTAATTTTCCTTGTTTAAACCATTTGAAGTAAGGAAGTTTTTCTTCGTAGGTTTTCTTCCAAGGCTTTTCCCATTGAATTCCTTCCTTTGCTAAATTTTCCCAGAACTTTATTGGGTTTTTGTCTGCTTGAGAGTAAATTCCGGGATTTGTGACCCAAGCAATCTGTTTCATTTCTTTGCTTGGCCAGTATGCCTTGCCTTTTTTTGTGACGTAGCTTGGCATATTATCCACTTTTCTTCTTGAATTTTTTTGTTATAAAATATTTCCTGTCTTTGATTCCCTTTTCATAAAGTCTTTTAGTGTATCCTACATTGTCTATGTCTGATTTTTTAATTTCAAGCTCTTTTAAAACCTCAAGAATTTTCTTTTTTGCTTCAGGGACCTGGCTTTTTGTTGCTAAGAATTCGATTTCCATGTAAGTACCTATGTGCTCTACATGATTAAGTTCTATGTTTACTCTTTTGTCTTTTTTCCAAAGATAAGCTTCTGTGTGTTTTCTCTTTTTCACCCATGGCTTAAATCCAAGATCTTCAAGCAAAGCAAGAAAATTTCCGATGTGTTCTATATCTGTTAGTCTGAATTCATACTCTTCTTTCACAACAATTCCATCACTGTAAAGATTTTTTAAATGTTTCTTGAAATTGACTACAAATTTTTTTCCGTCATATCTGATTCTGAAAGCTTTTCGTGGATAACGCTCGCCTTTAAGGGCAAAATAATCATCACCCCTTGATTCTGTTTTTTCATGGATTGCTATCTTCTTTATTTTATTTCTTAGTTCAGGAACATTATTCACCTTTACTTTTGTTTCAACCTCTAATTTCATCTTTAATCCTCTTTTTTACATTATCTTTAGGAAAATTGATTTTATAAATATTACTTAGAAACGTTTTTGTTTTATTAGTAAGGTTTTTAAATGATCTTTTTAGAGTAATTACCTATGACTATGAACCTTTTGGAAAGGTTCCCAAAATAGACAAAAATGACTCGAGGAAATGTAAGGTCATTGGCCTATGTATTGAGCGGAGGGGAAGGAGAAAGACTACTTCCTTTAACTAGCGATAGAACTAAGCCCGCAGTGCCTTTTGCAGGAAGCTACAGAGTTATTGATTTTGTCTTGAGTAATCTTCACCATTCTGGAATAAGGGAGATATATGTTTTAACTCAGTATGAGCATCATTCCTTAAATGATCATATTAGAAGAGGATGGCAGCCTAGGTTTGGATTGGGTGGAGATGGAAATTTAGAGGTTATTGCTCCAACATTAAAGAGAGAGGGTGGAAGATTAGTAATGGGTTATAAGGGAACTGCCGGCGCGGTTACATCAAATATCTCTCGAGTAAGGAAATATCATCCTCAGGTTGTTGATGTTTTTAGTGGAGATCATGTTTACTTAATGGATATTTCTGAGATGAATGAATTTCATCTTGATAATGGTGCTGATTTGACAATCTCGGCTGTTCCTGTGAGAAGAGAGCGTGCGGCCAGGAAGTTTGGTGTTTTGGTTGTTGATTCAAAAAATCAGGTAATCGGTTTTCAGGAAAAGCCAGAAGATCCAAGCCCTATTCCTGGAGATGAAGAGTTTTGTTTTGCTTCTATGGGCAACTATGTTTTTAAGCCGGGCGTTTTGCTTGAAGAACTTGAGGAAGATTCTCAAAAATTATATGTTGGTCCAAAAAAGAAACATCTTGGGATTGAGCAGCCCGGGAAATATTCTGGCCATGATTTTGGGATGAATGTTATTCCTGCAATGTTGAGAAGAGGAAGAAGAATTTATGCTTATGATTTTAGAAGCCAATTGGTTCCTGGGGCTGTTGAAAATGAAAGAAGTTTCTGGAGAGATATAGGAGATTTGGACCAGTTTTATATTGCTAATATGGAAATGAGAGATGTTGTTCCTCCTTTAAATATATATAATCCTGATTGGCCTTTACTTACTCATGTTGAATCTCCTCAGCCAGCAAAAACTGTCGGGATGTCTGGTATTTGGGGTTCATTGGTTTCTAATGGATGTATTATTAGCGGAGGCAATGTTAGTGATTCTATCCTTGGATATAATACAAGGCTTGAAGGGGCCAGTGTTATAGAATCTGTTCTTTTAGGATATTCTTGTATTAAACCAGGAGCAGAGATTAGAAGGACAATTGTTGACAGAAATGTTATTGTTCCAGCAGGCGTAAAAATAGGTTTTAATCAAGATGAAGATAGGGCAAGAGGGTTTACAATTTCTTCTGGAGGAATAACTGTTGTTCCGAAGGGATATCGGTTCCAGTAGAGAAAAATTTAAAATAGTTTCTGTTATATATCTTTATGGTTAGCAAGAACGCAGACAATCTTTTTAAGATATTCACATATCTAATTTGGCTCTTTTTGTTTTTTGTAGGGGTTTTTGACTTATTTTTCAGCCCGTATCGGTCAATCATCTGGTTTGGTTCTTTATTTGTTTTATTATTCTTTTATTTTAAATTTGACCATATTCCAAAATATGCGCATTTTTTATTGGGGTTAATTGCAGTGCTAAATGTTTTTGGGGAATTGTTCTTTGAGTGGTATTATGTTTCTAGAGGCTGCAGTGGGGTTTATTGCACTTCCCAATATTATGATAAGATACTTCATTTTTTTAATCCAATTCCTATTTGTGTTTTTGTCTATTTTTTATCTAAGCCGAGGATTAAAGATAAATACGTTTTGATTCTCTTTTCTGCTTTTGCTACAATTTCCTTAAGCGTAGGATGGGAGATAGTTGAATATGCCTTTGATAATTTTTTCGGAGCTTTTATGCAAGGGGTTTATCAGGTACAAGGAGACCATTTTTTTGGGGCCGGGTTAATAATTGATAGAAATACTGATACAATCCTTGATTTATCTTTGAATGTTGGTGGGGTTATTTTCTTCATTCTTTTTAATATTCTTTACAATAAAAGAGAAGATCTGAGGTTTGAATGGAAACGCCCCCGCCGAGATTCGAACTCGGGTCACCACCGTTCTCCAACACTCAAAGAATTTTGAGTGGGTTTTTGTCTTGCCTTAAAGAAGGCAGAGGTTATTGTCTCAACGACTAAACCTCGACAAAATGAATGTTTTCTTTCGAAATTGAGTCAAAGATTCTCCATTTGAATCCGGATGTCTTTAACTCAAACGTCAACTGACGTTGCCATTTGAGAGGGTGGTATACTTGGCCTCTATACGACAGGGGCTCATCCCTCCAGCCGACCCCGATCATCCCACCCACGAAAAGTGTTGTTATCGGTTTTATCGACCCAAGGCTTTTATCTTCTAATAAAAATCAAGAAAAATTGTTTTATAAGCTTTGCTTTAAACTAAGAAGACCTTGTCTCCTGGCCTTACTTTTTCAGGAACCTTTATTCCGATATGATCCCCTTTCTTTGCTTCATTAACTGGTTTTCTGTCTATCTGGATTTCGTCTATTTCTAACTCAAAGTCTGTTGTGTGGCCCTTTATTTGGATAGTATCTCCGGTCTTTAACTTGTCTTTAAGCTTTATTGCAGCAACTTCGACATGGCCGAAATAACTGGAAACTTCTCCTATTTCCTTTTCCATGTTTTTTAAAGGTTGATTTAGTATATAAGATTTACTATCTTTCCTTTGATTTACATAATGCTTAAATACCTTAATTTATTGCACCTTGTATGGAAAATCCAGATACAATCTGTGAAAAGTGTAAAGGAACAGGAAGAGTTAAAGATCTTGATGGAACAATTCATGTTTGTTTTAATTGTCTTGATAAAGGTAGAATGGACCAGCATGATAAAAAAACAAAAAGTGCTGAAGAATTAGGAATAAAACTTTAATTCTATTTTAAAGATGAAATGTAAGTGTGGGAATGATATAGATATAAAAATGGCTTCTAAGTTAGTTGGGAAGGGATGCAAGATTTTGACTGCAATGACTGCAGTAGTTACAGCCCAATGTGGGAAGTGCGGAGCTATTTTTCAGGTTCCTATAAGAAGCGATGGAGCTATTGTGCTAAGAGATGATTTTTAAGTGCTTAATAAAAGTATGATAAATATTCCTATTGTATGAAGGATAAATGAAATTATGGCAAGTATTTTTTGTTTTATGTGGGTTAAACCAGCGAGCATGGATACTCCGACTTCATCTGGGAGAGGTGTTGCTATTAGTATTCCTGCAAAAGCGTAGAGGAGATAGTGTTCTAGTTTTTTCCCTAGGTCTTTCTCTAAGATTTTTTCTATTTCTTTCATTATTCTTGTTTTTCTGATTCTTCGAAGCTCATCGTTAAAGGTTATTTTTACAATGTTGAAAATTATTAAATCTGCCAACAATGCGCCCAGTCCTCCAATTATTGCAGTAAGAATTAGGTTTCCTGTTTTAAGGGTTATAAAAAACCCAACTGCAATTGGAGCTGAAAAACCAAAAGCTAAAAGTATTCCTGCTATAAAACTTCCAAAATAGCTTAGAGAGTCAAGATTGTTTATCCAAGAGTTTACTGAAGGATTTTTAAAGATAAAATAGGCAAGGATTATGCAGAAAATTAGCAAAAACGTTTTTGGATAGTGAAACTCTTTTAAAATTCTCGGAAGATGTTTCCTGTGTTCTTCTGGCATTTTCACCTGTTTTGTATAGCCCCGCTCGGATTCGAACCGAGGTCACAGGATCCAGAGTCCTGTATACTTGACCACTGTACTACGGGGCTATTCTTTAATAATTCTTCCTAGTTCCGAAATGTTTTTATAGTTTTTTATGCTTTATAAAAGATGGCTATTTCGGGGATAATCCTAATCGTGGGAATTTTTCTTTTATTAATCTGGATGATGTTGGGTTTTAGAAGAGCAAGGCACAAGTTCTTTTCACATTTTTTAATAATACTCTTGATTTTTGTTGCATTTACCTTTACTTTATCTATTAGGGGACATGAGGTAGACTTAAAGACTGCTAGCGGGGTTTTGAATGCAGGCAAGATATACATGTCCTGGCTTGGATCTGCATTCTCTAATTTCAAGGCAGTCACTAGCTATGCTGTTAAAATGGATTGGGGCGGAGACAACAATAGCACTTCTGGAGGATGAGATTTCTGATTTTTTTAATGATGCTTTTTATACTTTTTTCTCTTTTAATTATAAGCAATAATAATCTTGCAATGCATAAATCTGAGAATCTTGGGAAATTTGGAGATTTGTTTTTGAAGTGGGTGGATAAAGTTTATGTTAATTTGCAGGGAATTACCGGAAGTGTAGTCTCCCAGGACTGGGGGACTTAGTAATATTTATAAATGCTAGGGTATTTAGTTAATAATGGGTGATGAAACCTCGGTGATCATTAGGATAATATGGAAGACGAAAGTTAATATTTAACATGGCTAAAAAAAGAGCGATAAAAAAAAGAAAGGTGGCAAGAAGATTTTCTAGAACAACTAATGCTAGAAGACCTGCACCAAGCTTCAATTATAGGCAAGAATCTGGTGATCAGAGAAGGGTTGATCTTGTAACAAAGAACCTCATCACCTTTATCATACTTTTTGTATTATCTGTAATCTTTTACAGCATTTCAACAACAGGGAGCATTACTAACAATTTATTTTTGATACTCTCGATTTTGCTCGGCTTTGTCTCTGCAGCTTTACTGATAGTGCTCCTTGTTTTCCTATTCATGAGAGCAATTAGAAGATAATTCTGGGAATAACTATTTTTGAATATTTATAAGCCTGAGCTGGGAGTTGAACCCAGGACCCCGACATTACCAATGTCGTACTCTTACCAACTGAGCTACTCAGGCATGGTTCAAAGAATTAATCAAGCCTTTTAAAAATTTCTTCTAGGGATATTTCAAGAATAGTTGCAGGCATTTTTAGCTTCCAGTTGCTTAGTATTTTTGGGTGAATCTCGCCTATAAAACCTAAAGAAGTTTCTTTAATATTCCCACCACCATCTCCCCGACCACCCCCCCCATTCTCAGAGATATCATTAGCTAAAACAATCTCGCCAACTCTGCCTTCAATGAAATGCAATGGAGAGTTTTCTGGCTCGCTAATTTTAATTTTTAATCCTAACATTTTAAATAGATATTCCAGGATCTGCCTAAGCTCTGTGAAATTTCCAGGGGTTATTGCAATTGCCAGTTTTTCTTTTTCAATAATCTCTTTATTGTCTTCAAAGACCTTCCCCAACTCAAAAATTGCTTGAGGGTACTCTGCATCCACATTTTCTGATAGGTTTTTTAATAAATAATGGGATAAGTCCTGCCTTAAAATACCGAACTCTGTCTTTGATTTTTCTAATTCTATGAAATTTTTGGCTTGCTTTTCCTGGGTACCTTGATTCATAAACTGATCTTTTTTGGTTGTTAGATGATAGTTTGAAACTTCTTGAATTCCCGAGCCAGTTAAGACATCTGCAATTTTTTCTTTTATATTCTCTTCTCTGTTTATCTCGCCTATTGTGGATATTGAAGGAATTTCCGGAACAAATTTATCATAACCATAAGCAATTGCTAGATCTTCTACTAAATCTATTTCATGAAGAATGTCTGTTCTCCATCCAGGAGATTCAACCATTTTATTTTTATATTCGTGGCCCATTTTTTCTAGAAGAGACTTTATTTGAGATTCCTTTAAGTCTAAGCCAAGAATTTTGTTTGCATAATCTATATTTAATCTAGTTTTTTTCGGAGAAAGGTCAGGAGTAATCTCTTTTTTTGAATACTTCAAATCCATTTGGTAAATTTTTCCTTGCATGTCTGCTAAACAAACAACGATTATGTTCAAGCACCTCTTTAACGATTCTAAGTCAAAGCCCGAGCATTCTATGAAGACATCTTTTGTTTTTTCTGTAATTTTTCCTGTTAAAATAGAGTTTATTATTGGGGGCATGCTTAGGATATTCCCTAGTGCATCTTCAAATATTGGGAACTTGGCCTTTCCTGCCAGCAAATGAGAGAATTCTTTTCCCTTGGGGTGCTTTTGCAGAATTTCCAACCCAGACATTTCTCTTTCTGCTTCTAGTGGGGTGAATTTTATTTTTTCTGGATCCAAGGCCTTAAATGTTATCGGAAGAGCTATTTTTTCTAAGGGATAAATTCCAATTGCTAGTTTTTTTCTGTTTCTACCTAAAGTTGAGTGGAGTTTTTCTTGTATGTCTATTAACTCCTTGATTTTTTCATTGTCAAGGCTGAGGTCTTTGACTATTGCACATGCCGTGTATGGCCTTATGTCTTTTACAGAAGAGTCTATAATCACCTGGAAGTTTTTTTCTGGTTTATTGACTTTATATTCCGTTTTTTTTGATTTTTTGCCAAGAAAATCCAGGAAAGATCTCTTATATCCGTGAAAGGATAATAGGTCTGGGCGGTTAGGGAAAATCTCTATATCTATCTCTTCTTCTGAAATTTTGTCTATAGGGGTTCCGAACATTGCAATCTTTTCCTGCATGTTTTTGTCCAACCTCCCTATTTCTTTTTCAAATGTTTTTTTGTTTATTGTCATTACTGCCATTTTATTTCACCCAAAATTTTATCTTTCTTAGTTTATTGAGATCATTTTTGTATAGCTCTCTTAGGTCTTTGATTTCATAGTAATCCATAAGTATTCTGTCAAATCCAGGTCCCCATGCAAGTACTGGGATGTCTTCTCCTAAAAGAGGAATTGTTACCTCTGGCCTGAAAATTCCTGCTCCTCCAAGTTCCAACCATATTTCTTTTTCAGGATGCCAGACATCTATTTCTACGCTTGGTTCGGTGTATGGAAAATAAGATGGGCGCAGCCTGATTTTTTCAAAACCCATTTTTCTGAAAAATTCTTTTAAATATCCAAGCAAATGCCTGAAATTAGCATTTTTATCAATGACTATTCCCTCTGTTTGGTTGAATTCAAAGCCGTGACTCCAGTCAACTGTTTCATTCCTAAAAACTTTTCCTATGGCAAAGAATTTTTGAGGTAGATTTTTTTTATCTAGTTTAGCTAGAGTTTGTGCTGATAAACAAGTAGTGTGGGTTCGTAGAACTAGTTTTTTTGCCTCTTCTTCATTCCAAATATAGTTCCAACCTTCGCCGCCCTTAACCCCTTTTTCATGGGCCCCTTTAACTGCCTTTACTAGGGTTTTTTCAGGAAGATCTGTTTTTTTATTTATGAAGAAAGTATCCTGCATCTCTCTTACAGGGTGGTCTTGGGCAGTGAATAAAGCATCAAAATTCCAGAAACTGCTTACAGCCAAATTTCCTGCCATCTCTTTGAATCCGAGTTCTGTCCAAACCTTTCTTGCATAGCTGCTTGCCTGATTGACAAAATGTCTTTTTCCTCCGTATATTGCAGGAACCGGAGAAGTAATATCATATCTTCTGAATTTTTTGCCTTTCCAGAATTCATTTTTTATCATTTCGGGTGTTAATTGCTCTATTTTATCCTCTTCAAGAATTTTTACTTTTGCTATCTTCTTACCAAGGTCAGTTAGTTCAATAACCACCTCTTTCTCTTCCAGCAGCTCAAGAATATTTTTTCTGCTTTCAAGAGATTTAAAGGCATGCAGTTGCTCTGGTTTTAAAGATTCTAGTTCAAGTGGAAGGCTCTCTAGGAAAGACTCTTCAAGAAATTTTTTTGCTATTTCCTGTTTTGTTGATGTTAAAACTATCTTGTTCTCTTTTATCTCTATCATTGCCTTTTTCTTTAAAGCACCAATAGACGCCTTGAATTCATCATCAGATAGAGAGGTTAGTTTTTGAGCTTGGGTTAAATCTAGGTCTTTTTTCTCATTTAAAATATCTAAAAGTCTTCTCTCAGGGAGCCCTTTTTTTCTGTATAAAGCCCCATTAACTCCTACCTCAATAATTTTTTTCTTTGATTGTTTAATTTTAACGATTCCTTTGTTTTCAAGGAAAGTTAAAGCCCTAGTTATCGAGATTTCATCAAGGCCTGTTCTTTTGTATATCAAATCAATAGAATCTTCTTCTAAATAAGGCAGAATTTTTCTTTCATTGGGACTTAGCGATTCAATTATATTATTTACGTCTAACATGTTTTTAAGAGGCTGTATGAGGTTAAAAAGTTTTAGTTAAAGAAAGTTAGCATATTTGTCGGCATTCCCAAAACACTTCCTAATGCCTTAAGACCATGGAGGTCTCTTGATTGCGGGATAAATGTCATTTTTACCTTGTGTTTCTTGCATAAGCTCACATTTTGCCTTATTCTTGCTAGAATTTCAATCTTGTCTTTTGCATTTGAATTTAGGTATTCCTCTAAGTTAATTCCGATAATAATCCCTTTTTTTGCAGCTTCTTTCACCATTACATTATCTAAGCCAGAATTTCTTTGCTTTTGATAGTCTTTTCTGTTTTTCACATTTATGATAAGAAGATCTATTTTTTCCTTTTCAAGAATTTTACGATTAAGTTCATCATCATTGCTGGAGAGGATTATTGGATGTTTTGCTGATTTTATTAGATTTCTGGTTTTTTCAAATGTTGAGGCTGTTATTATATTCATAAAATAAGAAATAATCTAGATTTTATAAAGGATGCTATCTGATTAACTCTTTAAAGCCTCTTAAAAGAGCCGTTCTGCTTACGTCTTCGCTAAGCTTTGATAGGTACATTTTGTCATAGACTGTGCCTGAATCTCTAGGATAATGGAGTTGGCTTGGGCTGACAATCTGACTTCCTATTGCTTCAATTGTCCTTACGTGTTTTTCCCCTTGTCTGAGAAGGTCATCGTAATGGACATATAGTCCTGCATGCTGTTCTATTGTTTTTCTATCCCCTTTTGTTAAGTCTGCTGTAGGAAGTATACACAAGTGCTGAAATTCTATGATGGAAGAATTTGTTGAGGGGCGCATCCCTGTTGTTATTCTTCCTGATTCTTTTAGCTTGTAAAATGGGATTCCTAGAACTCTACCTGGATGAGGTAATACTAATATATCAAACTGTCTTGAAATGTATTCTAATGCTTGGATGTTGAGCCTTCCTTTTTCGTCAAACATCCAGTTTTGAGGAGAGGTAAAGGCCATGGGGTTTGTTCCAAATGCGGTTTGTATGGCACTTTTTTTGTCTCTTAATTCTGACTCAAAGGCCTCGCCATTGGTTCCGTGCCTTAAGAATTCTTCATGAGAGTGCCTGTCTTTTCCTGGTTGATAACCTTTATCGCAGCAGTGATAAACTCCCAGCTGCCCGAGATTTAATCTGTAGTGTTCTACCAACATTCTAACATAATCAACGGCTTCTGGCAAGAGTTTTACTTGTATTGGTCTATTATGATTGACTCCAGGCAGTCTTCCAGGAACAACAGAAAGAACAACATTTCCTTGGGTTGCTTCAATAACTCTTTCTAGGGTTGGAAGCTTTCCATTTCTTTGAAAATCTGCATTAACCGCATCTTCATCTTTCATGTAAAGTATTAGGGATTTTGCCATAATACATGGCTTATAGAATTAGTATTTAAATCTTTAGCTTAGTATCTTGTATTCCTGAATAAAAGATAGCCTATAATAAAAAGGATTATCCCTGTAGAAAGAGCGAATATTGATGCCGGGCTTGTTGCAACTTCTTTTACAGCAAAACCCGTTGAACTGCCCATTTTTGAGGAATACACTAACAGACCAACACCTCCAACCATCAGGAGTGCAGAGATTATTTGCTTTAGGGTCCTCTTTTCCATTTTTAACCAAAGATAACTGTGCCTTTAAACTTTACTCCTTTTAGAAGATTATCGAGTTGTTTCATGTCTTGGCCTAAAATATAAGTTGTTATTTGTTTTTCCATTATTATCTTCGAGGCACTTTGATCAAGAACAAAGTGCTGGCCTGGCTCAAACTTTGTTTTGTTTGCCATTGCATGAAAAGATTTCCACGAAATTTCTGGAATGAACCTTGTATCTTTGAACTTCTTTGGATTTTTGTCATGCAAGCCAGAAACATTCGTCAGATTTATGAATGGGGATTTAAAGAAAGCTGCTAGTTTTGCAGCTGTTCCGTCCGAGGTTTCATTTTCCGCATATCTTAATGCCCCGCAAAAGACAAAATCATTTTTGGCTAGTAGTGTGCTAACGTGTTTCATGTCGTGAGGGATTCCTTCATTTGCATCTTTCCCAAATAAATAAGTCATGAATCTTGCATTCATCCTTGTGGAAGATATGCCTGCCATTGCTTGAAACATACTGGATTTGCCAGCAGCCTTTAAACCATTAATGTATTTTCTAGCTGTGCTTCCTCCACCACAAACAACCACAAACCTGTAATTTTTGGAGTGTTTTTCTAAAACCTCTTTGAATTTTTTAAGGAATTTTATGTCTGCTTCGTTAGGGATTATTAAACTGCCCCCCAAACTTAACACCATCACCTTTTTCATTTTATAATCAAGCATTGGGCTTTTTTAAATTTTTAGAGATATATGTTATAGTATAACAATGGTTTTTAAGTTAGTGTTTCATTCTTTTTTATGATTTTAGGCGAGGATTTAGTTAAGGATGTTGCCGCCCATTTCAGAAGTTTGAATGTTGGAAGCAGGGCCGCAATTACAGATGAAGGCCGTCCTTCGATATCTCTTCTTGGGGTTGATTTTATCTTTGATGTAAGTGGTCGAAAACTTGAAGTCTTAATTTTTCCGCAAGTAGATGACGAAGTTTTTTCTGCCCATTTTGAGAGCCTCCATAAACTAGATACTTTTAATCAACCAGGATATGAAAAAATTAGGGATGATATGAACAAAAGCCAGTATTTTTTACGAAAGAGGAGATTTTACAGAGATGAAGAAGGGTATCATTTTAAGTGTGAATTTAACGGAACAGCTTCTGAAGACAAGATATTCTATGGCCTTTTAAGTCATGTTATAAGACCCGTGTTGATGTATCGCAGAATTAAGGGATAGTTCTATTTCACAGTAAACAGTTTGTTATTATCAACATCAAAAACATCCAATCTTACCCCTGCATCAAGCCAGCCATGTGCATAATTTAATGCTGCAAAGGCGTCTACAAAATTCTCCTTGTTTTGAAAGTGCTTTGCATCTGAAAGATAATTAGAAACCATCTCTATAATTTCTTTAGCTTCTTTTTCCTTGTTTTTTATTATAGACTTTTTAGCTATTGTGAGGGCAGTCGTTGTTAGCTTGAAATACTTGTCTAGCTTGGTTTTCGTGATTGTTTTTTGCATGATTTAAGAAACAATCGGCAGTTTATAAGATTATCAATATCTTCTCATGAACTGGCTTTGTGGCTGCTGCATGGCTTTTTTTATTATGAATCTTGACCCTAAAACGTCTGAAACTACCGCAGATAGACTAAGTCGTCCCACCATTATTCTTACAACCCCCTCTTCTATCGGAATTTTTGACACCTGTGAAAAAATCTGCAATATTTGGTGTACTTCGTCTTTGCTTAGGAAGAGGTTTATTACCCTGGTTCCTCTTGGGCCCCTGATAGTTATGTTTTCTTCTGGACCCGGGCATTCTATGCTTGTGACGTTTGGATCTCTAATTAGATTATTGAGTCTTCCAAGATTTAGCTGAATATTTCTTTGTTGTGGGGCAGGCATATAGGGATTTGTCTCTGGCATGGAAAATTCTTGGAATGTTGGGGTTGGGGGTGGCCTGATTGCTTGACGAGCTTCTTGATGGCGGTACATTATACTTGGAATATGTTCTGGATATTTTTCTTTAAAATAACCATCAGAGCTTTTTCTTTTTTCATTTCTTTTCTTTTTTATAATGCTTCCAAGTTTGTCTAGGTCCTCTGTTTCAGAATTTCTTATCATTTCCTTAACTATTCTTAGAAGAAATAAAGCTTTGAATTGATCGGATGCTTTGCTTAATACTTTAAAATTGTCTTCTTGTAACATTTCACTTATTATTGCTCTTCAAAAGGAGATTCAAACTCTTGATACTCTTCAGGAAATGGCGGTTCAGGCATTTCTTGATTTTCCTGCTGTGGGGGGTTTTGGGGTTTTTTGATTGGTGGCTGTGAAGGCTGGAACATTTGCTGCTGCATGATTGGCTTTCTAGTAGTTTCTTGGATTTCTCTTATGTATGGCGAAGAGCTTTGCGGCGGACCTTGAGTTTGTGGGGGTTGTGCTGGGGGCATTTGCGGCATTGGCTGAAGAGGTTGAATTGGTGGGAAGTATTGCTCCTGGGCAGGAATTCTCTCATGCATTAACGAAATACCTCTTGCAAGAACCTTGTTTTGGTCTAAAAGTTTGTCTAATCTATCGAGCATATTCTTATTTTCTTTTTCTATTTCAAAATCTTTTTCAGCAAGGGCCTTAGCTGAAAGTTCAAACAATTCGAGAAGTTTAGAAATTTGGGTGGTTAAAGAATCTACTTTTAAAGAAAGATTTGTTAAGACTCTCTGCAATGAAACAAAGTTTTCTAGAAGAACCTGGCTGGTGTTTGACTCTTTCTGCATTGGAACTTGAATAATTTGCTGAGAAGGAACCGATTCTACTTTGATCCGGTGTGTTACGTGTCTTCTTTTAGACTTTTTTTTCGCCCCTTTTTTTGCCATGTTTTAATGAGGATTAAGATGTTTATAAATTTAATCAAATATCTTCTCCATTTCCCTCTTTTCTGGCCTATATTTTCTTGGTTCTTTGTCTGTGCCAGTAACAAGGTTTTTTTCTATTTCGGCAACAAAATCAGAGATTTCTTTTGCCTTGTCTGCGTTAACGCTTATGCTGTCAATTCCTCTTTCAACTAAGAATTTAACCATTTCTTTTTTACTTCCTGCCTGTCCACATATGCTTGTTTCAACATTGTTTCGCTTACAAACGCGGATTACAAACTCTAATTGATATAAGACTGCAGGGTTCATTTCATTGTAAAGATATTGGACTTTTTCATTTCCCCTATCTATTGCTAAAATATACTGAGTAAGGTCATTTGTTCCGAAAGAGACGAAATCTATCCCCTCATCACATAAATCTTTGATTATCTGAACTGCGGCAGGGGTTTCAACCATAACCCCTACTTTTGCCTGTAGAAAGTTTATCTCTTTTAGCATTTGCTTGACTTGCTTTACTTCGTCAACAGAGATTATTTGTGGGAGCAAAATTCCTATTTTCTTTCCCCTAATTGCCACTCTTTTCAACGCTTTTAGTTCTGCCAATAATATTTGCGAGTTTTTTAGTCCGTATCTGATTCCATGGAAGCCAAGCATAGGGTTTGCTTCAATTTCTTCCGGAGCTCCTTTTAGGTCGTGAAATTCGTCGCTTCTTATATCTGAGGTTCTGATCCATAGTTCCTCAAAATATTCTGCTATTTTGCTTACCCCCTCGTAAATTGTGTTTTCATAATCCTGGATTTTATTCTGCTTTAGGAAATATTCTGGATGCTTTCCAGATTCTGCAATTATTCCCTCTAATCTTGTTAAACCAACGTTCTTAATCTTTGTTTTTGAAGCTCTTTCTGCAAAGCTTGGAAGATCAACCATGACTTTTATTTTCGTCTTTGTTTCTTTTTCTATAGGGTGGATCTCAGCTAAAGAGGTTTCTGCAATTTTATCTTTGTAGACTTTTCCATTATTGCCGTCTACTGTAACAATTTCCCCGTCTTTTAAAATTGAAGTTGCTTTTTGTGTTCCCACAACTGCAGGAATTCCCATTTCACGAGATACGATGGCAGCGTGTGCTGTTAAACCGCCTTCGTCAGTTATTATTGCCACTGATTTTTGCATGCTTACTACCATGTCTGGATTTGTCATCTTAGTTACAAGAATGTCCCCTTGTTTTATTTTGCTTAAATCTTCCAAGTCTTCAACTATTCTGACTTTTCCGGAGGCTATTCCCGGAGAGGCCGCGATTCCTTCTAGCATTACTTCTCCTTTTAGCTCTCTGGATGAGGTCTCTGTTTTTCTATTCAGAGTTGTTATTGGTCTTGTTTGTACAATATAAATCTCTATTCCTTCTATTGCAAACTCTATGTCTTGGGGTTTATTATAGTGTTTTTCTAATTTTAATGCTAGCTCTGCTAGGTTTTTTATTTCATAATCTTTCAAAACTTGGGAGTTTGATCTTTCATGAGTTAATTTTACTGTTTCCTGGCTTCCTGCAGAATTTCTTGTAATTGCTATTTTTTTGTCCCCTATTTTTTTGTCCAAAAGACTAAGTTTTTCTGAAACAGTGTATGTGTCTGGTGTTATTGCGCCGGAAACAATTCCTTCGCCTAATCCAAATACTGCTTCAATAATGATGTCTTTGGTTTTTTGGGTAGGGTCTTTTGAGAACATAACCCCTGATTTATCGCTGTTTATCATTTTTTGAACAACAACAGCCAGGCTTGCTTTGCTATGGTCAAAGCCCTGTTTGTTTCTGTAGTATGTTGCCCTTGAAGTGAATAATGAAGCAAAGCACTTTCTAATGCTCTTTAATAATTCCTGTCTGCCCTTTACGTTTAGAAATGTTTCCTGCTGCCCTGCAAAACTCGCTTCTGCTAAATCTTCTGTTGTTGCGCTTGATCTTACAGCCACGAATGCAGGTTCTGAAGCTCTTTTTAGTATTTGTGAAGCTGCCCCTTCTCTTAGTGAAAAATCGCTTGCACTTAGATTATTATAAGCCTCTGTAATCTCCGATTCCATCTCGCTTGGGAGTGGGGAATTTAAAATTAAGTTTCTTATCTCTTCGCAAATCTTGTCCAGTTGTTTTGTATCTTCATAGTTTATTGTTGAAAGAAGTTCTTTTATCCGGTCTTTGATTTCTGCCTCTCTGATAAAATAATCGTAGGCTTGAGCTGTTACAACAAATCCGGGGGGTACAGGAACCTTTGCGTTGTATATCTCGGAGAGATTTGCACCCTTTCCCCCTGCAATAGGTATAGAATTTTTGTCTAGTTCAGAAAACCATTTCACAAATGAACCTTTTGAAAAGGTTCCCAAATCATCCCTTAAAGAAGGAACTTCATCACCTTTTTTAGTCATAGATTAAAAAAGAAAATTATGTTAATAAATCTTTTCAAAAATGAACCTTTTGAAAAGGTTCCCAAAAAATCTTATTTACTAATTACATGAACGGGGCATTCTTCAATTGCCTGATCAACGCATTTATCATCTGCCTTTTCCTTGCCTTTTTTTACTTTTGCCTTTCCATCTTCTGCCATCTCAAAAACCGCAGGACAAACAGCCGGGCAATTTCCGCAGCCAATACATCCTTTTCTGTTAATCTTAACCATTTTTATCTAAATGAAAGTTATTATTTAAAGATTGCTCTTTGTCTGTGAGAAAACTTTATAAAGGGATTTTCTATTGGCAAATTATGGCAGACACTCATAAACCAGTTAGAACAGGGGTAATTGAATTAAAACCTTTAGAGGTAGGGGTAAGACTTGAGGCACGAACAGAGAGAGTAACTTTTCCCTTTAGTTTTACTTTAAGAGAAATTAGTATAGCCAGTCCTGCTTTTGAGAGTGTGGTCGATGCTATTGGTTATGCACGGGGTCAGGGCTTAACTGAGATGGCTTCAAGAACCCTTCCAGGGAGGGAAGGGGGAGTTTTTCCATTAATGGAGCAGGGGTCTCGTGTTGTTAGCGATTATGTTATCTCTAGTGTTAGAAGTATCCAATCTCAGCTTCCTTCTAACGGTTACAGGGTTTACTGGGTAATAGAAAGGTTAGGAGAGGTTGATAAACAATATCTGTCTAGGCCCATTATGGATTAGGTAAATTTATAAACTTATTTTTTATTCCTATACTATGATCTTGTTAGGTTGGATATTAATTGCATTGGCAGTGATTCTAGTTATAATCTTTATTGCATATTATAATAGGTTTGCAATTCTCTCTAATAGGGTTGATAATTCTCTTAGTCAGATAGATGTGCAGCTAAAGAGAAGGGCGGATCTTATACCAAACTTAGTCGAATCTGTTAAAGGGTATATGAAGCATGAAAAGGCGGCTATTGTGGCAGTTACCGATGCAAGAAAGGCAATGCTTTCTGCCAAAGATCTTCCTGCTAAAGTCAAGGCCAATGGTGCTTTGGAGAGTGCACTTAAGACAATCTTTGCAATTGCAGAAAATTATCCCGACTTAAAAGCAAATACAACTTTCTTGAAATTACAGGAGGAACTTACAACAACAGAAGATAAGATTGCTTATTCAAGGCAGTTTTATAATGACTCCATACTTTCATACAATAATTTATGCACCACTTTCCCGGGCAGCTTCTTTGCCAGCATTTATGGGAGAAAAGAAAAAGAATACTTGAAGATTGCTGAGGCTGAACGAGCTCCTGTGAAAGTTGATTTCTAAGAAATAAATCTTTATTAACTGGTTTTATCCTTAGTTTTTATGGCTTTTAATTTTCAATTTAGATTTGCAGAGGATAGAAGAGAGATAGACCAACTTGCAAAATTTCTTTTATTACAGCCTTTTAATTATGAAGGGTATGAAGATTGGGTTGAAAGAACAAGAGAAGAACTCTTTTCAGAATATAAAAGCTGTATTCTTGCTTTTGGTGGAGGAGCTCTTGTTGGAAATTTAGTTTATCAGCCCCATAAACAATTCCCAAGAGTAAGAGAACTGAAAAATTTAAGAGTTGACTCTAGACTACACGGAAGATATTTTGGGGCTTTTATGCTAAGGCAGGCTGAAAGAGAAAATCCATTAGATTTTGATGCAATAATCTGTGATGCAAGATCTGATAGACTGGATGTTGTCAGTATGCTTAGAATGATGGGTTATCAGGAGTTGTTAAGGGTTCCTCTTTATGATAAGGGTGTGGAGGATCTTGTTTTTATAAGAGCTTTTGAAAGAACACCCGAAGGTATTTTTATGCCTATAAAAAGAAATCTTGTTGCAAGAGCGGCTTAATTATCTATCCCCTTATATATTTTTCAATATATATTTTCTAGTGATATTGTGGTTTTAAGTATTGCAATATTGGAGGATATTGTTCTTATAATAAGATTTAAGAATATATAGTATATAGGGAATTAAATGAGATTATGCAAATCAATTAATCCTATTGAGGTTTATGAAGGTAGGGGCATTGATATTATTCCTTCTATCTTAGGAGAGCAGAGAGTACCTATGGCTGCTTTTCAACTAATGAGAGATAGAATTGATGGGGCTAGAGATTTTCCTGATTGGGAGGCATATTTCTTTCTTTCTGATTTAGTAGCGTATTCAAGAAATGACTTGGGCAAAGTCAAGTTTATTCTTACTGTTAATAAAGATGGCAGAGTTACTGAAAATGGAAGAAATGTTTTGGGTTTAATAAACCCGGGCCAGGTTTTGAAATCTGGAGCTATTGAGCTTGGAGATAGATATGATTCTTTTGAGGGTATAGAAGTTTCTTTTGGGGACATTGGAAGAACAGGACACCATTTAAAACAAGATGAGATATTGGGAAGTAAAGCTTGGAGAATTCTTGCAAGACATCCTAGTGAAGTCCCTTCAGAATTTGCTGCTGACCCAAAGCTTCTTGAAGAATACGCTTTATGGATTAGTTCTAAAACACAAAATCTTGAGAATATGGCAATGTATTTAGAGCCTTTAAGAGATTCACCAAGACTTAGGACTTTCTATATGCAGAGCGTTTCTTATAGATCTTTTGCTAGTGGAATGTACTTTGTTGATGATAAGAATGGTAGGTTTGTTGGTTATCTTGATAAAGCTTAAACCTTAAAAACTCTTATTTATTTCTTTGATTATGACAGAAAGAATAGATTTTCGTGATCAGATATCAAGGAACAAATTGCAGAGCTTTTTTTTAATGCTAATTATTTTTATTGTTATCATTGTTCTAGGATATGTTATCTCGATGGCTCTTGATCCTGGCTTGTTTTTTATCACCATGATTTTTGCAAGTTTATTTTCAATATTCTATGTCTGGATAAGTTATTATAATTCTCATAAAATAGCAATTGCCAGTGTTGGAGCTAAAGAAGCTGATAGGGCAAAGTACAGGGAATACTATGGTCTTGTTGAAGGATTGACAATTGCTTCCGGATTACCTATGCCTAAACTTTACATTATGCAATCAAGCCAGATAAATGCCTTTGCTTCTGGGAGAAACCCAGAAAATGCTGTTGTTTGCGTTACAGAGGGGGCTCTCCAAAAATTGGAGAGACGAGAGCTAGAAGGTGTTCTTGCTCATGAGCTTGGTCATGTTGCAAGCTACGATATAAGATTTATGACTCTTGTTGCAGTTGCTGTTGGGATGATTTCAATAATAAGCCAGATATTTCTGAGAAGTTTGTGGTTTTCCAGCGGAGATAATGATAGTAAGGGAAAAGCTGTTTTTATGATTATTGGGCTTATACTAGCTATTCTTGCACCAATCGTTGTTTGGATAGTACAAATGTCTATTTCAAGAAAAAGAGAATATTCTGCTGATGCTTCTGCCGTGAAATTTACAAGATATCCTCAAGGTTTAATAGGCGCTTTGAAGAAAATTCAAAAAGAACATGAACCAGAGGGAAAAGTAAGTAAGGCTGTTGCTCCTTTGTTTTTCACAAACCCGTTTAGGGAATTAGGATCCACACATCCTGCAATTGAGAAACGAATTGCTATTTTGGAAGCGATGTAAAAGATTTATAAAATCTCTTTTCTTTAATCTTTTAGTTTAAAATGGGTTTTATAAGGGGGAGTTTGGCTTTTTTTGTTGGGATTTTTGTTTTAATTGCTTTGATAGTTGGGAGTATTCTCTTCACTCTTTCGTGGTCTTTGAATTACGATGATGTTAAACAAAATATAGGTCCTGTTGTTGACTCTTTTCTCCAAGAACAGGCAGGGCTTGCTCAAGAAGTAGAACAAGAAATTCCTACTATGCTCCAGTATTGCACAAGCAATACCGAATATGTCTTTACACGGCAAAATTATAGCTTTGCAATTCCTTGCACAACCATTGCTCAAGGATCGACTAGCATTATCGGTTTTGTAGTTAATTCTCTTTTAGAGCAAATTTATTATGACGAGTATACTTGTGGGTTTTGGGATTGTTTTAAAAAAGGAGAATTCCCTGTTTTTTTGCTTTCTCAAAAAGCAAAGAATTATTGGGCCACAAAGTTTTATATTGTTCTTGGGATATTTTTGGTTTTGGGGGTTTTGCTATTTTTGTTAATGAAAAAGAAAAGCGGTTTTTTAATAACTTTGGGAATAATGCTTGCTGTTGCAGCTATTCCGGTTAAGAATTTTGATTGGTTTTTTTCTATTTTTGGAGACAATGTTAGGACATTTGCTGTTGTTTTCTTTTCAAAAGCAAACTCTGTTTTTTCAATTATGCTGACTGTAGGAATTATTCTAATTCTTGCAGGTGTTGTTTGGAAAGCAATTTCTTCAGATATTGTTAAAAAATGGCTTGGAAAAAAAGAGATTAAAGAAATTGTTAAGGAAGAAATTAAGAAAGAAGATGCTAAGAAGGAAGCAGTTAAGCAAGATAGCAAGGCAAAAGAAAAGAAGAAAGATCTTAAAAAATGATTAACTCAAATCTAAATTGTAAAGGGCCTGGACTTCTTGACCTGATAGTGATTTGTTGAATATCATTACTTCATCGATAGTGCCCTCAAATGAAGCCGAAAATCCATTGCTACTCCCTCCGATTTCTAAAGGTTCTGTGCCTGAAGAAGTAGCTGAAAATGCTGCTGAGCTTTGCTTTGACAAACTTCCGTTTAAGTATACTGTTAAAGTATGCGTTCCAGATTTTATGTTTTGAGAAGCTGCTATATGTGTCCATTTATTTCTTGTTAGATTTCCCCCGTTTGATTCAGCAAAATTATCTGTTCCAAATAATGTTTTTTGTATACTCCCTGAAGGATAAATTAGTATATAGTATCCTTGTTCTCCATTATTAATAACATCTCCTTTAGTTAGCAAATTTTCGGTTCCACCTGTTTCTGATTTGTTTATCCAGGCAATTATGGTCATGTTTGAATTCTCTAACTGCAATGAGGGGTGGTGATTAACGCTTATTATCTGATCTGCTTCCTGATTCTCAAATTTGTAAGCTTGCCCGAATTTTCCTGCTGTTAGTTCCGGATATAATAAAAGCACTGATCCTTGGACTAAAACTCCGTTATTTAATCCCATTTCATCATTAGCATTTCCCTCGAATCTATACCAAGAAACCAAGCCAGGCATGTTTTTTACAGAATCTTTTGCAGGAATGTCAAAGTTTTCAACAGGGTTTTGGAGAAGATTTTTTCCGTTAATTGAAACTATCGGGGCTATTTCTATTTTTTTTATTAAACTATTATAAGAGATTGTGAAGGTTTTTGTTTCTAATTCGCTAAGATTTACATTGTTTTGTTCAAATGTCTGCTTGTTTATTCCATCAGAGATAACAAAACTTAACCCAACAAGTGCTCCTTGCCCGGGATTTCTTTTAACAGTTATATCTGCTGAGTTTGTTGATTGAGAGACTTTTTGAATCTCAAGATTAATCGTATATGTATCTAAACCAATATCCTCTGAGCCAGACTCAACAACATTTTTTATGACAGCCCAGACAATTACTACTGCAGTTATAGAAAGAACAATCATTAATAGTGTAACAACAACGCCGGATAAACCTCTTTTTTTCAACATAATTATTTCTGTCTTTCTGTGAATCTTTTTAGGAACTGTTCATGTTCTCCGCCAATCTTCACGGAAGAGATAGTATAAAAATTAATTCCTGATTTTGATTGTTTTTCAGCTTTTACTGCTGTACCAAGCTTTTCTTTTATTTTCTCACTTAGCAAAACTTGTTCTTGGGAGATGAGGGAAAGTCTTTTTGAATCAGACATTAAAGATCCTAATGGCATGAATTTTAATAATCCTGTTTCTTGTTTTGCAACAATACTTCCATAATTTACCGAGATCCCAAAATCTGCTTTATCTTTGAATAACTTGTTGTGGTGTTTAAGTATTTCTAAAGCTTTTTCTGCTATTTGGATAGCAACTATTTCATTCTTGAATGTTTTTGTTCTTATTGGCGCAAGTAAGAAGAATAAATACTCGTTTGTTTCATATACTGCTGCTTTTCTATCTTCTGCCAACCTTACTATGCTTTGTATTGTTTCTTTTCCGCCTTCTTTTATTGATTTTAGATGGTTTAGGTTTTTAATTCTTAAACTAACTAAACTTATATCTTGCTTGTCCCCCTTTAATGAAAGTGAGATTTCTGCTTTGCTGTTTGTTACTATTGGAGAACCCTTTGCTATCGGGGTTGGTTTTGCAGATTGCATTTCAGAAGTTAGATCCTGTTTAAAATGGGCTGGGGCTTTTATAGGAGTATGCTTGTCCCTTATATGCATTCTTCCTATAAAGACATTTTTGTAGCCTTTTTGGTAAACTAAGAAAGCTAAGAATCCAAGAATGAGGAGAACAAAAATCCAAACAAAAGGGTGTCTTGAAAGTGTTCCAAGAGCCTGAGCGCCTTCTTTAATATCAATTGCAGATCCTGTGAGAGTGACTTTTTCTTTTATGCTATCCTCGCCCTCTGTGATTATTTCAACTTCATATTCTCCATCAGGGGCTGTGATGGTGTATTTTTGATCTTTTCCAATCTCCAAGCAGACATCTATATTCAAAGACTGGTTTCCTATCTTAACTAAAACTGTTTTGTTGCAGTACGGAACATTTCCGGTGTTTGTTATTGTTAATGTCCGATTTACTAGTAAAATATCTATGTCTGCGTTTTCTGTAATATTAAAAAATGATTGGCTTTCTAGGCCGTTTGAAACTGCAGTTACTGTGAATTGCTGCGGTGGCTCGTTTTTTGCTACAAAGAATTCGTGGACTTCACTGGTTGGCTTTGATTCTACTTTATCTCTTAGCTTTCCTTTTGAATCTTTTATTGTGATTTCAGAGCTTGCAGGAATGCTTTCTCCTGTTTGGTCGTGAAGTATTGTGGTTATTTTTGCATGCGTTCCTGGCCAAACATCCTGTTTTTCAAGCTGTATTTCAAGGTTCTTCGGGATTTGTTTTATGCTGAAACTTGCCTCGCCTAAGCCCTCATTTGTTACTTCACTTGTAAGATCTCTTTCGTATACTCTAAATGTAGCCTTATATTGTCCTGCTTTCATGTCTGATGGAGAGCTTAGGTTTGCTGTGAAGTATCCGTTGTTTACTGCTGCCAGCTGTGTTATCAATGGAGTTTGGCCTGGAATTGTCCCAGGATATATGTTAATATCTACAAATCCGTTGACTTCTTTTCCGCTTTGCTTGCTTGCACTTCCTTCAATAACTATTGCATCTCCTGGAGAAATTTCTGGATTTTTTACAGATCCTGTAATGGTTATTGAACTTGAAATTGTGAAATCATTACTCAATACATATTCTTCTCCGAGAATTCCTTTGATTTTGCAAGAGCCTTTCATTGCTCCAATAGCCTCCTTTACGAGAATAAGAGAAGGGTCAAATTTTGCTTCTGCACCAGCAACCAAGAAAACGCCGTTTTTGTAGAAATTTAGCTGAACTCCATTGCAGATAAGATCCATGCTAAAAATGGAAGTTACGTCTTTTGTTGTCTTTATTATTACAGGGATAGTGAAACTCTCCCCAAGATTATATGTGGGAGCGGGTTGTTTAGTAATTATTATCTCTGCAGAAGTAAATGAAATTAAAATAAGGACTAACATAAATAAACCTATTTTTTTCATGTAGATATAATATAGGAGAGATTTATAAATATTTGGAGTTGTTTGGATAGTTTTAAAAAATCTACTTCTTTGTTTTAATCATGGCAAATAAGGTGACTCCTTGGGAAGTTTCCGGAAATGTAGATTATGGGAAGCTGATTAAAGAGTTTGGTGTAAGTTCTTTGAAGGAACTTCCAAGTGCCTTTAATGAAGAGATTTTATTTAGGAGAAAGTTTGTCTTTGCTCATAGGGACATACAAAGAATTCTTGAATCAATGAAAGCTAAAAAGCCGTTTGTTGTTATGACTGGATTAATGCCTACTGGAAGATTTCATATAGGGCATATGACTGTTGCAAGACAGTTTGTTTTTTATCAGAAGTTGGGGGCTAAGTTATATATTGCTGTTGCTGATCTTGAGGCTTATAATGCAAGAGGACAGAGTTTAGAGGATAGCAGAAAGAATGCAATCGAGGATTATTTGTTGAACTATATTGCTTTAGGTCTTAAGCCGAAGAATTGCGAGTTTTATTTTCAAAGCGACAGGAGTAAAGACGGCAGGAAAGCTAGCGCTTATTATAAACTGCAGAATTTACTTGCCAGGCACGCAACTTTTAATGAGTTTAAAGCAATTTATGGAGAAATAAGTCCTGGAAAAATGGTTTCTTCTTTGTTGCAGGCAGCGGATATGCTGCATCCTCAGTTGCCAGAATTTGAAGGAAAAGTTCCTGTTCTTGTTCCTGCGGGTATAGATCAAGATCCGCATTTAAGGCTTGCTAGAGACATGTCTCAAAGAATTAAGAATCCCGGGTTTTTGCAATTAAGCTCTACTTATAATATTTTTATTCCGGGATTGGGGGGTGGAAAAATGTCTTCTTCTGACCCTAATTCTTTTATTTCACTTACAGATTCTCCAAAAGAAGTTGAAACTAAAATTAAAAAATATGCTTTTTCAGGAGGCAAAAACACCCTAGAAGAGCATAGGAGGCTAGGAGGAAATCCCGACGTTGATGTTTCTTTTCAATATCTTAAATATCTTTTTGAAGAAGATGATAAAAAATTGCAGAAGATACATGAAGATTACAAATCAGGAAAGCTGACAACAGGGGAGTTGAAAGAGATTACAATTGAGAAGATTAATAAATTTCTGAAAGAGCATCAGAAAAAGAGGGAACTTGCAAGAAAAGAGATTGGCAAGTTCATTGGAAAATAAAAATTTAAAAACCAGATATCCTTAATAAAATTAGAAAAAGATGGTGAAATATGATTCCTTTATCCTACTATTTGTTTTAGTTTTAGCTATCTTTAATGTTAGCGCTTACGGCGGATCTGTTCCAGCTACAATGGGGCATAGTATCGGAGAACTGGAGAATGTTCAGCAAAGAGTTACCGGAACTTGCAATTCTGGAAGCGCTATGAGGGTAATAAGCGCTACAGGAACCGTAACTTGTGAGGCAGATGATGTTGGCCAGGCACCAATTACAAACGGACCAAGTGCATGTTCTGGAGCTAATCAAGCTATTAAGACAATTGATCCTGCAACAGGAGCAGTAACTTGTGAGACAGATGATGTAGGAACCAGCCAATGGACAACAAGCGGATCAAATATATACTACACTATTGGCAATGTTGGAATTGGAACTGCAAGCCCGGGATATAAATTAGATGTTGCTGGTGGTGGAATTTTTACTGATGCAATAAACATTAGAAATCTTGTTGACGGAAGAGTCAGCTACATAAAACAAAATCCAAATATGGAACTAGCGAGTTCTAACGACGATGTAATTATTTGGAGAGGTGGATTTGGATTTGGTAGATTAACTGCAGGAGAAATTCTTGCTACTACTTCTGGAAGTCCTCCAGGAATTAATGCTGGAAGAATTACAGGCTCTCTTTTAAGTTCAGGAACTCCTTTAACCAATGCTGGTGCAGGGGATGTTGTTGCTCAAGGAAATATTGTGGCTAATGATGGAATATATGCTGGTTGTGAAGAAGCAAATCAGTGTACTGCTGGAGGATATTCTTTACTTTATCCAGATGGTTATGGTGTATTTAGTGATAGCCTTACTGTTGGATTATGGGACAATACATTGCCTGTTGGAAAAATAAAAGCAGCAGGAGATATTGAAGGCACAAGACTTTGTATCGGCGCAGACTGCAGAAATGCCTGGCCTGCTGGGGGGGGATTAAGCGGATCAGGAACTGCAAATGTTGTTGCTAGATTTACTGGGGTTTCAACGCTTGCAGATTCTTCTATTTATGATAGGGGAACTGAAAAAATTGCATTAGGTTATTATGGACCTTTAGAGCCTTTGGCAAAAATTTATGTTGTTGGTCACTCCGATGCAGCAATATTAATTGATGACTCGGATTGGAAAACATATATGCAACAATTAGCTGGTAGGTATGGGACAGGTTTTAGGTTTGATGGTGTGAATACTTGGGGTGAAGAAACAAGATTTTATATTGGGCAAGAAGATTATAATACAGGAAGAACTTCTACAAGCTTTCCAACAGAATATTTGAGCATATTAGGCATTTCTGGAAATGTGGGGATAGGTAATATTGCCCCCTCACAGAAATTAGATGTTAATGGCGCAATAAAGATAGCTGACACAGGTACAAAGCCAACATGCAACTCAGCTAATAGAGGAACTTTTTGGATTGATTATGGGTCTTCTGGGATCCCTATAACCAAGGACACTGTAGAAGTTTGTGCTAAAGATGCTTCTAATGTTTATGCTTGGAGAACTCTTTACTAATTCAATCTTCTAACTTTATTATCTAAATAACCTTTTTTATAGATTAATACCTTTTTAATTAATCTTCTTCCCCAAGAATTTTTTTAAGATAGTTTCTTGTTATTCTTGGAAGTCTTTTGAAGTATTCTATCGCATCTCCGCCTCTTTTCTTCAATCTTTCAGCGCCGGTGTTGTAGCTAGCAACGATGTTCGCTACTGTTGTTTCAAGGCCTTTGGTATTAAGAAGCTCAGGAATTCTTGTCCATAAATACCAGTCTCTTACAGTTCTATTTTTTTCAGGATTAAGCATGTCTTGTGGAGTAAAGTCAGGGTCGTGAAATTGGTTGTAGTCTTCCAAAGCCCCACTAGAACTAATATTTATCTGGCCCTCTCCGACAGAGTAAATAGTGTCTTCTACAACTTTTCCTTCTATTGTTCTTTGTCTTACAACCCTATTAACTGCATTAGGATCTCCTTGAGATTCTATAGAAACTAGTCTTTCAATAATTGTTCTTTTTTCTTCTAGGGTTAATTCAACAACATTTTTCTTTGCTAATTCTGATAATTTTCCTGGGTTTGTTTGTGCGTAGGTATTTTGAATGGGATAAAAAAAAGCTCCTGCTATTAATGCTCCAGCGACGATTTTGCTTTTAAATCCATAGATTTTGTCTAATGTCATTTTAAAAAATTAAGGTTGAACTTGTTCAGGGTTTATAAAGATTGCGAAGATTTCTAACGTGTTTGGGAGAATAATTTTATAAATGCATTTCACATCCTCAGTCTATGAAGATATTGTTTTTGCATTGTGACTACATCAAGTTTAAGCCGTTAAAGAAGGCCTTGAAGAGTGTGGCAGAACTTGGTGAAAAAGAGAAGAAAGAGCAAGAAGTCAAAGAGTGTTTAGTTTGCTTGACTGCAGTCGAGAAAGGAGATAGTATTGGAAATGTTGGTGATTTAGTTGAAAATGTCAAGGATGTTGCAAAGCAGGTTAAGGCTAAGAAAGTAGTTTTGTATCCGTATGCGCATCTTTCAAACAATCTTGCTAATCCTGAGCTGGCTGTTTCTGTGCTTAATGATGCTGAGAAACATTTGAAGAAGGATTTTGAGGTTCATAGGGCTCCTTTTGGCTACTACAAAGAGTTTGAGCTGAAAGTCAAAGGTCATCCTTTGTCTGAGTTAAGCAGGGAGATCGGAAGCAAAGAAATTAAAGAAGAAAAAAAGAGCAAACAACCTGCAAAAGAAGAGGATTATGATCCTAAGCAGCTTTTGAATGAAATATCTAAATCAAGATTGGATACTTCTAAGCTTAAAGACAACGATCATAGAATTCTTGGGCAGCAGATGGGGCTTTATTCTTTCAATGAAGTTGCTCCCGGTATGATATTCTGGCACAATAACGGGCTTATTATCAGGGATGAGCTAATTAAGTTCTGGAAAGAAACGCACAAAAAGAATGGATATCAGGAGATATCAACACCACAGATTATGGATAGCAAACTTTGGAAAATTTCTGGGCACTGGGATAAATATAAAGAGAATAATTTTTTAACTTATTATGAAGGGAAGCCTGCAATCATAAAGCCAATGAACTGCCCGGGAGGAATGCTCGTTTACAGGTCAAGTAGCAAGTCTTATAAGGATCTTCCTTTGAGGGTTGGAGAGCTAGGAATTGTTCATAGACAAGAACTTTCTGGGGTTATCGGGGGGTTATTTAGGCTTGTCCAATTTACACAGGATGATGCACATATTTTCTGTACAGAAGAACAAGCTGAAGATGAAATAGCCAAGGTTATGGATTTAATTGATTTTTTCTATAAGAAGTTTAATCTTCCTTATGCTATGGAGCTTTCTACACGTCCTGAAAAAAGAATAGGGAGCGATGAAACATGGGATAAAGCAGAGAAGCTTCTTGAAAGAGTTTTGAAGAAGAAAAAGGCAAAGTTTAAACTTAATCCCGGAGATGGCGCCTTTTACGGGCCGAAGATTGATTTTCATATAAAAGATTCTTTAGGAAGATCATGGCAGTGCGCCACAATCCAATTGGACTTTCAGATGCCTGAAAGATTTGAATTAGAGTACACTGATAAAGACGGGAAGAAAAAGAGGCCTGTGGTGCTTCACAGGGTTATTTACGGAGCTTTAGAAAGATTTATCGGAATCATAATCGAGCATTTTAATGGAAGACTTCCCACATGGCTTTCTCCAATACAGGTTAGAGTTTTATCGTTTACAGATAGAAATGAAAAATACGCTAGGCAAATTATCAAAAAACTTGGTGAAGAAGTTCATGGTTTGAGGATTGATGATGATTTCCAAGATGTGCCTATCCCGGGAAAAGTTAAGAATGCAGAACTCATGAAGATCCCGTATATCCTTGTAGTTGGAGATAGGGAAGAAAAGGAAAAGACAATCGCTGTAAGGAAAGACGGAAAGGTAAAGACATTTAAACTCGAAAATTTTATTAAAGAGATTAAAAAGGAAATTGAAGAGAAAATATGAAACCACAACATTATCTTGAGAGAGTTGAGAAAACAGAAGATTATAAAAAACTGGTAAGAGAAGACCCAGGAATTTATCTTTGCTCTATGTTCTTTGTAAGGGATTTTGAAGAAAACCATAATGAAACCCAGATAGACTTTTATTCGCCTAAAGCAAAGAAGATAATAAGCTTTAAAGTCGATGGAAAGGTTGAGAGAATCCCTTTAGACAAGAAGGCAGAAACTTTATTGCATAAGACTTTTGTTCCGGCCAGGATAGACCCAGCCATAAAACTTGAAATAGACAAGATAAAGCCGATAATAATGGATGATATGCATAATAGAGGACTTACCGATACTATAAATAAAATTCTGGTTATATTGCAGAATGTTGATGACAGGAACATCTGGAATTCTACCTGCTTTCTGAAGGGAATGGGGCTTTTGCAGGCTCATGTTGAGGATTCAAGTGCTAGTGTTCTCTTCATGGATAAAAAATCTTTTTTAGATATGATTAAGTTTATCGGAAAGCCAGAGGATATTCCGGTTAAAGATGAAAAGGGCAATTCTTCTACGTTAGGGGACCTTGAAAAGACTCAGAAGGCTCTTGCCAAACAGGCCAAGGGCAAAAAAGAAGCCAAACCCAAGAAGAAATAATCAAGATTTTTCTACTATGAACATTATGCTTTTGTCTGGTTTGAATTTTTTTACTATTTTAAAACCTGCTTTTTCAAATAAACTATAGACTTCTTCTTTATCGTAGAGATAATAATATCTCGCTCCTTTGTCTCGCCACCTCATTGATCTTTCTTTTTTAGAATTCTTAAACCAGGCGGAGTTCTTATTCCAAACATTTATTATTGCTTGTGATTTTGGCTTTAAGACTCTGGATAGTTCATTTACACTTTTCTCTCTGCTTTTTTCTTTTTCTATGCACATTAAAACACTTATGAAAATTGCAGCATCAAAAAAATTGTCCTGGAAAGGGAGATTTGAAACATCTGAAACAAAGAATTCTGAAGGGATTTTTTCTTGTCTTGCTTTTTCTTTTGCAAATTGGAGCATTTTTTCTGAAAAATCAACAAGATACATTTTTCCGTTTTTGATTTTTGATAAATACACTCCTGTGCCAGAGCCGAGATCAAGAATTTTTCCTTTTTGTTTTCCTATGAACTCAAAAATTGCGTTTTGAGTAGGATTATCCTTGTTTTTTTCTTTATCTCTGAACTTATGCCATTCTTCTGCAATATTATTCCAAACTTGTTTTTGGCTCGGTGTTTTCATTATTCTAATGAGTAATCAAGATTTAAAAATGTAAATAATCTAGAGCAGTTAATGCAACAAAAACTTTACACTAGAGAAAAACCGAGAAAACCTGTGAGGACTATTTCAGGGGTAACTCCTTTAACAGTTGTTCTTAAACCTAGAAAGTGCAATCACGGAACCTGCATTTATTGTCCTGGAGGAGAGTATACCCCGCAAAGCTATACTGACAAGAGTCCTGCAATAATGCGGGCTTTGAAATTAAGATACGATCCCTTCAAGCAAGTTCAGGCAAGGCTAAAGGCATTGAATGCAATGGGTCACCCAACAGATAAGATAGAGTTAATTATTCTCGGAGGAACTTTTTTGCAGTACGATACTCCATATCAGTATAATTTTATTAAGAGATGCTTTGATGCCTTGAATGAGAAAAAGGCAAAGAATCTTGGTCAGGCTAAGAAGTGGAATGAAAAGGCCAGAAATAGATGTGTGGCCATGTGCATTGAAAATAGGCCAGACAATTGCAGCAATGAAGAAATAAAGAGGATGCTTGATTTTGGGTGTACGCGAGTTGAAATAGGAATTCAGATTTTAGATGATGAAATTTACAAAAAAATTCATCGAGGACATAGTGTTAAAGATGTTATTGAAGCAACTAAAGCCTTGAAAAACGCTGGATTTAAGTTAGGATATCATGTTATGCCTGGCTTGCCTTACAGCAATTCTAAAAAGGACATAGAAAAATTTAAAATAATTTTTCAGGACGAGAGGTTCAGACCAGACCAATTGAAGATCTATCCGTGCCAGATTGTGAGAGATTCTCCTTTGGAAAAGATGTATCAAAAAATAGGTTATAGGCCTTATAATGAAAAACAAACTAAGGAAATTGTTAAGGAGATGATGAGATTAATCCCTGGATATTGTAGGGTTATGAGGATAATGAGGGAGATTCCTGGAGAAAAAATGGTTTTTGATCCTGTTAAGCTTGATTTAAGGAAAGATATTGAAGAAGAGCTTAGAGTTTCTAACAGTAAAATAAAGGAGATTAGGATGCGTGAAGTTGGTTTTAATAAATACTTGGATAAAAGAATCAATTTAAAGATTACAAAATACAAGGCTTCTGACGGAGATGAGTATTTCCTTGAGCTAGTAAACAAGGAAGATGTGCTTTTTGGATTGTTGAGATTAAGGATTTTTGAAGGTAGAGCGATTGTTAGAGAGTTGCATGTTTATGGGCAGGCACTTAATCTTGGAGAAAGAAAAGATGCTGCACAACACAAGGGGTTTGGAAAATGGCTTATGGACGAGGCTGAGAAAATCACAAAAGAGAATAAGATTAAGAAACTTGCAGTTATATCTGGAATAGGGGTCCGTGAGTATTACAGAAAATTAGGATATAATTTAGAAGGATTTTATATGGTGAAGAAATTACTTTAACTTAATTTTTCCTTCCTGCCAGTCTTTTAATATTGATCTTGCGGTTTTGTCTTCATCAACTATTCCGCCTTTTTTTAATAAGTGTTTTTTCTTTCCTAGTTCTTCTATAAAAGTTTCTGAATCTCCTTCTGATCGAATGTTGTAGTGTTTTTCAAGAGCTTGAGAGTGGGTTTTCATTAGCTCTACAATTATTTGTTCTGGGTTCTTTACATTAGAGTAAGTTCTTGCTCCGACCTTTGCGTGTTTTGCAATCTTCCAGTTTTCTGTATGGGAATATTCTTCATGAGGAATAACTCCTGGAGAGTCTAGAAGCATTATGCCTGTTCTTAATTTGAGTTTTTGGAGGTTTTTTGTGTATCCTGCCTGGGGTGAAGCTGGTGCGGAGTGCCTTCCTATTAGGGAATTAATCAAAGAGCTTTTTCCTGTGTTTGGATACCCCAAAATTCCGACAATGACTTTGTCCTTTTTTAGCTGAGAAGTCAGGATTTTTATCCTATTTCTTAATTCGCTAATCCCTTTTCTTTCTGTGCAAGAAACAAAAATGCTGTTGTTAGGATATTCCTCAACTTTCTTAAATTGGATTAAATCAGCCTTGTTTATTACAGAGATTAGCTTTTTATTTTTAGATAAAACACGCTTTTCAATTTCTGGATTTCTTGTGTCTTTTATGAATCTTGCGTCTAAAACCTCTAGTATTATATCTGATTCTTCAATTATTCTTGCAGCTATTTCTGGGAATTTCTTTCTTTGCTTTCTTATATTCTCGGTATGCCCGGTTCTTCTTGATGAAAAGCTGTATCTTGGTCTCATGATAAAACCTAGGTTTTAGATCCTGGAAGCGATTTTCTCTAATTGCCTCCGATGAAAATCTTTATACTAAAAATAAAGAATCAGGCATTTATAAGATAAACGTTAGTTTACGATGTTTATAAGAACTAGAAATGCTACGAGAATCATCATCAATAATATTGTTAGGGTCGAGAACAAAAGAATAATTGCTTCTTTTTTCTTTCCTTCCAAGTACCACATTATGGGTTTTCCAAACACCAAGAAGCCAGTAAATGCCGCAGAAGTCACGAAGAGCATAAGCATTATAATGGGGGTGAATATCGTTTCTTTTTTTCCATCCACTATTCCGGTATTGTCAAGAGAGAATATAAATAAGACAACGATGGCTATGTAGAGAGCTGTTCCTAGAGCATTAATTATGGAGTGTTTAAGTATGTCTTTCATAATTAAACCCGATTTTTGTGATTTAAGAAGATTATGTATTAATCATCTTAAACTTTAAATATGTGGCTTTGTTTTTGGTGTTATGGGACTTGATTCCAGGCCCGAATTAAGATGTTTGCATCAGGTTTTTAGGGGAGAGAGCCAGGTTAATATAAGCTCTTTTTTTGGAGAAAATGGGAGAGGAGATTGCAGGGTTTGTAAGTATGATCCTGGAAATAACGGGCATTGTTCTGCTTACACTCCTGTTTTAGTTTATTTTGTTGAAATTATGGGAGATAGAAAAGAGGTTAGCACGCCCCCACCGGGATTCGAACCCGGGTCACGGCCGTGAAAGGGCCGCATTCTTGGCCTCTGAACTATAGGGGCAAGACTCAAAAAGACAACTATCAAAAAGAAAATTGGTTTTTAAAGGTAACTAAATTTTACTTTCCATTCTTTTCTAGAATAGATTTTATGGCATAATAGCTTCCGCCGAAAATTATTATGCCTGGAATTAAAGCTATTCCCACAGTCGGGGCTAGAGTTACGGTACCTAGAGTTCCTAAAAACCCTGCGCCTGTGCTTTCAAGTATCTTTGAGGCAGTTGAGGCGTTTTTTACAACCCCTTTCTGTAAGGCATCAAGCTGCATAATGTACTTTCCATCTTTGAATATCTTCACTTTTCTTTCTTCTTCTGAAGCTAAGATTGCAATATTTCCATTTTTTGAGCCAGTCATTGCAGCAGCATGGCGTGTTCCAAACCCAAGGAACGGCTTAGCCTTTTTTACCATTGCACCATAAGCTATTAGGTTGCCTTTATTGTCCAGAATTACTGCGCCATCAATTACTGAAAGTCCTTTAAGAATTTTTTCAGCCCCTTTTTCAAAGATATTAAGTTTTATTGATTTCTTTTTTATTAGATTATCATAGCTTACCTTTTCACCGATTAGGAATAAGCATCCTTCGCCGTCTTTTGCTATCTCCAAGCTTATTTTAATTACTTTTTCCTCTATGTCTTGTATTTTTTTTACCATGTTTAAGCCTTTTCTCCTATATTTTTAAGTTTTGTGAATATTCCCCTACGAAAGGAACATCTTTAAATTCACCACTTAATGCATAAACCCAGCTTATTACCCAGAACAACAAGCCTAAGATGTTAACAACAATGCTTATGATGTCTCCGATAATCGGTATCCAGTCAACTGCCATACCTATTATAAACACTATAAAGATTATTGCAGATTGCTTTGCATAATGCATTACATACTTGTCATTTTTTTTCACAATAAGCGCAATCAAAAAACCGACTATGCTTAAAAATGTTGCTAAGAATGCAAATAACCTTGGATCATCATTAGTTTTTTCTTGCTTTGGCATTTTTATATTAATCAATTTTGACTTTTAAATGTTTGGTTAAGTTTAAATATGTAAAATGCTATTTAGATTGATTGAGTCTGTAGCTCAGCGAGAACACGAAGTTTTCTCGCGCACTTTTCGGTTTGAGTTCGCTTAAACTGATTTAGTCGCTGTAGTCTCATACAATCGAGCCTGTAGCTCAGCCTGGTTAGAGCACTGCTCTTATAAGAGCATAATTCGATAGGATTATATCTCACTGGATTACTCTAAGTGAGGCAGGGGTCCACGGTTCAAATCCGTGCAGGCTCATTTTTTCTTTTTAATAAGAGACAGTCCATAAAGTCCGAACTGTCTAAAAAATGTCCAAAAAAGCTTACTAACTTCTTTTGAGGGAATGATGAACCCTTTATTCTTTTAAAATAGCTTGAAGCTTTAGCAAATTTGATAGTAATTTCTTGCCTTTTTCTGTTATTTCATAATCCACATTTTGATGCCCTATATTATGCTTTATTATTAGATTTTTTACTTCGGCTTCTTTTAGAGCCAATTGTAGAGTAGTGTGACTTACCTTAGTAGATTTGAACATTAAAGAATACTTAGATTTCCCTCTGTTTAATATTTTAAGCACTTCTAAAAGGCATTTAACCTCTGCAAATTCAAATATCATGATTAAAAACCATAATATTTATATATAATCACTACATCGCTATAACGATGTTAAGATGGTTGAAAAGAAAGGTTTAGATGGAGATATAGACGTTAAAGAAAAAAGAAACAACAAAGTATTAACTATAGCTATTATTACAATACTCTCTGCTTTAGCCTTATTTTTTATACTTACATGGGCTAAAGGAAGTGTTACTGGAAATGTTGTTAGTGAAAACAGTTATAATTTAGAGACTTCAAAACAACAAAATATTCCTTTTAATGTAAATAATATAGTTACTAATATGGAAGGAAAAAGTGGGGTTGATTTATACGTTAAAGGTGAAGGGGGCTTTTTCTCAAAATTCTTATATTGAGATCACGAATAATAATCAAAATCCAGCATGTTTTCGGGTTTATTGTAGTAATGATCTTAATTTTAATGATGGATTATGTTCTCCAAGATACGAAGACGATTATTGGTTTTGTGTTGAAGGAAACTCAAAAAAGATACAAGAAATACGGATGCACGCATTTATTGTTCCATTAACACGTGCAGGTTCATATTCTGGAAGTATAAATATAGAATTAGTCAAATACTGGGACTGGCAGTTGAATGATTACATAACTAAAGGATCACTAATAAAGGCTTACCCTCTTACAATTAATGTTTATAATAATCTTAATTAATAATTAAAATGCCTTCCAAAAAATTTGAGTGTGATAAATGCGGTAGAACCTTTCATACAGAAGAGGCTTGTGAAGTTCATGAAGAAACCTGCAAAGACAAGAAAAAAGGTGAAGAAAACGATGAAAGTGGCGAATGGCTTTGTTCTCACTGTGGTAGGGAATTCAGCAAAAAAAGTCTTGCAGAAGCACATGAAAGAAACTGCTCTGAAAAACGCAGATCTGGTGGAGGTGGAAAATGGGTATTCCTTATAATTATTTTAATTATACTTGGTATTTGGGGTTGGATTGGTGGAGTTGTTGCTCAAGATGTTGGAGTGACCTGTGATATAGGAATAGGGGGAACATTTTGTTGGAAATGGCATAAAAATACAGTTGGACAAATAGTTGAAGGGATTAATGATTTATTTGGGAATGACTAATACTCTTCAGTATATTCTTCTCTAATTCTCCAATACTTTGTTCCCTTTACTGTCTTTGCTTTAACTATCTCCTTTAAATTTAAAGTTCGTAAAACAGCTTTTGCTGTATTCCAAGAAATTTCTGCCCAATCTGCAATTTCGTTAGCAGTTGCCCATCTATCTAATCGATATAATGCACCAATAACTTTTTTTTCTGATGTTGAAAAAATCCTATTCCTCGACATTTATTATCTCCATAAGCAATTTTCTTTCTTTCTTTAAGAGAGTAAATTTTACTTTATTTTTTTTCTTATTTATCTTTGATATATCTACAAATTTCTTCGGAATTGCTATTTTTAATTGCTTTTTATTGCTAACTAAAGGGACTATTTTTTCTTCATCCTCTGGATTGTTTGATTGTTGCCTAATTTTTTTTAGTTCTTCAACCTCTTCTTTTGTTGCCATAATATTACTATATCTTCAAACTATTTAAATATTTTTATTACTAATATTCATTATTTAGTAATAAATCACCATAATATTTTTAAAGTGCAATGATGTTATATTATTACTAAAAGTTCATAGACAAGTTATGGGATTGTTTATGGGAGATTTTATGGGAATCTCTTGGGCGTCGTTATGGGAGACGCCCTTTATTCTCATAAGGAGATCAAAATGATAGACAAAGCAATCAAAACAATAATGGACTTGAATAAGAAAATCATGACGCTTGAACAAGAAATTACAAATAAGAACGAATTCATAAAACACTCTTACAGAAAGTTCGGTAGAATATTTGAGCAATACGCTCCCTTTACAAAGAACTTTCCAACCAAAGACCTTTCTAAATTCATTTTCTTAGGAAAGCCAATAGATGGGATAATCTTTGGAGAAGACAAAATAACCTTCGTTGAAATAAAAACAGGAAAATCAGTTCTTTCAGAGAATCAGCTTAGAGTAAAGAATCAGATAGAGCAAGGGGACATAGAATTCAAAGAGGTGAGATATTAGCATGGAAGGATTCTTTAAGCCCAAGAAAAACCATCTGGATACAGAGAAAGAAGATTTCATTAAAGTGATGTGTGCCTTGATAGATAATGTGGACTTAGAAGAGCCACAATTATTTGGCAGACCAAGAGCCGATGTTAGAGACATATTAAAATCCCTATTAATAATGTCTTACCATTGTTTTTCTTATAGGAGAGCTAAATCAGATATTAATGAATTAAAAGAGAAGGGGCTGATTCTAAATACCTTTTCAATTTCAACTTTAAATAATTATATGCTTGATCCAAAGTTCCAAGCCACATTAAAAACCTTGATAGAGTTGTGTGCTTTGTCTTTTGTGGATGTAGAGGATTGTGTAATTCTTGATTCTACGTGGTTCTGCAATATGCTTAGACTAAGCCACTCACGATACAACAAAAATAAAGTATCTGTGCCTAATTTAGTAAAGACAAGAAAACTCCATACAATAATCTGCAAAAAATCAAAAATTATCATCTCTGCGGAAACTTCACTTGGAACTGTTCATGATAGCAATTATTTTATACCTCTTCTTGAAAAAGCCATAAAACTCGGATTTAGGATAAAAACCTTGATAGCAGATGCTGGTTATACTGGAAAGGATAATCATGCTCTTTGCCAAGATTATGGTATCACCGCATTTATTGATTTTAGAAAAAACGAGAGAATTGGTAGAGATAAAAGCAACTTGAGAAGAAAACAATTAACTCTCTTTTTGAGGCATAAAGAGATGTGGCATGAAGTCTACGATTATAGAGCAATAATTGAGACAGTATACTCAGCAATGAAAAGAAAGGGAAAAAATTATATTAGAAGTAGAAAAGCAGAAGCCCAAGATTCAGAAATGCTTCTTCGAGTTCTTTGGTATGACCTCACAATTATCGCCAAACATTTTTTTTAAATTGTGGGATTTTGAGCCAAAAATCATCTAAAACTTTATGGACACTTTTTAGACATATGGCTACTTTTTTGAATAAAAATTTTTAATAATAATCTTTATATAGTTACCCTACCGTATTTTACTGTTATTAGGGGTGTAAAATAAGAGGGGATGGTTTATAAAAAATATATAAAGAGGGGCGGGAAAACTTATGGGCCGTATTTGTATAAAAGTGTTAAGAAAGATGGTAAGGTAATTACAGAGTATCATGGCAGGCACGAGCCAAAAAAACAAGAGCAAAAACATTTTAGTTCTCTTATAAAAAAACCTCTAAACAAGAAGATTTTGGTTGGAATTCTGGGTGTTTTAAGTGTTGCACTACTCGTTTATCTTGTTTTTTTAATTCAGTTTGGGTTTACCGGAAAGGCCCTGATAGATATACAAGATGTTTATAATGAAGGAGATTCTATTATGGGGAGTATTAATCTTGTTTTATGGCAAGGAGAGTTGTTTCCTGCAGATTCTGATTTAAGGATAGATTATGCTAATAAACAAAGTAGTTTTAGCTTAAGAGAACTTATTTCGAATAATCTGAATAGTGGGAATTTTTACATTGAAAATACCAATCTATCTGGAAGCGGGGAGGGGTATGGGATTCCAGGGGAAAAGGAAATATATCCTTTGGTAGATTTTTCCTTTAGAGTAATTTCTATTGAAGGCCAGAGTAATGTTAGTTCTGGGGAAAATGCAACAAACGTCTCTGTTGGTGGGGGTGGGGAAGAAACAGAAAATACAGAACAGCCAACAAATGAAACTCCTGAGATTATTACTAATGAAAGCGAAGAAACTCCTGTTAATGAAACAATAGAAGAGCCAGAAAATGTTACTGAAAGCGAAGAGCCTTCTGAATCAGAAATTCCTCCAGAAACTTCAGAAGAGACTTCAGGGGGGACTATTCCTGAAGAGCCTTCTAGTGAAACTCCTAGTGAAACGCCAACCGAAACTCCAGAGGAACAATCTGTAGAGGAAACTCCTAGTGAAGAAAGCTCCTCAGAGAGTGAAAGTCAGGATAGTGAATCGAGTTCTGATTCTTCTAGTGAAAGCGCAAGCTCTGAGTCAAGTGAGGGGACAAGTGAATCTAGTGGAGAGAGTGACGCTGATTCTGGTTCTGGAGAAAGTGGAGGAGACGCTGGAATTACAGGGGAGGTTATAGGTGGAGGAATAATTGAAGGCCAAGTTTCCAAGATACAGCCTTACGAATATCAATTGAATGGAGGAGAAACTATTGAGATCTTGGAGTCTAGCCAGTCAGTTAGTTTTGAAATTGAAAATGGAAAAGCAGTGTTCACAACAGAGTATTCTGAAATGGAAGAAGGGTTTGGAGCAGAATATCTTGGTGATGAAGAATTAGTAATTCCTATTAACATCTCTGAATTTGGATTAAGGGCTAAAAAAGGAACTTTAAAGATTAGTTTTCTTTTTAATGGCGAAGAACTGCTTTCTGCAAGCAAAGAAATAAAAGTTACAGCACAAAATATAACTAACACTACGAAGGAAGAAAAAATAAGCAAGCTTCTTGAAAAGAATATTAAGATTGAAAGAGCTGTTTTAGATGAGCTTCTTATAAGACAGGGAGTGAAAATTATTATCAAGACAAAGCCAGGAGTCACTTCTATAGGACAAAAACTTCGAGGTTTTGATAACTATGAGTTCGTTGAACTTAACGAGTTTAATATAGAATTGCTTAATGAATTAGAAGTTGAAGAAATTGTTCCTGATCAGCAAGTTTCATTATTGGTTTCTGACTCTGAAAACATAATTAGGAGTGTGAATGTGAAGAATGAATTTAATTTAAGCGGTCAGGGAAAAAGAATTTGTCTAATTGATACTGGTGTTGATGGTAGTGTAACTCCTTACACTCTTGGGTTCGATTTTGTAAACTATGATAATGATGCAAGTGATGACAACGGACACGGAACTCAGGTGGCTTATATTGCAAAGAGTGTTGCCCCTTATTCCGAATTGCTTGTTGCTAAAGTCTTGGATGCTAATGGAAATGGCTACGAGTCAGATGTTTTAGAAGGTTTGCAGTGGTGTCAGGATAATAATGCAGATATAATAAGCTTTTCAATTGGTGCAGGAAGTTATGGGGGTTTTTGTGATAGCAATATTGTTGCAGAGCTTGCTAATCAAGCTGTGAGCAATGGAATCTTTGTTCTGGCAGCTACCGGAAATGATGGAACAACTAGCTTAAAAGCTCCTGCTTGTGCTTCAAAGGTTGCTAGGGTTGCAAGTACAGATAAAGAAGACAATATTGCTGGTTTTTCAAATGTTAATGAGGCTTTAGATGTTTTTGCTCCTGGAGTTGATATTAGCACTAAAGGTTTAGGAGGAAGTGATATTGCTGTTTCAGGAACCTCTGCATCAGCTCCTTTTGTTGCAGGAGGGGCGGCTTTAATTTTGCAAAACGAGAGTTTAGCTCCTTTGGATTTAAGGTACAGACTTGCCAGCACAGGAAAGCCAATAATTTATTCTAAAGAAGGTTTGGTTATGAATATTTCAAGATTGGATATTTACAATGCAATCATAAACAACATAACAATGATTCCTTATAATGCAACTTTGAATCAGACACTTGCTAACTTGACGAATTATACAACTTTGGCCGCCCCGAGTGTTACGCTTATAACCCCTTTTAATGACACTCCTGTTGGAAACAATGCCGTTTTTATCTGTAACGCTTCTGATGACGGAAAAGTAGCTGCTGTTAGTTTGTGGGGGAACTGGACAAGCTTAGGATGGCACAAAAACCAGACAATAAACATTCAACCTACTGGAAATGTTTCAGGACATTATACTACCATAACCAATGATGATGGAAGTTATAATATAACTTTCCAGCCAAATGCAACTTATGACTATGATTCTTATATTAGATATGCGATGGGAAGTAGCTGTGGAGACTATGCCACTACAGATTATTTAAATATATATACTGATAGTCAATGGGGAGATAGCAGAGGGATACTTAAGTTTGATGTTTCTGTTATCCCCAAAGGAGTAAGTGTCGAGTCTGCTAACCTGATTTTAACAAGGAGGAGCGGTTCAGGAACATATACAACTAGTTTTGAGGCTTATGAAATAACTAAGAACTGGACCCCCACTAGTGTCGGCTACCGTTGCGGTTGGGCTGAAGGAGGAGAATTTACTACAAGCCCTCTTTCTCAGATATTTATCTCTAACGCAGATACAGGGCCTTTTGTTTGGAATGTAACAAATCATGTTGCTGATTGGGTTAATGATAGTGTTCCTAATTATGGGTTCATTGTTAGTGCATTTGCAGGAGGATCAACAACGAATGGTTTGTATGTTAATTCTTCAAACAGTAAAAGTGGTCAACCTCAATTAACTATTAGATATAATCTTAAAACAGCCAAGCCCACATTTAATGTTTTTGGAATTCCTAACGGGATTTATAATTGGGGCTGTGAAGTGGAAGATGATGTTGCACAAAAGAGTTTTGCTGCAGAAAACAGAATAATTTATTCTGGACGGCCAAAAATTGACCTTGTTGATCCGATAGATAAATTTGTTTTAAGCTCCACTCAGGCGAATATTAATTTTAGCTGTAATATTGGTGATGATGTTGGAATAGCTAATGTAAGTCTTTATGGGAACTGGACAAGTTCTGGCTGGCATCCGAATCAGACAATAAATCTAGCTATTCCGGGGAATGTGACTAATCACTATACCACTGTAACTAATCCTGATGGAAGTTATACTACACGTTTTAAGCCAAGCGCTGCTTATGGAAATGATACCTATATGATCTCTAATAATCCGGATTCTACTTCTGGTAGCACCGATATTAATTTATTTATTGGAGGAAGTTCCATATATCGTATCTTAATGGGTTTTGATATTAGTGTTTTGCCTGTGAATGCCCAGGTTCAAAATGCTGTGCTTGGATTAAGCAAAAACTTCCAGAACAGCATCCAGGTTAATGTGTATAGAGTAACTAACGATTGGATAGAGAGCCAAGCCACGTGGAACAGCAGAAAAACAGGAGTTTCTTGGAGTTCTGCTGGAGGAGAATTTGATTCTACTATTGAAAACTATACGACTTTGCCGTCTTCAAATCCGGTTTGGGTTTATTTTAATATTACAGGACTTGTGGCAAAATGGGTGAACAAAACATATGCAAATTATGGTTTGTTATTAAGATCGACTACAGAAGGGGGATTGGTTACTGATTTTGTGTCTTCTGACGATTCTGATTCAACCAGATGGCCTACTCTTAATATTACATATACTATTCCTAAAACACATCTTGCAGGGTTTAATCTTTCAAACATTCAGAAAGGAAGTTATTCTTGGAATTGCCAGGCAAGTGATGTTAACGGAAATGCAGGATTCTCAGTTTCTAATTTTAGCTTTTATATTAATCCATGTTTGCCGCCAACGGATGGAACCTGGTATGTTTATAATAATTGCAATCTTTCAAATTCATGGCCTATTTATGTTAATGGCACTACTGTAATTTTCTCTTCTGGGGCATTAAACATTGTAAATTCAGAAATTAGTTTTAAAAACGTTTTTATTTATCCTGGAGGAACATTTATTTCAAAGAATTCAAAATCAACAATCTGGCAGAATGGCAATTTAACAATTAATGGAAATTACGTACTTCAAAATTCTACATTAAGGATGAATGGAACAACTGACGGAGGCATTGGAATTCTTGTAAATACGACTGGAAATATGGTTATAAACCAGACAAGCAACATAACTAACGGACAAAGCCAGAATTTTAATTATTTCTTTAGGGTTGAAAATGGAAGTAATTTTTCAATGACCAACTCTAGTTTGAGTTATTCGGGGTGGGCGGATAGTTTTGGGCAGAGAGGTCTTGAGCTTAACATAAGCGTGACGGACTTTTCAGGAAATACCTTGAAGAATAACTATTTTGGGGTGTCTTTGTACAAGAACGGAAGTAAGATATTGAACAACACCATACTTAATAGCTCAGGATCTGGGATATTTGTTTATTCTCCAGATAATCTCATTGCAAATAATACCTTTTCTTTTAACTCCTATGGGGTTTATTTAAAAGATAGGAATCCTGGGGCATATAATAATACTATTGATAATAACAATATTTCGTTTAACGATTACGGGATCTTTATTAGTTCTGGATTTGCAACCGGAGATGTTTATGGGAATACAATCTCAAATAATTTAATCTCGAATAATTCTATTTTAGGGATTGGCGGCGGATCAGGATCAAATTCACTTTACTTTTGCAACAATCTGCTTTATAACAATCTTATAATTAATAACTTTGATGGGTTGAATTTTCTGTCTTCAGGTAATATCCCCCATAATAATTCTATAGTAAATTCAATTATTGCAAATAACACAAACTATGATGTTCTTAACTCTGGATTTAATATAACTTTTATAAATACAACTTTTGATAAGAACAAGGTAAGCGTTACTGGAGGATATATAACTGTTAAATGGTATTTAGATGCGGGTGTTTTTGATGAGGGGGTTGTTCCTGTTTCTTTGGCAAATGTTTCTGCTTATAATTTTACTGGAAATTTAAGCTTTTGGGAGCTTACAAATGCAAACGGAATAATTTCTAGAAAAATTCTCTCAGAATTTTATAGGAACAGCAGCCACACAATTTACCAGACAAATTATACTATAAACGCAACAAAACAATTTTTTCCAAATATTTCTGAAAAGTTAAATATTACTCAAAGTCTGCAGTTTAACCTTTCAACTCCTTTCCTGGCACCAGTAATTCAATTTGTTGCTCCAACAGAGGATAATGACAGCGTTATAAATAGGAACTGGGTTGTTGCTAATTTTTCAATTACGGAGAGAAACCCAAGCGAGGTGAGATTTAATTGGAATGGTACAAATTATCCTGTGTTTGGCAATTCGTTAGTTTTGATGTATAACTTTGACAATGTTTCTGCTTTAGGAGAGAACAGCACTGATGTCGTTGATGTAAGTGGAAGAGGAAGCGATGGGAAGGTTAGATATGCTCTTTGGAATTCAAGTGGAGGGAGATACCGAGGTGCGTTTGAGTTTAATAACACCGGCACTACAACTCGTATAGATGGAATTAATATGCTTAATCTTTCTGGCACAGATAAAGTCAGTGTTTCATTGTGGGTAAGGCCTAAACAACTAGGTGCAGACCAGATACTCTTTGAATTTTCTCCAAATTATAATAACGCAATGAACGCGTTTGTTATTTACATTGGTACTGATAACAAGATAGAGGCCTGTCTTGAGGGAAATGCAGGGTATAACTGTTGGGAAATGAGTGGCCTTATTAGCATAGGACAGTGGTATCACGTTGTTGCTGTTTTTGATAAGGCTCTTGCCAATCCTGCCCAATATGAGTCTAAAGTTTATATAAATGGCGCTCTTAACGGATCTCTTAGATTAAATAATGATAACTCTGGCAATTTCGGGGCTAATTATACGTATATTGGCGCAAGAGGTTCAACTGGGGGGGTTAGATTTATTGGAAATATTGATGATGTGATGCTCTTTAACAGAAATTTAAGCCTGGCAGAGATTAATGGACTTTATGCTTCAAGCCTTTCCAAATATGACTTAGATAAGTGGAATCTATTTTTTAATAGGTCTAATCTTGGCTATGGGGTTTATACTTACTATGGGTTTATTCAAGATATTCCGGGAAACTCAAGTCTGACAGAAACAAGAACAATAACCTATGATCCGTGCTGGCCAATTTCAGGCCAGGATTGGGTAATAGACGGATTAAATTGTGTTTTCACAAATAAGAATATAAATCTTTTTGGTGGAGAAAATCTGCAAATAAAATCAGGAAGCTCACTAACATTAATCAATTCAAATTTAACTATTAATCAGACGCTTGTTGATCTTGGAGGAATTTTTGTTGCAAAGAACTCAAAATCAACAATCTGGCAGAATGGAAATCTGACAATTAACGGAAATTATGTCTTGCAGAATTCAACATTAAGAATGAATGGAAGCTCTGTAAGCATGGGAAATATTGGGATTCTTGTAAATACTAGTGGAAACATGGCTGTTAATCAAAGCAGCGAAATAAATAATGGGAATGATGCGGGTTATAGATATCCTTTTATTGTTAGAAATGGGAGCTCTTTCTCTATTTTAGATTCAAGTATTTTGCATTCTGGGTGGGAAAATGCTGAGGGTAGAAGAGGATTAGAAATTAACACCTCTTATTCAAGAATAGAAAATAATACTTTTGTTAATTTAACTGCAGTTGTTTTTTACTCTAACCATAATTTATTTTTGAGAAATAGGGCCAACAAAATTGTATCTGGGATTCAGATTAGGGGAGGAGTAAATAATCTAGCAATTAATAATACTTTAAATAATAATTTTATTAATGACAGCACCGGAGGATTTTATCTTTCCTATTCTTCGCTGTCTAATATTTCAAATAATAATATTTCTTTTGTAATCATCGGCAAGCCGATTGATATTGGTTCTTCAAACAACACACAAATTTTTTACAATAATGTTTTCAATAACTCATATGGGATTTCTTTGTCCTCTGAGAACAGCATTGTTTCTTATAACAACATCTATAATAACTCCAATTATGGATTAGAGATTTATTTAAATAATGCCACAGTTTCCTACAACACTTTCAAAGACAATATAGCTTCAAATATTTATATTGCTTCTGACAACAACACTATTCTTAATAATAATTTCTCAGCTTCTGGGAATAGAAACATATGGGTTAATGCAGGCAAAAATAACACTGTTCTTAGAAACAACTTAACTGGGGCGCATAGCATTCAGGGATCTATTTATTTATCTACTTCTGCAACAACAAACAACAGCATAATAAATAATACTATAAACTCTTTGAGTGATGTTGGAATTTATCTTGGCTCGGCAAGCTATAATCTATTTTCTGGGAACAACTTGACAGGAGGCGATAGCGTTGATGGCTCCATTTATCTTGATCTTGCTGATTTTAATGTTTTTATTAATAATATATTAAACTCTCCTAATATCGGTGTTAGATTAAACAATGCAAACAACAATACTTTTATCAGCCAGTTTATCAGATCAAACAGTAATGGCATTGAACTTGGGGGTTCTGGAAACCTTTTTGTTGATTCTAATATTACTTTAAGTTCTGGTTCAGGAGTGCTACAACCTAGCACTATAGGATTCCCAAAAAATATCTTACTTAATACTTCTTATATAAATTTATCAGTAGGTGGAGGAGAGGTTTATGTGCAGTGGTATTTTGTTGCTAATGCCAGCGATGATGTGCAAACTCCTATTCAAGGAGCAAATGTCTCTGCTTATAATGCTACAGGAAATCTAAGCTTCTGGGAGCTTACTAATGCAAATGGATTAACTTCAAGACAAAATCTTACACATTTTGTCAGAAACAGCAGCCACACAATTTCGTGGAATAATTATACTATAAATGCAACAAGAAACGGATTCTTTCCTTATTCAACAAAGATCAATCTTACAGGGAATATGATATTAAATATAACTCTCTCTAACGCAGTAACTTGCGGTGATATTATAACTACTCCTGGAAATTATGTTGTGAAGAATGATGTTATAAATTATACTGGATTTAGTTGCATAAGAATAAATGTTTCAGATGTAGATCTTAACTGCCGGGGCCATCTTCTTGATGCTTCAAGCAAGAATTATACTGCAATACAGGCAATTGGGTTTAATTCAAGTATTGTATTGACAAATGTTAGTATAAGAAACTGCAGAGTAAATGATTTTGGCAGAGGTCTTGAACTCTGGTTTGTAAATAATTCCTATATATTAAACAGTTCTGCTTCTGGAGCAAGAGAGTTTGGAGTTAGGCTTATTTTTTCTAGCAATAATACTCTTAGAGACATAAGTTCAAGTTATAATTTAGACAGCGGAATAAACCTTGCCACCTCAAACTGGAACCTTATTTCCAATTTATCCTCTTATTCTAATGACAAAAGAGGGATTTATATGGCTACTTCAGACAGCAATCAATTTGTTAATTTTTCACTAGTAGATAACCCCCCAAGCTCTCCCCAACCCGGGTATGGTGGAGTAAACCTATTACAGGCAAGCAAAAACAATTTTTCTAACGGAGTTATCTCCCATAATTATGACGGTATTTATCCTCAGCTTACGGCAGCAAACAATAGGTTCTTTAATTTGAATATAACTAATAATTCCAACTATGGAGTTTCTGGAGAAACTTCTCCTTCAAACAATTATTTTTACAATAACTTGTTTAACAATACTTATAACTTTGAAGCAGATGCTGGGTTGATTTATACCTGGAATACAACAAGAACTCTTGGAACAAATATTATTGGGGGCCCTTATGTTGGAGGAAATTACTGGGCTGATCCGTATGTCAATGGCTACTCTCAGAGCTGTATTGAAACTAACGGGGATGGAATTTGTGATTCCCCTTATGCTTTAGATGCAAGCAATATTGACTGGCTGCCTTTAACTTCTCCAAATAATGCTCCTACTGTTTCAAATGTTGTTTTGACATCAAGTTTAGGGTATAACACTACTTTTGAAAATCTAAGTGTTTCTTATAGTTTAGACGATCCTGATTTCGTTTTTCCATTAGGAATAACTGATTGGAGAGTTAATGGAAATTCTATTGCAATTTTGAATATGCCTTTTGCGACACAAGTTAGGGGGGTTGCTGCTACGATAAAAGATTATTCGATTTACGGAAATAATGGAATGCTTGGAAATACAACTATTGGAACGCAACCAGCTTGGACGGGCAATGGAAAGGTTGGTGGAGCTTATGGCTTTGACGGATTGGACGATTTTGTTAATATTCCTGCTTCTTCTAGCACAAATCTTACCTCGAGGATAACTGTTGAAGCATGGATTAACCCAGCAATGGTTCATGAAAACGGAAGCAATTACGGAGTTATGGCTAAAGCAACAAATCCGGATTGGAGCTGGCAGTTGAGATTTGGTGGAGAAGATTCTGCTACCTGCAATACAAATAATCTCGGATTTCAATTTAATAATGGGTCTGGAGTTTCAAATAGTATTTGGGTTAATATAGACAGGACTTTGACATTAGGGCAGTGGTGGCATGTAGTTGGGACGTATAACGGAACACATGCAAGCATTTATCTTAATGGGGTTTTGAATGAGACAAAAGCTCTTAACTCTCTTATGGGGCCTTCTGTTCCTTTATTAGTCGGAAATGATGGCTGGACAAGCTATTTTAACGGAACAATAAATAATGTTAGGATTTACAATAGAAGTTTGTCTGCAGAGCAGATAATGTTTAATTATCAGGCTGAGTCAGGATTCTTTGGAGATTCTATTAAAAATATCTCAAGAGAGGAAACAAACATCGGCGAAACCTGGAATGTTCTTGTTACGCCAAACGATGGCTTGGTTGATGGGACAAGTGTTTTAAGCAACAGTCTTTTAATTGTAAGTGCTGTGCCAACAGTCTCGAATGTTCTTCTTAATGCAAGTTCTGTAAATAACCTAAGCACAGACAATCTAACAGTTTACTACAACTCAATGGACCCTGACGGAGATAATATAACTATAATAAAAGACTGGAGAGTTAACGGAAACTCTGGTGTTGTTTTAAATATGCCCTTTGACACCAATATTTCAAATATCTCGCAACCTGTGATCCGTGATTATAGTGTCAATGCCAGAAATGGCTCTTGTGGCGGATCTACCTGTCCTTTATGGGCAAGACAAGGAAAAATTGGAGGGGCATATATATTTAATGGATCTTCCAGCAGCTTTATTAATATTTCAAACAGCAATAATTTAAATATGCAGGATGGATTTACTTTAGAAGCATGGGTTAATGTTTCTAGTTTTGTTTCTGATAGCTTAGTAATCTCTAAATATGGCAGCAATTTGGGCTATAAAATTTTTGTATTATCTAGCGGGGGTTTATGGTTGAAAATAGATACATTTAATTATTTTATCGGGACTCTTCAAACAAATCAATGGCATAATGTTGTAGGAACCTGGAATAAAACTCATGCAAGAACTTACCTTGATGGTGCATCTGTGTCTAATGTTTTAAGAAATTCACTGGGAATAAATACCCTTCCAATTACTATTGGTTCTAATTCATTCAATGGAACAATTGATGAAGTAAAAGTTTACAACAAATCTTTAAGTGCAGAGCAAATTCTTGAGAATTACAATGCTGGATTGGGCGGAGGAAGTGCAAACAAAACAGTTCATCAAGAAACAACAAAAGGAGAGGTATGGAGTGTTGCCTTAACTCCCAATGATGCTTATCAGGATGGGGCAACTGTTTTAAGCAACAATGTAACTATAAGGAATTCTCTTCCAAATGTGAGTTTATTCTTGCCTGTGGATGGAAATGTTTCAACAAACAGAACAGTAACTTTCTTTTGGAACGGAAGTGATGTTGACGGAAAAGACGATATTGATCTTTATCAGTTTAATATAACCAAGAGAGGAAATTCCACATGTACAGATTTCATACTTGATAAACTAATTGTGAATGTAACCTCTGAGAATTATACTTATGGCGAGCTAGAATGTCTTAAAGATGATCAGGATTATTATTTATGGACTGTAAGAGCATGGGATGGCGAGAATTACAGCGAGTGGGCAGTTCCAAGAAGGCTTGAAATCCAGTCGCTTGTTTCAATTTCTCTTTTAGTTAATAAAATTGATTTTGGTTTGATGTATCCTAATCTTACAGACCTTAACTCTCCAGGAGATAGTAATGATACTACAGGTAATAACCCTCTGCCCTTCTTGATAGAGAACAACGGAAGCGTTTATGCAAATATAACTGTTAATGCAACTAATCTTTGGAATATTGTTAATCCTAATAATTACTTCAAGTATAAGATAGACAATACTAGCGAGATAGATAGCTTTGACTGGGTGCAAAGCAAAACAACTTGGAGAAATGTTACTAGTTCAGGTGTTCTTGAATTGGCAATTGTTAGTCTTAATTACAAGGGCAATGACAGTGCAGAAGTTGATTTATTTGTTCAAGTTCCTCCAAACGAGCCTGCAGGGAACAAGCAATCAATAATAACATTTACTGCAACAAGGACAGGAGCTTATTGTCGGTCCCCTTGCTTACTTTAAAATGACAGAAAAAAAATTAAACTTTGAAAAGAAAATCTTGATAGCTGAAGCTATTTTTATTTTCGGTGCTTTGGTTTATTTGTATTTCTCCATGGGTCCCAGTGCTATTTCGCCTATTTCAGGGCAAACAATTCTTGATCCTGATTTTGTTTTTGAAGTTGAGAATGGAGAAGAGGTTTTAATCTCAATTAATGAACAATTTACGAATCCAATAATTTTGAGAGAAGATTCAGAAGTAGACTTGCCTCCAGGAACTTATTATTGGAAGGTTAGGAATTGGCTTAGAGAGAGTGAGATTCACACATTTACAATTCAAAGCAATGTTGGTTTGAACTTAAGAGAGGGCAAGGAAAAAGATGTATTGGAAAATGCGGGAAATGTCCCTGTAGATGTTAAGGAGAAGAAATCCGGGATAACTTCTGGAATAGGTGTTGGTGAGTCTGCCGAAGTTGAAAAGAATGGGGAATTTGAAGGAACACAAAATGGATAAAATGAAAAGAGATAATTTTGAAAATCAAAAAGAATGCACGATTGCACCGCTTTTCTTCGAAAAGCGCCTCGCAAAGCGAGGTTCGTGCGATTGTATGGGAATGGATGTTAATAGTAAAACATTTAGGTATAATTCAATTAACAATATTTTAAAATCAACACTATTATTAGCAATTATCTTGTTTATCTTCATAATTCAAATACCCCAAATTTCTTCTATTGGTATAACTCCGGGTAGAACTACCTTGAATTTTGAACCTGGATTGCATCAGGAAGTTCAATTCTCGATTGTGAATACAGAGCATAAAGACATGAGTGTTGTGTTCTTTGTAAGGGGAGATTTAAATTCAAGCATAACCTTGAAACAGGTTTCTGCAGGCTTTTTGTCAACAGATGATTCTAAGTCTTTCAGCTATGCTGTTGATCTTCCAGCTAAGATAGAGAAGCCTGGCTTGTACAACACAGAGATAGTTGCAATGGAATTGCCAAAAGATTTAGAGCTAAGCGGCACTTTTGTCGGTGCAACTGTTGCAGTAGTAACGCAGCTTTATGTTTATGTCCCATATCCAAATAAATACTTGGAGGGAGAATTGAGTATTGTTCCAGACAGTTCTGGAAAAACTGTTTTTTTAATTCCTATTATCAATAGAGGAAAGCTGGATATTGTAAATGCCAAGGCAGTTATAGATATATACACTGCGTTGAACGAGAAGATTGCAACAATAGAGACAAATACAGAATCAGCTTCTAGTCTGGAAAGAAAAGAGCTTGCTGCAGAATGGGATTCTAGTGCTAATCCTGGAAAATATCTTGCTGTTGCAACAATAATTTATGATAATGAAGTATTAAAGCTAGAAAAGCAGTTTAATGTCGGAGAGGCAAATCTAGAGATTCAAGAGGTGAGTGTTAAGGATTTTTCTCTTGGCGAGATTGCAAAGTTCGAGGCTTTGGTTGAGAATAAGTGGAGCAATCCTTTGAACGATGTTTATCTTAATATCTTAGTTTACAACAATGAAGGTGAGACAATGGCTGACTTTAAATCTCCTAACTATAACATTCCTGGATTAAGCAAGGCAGAGATGGTTGCCTATTGGGATACTGCAGGAGTCAGGCAGGGAACCTACGACGGAAAACTAATGCTGAAATACGGAGAAAAATCAACGGACAGAAATATTCAATTGAAAATTTCAGAGTCTGATATAGAAATTTCCGGGATTACAGGGAAAGTTTTAGTTAAAGGGAAAGGAAAATCAAATGTGAATAATCTGCTTGTGATTTTGATTATTGTTTTAGTTGTTGCAAATATCATCTGGTTTGTCGTCGTGAAAAAGGCGCTTAAACGCAGGAAGTAAAATAGTCTTTGAATCAGCAAAAAGTTTATAAAGGCTTTTTGCATAAGTTAGATATACACAAAAGGGGTAAAAGATGGTCGATAATCAAAAAGTTGTTGTGACTTTACTGCTTATAACCATTATTCTGTCTGTTTTATCTGTAATTGTAACTTTAAGTATTCAGTTTGGTGGATTAGATTTATTCAAATCCCAAAAAAATCCGAACGTCATTATTGTTGGTGATCCTGTTGATTCAAACTCAGCAAGTGTTTCTTTGGGGGTTCAGCCAAGCGGGGGTACAGGTTAATGGAAACTTCTAAGGTTTTAATGGTTGTTGCTGTTTTTGCGGTTCTTGTTGCTGCAGGAAATATGATAGTCACTTTCTCCAAAGTTGCAGAAACAAAAGCAAAGATTGCCGGATTTGCTTCTTCTGAGATTGGAAATGCAACATTATACGTTCAGGGCGTTGCAAGTATTAATTTCACTACGAATCTTATTAATTGGAGTAATGGTTCTATAACTAATGGATTTACTTATGCTTATTTGCATACTAATTATACTGATGGTAACCCAAGTACGTATAGTTCTGGAAGTGGAACCGGGGGCTCTTTATGGCTTAATGTTACTAGCGGATTAGTTATAGAGAATAACGGGAACTCTAAAGTTAATCTTACTTTGAATGCATCAAATAATGCAAATGGGTTTATCTGCAATGATGTTGCAGGTACAGGGCCTTGTGCTACAAATGTTCCTGCTCCTGTTTATGCATGGAATATTGTTGCCCATCAAGGATCTCCGTGCCTTTCACCGTATACCTTACAAGACTCTGCAAACTATGTCAATGTAAATGGGGGTGGTGGTCCTGCTAGAGTTATATGCCAGAACTTTACAGATGATGATCTAAACGATGCAATAAGAGTAGACTTGCAATTAGGATTACCTTTGAATACTCCACCTGGATCAAAGCTTAGTGTTATAACTGCAATAGCTACTGCTTTATAATTCTTTTTAGTAAGATATAAAAATATACTTTTTTTCTATGTATTATGGTTATGAAAAAAGGGGTTTATGCAAAATTATTTTTTTTAATCTTTTTTATCTTTTCTTTTGCAGGCAGTGTGTCCTCTCTTGGGGTCGGGCCTTCAAAGGTTGAGATGGATTTTAAACCAGGATTAGAGCAGACAATTTCTTACACTGTGTTTGGAGGCTCTACTAATGATTTCGAGATTTATGTTAGAGGCGACCTAGCTCCTTTTGTTACATTAGATAAAGAAGTTCTTTCTGGAAATGATAGAACTTTTAGAGCAACAATAAAACTTCCAGACAGAATGGAAAAACCAGGACCTCAGAGCTTTTATATCGGAGTTAGGGAGAAGATTGATCCAGAACTTATTAGGGGGAATATTGGAACTGCAGTAGTTATAGAAGTTTTAGGAATCATATATGTGCCTTATCCAGGGAGGTATCTTGAAATTGATTTAAAAGGCCACGATGTTAATATTAATGAGCCCGTTAATTTTCAATTAAATATTTTTAGTAAGGGTGATGAGGATGTTGTTTTTACACCTAGAGTAGAGATATATTCTAGCAATGGAGAGAAAAGAGACGAACTTGTTTTACAAGAAAGAACTCTTTTTAGTCAGGAAGATTTAAGCCTTTCAAAAACTCTTGATACTTCGAGATATAATCCTGGTACATATAATGCTGTTGCTGTTGTTGATTACGGAAATATCGCCAAAGATGAAGCTCCGTTCAGAATTGGAGATTTGAAAATAGATATTTTAAGCTATACTTCAAAGCTCGTTATAGGAAAACTTCAGAAGTTTGAACTGGATGTGCAAAGCGGGTGGAATAATGCTATTGACGGAGTTTACGGAGAGATAAGTGTTCTTAACGGCAGCAGGATTCTTGATAGGTTTAAGACAACAACTGCCCCTCTTATTCCCTGGGAAAATAAAACAATTGAGGGTTATTTTGACACAAGCAATTATAGCATAGGATTTTATGATGCTAATATCACCTTGTTTTATTTTGGAGGAGAAAGAGGAAGCACAACAAGCAAACTTGTTAAAATAGAATTCGTTAAGGGAAAATCACTTCTTATTTGGTATGTTGTTGGGGGAGCTGGATTGCTTATAATAATAATCCTGCTTGTCATCAAGCATTTTCACAAACCTAAGAAGATAAGGAATAAAAGATGAAAACCAGATATGATCCTATCTTAAAAACTAAAGGCAAAGACAAGAGTAAAAAAAGCAATAAGTCCCTTTACTTGATTACTGCTCTTGTATTCCTTCTTAGTGTTTTTATGCTTTACGTTGCTGTTTATCTTAATTCTTTGATGGTCTTGAAGACCCAGGAAATTTATGCTTCTATTAAGATAGGTGATAGGGGAGGGTTTGATGTTAACAAAAGTGCTTTGACTTTTGGAATGATTCGGCCAGGAGACGGTGCTTCTAGAAGCTTATTTGTTGAGAATAATTATTCTATTCCGATAAAGATTGACTTTGACTCTGAGGGAAACATCTCTAGGTTCTTGAGATTTGAAAAGGAAGTTTATTTGGTGTCTGGGGAGAACAAAACTTTAAGTTTTAGTGCTGTTGCTTCTGTTGATGAGCCTTATGGCTTTTATGGGGGAATGGTTAAGGCAGTTTTTAAAAGAGCTTCTTGACCTTAGATTGTGGATCATGGATATTACTCCAATATAACAATCATTATAAGCAGTAGTTTTATTGGGATTTCATGAGTAGAAATACTGAAACAATCATCTTGACTTTTTTGCTGGTCTTAAACCTGTTTCTTGTTCTAGTCATTGTAAGCCCCAGGATTTCTGGTTTTTTTACTTTTAATAGAAATGTTGAAGGCCCGGGCGATTTTGTCAAAGAGGAGATGATCTATGCAAATGGAAGCAGCGTTACAATAGCAATAAAAAATCCTATGCTTTTTAGGTACGATGATTCGGGAAGCATGCAGCCTGTTTTAGGGGCTAGTGTAAACGGAGTCGGCTTTAAGCCACTCTCTCCGGCACAGATACATGTTGGTGACATAATAAATTTTCAAAGCAATGGCTTGTTTATTGTTCATAGGGTTGTGGAAAAAGGGCAGGATGAGCAGGGGGTTTATTTTATAACTAGGGGAGATAATAGCGATGTTGCTGACAGCAAAATAAGATTTGAAGATATAGATGGTGTTGTTGTTGCCTTGATTTATTAGATATCTTTTTATATTGCTCTTGAGTATATTATTTATGCTTCATAAAAAAAGAGGTTTGTCTGGGGTTGTTGTGACTCTGTTAATGATTACCTTGTCTATAGCTGCAATAATAATTGTCTGGGCTGTTATAAGAAATGTTATTCAATCCGGCTCTGAGGATATTAATCTTGGACAGTACACTATAGATCTAGAAGTGCAGAAAGTTGTTCAGTCTACAAATTCTGCAGATATTACAGTGAAGAGAAATCCCGGGCATGGAACGCTTACCGGGCTTGTTTTCGTTGTTTCTGATGGAATAAATAAGCAGACATTTAAGCAGGAAAACATAGTTCTTTCTGAGCTTGAAACAAAAACCTTTACTATTCCTTATTCCAGCTTAATAAAAGCAGTGGAAATAGCTCCCATAGTTTCTGTCCAAGGAGAGAATTCAGCCCAGAATCCGGTTGAGGAATTTGAGATTCCTGCAGAAAATGCAGTAAAAAATATGCCTGGATTGGTTTCTTGGTATAGGTTTGAAGGAAATGCGAATGATGAGATGGGGAGGAATAATGGAATTGTTGATCCATGGACCTGTGGAAATACAAATCCTATTGGTGGATTGTTTGGTCAGGCATACGAATTAAAATGTACTAGTGGTGTTGATATAGAATTGGGGGCAGGTTCTTCATTGCAATTACAAGATTCAAATTTTACAGTACTTTCTTGGACATATCTCTATGCCCCTAATGCTTTAAAGAGGCCTATAATTTATGTGGGAAACCCAACAAACCCTCCGGGAAATTATGGGCTGATGATTTATCGGTCTTCCGGAACTAGCAATACTAGACTATTATATGCTGGAACTAATAAGTCTTCTGTTGTGGGAAATATAAATTTTACAACCTTACAAAATAAATGGATTCATGTTGCAGCATCTCAGGCCTATAATGTTGGAGGGAACACGATAACCAAAGTTTATGTTAACGGGAGTTTAGACAATCAAGCAACAGATACTGCAGAATCATCTTTGGGCGGAACAGTTTATTTGGGAGGATATAGTATTAATGCTTATCTAAGTGCAAGACTAGACGAGCTTATGATCTTTAACAGAACTCTAAGCGACGCAGAGGTAAAAGCCATTTATGAATTAGATTTAAGCTAATAAAAAGAATTTATAAATCTCATTCCGCTTTAATATCCATGAAGAAGGTGATAAAAAAGAGCGTGAAAAAAAAAGTCACGAACAGAGGCAAAAGAAAATTATCCAATAGCTCCTTGAACCTGATTTTAATAGTTTTTGTTGCACTGACTCTTCTTAATGGCGCTTTTATTTTTTTTAATCTTCCAGGATTGCCTTCTACTGGATTTGGAACAGAGACTACTGGCTTAGTGTCTTTTGTTGTGGAAGCTGATCCGGTGATAAATATATCTTCCCCAGAAAATATAACTTACTTTTTTTCTCCTGGCGGTCCGTATACCTTATGGCTTAATGCGACTTCAGATATTGAAATTGAGAGCTGGAATTTTTCACTTTTTGACCAGCAACACAATACCTGGAATTTAACAAATATCGCGTTTTCTCCAAATATACTATTTAATGCTGTCAGATGGGGAAATATCCTTTATGTTAATGGAAAGAGCCATGCGGGAAGATGGGGAAGAGCTAACGTGACTTTTTTTGTCGAGGTTCCAAACACTTCCCCTATAATCTATGGTGTGAATGACTCAATATATACTTGCGAAAATAAGAGTCTTAATTATCCTTTTTATGTTATTGATCCTGATGAAGATTTTGTAACTGCTTCAATAAGTCCGGTTTGGAGTCTGGATGCTACACCAAAGATTTTATTTACAATATTTCCTCCAGGGCAAGTTGTTGCACCAAGAGGTAATTTTTCAATTGTTTCTTCTGAATTGGTGAAAAACAGCGCGGTCGGCCTTAATTCCGGGCATAAGTGGGATCTTGCAAGCATTACAGTTAATGATAATAATGGGCATATTGATCTTAGACAGGCTAATATAACTGTTATAGAGATTAATAATGCCCCTGAAATAGAGGATGTTGGAGTTCAGACTCTTGAAATATGGACTAGAGGAGAGAATTCCACTTTTTACGAAGAGGTGGGCATAAATGATACAGAGTATAGCTTAGGGTATGGAAATTTGACATTTAACCTTACTATCTTTAATTCATCAGGACAGCAATATAACTTATTTAATATTGTCTTTAACGGAACAGTGGGAATTATTAACTTTACAGCAAACAACAATACGCCTATCGGAGTTTACAATGCCAGGCTTTGTGTAAATGACACAGGCTTAACCCAGCCTCACTATAAGATATTGGAGTATTGCAACCAAACCGGAGGATCTTTGCAAGATTGCGATGATTTTTCCTTAACAATAACTAACTTAAATAGAGGACCGACAATTATAAACCACTATCCTGTAAATTTAAGCTTAAATGTGTCTGGAACAGAAAATCTTTATTTTAATATAACTAGCTATGATCCGGATGCTACAATCCCCGATGCTTATTGGTATGTGGATAATGTACTTGCTAAGTATGACTCTGGAAATATCTCCAGCCATTTTAATTATGCTTTTGAATGCGGTATTGGGGGCAAACACGAGATTTTTGTTGAAATAACAGATGGATTGTTAAATGATTCTTTGCAGTGGAATTTAAGTGTTGCTTCTGCTGACTGTCCTGTTAACCCTGGGGGTGGAGGTGGCGGAGGTGGCGGAGGCGGTGGAGGAAGAGGAGGATGTATTCCTGCTTGGGGATGCAGCCCATTCGGATTATGCCAGAATGCAGAATATTCTTTAGGGCAGGGAATTTTATCTGGAGAGGATTATAGAATTATAAGGCAGAATTGTGACAAAGAAAGATTAAATGAAGAGTCCTGCGGATTTCAGGTGAGAGATTGCGCCGATCTTAGTAGATGCTTTTTAAGCTCTGGAAAACCCAATGAGATTAGCCACTGCTGGTATACTGAAAATCCTAGCTGTAAGGATGGAATTAAAAACTGCCACAACGGCGACTGTGAGCTTCTTGTTGACTGCGGAGGGCCATGTAATGCCTGTCCTACATGCACCGATAAGATAAAAAATCAGGGAGAAGAAGGGGTTGACTGCGGAGGGCCTTGCCCGTGGAGGTGTGTGCCTTCTGTTCCATTACTGAAGAGGAATTATGTTCTTTACGGGTTTTTGGTGCTTCTTTTGATATTAATCGTGCTTATAATAATCAAGCTTATCAGAGTCATTAAATACAGGAAAGAAATTGAAAGGTCTAACAGCCAAAAGATTTAAAAAGTTACCAAAAGTTATTATTAGTAATTAGAGGTAACTTATGGGTGGAAAGAGGGCCGATGTAGGCGTTGTAAAAATTGATTCTTTGCTCTTAAAGAGCGTAGAGGAGTTTATCTCTAAGGAAGAGAATAGGCTTAAGTTTGTGAATAAAAAGCAGTTTATTGATCTTGCAGTCAATGATTTCTTAAAAAGAATGGAGGAGAAAAAGAGATGACTCTTAAAAAAAATGCGCTAAAGATTATTCCTTACTTATTTGGAGTTTTGTTGCTTGTTGGTTTTGTTCTTGCAGTTCCTACTTTTGGGAGCAATTGGGGGTTTGTTACAAACTTATCTGAAGACCAATCGCCTACATTTACATATAATTTCAGCGCAAACGTTACTGATTCCCAGGGTGGAACATGGACTTTCTCCATCCTAGGAATAAACTCTACGTTATATCCTTCTAATAGCTCTGCTGCTTTTTACACCTGGATTAGTATAAATTCTTCAAGCGGAGTCATGACGCTTAACTCAAGCAGAGATAATGAAACAGGTAGATTTAACGCCTCTATACAAGTTCTTGATGAAAATCTTCTTGGAGAATCAAGGGCTTTTTATTTCATAGTAAATGCAACAAACGATGCTCCACTTTTCACAGGCATTAATTCTGTTTATAATATGACTCAAACCAGCCCTCTTTTTGAATATATAAATGCAAGTGATGAGGAAAGCCACTATCCTTTATTTTTTAATATTACTTTCCTTACGAACTGCAGTTTGGCTGGCTGGAGCACAAGAGGGGCTGGAAACTGCTCTTTGTTTAACTTCACAAATCAAGGAAATACATCTGCTTTAATGAACTTTACCCCAACAAGCAACGATGCCGGAGTTTATTGGGCGAACGTATCTATTATTGATGCAGGTGCCCAGTATTCCTGCCCTCATGAATACTGCGCTAACTCAACATACAAACAAAATCAAACAACATATTATTCTAGTTTTGTTATCTTTAATGTTTTTTCAACCTTAGAAGTTAATGTTTCTAATTGCACTAACTTGGTTTTCCAGGAGAATCAATCCAGCCAGTGCTTCATTAATATAACTACTAAAGGAGATGCAGATACTTTAAATATCTCTACTTATGCTATTTTAAGGAATTATGCTTCCGGACAAAGTGGGGTTGTAAATACTAGCTGGTTTTATTCAAATACTTCAACGACTGGCGCTTCTTTTACTAAGACAATAACTGTAAATGTGACTCCGCAAAAAAGAGAGATTGGAAATTGGACCATAAACTTCACAGTTAATGACATCACCCACAATGAAAATTCAACAAGCCAGATTTATGTCCTAGTTAACAGGACAAACAACGACGCTCTTGATATTATCTCTGTCAGCAATGTAAATACTTCTGTAAATCTTGAAACAGTTATTAATTTCAGCGTGTATGATGATGATCTGCTTATTCCAGATAAGAATGCAAGCTTTGGCGGTTTTAACGAGACGACGACATTTACAACAGCGATCTACAATAGAACAAATCTCAGCCAGGTAAGTTTTCCAAACCTCAATGTCACTGTTTTAAGTATGCCTGTCTCAGGAACTAATATGACTAGTGCAGAGATGAGATTTACTCCTGTTTCTGCAGATATGGGGGATTATATTGTAAATATCTCTGTTACAGATGTTGGTGGCATTTTAGATTCTATTGTTTTTAATTTAAGCATCATTAATAATACTGCTCCGTCTTGGCTTGATCCTAATACAACAGTAATTGGCTGGGAGGGAAACCAGACTTATCTCAATCTTTCTATGAATGTCACAGACTCTGATGGAGATCCGTTGTTTTTTTCCTATACTAGCGATAACTCTTTTCCTTCCTTTAGCATAAATTCAAGCACAGGGATTATCAACTTTACACCTATAGATGCAGACATCGGGCAACATATAGTGAATATTACTGTTAATGACAGTTATCTTACAGCAGTAAAGACATTTAATTTTAGCATTTACAACACCCAGGACAATCCATATTTTTATCTTTTGCAGGCAACCAATGCAACCCCCACAACAATAACTAACGGTTCTAGAGTTAATGCAACAGAAGATAATTCCACTTACTTTTACCTTTATATGGATGATGAAGACTTTAAGATTCCAAGCAGCCAAAAAAGTTTCTATAATGAAAGCCTGACAATTAATTTAACAATCCAGGGAGTTAATTCCAGCTTATTTAGTTTTACGAGAGATTCTGGCTGGCCGACAGTGGATTATCCTAACAGAACTTTATACTCTGCAACTTTTGTTCCTAGAAAAACAGATCTTGGAGATTACAATATCACTATTAATGTCACTGATTACAGCAATTCTTCTACTTATATTACTTTTAGCCTTAATATCTCCTCAATAAATCATGACCCGGTTTTATCTAATTTAAGCAATCAAACCTCTGCAATAAGCAGGCAGCTTTATTACAATATAAATGCAACAGATATTGAAGATGGAAATGATACCTCTGGAACAGTAAATGCAAATTTAACTTTTTCTTATAGTTTTTTGAATGGAACAGATTTCATTAATAACAATAACACAATCTTTAATCAAACCACAGGAATTTTAAATGTGACCTTTAATTCCAGCCAGGCAGGACAATACAGAATCAATATAACAGTAAATGACACTTCTGGATTGATTGATTTTGAGGCCTTCTGGGTTTTTGTTTATGGGACTCCTAGTATAAGCTATCCCTCTTCAGGAGCTATATTTAATTTAACAGAGAATACTACTTATAATTTTAATTTTACAGTTAGCCACTCTCTTTTAGACAACTTGACTTATAATTTCTATATTGATGACATAAGCTATAACGGAAGCTATGTATACGGAAATTTAAATCTTAGAGATAATCTTTCATCTTACGGAAATGGAACAAATGTAAGCTGGGGGTTTACTCCTAATTTTACTGATGAAACTTATGGTAAATTCAAAAACCTCACTTTGATAATCTATCCTTCAAGCAGCCAGATTGCCAATAACACTTTATTAAACACAAGCATTAACTTTAATCTTAACATAAGTCATAACAACTCTCCCATTATCTTTGAAGGAGATATAAGCGACAAAGGGCCGGTTAGCTACGATAATGACATTACTATTGATCTTTCTGATTACTTCTCAGATATAGATTATAGTGATTCTTTTTATGATCAGTCCATTACGTTTAGTATTGGTAGCAATACTTCGGGTATAACGTCCAGTGTTTCATCTGACTGGATTTTGACTCTTTCAGCTTCTACTGAAGTTACTGGATTAGTGAATATCACCGGAAGCGATGGAACAACGAGTGCAAATAGCAATTCTTTTTTAGTTCAGTTTACAACTCCAACTTCCTCCAGTTCAAGCTCTTCCAGCGGCGGAGGAACCACAGAAGTTCCTGTGTCTTTAAAGATTATTGTCCCTGATCCGATATCTGCATTCAAGAAGGAAAAGATAGTTCTTCCGCTTGCCTTGGAAAACGATGGAAGCGTTACGCTTTATGACATAAATCTTACGGGATTTGTTGCTAAAAACGGAACAAACGTAAGTGATATTTCCCTATCTTTTAGCAAAAGCTTCTTTTCATCCCTCTCACCAGGGCAGAGAACAAATCTTAATCTCACTGTTGATATAAATACTGATGAGATTGGATTATATGAAATAACTTTAAACGCAAAGGTGAAGAATCCTTCTTATAATGATTGGGGTAAGATATACCTTAATGTTAAAGAAGGAGAAAGTGTCAGAGAAAAAATACTATTCACAGAAGAGTTTGTTGTCAGCAATCCCCAGTGCGCTGAGCTGACAGAGTTGGTTAACGAAGCTAAAAAATACCTTGAGCAAGGAAACAATCAAATGGCTGTTAACAAGGCAGACGAGGCTCTTTCTGCCTGTAAGGAGATTCTCTCTCAGGCAAGCAAGCCGGTGATAAGAAGAATTGTAGAGGATAAACTGTATAGGTATTTGTTTATTGCGTCGTTGGTTGCAGTATCTGCAGGAATAGTATACTACTCTTATAAGAGAATGATACTAAAAAGGGGCAGGGGGTCTTTTGTACAGCAAGATATAAAAAATAAGAAATATTTAGACTATAGTCATTAAAAATAAGGGGTAAAAATAAAGGGTGAAATAAAGCTTATGAAAAAAATAGGTGAGGATATGGAGAGGTGGCTTAGTGAAGCCATTGAAAGCGGATACTCTGATGAGGAGATAGGAAAACTGCTTCTCAATTCAGGGTATAATGAAGAAGAAGTGTCTGCTATTCTTTCGATGAAAGGGAATGATTCCGGCAAAGACGAGAAAGAGACCTTTAGTTCTGGCAAAGATATCCCTAAGGAAATAAATGATTGTTTTGATCTAATCCAAAAAACCAAAAGCGAGATTGCAAAAGCGGTTGTTGGACAGGAGAAAATAATAGATGCTTTTATGTGCGCTTTGCTTTGTGACGGCCATGTTCTTTTGGAGGGAGTTCCAGGAATAGCCAAAACTCTTATAGTTAAGGCACTTGCCAAAGCCTCTGGCTGCTCTTCTAACAGAATTCAGTTTACTGTTGATCTTTTGCCTAGTGATATCCTTGGAATTACAACCTATACCCCCCAGAAAGGTTTTGAAACAATTAAAGGACCTATTTTTGCAAACTTTATTGTTGCTGATGAAATAAATAGATCTCCTCCTAAAACCCAATCCGCCTTAATTGAAGCAATGCAGGAGAAGCAAGTCACTATAAGCAAGAAAACATACGAGCTGCCAAAGCCATTTTTCGTTATGGCCAACAATAATCCCCTAGAAACATCTGGAGTTTATAATCTTCCTGAAGCTCAGATTGACAGATTTTTGTTCAAGTTATTGATTGATTATCCAAAAAGAGATGACGAAATAAAAATCATGGAGAATAATGCAACCCTTAAAAATTTTGAAAGTTTTGATATTAAACCAATTTTATCTCCAGAAAAAATAATCCAGATGCAAAAAATAACTAAAAATATTTACATGGATTATAAAATTAAAAATTACATAGTAAGGATCGTCGAGAAAACAAGAAAAAAAGATTTCAAACACGGAGAGTTTATAGAATGGGGTGGGTCCCCTAGGGCAACTATTGGAATGTTTATCGCTGCAAAATCAATGGCTTTGATGCATGGCAGAAATTATGTCATCCCTCAGGATGTTAAAGATACTGCGCATTATGTTTTAAGGCATAGGATTATCTTAAACTACAAAGCTAGAGCAGAGAACATAGATTCTGATAAGGTAATTGATGAAATATTTTCTATGGTAAGTGTGTAAAATGAAAAAAAAGCATATACTAGTAGAGGTAATGTTTATAATTAAAATTAATATAAAAATTGATAGCAAGATTAAGGATGAGCATTTATTAAATAATTAACGCCTGTTGTTATTAGTATTTCCTATTTTGCTTCATTAAATTAAAAATATAGCAATATAATCAAAAAATGAAAAACAAAATAAAAAATTTCATTGCTTCATTTTTAAATAAACTAAGAGGAAAATGAAAGATGGACAAAAAAGATTTTTTGATAATAACCGTTATAATAGCCTTGGTTGTCTTAGTTATACTTTTCTGGGACAACTTTATAATCCGGAGAGAGGAGCTTGTGGAGGTAGATTATTGCGAGTATGACTTTGAATGCGTTTATGCTATTAATATTATTGCCTGTTGCAGTTGTCCAATGCCTATGAACATAAAAGTGATCAAACTTGATGGGGATTATGAAATTTATAATGAAGAGGTTGATTATTCAAGAGGAGATTGCAATTATAAGGGGTGTGCCACTGCCTGTCCAACTATTGGCAACCTATCCTGCATAAATAATAAATGCATTGCCATAAATAAAAACTAACATGCCACAAAAAAACGAAGGAAGACTTAACGTTGATATTGCAAGCGCAATAAGTGAGTTTCAGGAAGTTATGAAAGAATTTAGGCTTAGAAAAGACATCTATAAGATTCTTTTTAGGGGCAAGGGGCTTGAATTTGAGGCTTACAGGGATTTTAATCCTGATGATGATGCTTCTGATATTGACTGGAAGGCAAGTTCTAGAAGCCAGAAGCTCCTTGTTAAACAGTATAAAGAAGAAAGGGATTTGAAGATGATTTTTGTTGTCGATGTTGGAAGCAATATGGTTTTCGGGTCTACTGAAAGATTAAAGTGCGAATTTATTACAGAACTTGTTGCTGCCTTTTCAAAGATTATCATGGATAATAATGACCGGATTGGCTTTATTTTGTATGGAGACGAAGTTAGGCACTTTATAGGTCCAAGACTTGGGGAAAAGCACTTTCAATTTTTTATTGATCTTCTCTCAAGGGCAGATACATATGGCGGAGCAAGCAACATCGATAAAGCACTGGATTTTGCAGTCACGTATTTAGACAAGTCTATAAATTCTGTTATTTGGGTCTCAGATTTTTTAAAAGTTGACTCAGAAACAGAGAAAAAACTAAGTTTACTCTCTCAGAAATTTGAAACAATTCTTGTTAGAGTTAGAGATCCTTTAGATATAACTCTGCCGGACATTGAAGGAGAGGTTACGATTGAAAATCCATTAACCCACGAACAAGTGGTAGTCAACCCAAAAGTTGCCAGAAAAGCTTATGAGGCTTATGCTAAAGAACAAGCAAGAATTGTTGAAGGAATATTCAAAAAAACAATGGCAGACTATGTCGATTTAGTTACTGATAAGGGTTTTGCTGTCCCGCTTGCAATTTTCCTTAAAGAAAGACTGGAGAGGAGGTTTTAATGATCTTTTCTTTTTCACATCCCCAGTATTTATTTCTGCTTTTTTTTATTCCTTTATTGTTTTTTATTCATTTTTTAGCTTTGGGGAGCCGGAAAAAAACCGCCCTTAGATTTGCAAATTTTGAGGCAATTTCAAGAATACAGGGAATTGATTTTTTCTCGAAGAATGTGGTGATTTTAATTTTAAACATCGTGATAGTTTTATGTTTGGTATTTGCTGTTTCAGGATTTAATGTCCATACTACCCAAGAATCAAGCACTTTTTCTTTTGTTATTGCAATAGATGTATCCCAAAGCATGACTGCAAAAGATTTAATTCCTGATAGACTTAGTGCAGCAAAGGAAACTGCAACAAGTTTTATTGAATCTTCTCCTATAGACATAAGGTTTGGAGTTGTGTCTTTTTCTTCCAGCTCTAGAATAGATAAAGACATGACAGAGAAGAAAGACGAGCTGAAAAGAGCAATAGATAGTATAATCATAAGCGGAATAGGGGGTACAGATTTATACGAGGCTGTTCTTACCTCCACCAATCTTCTTAAAAATGAGAATCAAAAAGCCATTGTTTTATTAAGTGACGGGCAGGTGAATGTCGGAAATGTTGACGATGCTGTTGAATACGCCAATGCAAATAATGTTGTTATTAACACTATTGGAATAGGAACGCCTGAAGGGGGGCAGACAGAGTTTGCTATTTCGAAGCTTGACGAAGACTCTTTAAAGAGCCTGGCCTATTCTACTGGCGGAGTTTATTTTAGCGCCGCAAATAAGCAGAACCTAACAAATTCTTTTTCACAGATTTTTAAGGTTACCCGGAGAAAAGTCACTATTGAAACTGTAGATTATCTCCTATTGCTGGCAATTATTCTTGTTGTGTTGGAATTTTTCTTGAGCAATACCAAATATATGAATCTGCCTTAGGATTATTTCTTCCTGAAAAAAGGCAGCTTAGATCTTAGGCCTTTTGGCTTTTGCTTGAGTTTTTGGTTTTCTCTGGCCTTTTTGTCTAATTCTTCTTTTTCCTCTTTTGTCAGAATCTTGTTGCTGCTTATTATCTCTGCCAGGGAGGTTATCATTCTCTGGACGTCTTTTTTTGTCAGATTTTCCCTTATTCCCGAGTATAAGAATTGGGTCATTATGTTACAGAACTCAGATGCTTTTTTGTTGTTTTTCTTTGAAAAAAATTCTTTTAACTCTGAATAGTCTGTACTGCTCTGGACATGGAAAGCTTCAACAAAAAATGCTTTTGCTACTTTGTCAATTTGCTTTATTGCTTCTTGGGGTTTGCTGACATCTGTTTTTGACAGCTTTTCAATAAAGACCTGGTTTCTTGTTTTGAAGCCAAACAAAAGGCGTATTTTAAGCTTCTTTTCCAGGATCCAGAGTATTGCCAGGAAAATTGCTACTATAATCACGCATCCAAGAAGTATGTACCCAAGATTTGCTATGAATGACATATTAAAAACCTACGGTTTTTGATCCCTCAAGCGATTTTCTTTAATTGCCTCCGATGAAAATCTACACAATTTATTTTCCTCTTTATTATTATTTTTAAATGCTAAAGGGATATAAAAACCTTATTGATTATAGAAACTCATTTAAACAATTATTTCTCATATAATCTATGTTAATTGGACTTGTGGGTAAGCCAAGTGTAGGTAAAAGCACTTTCTTCAAGGCAGCAACGCTTGCAGAAGTTGAAATCGCTAGCTATCCATTTACAACTATAAAACCAAATCACGGGGTTGGTTATGTAAAGGTAGAGTGCATTGAAAATGAATTTAAGGTCAAGTGTATGCCTAATCACGGATTTTGCATTCAAGGGCAGAGGTTTGTTCCAATAGATTTAATGGATGTTGCTGGTCTAGTTCCTGGAGCTTCAGAGGGAAAAGGCTTAGGAAATCAGTTTTTAGATGATTTAAGGCAGGCCAATGCTTTTATTCATATTGTTGACTTAAGTGGAACAACCGATGCTGAAGGAAAAGAGCTTGCAGGCAAGGAGTATGATGTCTGCAATGATGTCAGGTTTCTTGAGCTTGAATTAGATAGGTGGTATTTTAACATACTTGCCAAGGTTTGGAAGACTTTTTCAAGGCAGCTTGATACAGGCAAGGATGTTAATTATGCTAGAGCTATTGCAAAGCAGTTTTCGGGGCTTGGAGTAAGTGAAGAGCATGCTAAGGCAGTATTCAGGAAGCTAGAAAACACCGAACATTTAAGCAGATGGACAGAAGACCAAGTACTTAGATTTGCTTCTTTACTTAGAAAAGAGAGCAAACCAATGATTATTGCAGCCAATAAGATAGATGCTGAAAAAGGCCAGGATAATTTTGAAAAGCTGAAAAAGACCTTTCCTGACCTGGTTATTATTCCGTGCAGCGCTGATTCAGAGCTGGCTTTAAGAGAGGCTGCTAAGCATGGTTTGATTGAGTATATTCCGGGAGACATAGATTTCAGAATTGTTAAAGAGCTAAATGAAAAGCAGAAAGCTGCTTTAGACAAGATTAAAGATGGTGTCTTGGATAGTTATGGGAATACAGGGGTTCAAGAAATACTTAACTATGCGGTTTTTGGGCTTTTGGGGTATTTAGCAATATTTCCTGCAGGTGCAAGTAAGCTAGCTGATTCAAAAGGAAGAATACTTCCGGATTGTTTTTTGTTGCCTCCCGGTTCAACTGCCTTGGATTTTGCCTTTTTCCTCCATACCGATTTTGGAAATAACTTCATAAAAGCAATTGATGCAAGAAGCAAGAAAGCTTTAGGCAAGGATTATGCTTTAAAGAATCGTGATGCTTTGGAAATTGTGACGAGATAGTTAATTTTTAGTTACAAGATGGTCTCCCCAAGATTTAAAGGGAGTGTCTAAATGCCAGAAAGGTTTTACAAATAATCCTAGACTTACAAGACCCTCTTCTACAAGACCTATTCTTTTAAATCCGTGATAGGCTAATAATCTAGTAGCACTAACATTTTTCCAGGGTTTTTGTGGTGTTGCTCCAATCACTCCCGGCGAGTCTTCGTTTTGAGCTTGTGTGGTTGCGGTGTGAAGCATTCTTGCTCCAACATATATAGGTAATCCTGGCTGTAGATATAATTGATCGTGATATATTACGGAATTGTCTAAATCAGAGAGACTATCTAAGACTGGATCAGACATCCCTCTTTGTTGTAGGGCTTTTGCTTCTTTTAATGAATAGGAGATTGCGTAGGTAATAATTCTTCCATTCCTTACTCCTACAAGAGTTAAGGGAGATTCTGCTCTTGCCCTAAATTGTTTAAAAGTTAAGGGATATTCAAAAAATCCACTTTTTTGGGCTCTTGGGTTTGTTAAATCTGCGGTTCTTATAGCTGCTTCTCTAAAACAATCAAACATTTGTTCTATATCACTTGCTCTTACATGTCTTATTATCATAATTTTAATGTAGATTACTTGTTTTTATATCTTTTTCTTGCCTCACAACAATCTTTAAATAGTTACAGCACATGAACCTTTTAGGAAAAGGTTCCCAAAAATAAACCTTTAGGAAAGGTTTCCAAAAGAGGTAAAAGAGGTTGGTATACAAACGTTATATTTATCGTAATGGTAAGAGGTTTGGGCCGTATTATTATCACACTTATAGGGACAAGCAAGGAAAGACCCATTCTAGATATGTTTCTGAGAACAAAGAAACTCGTGCTGTAACTGAACCTTTTAAAAATAAACCTTTAGAAAAGGTTTCCAATGAACCTTTTAGAAAAAGGTTCCCAAAAATACCCCCTACTTTTAAACAACACAAAACACTTTTTATTTTGCTTGGAGCCATATTCTTTATTCTAATAGCTATATTTATTCTGGGTAATCAGTTTTCTCAATCAGAACAAGGAGCATCTGGTTTTAGCTTTAAGAATCTTGCGAGTAATGTTAAGTCTTTTTTTACAGGTCTGACCTCAGAAGAAGCTCCGAGTGAATCAGGCTCAGAAAGCTCAAGTGAATCTTCTAGTTCTGATTCTGGGGGCGGTGATTCTTCTTTTAGTGAATCTACCTCTACTGAAACTCCAGAAGAAACCACAACTGAAGAAACCCCGGCAGAAGAAATAACAGAAGCAGTTTCTGAAGAAACTCCTGATGAGATAGGTAATGAAACTCAGGAAGAACCAGCAACTAATGAAACAGAAGAACCTTCTACTAATGAAACAATTATTGGGCCAGAACAAAATGTAACTGAAAATGAAACAATCGAAACTCCCCAAATTCCTTCAAATGAATCTAGTGAAGGGACAGGAACTATCACAAATGCCACAAACCAAACAGTAATTACTAATGGAACAATTGCCAATATAACTGAGATTTTAAATGAAACAAACTTTATAATAGTTCAAAATGTTACAAATACCACAATTTTAAATGAAACTGTTAATATTACGACTCAGGAAAACGTTGTTCAATATAGTGCTGTGCTTGGTAAGCCTGTTAAGTGGGAGAAAAGAATTAAAGTTGATATTGATGGGGCTAATTCCGCAGAAGGATTGGTTGTTGACTTGCCAAATCTTGCAGGAAATGTTTCTGTTAAGAAAATAAAAGATGAGAAAGAAGAAGAACTTGATGTTAATGTTAAAAATGAGAAGACAATTGCAGAAGAAAGCCATGGTATTACAGGTAGTGTAACTTCTGAAACCGGGGGCGGTGGTTTCTTTAAAGGAATTTTTAACTTTATTTTAGGATTTTTTGGCAGAGGAATTACTGGCAGAGCTGTTGATGTCTCTGAAGTAGGAGATGAGGTTAAAGTAGAGATCAAGGAATTACTTGAAGATAATTCTGAAATAGCTATAGGGTATTATACTGATGCGCCTTATTCTGAAGAACAAGAGATTGATGATGGAAAAGTGGTTAAGATTATTGGGCCTGGTGATATTCATTATGAAAATGTTCTTGCTTTTACAAATCTAAATGAGGATCTTAAGATTAATTATCCTAGCAAAGTTAAAATTTATTGGGAAGAGCAATCTAAATATCTTACTCCCTTAAAGGTTGAAGACAAGAATGGAAATGGAATTTACGATTATGTTGAATGGATAGTTCCTAGTCTAAGCAACCAGACATTTAGAATTATTTTAATAACCAAAGCAGAGCATTTAGATGAAAACTATACTGTTCTTAGCGATATCTATGAACAAGTTAAGGACTTGGATGGTATTTGGAGCGAGACAATTCCTGGAGGACATTATGTAAGAGCCACTTTTGAGCATAAACTTGATTCTAGTAGAGATATAACCTTATATCCGAGAGTTGTTAATGGAACCCCGAGAATTGAGGTTTATGAAGTTAATCAAAGCATTTTAATTGCTGAGTTTACAAGCTTAAACTCGGAGGAGTACAATACTGTTTATTTGGATGGTTTGCAGGGCGAGCAGGATACCTTTGATCTTAGAGTTTTGGATGGAAGCCTGGAGTTTGATCATATTATTGATCCTGCAACTGTTGCCACTTATTACCCTAATCAAACAGATCAGATAGGTTATTTTGGATTGGATTCTCAAAACCCGGTTTCTCCTGTTTTAAGTGGATGGAGTAGTGGACCTACAACAATGAATTCTACTAACGAAGATGAGATTAGCAGAAGCGATAATACTTGGAATTCTATTTCTATGGTTAGTGGAATTAATCAGTATAATGTTATTATGGTGAGGTTTAAAATTAGTGAATCTACGTCAACAATAAACAATTTAACTTATACTTGGGAAGGATATAACGAGATAGTAAATGAAATTGCTTCAGCAAACGACCTTTATTTTTATGTTTATAATTTTACGGCTGGTTCATGGGGAAGTAGCAGAAACACAAGCTGTTTAAACGATGCCTGTGGAACTTCTGGGACAGAAAGAGTTCTTACAGCAGTAATAAGTGGCAGCTCCTCCACACTTTTTCATTATATTAATAGCTCTGGCCATACTTTAATGTTAGTTCAGGAACTGGATAGTTTTGTTGAATGCCCCACTATTTATTCTTGGAACGGCAGCGAATATCTTTTAGATAGTGTAGGGATCCCTAAACTTAATTCTTCAGAAAAAGAAAGACTAATTTTAAGTGAAGTGCCTAATTTAGAGATTAAAGATGGAAAAGCCAAATTGCAATTAAGAGAGGTATTAAATGAAACAAGTCATTTAGATGAGATATTTTTGCTTGTAAATGACAATTTTTCTTCACTGAATATAACTAGAAAAATTTATCCTTCTATTGTTGAATTAAATGGAGAAAAAATTGAGCTTGGAGAGATTAGATTTTCAGATAACAATTATCTGCTTACTAATCATAATGATACTCTGGATTTGTATTTTGAAAATATTCCTGGGGAGCTGCCTTTATTCCAGAGAAAAACATCTCTTGGAGTTGAGGGATATTTCACATTGCATCAAGAAAATCCTTTCCATAACACACTTTGGACCGATTTGATCAAGTTAGATGTGAATTATAATGCTACAGATAATGCTCCACAATGGTCTTTAAATTCAACAAACTCAACAGTTAGAGGAGCTTCTGTTCAGCATAGTGTTGCCTGGAGTGATGACACTGCACTTAGCGGGTATATCTTCAGTTTTGATAATGGAAATGGAACACTAATTAATGATTCTTGGGTTTCAATGAACGGAGTTGCAAACTGGAGTAATGTTACAAAAACAATTAATTCAACATACAATATTTTAATTCAGTGGAAGGTTTTTGCTAATGATTCTGTTAATCAATGGAACTCAACAGATACTTTTTCTTATCTTACTACAGATAATGCCCCAACACATAACACCCCTTCATTATCTCCTTATCCTATTTATTTGTGGCAGAACCTCACTTGTGCAAATCAATCAACCGTTGATGCTGATGGAGATAGTGTTACAAATATTTATAATTGGCTTATTGATGGAACTTCTATAACTGCCTTATACCTGCCGTTTGATACAAATTCTTCAAGCGCAGCTAAGGATTATTCTGGAAATGGCTTTAATGCAACAATTAACGGAACTCCTTTATGGACTAGCGGAAAAATTGGTGGAGGTTATCATTTTAACGAATCAACAAATGACTTTTTAGTTGTGCCTAATACCAGTCTTGTGCTTGGAAATAACTTCACAATCAACTTTTGGTTTAATATGGGAAGATTCCCTCAAGCCCCGTTTATTGATGCTGGCTTTTTCTCTAAAGGAAATTACTCTCTTGGAGTTAGTCTTAATTGGAATGCATTTGATGGACTGATTTTACCGACAAGAATTAATAACTCTTACCTTCTTATGGCGACTTATCCTGATCCAGGTAACTGGTATATGTATTCTCTTGCCTGCGATAATAGAAATTGCACGCTTTACATAAATGGTTCAAGAGAGAATCAAAGTTTGGGGGCTCCAAGCAACTTGGCTGATTACAATTTAACAATAGGTCTTGGCAGGGATTCATCTGGTGCTTTTTCTCCTTTTAACGGAACAATTGATGACTTTAGGGTTTACAATAGAACTCTTACAAGCCAGCAGGTTTATCAGTTATTTCAAGACACTAGAAACGGGCTTACAAACAATGCAACTCTTGTATATCAAGAAATGATTAATCCTCAGAACATAACCTGTCAGGTAACACCTAATGATGCTATTCTTGACGGAGCAACAAGCATTAATTCTAGTGTTTATACCGACTCTGCGCCAAATGTTAATTTGGTTTCTCCTGTCTCGGGATCCAGCTATATCGCTATAAACTCTTTAAGCTTGCAGTGCAATGTTACAGATGATATTTTGATAAAGAACATTAGCTTATACATAAACACAACAGGAACCTGGCACTTGAATCAGACAAAATATTCAGAGCTTCCTAACAGCGGGATTTATGACAGCTACAACAATATTAATATGACCGGAAATACTTTACTTTATCATTTTAATAATGATGCCGGTTATGGGGAGAATTTAAGTATTGTTTATGATTTTTCTGGAAGCGGAAATAATGGAACTCCTGTAGGGTTTGACGGAGATGAATTTATTGAGGCTTATGCTGGGAATGGAATTGGCATAAGCACAGACGATTATGTTAATACTTCTAACATCTTTACAGCAACAGCAACAGGAACAATCAGCACATGGGTTAACTTTAAGAATAGAGTGGACACAACCACAGATTATGCTATTCTGGGAAACTACAATGGCGGCGCATTTTCAAGCGGAGAGTTTTTAGTTTATCTGAATAATGACCAGGATTTGGAGTTTTTAAGTGCAACAGGCAGCGCCCAAACCAATTACAGCAGTTATGTTAATTCGTGGCATCATGTGGCTTTAACCTGGGCAAGCAATGATGTTGTTTTGTACATTGATGGTTCTTCTAAGGCAACAGACTCTTCTTTTTCAGATTCTATTTTTGGCTTTTCTGGGCAATATGTTTTAATAGGCAGAGATAGAGATGCTGCTGCTTCACCAAATCCAAACAGGGACTTTAATGGGACAATTGATGATGTTGCCTTTTTTAACAGAACATTGAATTCAACAGAAATTTTCAATATCTATAATCTCACTAGGAATTATTATGCTAATTTCTCTTTGTCAGGGCTTAGTGATGGAAGCTATTTGTGGAACTGCTTGGCTTATGATAATTCTTCTAAATCTTCTTTTGCAAGCTCTAACTGGACATTTTCTGCAGATATGTGTTCTATAACACAGGTGTCTTCAAGCACTACGCTTACAGGTAGCCAGTGCGAGCATTACAATATCTCTGCAGATAATGTTGTTTTTGACTGCAACTCTTATAGGATTTTTGGGAATAACAGTTATGGCATATGGGGAGTAAATGTTGCAGCGAGAAATAATGTGACTATTAAGAATTGCAGAATGGAGCAGTATGCTAAAGTAATACATTTTGATGGCACGAACAATTCTTTTATCCAAAACAATACACTTTACAATAATAGCTGGATAAATACAACTTATGTTACTGTTTATGGAATTGCTTTGGATAATTCTCACAACACGACATTAAACTTAAATAATATAACTAAACTTTGGTCTAATTCTACAGACACTTCTACATGCTATTCTGGGAATCTTTCTGCAATCTATATCAATAATTCAAATAATGTCTTAGTGAATAGTTCAATTTTAAATGATATTGTTGGAAATTATTATGGCGATACTTCTGCTGCAGGCGGTTGTCAAGGTGGGTTTGTTCAACTAGGGAATGGGATTATTCTTCCTCTTGGAACATATTCTGATAGCGTAGATATTTTAAATTCAAACATCTCTAATTTAGCTGGAGGGTATGCAATTAGATTTGAAAATACAACAAACTCTTTTGTGAATAACTCCAGACTCTCTTATGCTCAAAGCTTGATTGCTATAGTTGCTGGAGGAAATATTACTGTTTACAATAATCAGCTGAATTATAGTACAGACAATGCAACGTTTACAGGGGCATTTAATATGGATGATAGGATTATATTTGACCACAATCAGCTGCATCATGGTGTTAAGGGAATGGATATTTCCGGGGATATTCCTAATGGAATAAATATAACTTATAATACTCTCTCAAACTTTTCTAGTAGTTATATTCTTATCGGTTCGAACAATTCTGTTATAGAACATAATATCTTAAGAGATCCGCCAGTTTCTTCAAATTATTCCGGAATTAACATTGATTCAGTCAGTAATATTCTTACAAATAATGATACTATTACTGGATTGGTTGGCACAAATGTTAATTCAGTTCAGGTTTCCTCAAGTTCAATAAACTTGTCTGGTTTAAATATCACAAATTGCCAAACAGCCTTTTATCTTCTTTCAGTTGTGGATAACGTCTCTATTTTTAATTCAAGCATCACTAATTGCTCCAGTACTGATATTACTCTTGGTGCAGGAGCCGTGACCAATATTGAACTTTATAATGTTAGTTTTAATAAATCCAAGATTGATTTTCTTAGCACTGGTTTTGTGGAGGTTTATTATCAGTTTACAGGAAATACTACAGACCAGGTTTATACTGCTGTTTCTTCTGTTAATTTTAATCTTACAGACACTTATGGAGCTCTCTTGATTAATAATAACCAAACAGATGCAAATGGCTTGACAACAACACAGTGGATTATGGAGTACAACCAAACGGGCGATGCAACCTATGTTACAGGATGTACTGGCTCTAGCTCAACTATAAATTGCTCCACCCCGCACAATTTTAGCGCTGCAAAATCAGGTTATGGCTCTAACTTTACTGGTGTGACAATGAACGCTAGCAAAATGGTTCACCTAATTTTATACACTCCTGTTATTTTGGCTTATGTTCCTACAACAGACACTTTTTCAATAGCTGAACCCAGCAATCAGACATTTAGTATAACTTATTCCAATGTTACTCCTGTAAATATAAAGTGGTTTGTTGATAGTAGCAGACAAACCCCTTATGACAATCAATCTACTTTCATCTGGGTCGGAAACTACACGCAGGCAGGGACTTATTCTATAAAAGTAAATATCTCTGCCGGCAATTTAGAAGATGACCAGATTTGGTCAATGACAGTTAATGACACAAACACAGAGCCGATGCACAACACTCCTTCTTTAAGCCCTTTTCCCGGAGTTTCAAGTCAGAATCTTAGCTGTTACAATCAAAGCACTAGCGATAATGAATCAGATACAGTTACTAATGTTTACAACTGGCTTGTTAATAGTAATTCAATGCTGCTTTTGAATATGCCTTTTGATGTTAATGTTAGTGGAAGTGTCGGTGTTAGAGATTATTCTGGGAATGCAAACAACGGCTCTCTTACAGGCACAACCTGGAAATCTAGCGGGAAGGTTGGGGGAGCTTTGGATTTTGATGGTGTTGATGATTCTGTAAATATTGCAAGTTCTTCATCCCTTAATTCAACACATAACGGATTAACTGTTGCATTTTGGGCAAATCCTAAAACACCCAATGCTGGAAGCAATTACTTTGTCTATAAAAGCAACGACATTTCAACCAGGGCAGAGTATACTATTGGGTTAAGTGGTTCTAGAATTCGTGTTGTTATATTCAATGAAACAGGAACTTCATCACAACTTCTTTTATCTAACACTACAATAGCTAATGATTCTTTCACCTTTATCTCTTTTACCTATAATGGGACTAAAGTTAGTGTTTACTTAAATGGAACTCTCGACAACAGTACTGATACGAGCACTGTTTTAAGGAAGTACAATAATCCTATTATTCTTGGAATGAACCCTAATGATCTTTGTCTCTCAAATTGTTATACTAACATGACTTTAGATAACTTGCAGATTTACAATAGAACTCTTACAAGCCAGCAGGTCTATCAGATTTATCAGGATACCAAGAACGGATTTTCTAATGCTTCAACTATTGTTAATGGCGAGTTTGCTATAGATCAAAACTTAACTTGCCAGGTAACTCCAAATGATGCTAAGCTAGATGGGGCAACAAAGCAAAATTCAACAGTAATTGCTAATGCATATTCTGTGGCTATGGATTTGTCTTCAAGGCTTGGCCAGATGATTAATTGGAGCTTGAGCTCTCTTCCTGCATATAATCAATCTGCAGACGGAAATAATGGTACAGGAATAACTGAATACTGGGTAAATATAACCTCTTATGGGGGCACAAGCGATTTGTACATGAAGGCAGAAAGCGACTTGAGAACTGCTGGAGGAGATGTGTTGGGCATTGGAAATGAAACATATTCCAATTCAACCTCGAACAGCAGTGTGCCTGATTCAATTAAAATACCTCTTACAACAGATTTTTCAAACCATTTAATAGCAAGTAATATAGGGAATGCTACAATCTATCTTAAGTTTTTCTTAAATGCTCCTGCAAGGCAGGCGGCCGGGAATTATAACAACAGCTTATCCTTTAGGGCTGTGCAGAACGGCGAATCTCCATAAAAACCTACGGTTTTTATTCGAGCCTGCATCTTTTTGGATTATTGATGCAAACTCTCAATCCCTCGAGCAACATCCTCTATTTGCCTCCGAAGGATGTTATGACAATCTGTAGTTAACTATATTTTATATGGCGATATAAAGAAGAAGCTAAAAGAGAATAATATTTATAAATGCTTGAAACTACTTTCTTGTGTAAGAGGTTGATATTATGAAGGGTGAAAATTGGATAGTGTTGGTTTTTGGATTTTTGTTTTTGCTATCTGTTATTCTGTTATTTAATCAAGGAGCTAAAACTACAGGATATGCAACACAGCAGACTACTGCGTCTAATGTTACAATAAATGTTTATTTTGCAATCGATCTCTCAACGAATCTTTCTGATGGAATAAGGTTTGGAAATATAAGCTCTCTCCCTGCAACAAACCAAAATGCCACGCATAATTATGACGGACTTAATACAACTGTTGGCGGTGCGACAGCAAACCAGTCCACTTCTATGTGGGTCAATGTTTCAACAGACAGCAATACAAATGTTGATCTCTGTGTTAGTGCAAATGATAATTTAAAAACCTCTGGAGGAGACCAAATCCTTGTCGGAAACGAGACTTATTATAATCATACTGCAACAAATGTCACACATCCTAGTTTAGGGCAAGAGGTTGCGATGACAACAACAGCCACCAAGGCAGGGCCAAATGTAAGTATTGGAAGCAACCATTATTATAGGTTCTGGCTTGATGTTCCTGCAGGAACAGCTTCAGGTACTTTTAATAATACTATTACATTTAAAGGGGTTGCAACAGGGGGTTCGTGTACTTAAGATGATGAAAATATTTGCTTTATTTGTCGGGGTTTTATTACTCTGCTCTTTTGCTTCTGCAGGCATTGGGATCTTTGTTAAACAGCAATCCTTGATGCTTAACGAGGGTGAGGAAGGGTCTTTAAGTGTGGGGGCTTATAATCCCTATTCAACAGAGGGAAATGTTCAAGTCAGTGTTTCAGAAGAATTACAGGAAGTTTTGGTGATGAAAGATGCAGATATAAAATATCTTCCTCCATACACTTACAGCCAGGATGCTATTCCTTTGAATTTTTACTTTAAGGTTCCTAAAGTCTATACCCGGCAGTATGCCTCTATCCCTTTAATTGGGAAGGCTATAGATAAATTAGAGTGCACTGAGCCAATAAAAGAATATGATGGCGAGGTTATTATTGAATCTGTGCCGTTAGAAAACAGTTTGACTGGCGCTGGCGGTTCTGCAGCAAAAGCATCGATTTCTCATGAAATGACTGTAAGAGTTGCTTGCAATCCTTATGGCTGGGATTATAGTGTTGTTTATATCACTGTTGCTGTGCTTTCTGTCGGAATTATAGGACTAGTCTTATTCAGAAGATACAGGAAGCCAAAGGACCAAAGAATAAAGGAAAAAATGGCTAAATTAAAAGCCGAATTAAAGAAAAAATAATTCTTTAGAAAACAATAAAAATACCTTTTAATTTAATTCTATAGACTAGAAAATTAAAATTTTCTGTCAAAGCCGTTTATTACGGGGGTTAAAATGTCTAATGAATAAAAAAAGGTGGTTAATACTTGCGATTATTGTTGTTCTTGGAATTATATTCTGGAACCTGAAATTTTTAGGATTAAGTATTGTAAACACTACCTCTCAGGTTAATGTTATTGCGCCTTATTATTTTCCTATTATAAACGGAGTTAATACGTCTATCTTTGTCTGTGAAAATCAAATTCTCTACTATGAATTTAATGCAACAGATCCAGACAATGGAGTTTTGTCTGGGGATATTTCCCCGAGAAATCCATTTTTTGTCTTTTGGATTAATCAGCAGGCTCCCTACACGATCTTTGCAATTGTTTCTGGAAATCTAAGCAAGACAAATGCAGGGGGAGTTAATGTAAGCTCTAAACTTTACCAAGAAACTGTAATAATAACTGACGATACTAATTCAACGTGCTGCTCAAATACGACCAAGACAAATATAACTGTTATAGAGGTAAATAATCCTCCGGATATTGAAAATATAGGGGTTCAGACTGTTTGGAATAAGGGGGATAATTCTACTTTTTATGAGGTAGTTGATGTTGCAGACACAGAGTATAATTCACTCCCAAGCTACGGAACCTTGGCTTTTAACGTTACAATAACAAACTCTTCGGGAAGCCAAGTTAGTTTGTTTAATATTACAAGCCCCGGCGGGGTTATTGATTTTACAGCAAACAATCAGACTCCTTTAGGGGTTTATAATGTTACATTGTGCGTTAATGATACTGGGATAACTTATCCTAATGCCAATATCACTCGGTATTGCAATCAAACCGGAGGCTCTTTGCGCGATTGTGATAGTTTTTCTTTGACAGTTACGGATGAGAATAGGGCACCAAATATCACCTCTTATTATCCCAGCAATCTTTCATTTAGTGCACAAGGGACAGATAATCTTTATTTTAACATTACAAAGTATGATGCAGACGGCACTATTCCGGATGCTTATTGGTATGTTGATGGTTTGTTTCAGGAGTATGATTCCGGAAATTCAACGGACGAATTTTTCTACAGCTTTGGATGCGGAGTTGGGGGCAGTCATAATATAAGTGTAGAGATTACTGATGGATTGCTAAATGATTCTTTGCAGTGGAGTATAAGTGTTTCCGAGGTTTCCTGCGGGACCACTCCTCCTAGCGGAGGCGGTGGCGGCGGAGGAGGCGGAGGCGGAGCAGTTTATGCTGAATTTGAGATAGACCCATTATTTATTACAACAACAATTTTTAAGGAAGAAGGAAAAAGCTTTGACATAAAAATAAAAAATGTGGGATTTAGAGACATTAATATCATTGCAGAAACTCAAAATCTTACTGATAAAGCAATCTTAAGTGATAAAAATTTTGTTGTTAAGAAAGGAGAGACAAAAACCATTAGGGCTTATTTGTATGCTTTAAGCAGTGCTAAACCTGGAGTTTATTACGGGAAAATTATCTTTGGCGAAGGAGAAAACAAGAAGACAGTTAACGTTGTTCTTGAAATTAAGCAGAAAGAGGCTCTTTTTGATATTAAGGTTAATGTCCCTCAGGAGTATAAGGCCGTTAATCCCGGTACAGACATTAGGGTTTTAGTGGATCTGTTAAATGTTGGCCTGTATGGAACCCCTGTGGATGTTGAGCTTTATTTGACAATTACCGATTTTGATAAGTTGGTTATTTCCGAGTCCTCGAAAGAAATCCTTGCTGTAAAAACAAACTTGTCAATTGAAAGAAGAATGCATGTCCCGTTAGATACTCTTCAGGGAACTTATATTGTTCTTGGAGAAGCCAAATACGGAAATATTACAGTGACTACTTATGATACCTTTAATGTTGTTGAGAAGAAATATCTAAGGGCAAGTTACATAATAATCATTGCATTGATAGTTATTCTCATATTGTTTATCTTGTGGATATTGTGGAAGAGACGAAAAAAAAAGCGTGAAGAGAGAATGTAAAATTCTCTACACTTTAAATTTTAAATACAAAAAACAAAATTAAAAAGAGGAGAATAGATGAAAGAAGACATTTTGCATTCAACAGGACAATTGGACTGCCTGAGCTATTACAGAAAGATTTTTCCTAAAATAAAGAAGTTTATTGGAAAAAGAGAAGTAGCAACTAAAACTTATATTGGGGATAATGTTGATTTTGTTGTTAAACGGGGAAGTAAAGATCAGCCCTTGTTTATTAATGATTTAAAGATAAGCGATAAGTTCTTACAGTTAAGGAAAGCAGAGGATTTGGCAGATGTTAAAAATCAGTTAAGTGACAAAGAAATTCTCGTCTGGCATTACTTCGTTCAAAGAAAGCTTGTTGAGATGCATTACGCATGCAATGGAGAAGGTTACGGAAAACCCATTGACAGGATTTTTATTGATATTGATAAAGGAAAAGAGGTTAGCTATGGGAAGTATCTGATTGTTGTCCGAGAACTTTTTAAGAAGATAAAATCAGATAAAGAGCTAAAAAAATTAATTCAATTTAAGGTTTTTATTGTCTGGACAGGAAGAAGTTTTCATTTATATCTTCTTTTAAACAAGAAAGTTCCTCATAGTTTTTATGAGAAGCATTTTTCTTTTAATGAAGGGAGTTTTACAACAAAATGGGCTAAGGAGGTAACAAAAAGTATTGGCGTAGAGGTTAGGGCCCATCATGAAAGAATAAAAGACGAGATTATACTGGATTCTTCTGCAACTCCCTCAGGAAAGCTGGCAAGATGCCCGTATTCTTTGTACGTATCAAAGGAAGGAAAGCTCGACGGAGTTTCCTGCTTTGTTAAGGAAAAAGAGCTTTTTGATGAGAGAATTATTGATAAATTACTTAAATTAAGCCCGGATAATGTTTTAAGGGGATTAAGATAATGATCTTAAAAGTTAAAGTAAAACCTAATTCTAAGGAACAAGGAATTGAAGATAAAAACGGTTGCTATTTGATTAAAGTTAAATCTAAAGCACAAGACAATAAAGCAAATGTCGAGCTTTGTAAGTTGCTACAAAGATATTTTAAAAGAGAAGTTAGGATAAAATCCGGATTTACATCCAAGAATAAACTTGTGGAGGTATTATGAAAGCGCTATCGTTGAAACAGCCATACGCTGAGTTGATACTGCAAGGAAGGAAGAAAATTGAGCTTAGAAAGTGGAACACTAATTTTAGGGGGGAGTTTTTGATCCATTCTTCATTAATTCCTGATAAAACTGCTATGAGAAAATTTGGCTTTAATGATTTACCTCTAGGGTCTATAGTTGGAAAAGCAAATCTAGTAGATGTTAAGAAATATGTTAATGATCTAGACTTTTTTAAAGATCAAAATCTGCATTTGGCTAATTCTGACTTTGGAAGTTATGGTTTTGTCCTTAGCAATGTTAAAAGACTTGACTTGATTCCTGCTAAGGGAAAATTAAATTTCTGGGAATTTAAGGGAGAGATAAAATGAGATACGAGCCAGCACCAGACATACAGGTAATTGCAGACGAAATCTCAAGAATGCTTTATCCCCATGTAAAGATTGAGAGAATGAAATGCTTTAGAAGCTATGGTTCTAGCTCTCGAGGAACAATTGCAAGATGCCACGCTCTTGGAAAGCTTATGCAGAGAGCAATAGGAGTTCCTGCCTATTATGCTCTTGAATTTATTCATGAAAGATTTGACAAGCTCAGCGATGAGGAAAAAATCAAAGTTATTATTCATGAATTGATGCACATCCCGAAAAGTTTTGGGGGAGGATTCAAGCACCATGATTTTGTCTGCGAGAAGAACATTAATATGCATTACAAGGAGTATAGAAAACTGAAGTATGGAAAAGACGAAAATGAAAGAAAAAAGAGTTGGTTTTAAACATAATTAACCTTTTAAATCATGTTTTTTTCCTGGATTTATGTTTGGAATTTTAGATAGATTGTATGTTAGCAAAAAGAAAGGAGTAACTCATGAAGAAGTTGATTGGAAACCTCAAATAGAATATCTTGGAGATCCTAGCCATGTTTGGTATTGTTTTGTTCCTAGGATGGTTTTAGATAATGAAAGAGTTAGAAATGGAATATTGCCTAGTGGTGGGAAAGTTGTTTCTTACAGAGTTTCTTATGTTAACCTAGTTGTTCCTAATGCTGAGCAAACTAGAGATAATCTAAGAGAAATCTATGAAGATGCTGCTACTATGATTAATCAAGATTTAGATCAATACAGACAGATAAGTGTTTTGGGGGTTAGTATAGGGAATGTATTGTCTGTTAGGTGTGCAAGTATTCTTCCCGGAAAAAAAGTTAAAGATCTGGTTTCTATTGTCGGAGGCTCGAGATTAGGCTTTTCTGCTTGGGATAGCATTGCAACCTCACATATTGCACAGGCTTCTGGGTTAGATGTTTATGAATATGAGCAAGTTCTTAGCGAGTTTGCTCCTGTGGAAAACCTTAAAGGTGTTAGTGCTGAGAGGGTTGTAGGAAGATTCGGAACGAGTGATTTGATGATAAGATATCACCCACATGGAAGGGAGCTAGAGAGAACTTTAAAAGGTATGCCTGCTGATGAAAAAGACATTAGGGTTTATCCATTTTTTGATCATAGTGCTGCAATAATGTTTTCTGGATTAATAGGAGTTCACAAATAATTTATATAGTGATTTGTCTTTTTTTACAGATGGAGAAAAAGAGGATTTCTTTTGTTTATAAAGGGAGAAAAATTACGATGAATTTGAAGCCTTGCACGAATTTTGCCATAGGTTTGATGTTTAAATCTAGAAATACAAGTGCTTTGTTGTTTGATTTTAAGCGAGAGACTCGGGAAGCAATAACTTCTTTGTTTGTTTTTTTCCCTTTTGTGGCTATCTGGCTCGACGCTAAAAGCAAAGTCTTAGATGTCCAGGCAATTAAGCCGTTTAGGTTTGCCATTTTTCCAAAAAAACCATTTCAAAAACTTGTTGAGATCCCCATCAACAATAAATATAAGAAAGAAATTGGGCTTTTGTGTCGACCTCGACGGTGACTAGAAAGATTTAAAAAGACTTTTTGGTTTTATAGTATATAATTTTTAAAAAGGAGGTGTGATATGGGAAGCGTTATCGCAAAAAATGTTGTTAAGAGGAAGAAAGGTTATCTTTACTATGTAGATGCTAAGGGAAATGTATGCGAAGCAAAGATGGCTAGAGGCGGAAAGAAGAAGAAAAAGAAAAGATAAGCCTTAATATTTTTTATTTTTTTATCTATTTTTAGTTAATTATTCTGATTTTACATTTTATTATATAAATGTTTATAAGTAAACTTTTTTTAAGTTTCTTATGAGTTTAAATACTGTAGTAATTGAAGGAAAAATAATTGTTCAGTCTCCTTTGGCTATCCAGGCATCAACCAATGAAGGAGGAATATTAATAAGCGCCAGATATGCCACTGAAGAAGAAAGCAAACAGATAAAATTCCGACTCCCAAGAAAAGCAAGGCTTTTTGTTAATGAGCCTTGGTATGCCCATTCTTTATTTAGGCCTAGGGATATAAGAAATGCAACTGTAGCGATATTCGAGCTTGGAGGGGTAAAGTACACCCTTGCTAGGGAGTATGTTGGTTAGTTTTATATACTTCTTGCTTGTTTATTAGACATGAAATGCATTATTCTCTGTGCAGGCTACGCTACCCGGCTTTATCCTCTGACTCTGGCCAAACCGAAGTCTCTGCTTCCGATTAGAGGAGAACCCCTGCTTAATAATATCATAAAGAAGTTAAGAGATCTTGAAGATATTGATGAGATAATTATAGTTACTAATGACAAATTTTACTATCCATTTGTTTGGTGGCTTCAAAATTTAGATTTAAGGATAAAGGACAAAATAGAAATATTAAATGACGGAACAAATAATAACGAGAGTAGGTTGGGAGGATTAGGAGACTTAAAATTTGCACTGGAAGCTCGGAAGATTGAGGAGGATGTTTTAGTCCTTTTAGGAGATAATTATTTTAATTTTGATTTGAGGAATCTTGTTCATTTTTACAAGCAAATTGCGGACACTTGCTTGGGAGTCATTCAGCTGGATAAAGACAGAATACGGAATTTTGGGGTTGTTTCTGTAGATGATAATAACAAAATACTTAATTTTGAGGAAAAGCCGGAGATTCCAAGATCAAATCTGGCTTCAACCGGAATTTATATCTTTAAAGCAGATGATTTAAAGCACATCGACGAATGTCTGAATAGGGGATTAAAAGAAGGGCCGGGGCATTTAGTGAATTATTTAGTTGATAAGAAGAGCGTTTATGCTTACAAGTTTGATGGGTGGTGGTTTGATATTGGAACTAAAGAGGAATATGAGAGATTGAGATGATAGTTTTAGGGATTGAATCCACAGCACATACTTTTGGAATCGGGGTGGTTAAGAATGGCAAGATACTTAGTAATGTTAGAGATATGTATTCTACTGAAAGTGGAGGGATAATTCCTACAGAGTCAGCAAAGCATCATGAGGGAGTTGCCGAGGAGATTTATTTTAAAGCCCTAGCTGAAGCAGGGATTAATGAAAAGGAAATTCAAGGAATTGCTTTTTCACAAGGGCCAGGGTTAAGTCCGTGTTTGTTGGTTGGATTAAGAAAAATGAAAGAGTGGAGCAAGAAATTGAGTGTCCCGGTTGTACCTGTGAATCATTGCATAGCACATTTAGAGATAGGAAGAATCACAGGGGCAAGAGATCCTGTGCTTTTGTATGCGTCTGGGGCCAATACACAGATAATTGCTTATGTAAGTGGCAGGTATAGGATTTTTGGAGAGACCCTGGATCTTGGTGTTGGAAATTTTATTGACACTTTTGCTAGGTATCTGGGTTTGGGTTTTCCAGGAGGACCTAAGGTAGAACAGCTAGCTTTGCAAGGAAAAAATTATATTGAATTGCCTTACACTGTAAAGGGAATGGATATTGCGCTTAGTGGGATATTAACTAATTTGAAACAGAAGATTGAAAAAATTGAGCAGATGCCTAAAGATGAACTAAGGTTTCTTAAAAGTGTTGTTAATTCAGATAAGAATAAACTTTTACTTAATTATAATAGGAAAGATCTTGCTTTTAGCATGCAGGAAACTGTTTTTCCAATGCTGGTGGAGGTTTCTGAAAGAGCTTTAGCTCATGTTGGGAAGAAAGAGCTTGTTCTTGGGGGAGGGGTTGCATGCAATGCAAGACTTCAGGAGATGAGCAAAATTATGTGTGCAGAAAGAGAGGCAAAGATGTTTGTTCCTGAGAAGCCTTTACTTGTTGACAATGGAGCCATGATTGCTTATCTTGGAGAGATCATGTTCAGGGCTGGGATAAAATTCAAGGGAAAAGAAATTCAGAGTTTGGATATAAAACCAAGAGAGAGAACCGACCAAGTTAACGTGACATGGAAAGTCAGTTCTGCGTAGACCTAGAAGGTCTCCGGGAGAACGCACAGATTAAGTTGATGTTAGATGGAGATAAATTTTGTAGAAAGCTTTATAAATTAACTTTTTCATCTTAATTTGTCTGATGAGCGAAAATGTTCAGATGAAGATTAAATTTCGTTCTAGACAACGAATCTTTTAAAAAAGGTTCCAAAAACAGATTAGGTTTTAACATGGCAGACATATATTCTATAATAGAGAAAGCAAGAAAAACAGGAAAGATAGAGAAAGGAACCAACGAAGTTACTAAAGCTATAGAAAGAGGCACTGCAAAATTAGTTGTCTACGCTTCTGATGTTGAACCAAAAGAAGTTGTCCAGCATCTGCCTGTTTTGTGCAAGGAGAAGAAAATACCTTGCAAGGAAGTTGATAATAAAAATAAGCTAGGAATTGCTGCAGGATTGCAAGTTGCAGCTTCTTCAATTGCTGTAATTAGTCCGGGAGATGCAGACAAAGATATTGCTAGCTTGAAATAATTCTTAAAATGGCTAAGACACAACAACAAAAACCCCAGCAACAAAAACAATCTGGAGGTTCTAGAGGAAGTGATAAGATTTTAGGAGAGGTTGTTCCAGCTGTTGTTGAAGAGCTTGTTGGGAGAACAGGATTTAGGGGAGAAATAACTCAAGTAAGATGCCTTGTGCAGGCCGGAAAAGATGAGGGAAGATCTATAAGGAGAAATGTTAAGGGGCCTGTAAGAATTGGAGACGTTTTGATGCTTAGAGAAACAGAAATTGAGGCAAGAAGAATTAAAAGCCAAGTAAGTAAGGGGGCGTACACATAAAATGGCTACCGATCTTGGAGATTTTTTTCAAGGATTTGATGGGAGCATTAGTTCAGCAACTATAGAGATTGATACTAATGGAAGAAATAATCCTGAGGAGTTTATTGCAGGGATAAGGACAAGGGTTCCTCCAGGTTATTTTGTTAGGGACGTACTCACAAGTAAGCAATATCCTGGGATATATTATCTGGAAGTTAAGAGGAGATCTTAAAATGCCTAAATGTGTTTTTTGCGGGAAAATGTATGAATTTCCTAAAGGAGTCACTCTGGTCAAGAATGACGGAAGCATTAACTATTTATGCTCTTCAAAATGCAGGAAGACAATGCTTTCAAGAAAGAGAAAAGTTAGATGGGTTATTAAAGGAAAGAAAGCGACTTCTAGTAAGTAATCATCCGCACAATCTTTCTCTTTGCTCTAATGTTCTGGGGTCTTGCCATGAGGCATCGAATTGCGCCATAGAGCCTGCTATGGGAGTTATTTTTAGCGTTTCCTGATCATTGCACTCTATTAAATAATCCTGGCAGAAATTGTCTTTGTTGCAAATTGCCTTTGTCCAGGCATGAAGATTGACTGATTCTTGTAGAATATTTGCCTCTGTAGAGGAGATTGAGAGGGAGGTTAATGATAAATTAGGCATGTTTAAAGATAAGATTAGTAGGATTATTCCTAAGACTATTAGCATTAAAATTATGCTTCCTTTTTTTACCATCTTAGCTTTTATATCTTAACATTTATTTAAATTTGGATACTAGGTTATCTGTAAAATATCCAAATTTTTGTCCATACTTTAGAGTTAAAATGAGGTTTTATAAATATTTTTATTCTAGTTTTTTTGCCTTTATTTTCCTTTGTTTTATCGTCGATAAAACACCTTTTTAAAGGGGTAAGGTTTATAAAGGATTATACCTTAAAATAAGTATAAATTTACGATTTTTAGGGTAAATTTTTGTTGAATTACCCTTAGTCGGAGCTAAATGAGTTGCAAAATGGCTGCAGAAAAATCAAAATACGGAGCAGAATCAATAAAGGTACTGGAAGGCCTTGAAGGGGTTAGAATGAGGCCTGCAATGTATATCGGGGGTACTGGTAAAGATGGGCTACACCATCTTGTGTATGAAGTAGTGGACAATAGTGTTGATGAGGCTTTGGCAGGTTATTGTAAGGTAATTTATGTAACTATCAATAAGGATGGATCTGTTACAGTAGTTGATGATGGAAGAGGCATTCCGGTAGATATACATCCCACTTATAAGGTTCCTGCACTTGAACTGGCTTTAACTAAATTGCATGCTGGAGGGAAATTTGACAGGAAATCTTATCAAATTTCTGGAGGTTTACATGGTGTGGGAGTTAGTGTTGTTAATGCGCTTTCAAAAAAACTTATAATTGAAGTAAGGAAAGAGGGAAAGGTTTACAGGCAAGAGTATTCTAGGGGCGACAAAAAAACAAAACTAGAGGTTGTTGGGAAATGCAAAGAAGAGGATAGCGGAACTACTGTGACTTTCTGGCCTGATCCAGAGATTTTTTCAGTTACTGATTTTGACTACAAAGTTCTTGAAACCAGGTTTAGAGAGATAACTTTTCTTAATGCTGGCCTGAAAATAATCCTTGTTGATGAAGGAAAAAACAAGAAAGAAGAGTTTTTGGCTGAAGGAGGATTAATAGAGTTTGTTAAGTGGATGAATAAAAGTAAGGAAGTCTTGCACAAACCTATTTATTTTAAAAGAGAGATTAGCGGGGTTGTAATTGATGTTGCCATTCAATATAATTCTGGATATCAGGAAAATATCTTTGGATTTGTTAACACTATAAATACTGTTGAGGGCGGAACCCATGTTTCTGGGTTTAAGAGCGCTTTGACAAGAGTTGTTAATGATTATATTAAGAAAACCGGAAACGGAAAAGAGATTGATCTTTCTGGAGATGATACTCGGGAGGGCATTACTGCAATTATAAGCATTAAAATTCCTGATCCTCAGTTTGAAGGGCAGACTAAGACCAAGCTCGGAAATTCTGAGGTTAAAGGCCAGGTGGAGAGCATTGTTACCAGCGCTTTATCTGAATTTTTTGAGGAAAACCCGCCGATTGCAAAAAGGATTGCTGCTAAAGTGATGGAAGCTGCTAAAGCAAGGCTTGCAGCTAAAAAAGCAAAAGAGCTTGTTAGAAGAAAGAGCGCTTTTTCGCTTGGAGGGTTGCCGGGAAAGCTCGCTGACTGCTCAAGCAATAAAACAGATGATACTGAGTTATACATTGTTGAAGGGGATAGTGCTGGAGGAAGCGCAAAGCAATCAAGAAACAAAGAAGTCCAAGCAGTTCTTCCATTAAAAGGAAAGATTTTGAATGTTGAAAAGGCGAATCCTTCAAAGGTTTTCTCCAGCGAAGAGATAACGAATATGATTACTGCTGTTGGAACCGGTGTTGGGGAGCAATTTGATCTCTCAAAGTTAAGGTACGGAAAGGTTGTAATTATGACAGATGCCGATGTTGATGGAGAACATATCAAGACCCTGTTGTTGACTTTCTTTTTTAGGTTTATGCCTCAGCTAATTGAAAATGGAAGGATTTATGCAGCCATGCCCCCTTTATTTAGGGTTAGAAAAGGCCAGGATTTTTATGTTTATTCTGATGAAGAGCTGAAAAAAATAATGGATAAAGTTGGAAGCAATGCAAACGTTACCCGGTTTAAAGGATTGGGGGAGATGGGGGTTGATCAATTGTGGGAGACAACCATGAATCCAAAGTCAAGAAAAATCAAGAAAATATTCATTGAAGATGCAATTGAGGCAGACAGGGTTTTTTCAATGTTAATGGGAGATGATGTTCAGGCAAGAAAAGACTTCATACATGAAAATGCAAAAGAAGCAAATTTGGATATATAAAATGAAATTTATAATTGTAATTACAACTACCGGAAATAAGAATGATGCAGAAGAGTTAGCTGAGAAAATAGTTTCTGCTAAATTGGGTGCTTGTGTTCAAATAAGCGAGATAAAGAGTTACTATAACTGGAAAGGTAAGTTAGATAGTTCAAAGGAATTTAGATTAATGATAAAAACTATAGATAAAAAATATGATTCTTTAAAAGAATTTCTTATTAAAAATAGTAGATATGACACTCTAGAAATCATAGCTGTTAATATTGAGAAAGGATATAGTGAATATCTAAACTGGGTGGAGAGCGAGTTGAAATAAAATGGGGAAAATATTTTGTCCGAAGTGCAAGTCAGTGAATGTTGGGAAAGAGCTTAATGTACTCTTAGTTATGGGTGCCCCTCAGCAGTGGGTGTGCCACGATTGCGGGTTTATGTCTTATATATTTCCCGAAGTAAATGAGGAGAAAATGGAGAAATAACAAAAAACACCATGGGTAAAATACAGACGCCGGATTGGATTTTGAAAGGAAGGAAAGCGCCCCAGAAAAAGAAAGTCGGGAAAACCTATAAGTTAAGAGTATGTCCTAAGTGCGAAAACAGCGACGTAGGAGTTGTTCTTGGCTACGAAGAAGGAAAAGGAAAAGGGGAGTGGGAATGCAAAAAATGTAAGTGGATAGGAAAAGATATCAAAGAGCAAGAACTTTCAGAGGAGGAATTCCTGAAAAAGATGGAGCAAGAATAAAATGAAATATATAGACGCTTTTGATGAAACAGAAGTAGACGTGGATGGAGCAATAGATTTCGCTTTGAATGACGAGCAGATACAAAAGCTGATAAAGAAACTGCTTGAGTTGCAGGATTCACAGGAAAGTGTTGATTTTGAAGTAAATGCTGTTGCAAAAATGATTATTCATTATAAAAAATGACCGACGAAAAAGAAAACGGAAAAGAGATAGACACTCGCAAGCCCGGTTTGAATCGCCATAATGTCGAATCAGAAAAAGGAGTTTTTCAGACAGAGATATCTGAAGAAGTCAAAAAATCTTACCTTGATTATGCTATGAGTGTTATTGTTTCTAGGGCAATTCCTTCAATTGAAGACGGATTAAAGCCTGTTCAGAGAAGAATTCTCCATGCAATGAACCTTATGGGGTTAAAGCCCGGCACTCAAACCAAAAAATCTGCCAGAATTGTTGGAGATACTATGGGTAAGTTCCATCCTCACGGGGACGCTGCTGTTTATGATGCTTTAGTAAGAATGGCCCAGGATTTTTCATTAAGATATCCTCTTGTTTTTGGACAGGGAAATTTTGGGAGCATTGATGGAGATCCGCCTGCAGCACAGAGGTATACTGAGGCAAGGCTTCTTCCAATTTCTATGGAACTGCTTCAAGATATTGACAAAGAAACCGTGAAGTTTATTCCTAATTATGATAATTCTATGAAAGAGCCAGAATTGCTTCCCGGAAAGCTTCCTGCTTTGATCTTAAATGGCGCTAGTGGAATTGCTGTCGGGATGGCTACAAATATCCCCCCCCACAATTTAGTTGAAGTTTGTGATGCAATTATTTCTTATATAAAAAATCCAGATATATCTATCGAGGACATATGTAATGTCATTAACGGCCCTGATTTTCCAACCGGCGGTTTAGTGCAGGGAAATATGCTTGAAATGTATAAGGCCGGAAAGGGAAAGATGCTGGTTAGAGGAAGAACAAGCGTAGAGACTTTAAAGAATAAGGAGGCTGTTGTTATAACCGAGATTCCTTATATGGTTAATAAAACAGATTTAATAACCCAAATAGCAGATATGATCCAGAACAAGAAAATAAAGGATGTGTCTGATTTAAGGGACGAGAGTGCTAAGGGCAAGATAAGAATTGTTCTTGAATTAAGAAAAGGAACCAATTCCAAATTTGTAATTAACTCTTTGTATAAATACACTAGGCTTCAGGATTCGTTTAGTGCTAACTTTCTTACATTGGTCAACGGACAGCCGAGAGTTTTAAACATTAAAGATTTTCTTTCAGAATATGTCAAATATAGAAAACATATCATAACTAATAGGACAAAATTTGAGCTGAAGGTTGCTAAGGAGAGGCAGGAGATTGTTGAGGGATTGTTAATTGCATTAAAGAATATTGATGAAATAATAACTTTGATTAAGAAGTCAAAAACTGCTGCAGAAGCTTCCGATTCTTTAATGAGCAAGTTTAAGCTGACTAAGAAGCAGGCACAGGCTGTTCTTGAAACTAAGTTGCAGCAGCTTACTTCTCTTGAAGTTGAAAAGTTAAAAAAAGAAGCTGAGGAATTGAAGAAAAAAATTGCAGAGCTTGAAGCAATATTGGCAGATGTTAAGGAGGTTTTGAAGATTATTACCAAGGAAGTCTCTGAGTTGAAAAATAAGTATGGGGATAAAAGAAGGACACAGGTACTGCAAAGAGTAAGCGAGATTTCTGAGAAAGATCTTATTCAAATGAAGGAAGTCATTATTACTATAACTGACAAAGGATATTGCAAGAGAATGGACGTTAAGACTTACAAAGAGCAGAAAAGAGGAGGAAAAGGAGTTATAGGGAGTGGATTAGCCACCGGAGATTTTGTAAAGCAGCTTATCTCCTGCTCGACTCACGATTATTTGATGTTTTTTACTTCAAGGGGAAGAGTGTTATGGCTTAAGGCTTATGAGGTTCCTGAAGCAGAGAGATACGGGAAAGGAAAAGCAATAATAAACATGTTAAATTTAAGCAATGAAAATGTAACCAAGGTTATAAGCGTGAAGAAGTTTGATGATCACTTGTTTATGGCAACCAAAAAAGGCGTTGTTAAAAAAATAGCTTTAAGCCATTTTTCAAATCCAAGGGCTTCTGGAATTAGGGCAATAAGTCTTCCTGCAGATAATTCTGACAATCTTATTGGTGTTGAACTTTTAAAGAAAGGCCAGGAAATATTGCTTGCTACAAAACACGGAAAGGCGATTAGATTCAATGAAAGTGAAGTTCGTGAGATGGGGAGATCCAGCTATGGGGTTACTGGAATAAAACTTGATGGAAATGATGAAGTGGTCAGCCTGGAGGTTTTAGAAACAGCAGCAATATTCACCATTACAAAGAATGGATACGGAAAAAGAACTGTTGTAGAAGATTATAGGAAAACCGCAAGAGCGGGAAAAGGCGTGATTAATGTAAAAATCTCGGACAAGACAGGGGATGTCGTTAATACTGTTTCTGTAAATGACAGCGATGGCTTGATTATCTCTACAGCCAAGGGAATTGTTATTAGGACTAGCTTGGATAATATTAGGGTTATGGGAAGATCTGCGCAGGGAGTTCGTGTAGTTAAATTGCAAGCAGGCGACTCTGTAACTGACATTGCAAGGGTTGTTGAAGAGAATGGGAACGGCGGGATTATTGAAGAGGAAAATAAATAGTTTATTTTTTATATAAATCTTTAAAAATATTGATCTTATATTTTTTTATGAGATGTTCTTTACTTTATAATCAAGAAGGTTCATGGTCAGAAGCTATTGTTGATTTAGATTCTTTGCCTAGAATGAGTGAGAGTATTTTTTATAATCCAGATAATGGATCAATGACTAGTAATGAAGGGCTTGAATTGAGAGTGGCGGGGTTTAGAACCTCAGTTGCAACTTATATCCAAGATTCTTCTACAAATTTCCTTAGGATCTGCGCTTTGCCCAGAATAATTGCAAGAACGGTTTAAAACCCCAATCCATATCTTTAAATACCCAGAATTTGTCTTTTTTTTAGTATAGAACAAGAAACAAACAAAGTAGCTTTTTCTATATAGTAGTGTATGGAGGTATTATATCATGGGAAGATTTGATGACAGACCAAGAAGTGGCGGTTTTAATAGGGGACCCAGAAGAGATTTTGGCGGACCTAGAGAAATGCACAAAGCAGTATGTTCTGAATGTAAGAAAGACTGTGAAGTTCCTTTCAAGCCAACAGAAGGCAAGCCAGTTTACTGCAAAGATTGCTATAATAAAAGAAATCCAAGAAGATTCTAATTCAGATTTCACGTAGTTTTACTTTGTAAAAACTCCGGAAGAAATCCAAGAAGATTCTAATCAGAATTAAAATTTTTTATTTTTTATCTTTTTCTGTTTTTTCTCACTATTTTTGCTATGAAAACTCCAAGCAAAAATGAAACTATCAAGGTTATTATCAACCCAAAGAACATTTCTCCAGGGGAAAACCCAAGATCAACGAAAGTATTTAATGTGAAATAGCCCATTGTTTCTTCCATTTTTGCAATTATTCCACCTGCCCCTGCAATTTTGAGTAAGTAAAGAATAAAGTTGTATATCATTAAGCCAAGAATTCCAACAAATCCATCTGCAGTCCATACAGGAAGCTCTAAGTCTTTTCCTTTATTAGTTTTTGGAAACCTTTTTTCAAAAGGCTTATTCTTCACCATCTTTTATGATTAATAAAGGAAATTGCTTTTTTTAAAGGTTTTTATTCCTTGATGTATTTCTTTAGGGTCGGATACTTATTTATTTCGGCGTTTCCCCAAGCAGGGCAGATTGGCTTATATTCACACCAGTTGCATAGAGGAGACTTGCAAGGAGAGAATTCTTTTGTAGATTCTATTTTGTTTATTAGCTCAAGGGTTTCTTTTTTCAATTGATCCAATTCTTGGTTTGTTTTTTTTATACTCACTCTTGTGTTGTATGCAAGAAAGTGCCAGACCATCTTGACTTCTTTTTCCTGACCGTATATGCTTTTTATTGCTAGAGAGTATAGGGCCAGCTGCCTGTCTTTTTCTAATTTTTCCTTTGAAGGTGGATTGTTGGCTGTTTTATAGTCGTGGATTTCATATTCTCCTGTTTGGATGTTGTATGCAAGCCGATCTATAAAGCCGAGAATTTTATGCTCCTTGCCATCAAGCTCAACAATAATTTCTTTTTCGACTTCTATGGTATTATCATCAAACGGATGGTTTTGGGTGTAGTAAGTAGTAAGGAACTGGATTCCCTTATTGAGATAGTCTTCTGGCGTTAAACTTGTGTTATTTATCATTTCTGGAGAGTATTCTTCCTGCCAGTTATTTATATATTCGGAGATTAGCTCATCTATGCCTGGAATCTTGTTTTCTTTAACCTGGGTATATAGCCATTCTAAGGAAGAGTGGACTACTTTGCCAAGATGTGCCTCAAAACTCTTTTCTATTTTGGGAATTATCCTGTCAATATACCTAAATTTGAATTTCAAAGGGCATTGCTCAAAGGTAGTTAGTCTTGAGTATGAGTATGTGGCCATAATTTAGTAAGAATTAGGGAGATTATAAATATTTATTTGATGGTCTGTTAAGTTTGGAGAGATTGTGAACTATTATATTCTTAGTTAGGAATACATTATTCTTTATTACCTGCTTTTTATTAATATCCCTAAATTATAAAAAATAGAATCATTCACAAGGGTTTACCAGTTGGAATGTTTCTTCATCAAGGTAAGGCTCACAATTCTGGCTTTGTTCTGTTGGAAGACATGCGCCCTGAGAACATCCGAAGTCACATTCTTCTCTTTCATATTTTACATACTTGTTTTCGCAGAAATGTTCTGCTAGGTAGCAATTTTCGTCTAAGCACGATTCAACCTGATTATTTAAATCGCCTTCAAAGCAGGTATCTGTGAAGAATGTTTTTATATCCTGCATGTTAAGCCCCTCTCCTGTGCCTTTTACAAAGATAGATTTTCCATTATCTGAATCTGCACAGAATACTTCTGTTGCAGCAGGAGTTGTTGAAGGAGTTATTGATCCTCCGAGCAATACCTGGCCTACTCTGAATATTGCAAGGAAAAAGTTAATTAGTCTGTCCCAGAAGCTTGTGTTTTCTTCTTCTATTCCTCCGCCCGAAGAAGAACTGCTTGAAGAGCTAGAACTTGATGAGGAAGAGCTTGATGAACCTGTTTGGCAGTTTTCATCTGTTTCTTCGTCACAGTCATTATCTAGATTATCATTACATATTTCAGATACTGGCTTTACATCAGTGCACTCTCCCCATGTTCCGTCTGTCTTGCAGGTTCTGGATCCTACAGAGCAGATCCCCACATTCTTTCCGCAAATTTCCTGTTCCAAAGGAGTGCATGCGGTTTCTTCATCGCAATCAGGATCTGTGGATACCACCTTACATGCTCCCCATACTCCGTTTGTGCAGGTTTGCTCTGCTTCTTCACAAGGGTTGTCTGTCCTACATGAAGAGGTGTCTCCATCAGTGCATGGCTGAGTGCATCCGTCAACGAGACTTCCATCAGCATCGCAGTTATCATCGAAGTTATCTCCGCAAACTTCTGCTGCTTGGGCATCTTTAAAATTCAAAGATGAACAGGAATCATAATGGACCCCAAAATAGCAGTCCTGAAAAACACCTATGCATCCGTATTCTTCTGTAACACAAGTCAGCTGGTTTCCTATAAGGCCGTCGTCTATTTCATTGTTGCAATTGTCGTCTATATTGTTGCACGTTTCTGCTGCTCCGGGGTAGATTTTTGGATCAGTATCATTGCAGTCTTCGTATCCTAAAGGAGCGTCATCAGTGCCTGTTGCAAGGAGCTGGTAGTTAGGTATAGTGTTCATTGCTAAACCTTGTGGGTTGTTGGATGTTGTTGGTCTGTAACCGCAACCAGATGCTGAGTTAAAGCTTGCCGCTGATTCTTTGATTCTTCCGTCGCCATCTAAATCCGTACACTGATTTTTGCACTTGCCGGAATTTGTGCATATTTTTCCAGAAGCGCAGTTAGAATCTTGTGTGCATTCCTGGCCTTGTACACACTGGCCGTTTGTGCATGTTAATCCTTGCCCACAAACACCACAGCTAATTGTTCCCCCACAGCCGTCAGAAACTTCCCCACACCTTATGTTTTGATCATCACATACTTGGGTTTTTGTTTTTGTCTGACAAGATGGTGGAATACATGAACCTCCGATGCAAGTGTAGTTTGCACCGTATGACGGTTGTGCTTGGCACCAATTGTTAGCGTCTGTTGAATTATCTATTGTTCCATCGCAATTATCATCTAAGTTATTGCAGGTTTCTGTTGTTGGTTGAACTACTTGCTGACATATTCCGTAGCCACTTCCATCAGCTAAACATGTTTTTTGGCCCTGAGCACATATCCCTTGTTTGTTTGGGACTGTGCAATCTAATTTATCTATATTTGGGGTGCATTGTTGTGGTTCACATACGCCTTCGTTACAAATGTATCCTGTAGAACAACTTCCACAATTTACTGTTCCACTGCAAGTTCCATTAGTCCAAGATCCACATTGTTTTCCCAGACTAGTACATGTTGCAGGGGTGCATGCGCTTTGAACACACTGTCCTCCTGTGCAGGTTTGCCCGCTTGGGCAAGTAGCATAATCATCAACAGCATGGTTACAATTATTGTCTAATCCATCACAAATTTCTGTTGAAGGATAAACTGCTCCAGTACACGGTCCGTAATTTCCATTGCTGCAGGTGGTTGTTCCGCTTGTGCAAACCCCAATTCCTGCTTCAGGAGGCCCGCAGGTTATTTTTCCAGCAATGTTGCAGCCACACCTGCCTCCGCTCCAGCAGATTTGGCCAGATTCGGCACAGTTTCTACTTGATACCTTGGCAGGCAAAGGAGGGTCACCTATAACCCCTCCTGTGAGTGGAAGAAATGCTTTCGCATAAAATGGATCACCCACATCACAGTAATAATCATAAGCAATATTTTCTTCACAAACATCATAATATACTACCGATCCTTCATCAATACCCAAAGTTACTGTTCCTGCAACATTATAATTCCACTGTCCGTCTGAATCAACACAGTTAGTGCCTTCACCACCAGTGGCTCTTCCTGTAATGAATTTTTTAAAGAAATCAGCGAAAAAACTTGCAGAAACTAATGAAATAGAAAGTGTGAATATTATAAAAAGAGCAAAGATTACAAAGCTCTTTTTCACCCCTCTTTTTTCCATTATAGGTTATAGGTTTTTTGGTATTTAAAGCTTATTATTTCTTGAAAGATATTTTGATTTTTAGTTTAGAGAGACAATCTTGGAATTTTATCTGCATTTTAGGTCACTTAATGTATTAGTTGGTTAAAAGTTTGTAGAGCTAAATCTTAGTATAGGACCCATTTGTTTTTAATGATTTTAGCAAGATGACGAGATATTAATCCTAAGCGCAGGCATAGTATCTTCTATTTCTTTTATCATATCCGCAGCCAGATCCTCCACTTGGGGTATAGAAAGTAATATTTCTTGAGTAATTGTTATTCAACTCATTTGTTTCTATTTTTATGTTTGGTTCGTCAACCTTTACTGTTATTTTGTAAACGCCATATTTTGGATTTAGCAAGCTGGAGTTGATTGAAACATTTACTTGCTTACTGGATTGAAAGCTGAAATTCACAAATTGTTCATTAACAAGTACTGTGCTTCCAGAGGTGTTTGTTGCATAAAACCTTACAGAAACTTGATTTAAAGAAACACCCCCGTTATTAGAAATATTTGCTGTTGCTGTTATTGTTTCTCCGCTAACAGGATTTGTTTTTGAAAAGCTGATGTTTGTTGGGGTTAAGTCAGCATACCAATCTAAAAGTTCCCAGTTTCTGACCCCCCAGCCAGGCCCTGAAGGTCCGTCGTATTCCCAGATTGCTTTGGTTTGGTTAAATGTTAGGTTTGATGCTCTGCCGAAGAGGTCGATGAGATACATATCTGAAGGAAGAGTGGTACTAGTTTGGAGATATAGTTGTGTTGCTTTATCACTTATTTCTTGGTTATTTTCTATGAGGTTATAAAAGTCACTCCAATTTAAAGAATGATTGTCTCGCATCATTGAAAACATCCAGGCAGTTATGGAATAACCAGCACTAGATTGAATTTCATTGTTTTGGGGGGTTGTGTCATGATAATCATTAGTCACATATGCTGGCCAATTATGTGCCGTAGTTCCTTGATAAATATAAGTGTCTGCTGTTTCTTGATTTATATCGAGGAAACCATTTCCATTGTAATTTGATAAGATACCATATTGTTGATATTGAGAAAAACCTTCAGTTAACCAAGGTCTTATAATGACTGAGTCTGGATTTATTCCGTGAAGAGATTCATGAATTGCTGTGCCCATATAAAACCACCAATCTCCTAATTCTCCGGGGTTGCTGAAGTGTGGTATTCCGTTTTCAAAATAAGCCATTTCGCATCCAGACATATATAATGGATTTGAGAGTTTAATATTTGCATAACCTAAATAAGCACTTCCACCAGAGCATCCGGCAGTGGCAGTTACGTTTATTCTCAATTTTGTTCCATAAACAGAATTTTCTTCAGAACTCCAGTCAGTTGTTGATTCAAGCAAGGCAAATCTTTCATCAAACTCGTTGAAGAAATCATCTAAAAGAGGCCCGTTGCCGTTTGAATTATAATATGCCTCATCAATGTATAAATCATATCGTGGATGGGAGAAAGGTAGCCAAACTTGGGTTTCTGCAGGAGTTGTTACGCTTGAAGTTGATTTTGCTGCATAATTTTCAATCACTTGGTTGCCTTCTAAATTGTTTAGCTTTGTACCTTCTTTAAATATTTTATCTTCTGTTGTTCCTTTATTTTTATAAACATAATAATCTCCATCTACTTCTTTTCTAACTAAATCTATATTTCCGTCTCTGTCATAATCATAATAGGCATAAGGAACAGGCATAACGTCTTCATCAACAATAACGATTTTTAGCAGTTCTTCGTAAGGGGTCGTTGGCTCTTCTTCAGGTTCTTGGATTGGTATTTCTTCTTCATCTATTGGTGTTGGGGTTATTTCCTCTTCTGGGATGGGTTCTCTTGTTATTTCTGTCTGCTGAATGACTTGGTTTGTGATCATCTCAAAAGGGGTGTTTCCTGTGAATGTTTTGACAATTGCAGATGCAGGAGACTCGTTGTTATTTAAGTGAATTAGAATTACCATTGAGATATTTATTGCCACGCTTGCAGTTAAAAGCATTGTCAAGAACAGTATCTGCTTTTCAGAGTTTTTTTTGGGCATTTTAGCTAAATAATCTAAAGAATTAACAATATTTAAGGGTTTTGGAAGGGACTTAATAGGAAGATCTTTTCGATAAATATATAGGTTATTAATTGTTTTCCTTCCTGTCTCTTGCTAGGAAACCCCACCAAGAGCTACTTGTGCTTATGATCTGGCCGTTTTCTGCATTAACCTGGGCATTTATGCTTTCTTTTGTAGGTATTATGAAAAATAAACGCGCTTTCTTTTTTCCGTGCGCTTCGTAGAAACCTTCATTTGTCAGTTCCATCTCCAAATTTTCCAGGGTTGATTTAATTTTTTCTTTTATATTTTCTTTAACGCGGTCTGGAAGAATTATCTCTTTTTCCCTGTTGCCTGAAAAATTTCCTTTAATAATGTCCCCTTCTTTGTATAAGGTAACATTTGTTGTCATGTTAATTCCTTGAACCTGGACTATTGTGTTTCCAGAGGATGTATAAACCACCATTTCTCTTCCTGCTGCAAGATTACATCTCATTACAACGCCCTGGCATGTGCAACCTTCCAAGCACACTTCCCCTGTTTTATTCTCGAACTTAAGAATTTTTTTCTCGCTTTGCTGCTGAATTTGACACGCTTGTGATTCTTCTGGCTCTGCTTTTGTGCAGTTCATGGGATTTTCACAGGTTCTTGTTTTTGTTCCATTTATGCACTCTGTCCAGCCCCCACACTGCCATTCACACGCTTTTTCTTGCCTCTGGCTTTCACAATCTTCTGTTGAAACTCCCTGGCATCTGCAAGCAGTTGTTTCATTTTCCTTAACTATCTCCCAACACTGCTTTATTTTTTCTCCATTAGGGCAGGCGTAGGCTTTATAACAAGAGTATGGCAAGACCGTGTTTGCAGGAATTTCTTCATGTATTTTTTTTAAGGTTAGGCTGGCGATAAGCGAGTCATTTCCTTCTTCTGCTATACTATTCAACTTTGTTTCGAGGTCATAAAAATTGTCAAAATCTAGCTCAAGTTTTATCTCTGATGGGTTTGCATTTCCAGAAATTCCCAAAAATTTAGGATCGTTTTGGGAAACTTTTATCTTAATCATGTTTTGATATATTGCATTAACTTTTAGGCCATACCTTTCTACGCCTATTGTAAATTCTATCTGGTCCCCTGACTCAAGGTCCTTTGTGTATCCGCTTACAAGATCAGATTCAGAAGCATCATAGGTTTCTGCACTAATAGATAAAGTTAATACTAATACTAAAGATACAAAGATTAGCAACCCCTTTTTCATCTTAAAGACAGTTTTTTTAGATTTATAAGCCTTACTTTCCGAAATTTCTTTTTCTGTTTTCAAAATCTTTTACTGCTTTCTTTAAGTCTTCTATTTCAAATTCAGGAAAAAATTTATCTGTGAAGTATAGCTCTGCATAGGTTGCTTGGAAAGGCATCAGTCCTGAAAGACGTTTCTCCCCTCCTGTCCTAATTATTAGATCCGGATCAGGAAGATTTTTTGTGTCAAGAAAATTTTGAAAAGATTTCTCATTGATTGTTTTTTTATTTTGTATTGCCTTGTTTATGGATCTTATTAATTCGTCTCTTCCTCCATAATCTATCCCAAGCACAAGTGTAAAAGTCCGGTATTTCTTTGTTTTTGCTTCAAGTTCAATTAATTTTTTTAAGGTATTTTTTGGGATTCTATCGCTCCTCCCAATCCATCTAAATCCGATTTTGTCGTCTTTTACATTTTTTATCATTAAATCAAGAAAATTGTTTATTGTTTCAAATGTTGATTTTATTTCTTTTTCATCCCTTTTCCAATTCTCTGTTGAAAAGGCCCATATTGAAAGGCATTTTATCCCGAGTTTTTTTGCTTCTTCTGCCTTTTTCTTAGCCCGTTGATAGTCTCCAGAAATCTTATAAACCAGGCTTATTGGGATTCCCCTTTTTTTGGCCCATCTTCTGTTTCCGTCAGGGATTATTGCAACATGTTTTGGGATCATTTTGTATTAAGATTTTTCTGTTTTTTAAACCTTATTTATGATAGATCTTGTCCTGTTTAATTGTTAAAGAATTTTCCCCTTATTAGATTATCTCGCCCCAGCCGATTAACCTCCAGTGGCCGTTAATGTTTCTGGCAATTCCGACGTTTTCGCCTTTTAAAGGGACTATAGGAATATTTAATGCAAGCTCTAATTCATTTCCAGAGATTTTTTCAACGCTGCCTACAGTTATTGTTGTGTTTATGTTTAGCATCAAAAGTTCTTTTGTCTTTATTGGGTCTACCTTCTGGCTCTTTTCACTGCCTAGAACTTCTCCGAAAATCCTTGATTTTATTTTTACCTTGTGTGTTATTTCAGGTAGATTTCCTTTTGAAGAGACTAAGCATCCTGTCAGGGAATCTGTTTTTGTTAGTGTTGGGTCTAACGAAGTTTCTATTGAGATGCTTGGACCAGGATAAACTTCTTCAAGTGTTTGATTTCCTTTATGCAGCGAGAGGATTTTTGCAGTTATTGTCTCGTAAACTCTTTGATTTGCCTTCACATAGTTTAATCCGGGCTTTATTTCAATCTCCTGGCCAACTTTTAACTTTCCTTGCTTTAAAACTCCTCCAAGAACCCCCCCTTTTATGTTTTGGAGTTTTGTCCCTGGCTTGTTTATGTCGAAACTTCTCGCTATTAGGAAAAGAGGAAAGCTTGCAGAGTCTTTTTTTTGAATTTCTATCTTGCAGAGTTTTTCAAGAAGCCTGTCAATGTTTATTTCCTGCTGCGCAGAAATCGGAATTATTGGGGAGTTTTCTGCCAGGCTTCCTTTGACAAATTCCTTTATTTCTTTATAGTTTTTTAGCGCCTGCTCTTTGTTTACAAGGTCAATTTTGTTTTGGATTATTATAATGTTCTTTATTTTCTTTGCCTGCAAGGCCATGAAATGCTCTTTGGTTTGGGGTTTTATTCCTTCGTTTGCCGCAATAACAAGAATTGCAGCATCAATTATTGCAGCTCCAGAAAGCATTGTTGCCATAAGCATCTCGTGACCGGGCGCATCAATAAAGCTTATGTATCTTACAGGAACAGCTCCAGGCTCTTTTTTTGTTGAAAAAACATTGTCTTTTTTGTAAATCGTAGCATCAGCATAACCAAGCTTTATTGTGATTCCTCTTTTTAGCTCTTCTGAATGAGTGTCTGTGAATTTTCCGGTCAGCTTGCTTAAAAGTGTTGTTTTGCCGTGATCTATGTGCCCAACTACTCCGACATTTATTTCTGGAATCTCTTTTGCTTCTTGTTTTGTTTCTGTCTTTGCCATTTAAACAGATGCTTTGGTAAGTTTTTAAAATGTTCTTTTAAAGCCATTTTAGAAACCTTTATAAATAGTAACTACTGAAAAGTGATATAGAAAATGAGACAGGCAATAATAGAAATTTACAATTCAGTAAGAGAAAAATTCTTAGATTACTTTGCAAGCTACCAGCCAGCTTATGCTGGAATAGATTTTGAAGGTTTAAGAGAGAGAAGAAATGATTCTTATCTGGACAATGTTGTTTTCTTTGGGGGGTTTAAACCAATGAAGGTTAGAGATCTTAGAAGATTAATTCAAAGCCATGGGGGTAGATTAGTTAGAAGTTCTGCCCATAAAATCTATGAAATGCCCGATGGCAGAACAGCCGCAGTTCCACACAGAAATGATAATGAAGATGTTCGTCCTGGGACCCTTAAAAATATCCTGCGTCTTTTAGGCATCAACAGAGAGGATTAAGATGATTTCTGATAAATCATTATGGGAAATTAAGGCAGAATTAGGAGATCCATTATATACTCATTCAGAGGCTTTTGGTTCTGATTTGAGGCGTTTTTATGCGCAAGAAGGAGAGGATACGTCTGCTTATCAAAGATACTTAATGCAAGTTTATTCTGGAGTTTTCGGAGACAGAAGAATAAATGAGCACCATACTATTGCAGAATGGCTTGAAAGTGCTGAACTTGAGATGGTGAGGAATGCTGCAGAATGGGGAAATAAGGGCTTTCCGTATGAACATGTTATTGTTGGGAGAGATTTTTATCCTTCTGACGTTTTGATTCATGTTAGAGATGGAGGGGGAGGATTTAATTATTCTAAAGTTATTCGTAAGAATGAAGACATCCTTGCAACAGAGCTGGTTGAAAAGGATCCAGAACAAATTCAGTTATTGACTAAAAGAAGACCTTCAATTTATTCTCCTAGCATGGCTGTTAGAGTTGTTTTAAGAGCTCTTGAGTCTTTATCTAGGAGGCAGATTAGGCCTGATGGCGGACAGGGATTTAAGAGATTTATTCTTGATTCGCATGGAACAACTGGCTTTATGGATGAAGGAACTATGGTTTATTATCATCTCCCTAATGTGGATGTTTCTCAAGAAGATTTAGAAAAAATTAAAGGAATGAGATTTTATGATTTTTTGAAAGAAAGATAATTATCTTGATTTAACTATTCCGTTTCCGTCTAGGTCTGGATATTCCCACAAACTATCTGCTGCCCCATAATTTCTTTGTTCAACTTCTCTAACATAGGTATTTTCATTACCTATTCTCTGCGGAACATTTTCAAAACTAAAGAATTTGTAACTTGGATCTCTTCTTTCCTTGTTGCCCTCATATTTTAACCAGTTTGCAGTTTGAATATCTTGGGTAGTCAATGGTCTTTGTTCTGCACTTGTTTGTTTAATTGGCTTATCAAAGAGAGATTCTACTATGGGTGGAACAAATAATAATCCTGTTGCAATTAATGTTGTGTTAATGAACACTCTTTTTAATGTCCTCATTTTATCTTTTTCTTGTTAAGCTTAAGTTTCTTGCTTGAACAACATCTGGGTGAAAAACATCCTGGTGAGCAACTAAATCACCGACACTTTGCCCGCAGCGTCCGCATTCGTATGTTAGTGTTTGATTGCTTCTAGGATTTGGTGTTCGTGTTGCAACTAAATTATCATAAGCGTCTTCTATTGCAAGTCTTGAATAATCCTCATTTGTCATTGTATTTTGCTTAGAAATTAGAGGTTTATAAATGTTTCTATTTTGTTGTTACTGATAAGAAGTATCAATTATTGCGCAGGTTCTGCCGGAGCTTCTGCAGGCTTTGGAGGCTGCCATTTGACTTTTTCCTTTGGCTTGTTTTGCTCTGGGAATATCTCTTGAAGGCTTTTTTTCCCTTCCTTAATTACTTTTAAATTAATTTGAATAATGTCCGGAGAGATAACCTTTCCCCTTACTGTTTTTCTCAATCTTAGGCCTTTTGGTTTGTTTTTTGACCTTTTTTTCTTCCCAAATTTTCTTGGCCTGTTTTTCATAGCTTTTCCGTATTTTAGCAAAACTTTTTTTAGTCCAACACCTTCAACCTCTTCAACTGCAGGAAAACCTGCTTTGTCACTTGCTCCTGTAATCTCCAATTCATAGCCGTCTAATGCAGGAAGCAAATCATTTCCCGGGATTTTTGAATGAAGTTCTTTTTCAGTAAGCGCTTCGCTTTCTAGTTCCAGCTTGTAGGTTTTTCCTTCTTTTGTAGATATATTAATTTTGAACATGTTATATTATAGATTAGGTAAAATTTAGCTTAAAAAGGTTTTGTTTATACTTGTCTAGAAACATTAATCATATAAGGCATGGTTGTATCCTTTCTGGCTATTGAGATTGAGTACCTTTGGCCGTCTTTTGATACTAATAGTCTTCCAATTTCAGGAGTTGTTCTGGTTGGGTTTTGGGTTTGAGTTTCAAATTCAGATTCAAGATATGCATATTCTACCCCCTCCTTCACAAGCTTATCTATTGAGAGGCCGGTCCTTATAGCTATTCTCCCTAAATCTCCTTTTCCTTGGGCTTCATAATCTGGGTTTCTAATTCCTACTGCTCTACTAGAAACCTCCGAATTTATATATTTTAGAAGCAATCTATATATTTTTCTTATTAATTGTTCAGTCATTAAGCTTCAAAGAGAAAAGAACGCTTAAAAGATTAATTCTGCTTAAGAATAGATATCATCTAAGAATTATCCCAACTGATTAACTGCTTCTTCTAATGCTTGGAAATCATCGCTTGATGTGGCTAGTGCGTTGTATTGCACTTTGTCTGTGTCTGGGAGATCCCCCCCTTCCTCTTCACTGGGAGTTTTATCACTATTATTTACTATTAAGAATATGAAAAGTATAACTAATACTGCAATTGTAATAGTCCAAATCAACTTCTTATTCATTTTAAAAACCACCTGCGGGTTTTTATCCTGCATCCGAGCCAACTTTCTCTCTCTGCCTCTGATGAAAGTTTATTCATTTTCTAGTCTCTGCACCTTCCATAGGTTTTTTAGTTCTTGAATCTGTAATCTAATTGTTTCTTTATCTTCCTCATTTAGTAGAGATTGCTTTAGTTCAACTATTCTCTCAATTATGTTAGCTCCTTGCAATGAAGTTAGCTTGCCATTCTCGACAGCCTTCTCAGCTCTTTTTTGTAGGTTTTCCAAAACCAACACCATGTAAGTCCTTACTTTCTCTTTTGCTTTTGTTTGGTTTGTGCTTTCATTTACTTCCTTATTTAATTGGTGCTGCCTGAATTCAGCGACCTGCTTGAAGCATCGGTCTTTTTTCTCTCCTTCTTCAAACTTAAAACAGTTTTGTGACCGAACATATAGCGCAACACACAGTCCTTTGTTTCTCAATCCCTCACAGGTTTCATTAGACTCTGAAAAGTTTGCAAACCTGTTTCTGTTTTCGAGTCTGCATTTTACCCGGTCTTTTACGGAGTCGTAATCACACTCTTCCCTTATCCTGTTCATGCAAAGAGATTTTTCAACAATTTCTTTTGTTTCTCCTTCTTCACTTACACAGGAAGATCGGTCTTCATATTCATATTCTATTTTAGTCTCGTTATCTTCATCAATCTCTGTTGACTTGCAGCAAACTTTATCTCTTTGTGCGCAGTATCTACTTAACTTAGGTGTTTGGCTTGTGCAGTTCATGGGATTTTCACAGGTTCTTGTCTGGCTGTTATTTGCACATGTAGACCAACCCCCGCATCTCCATTCACATGATGTTTCGTTTTCTTCATTGTCATCAGAATCGTCATCTGTTTCATTTTCCTCCTCATCATCGTCATCCAAAACACATAAGCCATCTTCGCATTCATAGCCTCTTGTACAATCAGAATCTTCTGTGCAGGAGGTAGCATTATTATCGGAATTGTTGTTTGGTGTTTGGTTGTTGTCGTTCCCTGAATTGTTATTACCTAAACTATTATTATCTTCGGCCATTACGAAACCCACTAGAAAAACAGCAAGGATTGACATTACAATCAAAGATATAGATAAAACCCCTTTATTTTCCATGTGTTTTTATAAGATATTGGGTTTTATAAAGATTTTGGATTTAGAAAGATTTTTAAGGGGGATCTTAGTTAGACCAAATGCCAACCTATGTGTACAATTGCATTGATTGTGGGACAACTTATGAAAGAAGCAAGTCCATGAAAGATTCTGGTACTGATAAGTGTGATTGTGGAGGTTTGGCTACAAAGGTCATGGCCGGATTTAACATTGGTGGAGGCAGGAGCCCTAGTAAGGAAAATTATGTTCCTTGCCCTGGATGCGGAGTTCCCATAAACCCTAGTGAAAAAGTTACCATTATTGGAATTGTAAATCATAGGGGATCTTCAAGGCCTTTTAGTGATAATTAGTTTCCCCAATCAGATTTTGTTTTGCGTTTTATTTCTGCAATTTCCTGCAATAAGCCCGTTTCTTTAGAAGATAAAAGATCTTTGTTTTTCTTGAAATTTTTAAACTGAGATTCTGTCAGATCAGAATACAGGAATTTTAGGTTTTTTATCTGCCTTTCATAGTTTGCCCCTGAAATCGAGATAGCAACTTCCATTCCTTCGTTTGCTTCTTCAACTGATTTGTTTTCTGATTGAATTGCCTTTAATCTTCCGATTTCTTCATTACCTTCATTTATCAGTCTTGTCCCATGGATTATCTTTCCAGTTTCAACACTAATCCCAAATATTGCGGGGTTTGTATTTCTGAAAACATACTGATGGAGGATTTTAAGTTTGCATAAGGTTGTTAGCTGCATTAATCTTTTCTTTTCAATTTCCTTGGCTTTTTCCTGCCTGAATTTAACAAGGTTTTCAATCAGCTTGTAGATTACATCCTCTGTGATTATCTTTACATTGCCTTTTATTTCCTCAGCCTCTTCATCTGTTCCTATATTAAATCCTGCAATTATCGCGTCCAGCTCGTTAATTTCAAGATTTGCCTTGGCAGAAATTATATCTGTTTTATTTATATTTCCTATGCCTGCCTTTATTACCGGGATATTTGCTTGTTTTAATAAAACAAGCAATGCTTCCAGGCTTCCAAGTGAGTCTGCTTTTGCAATTATTCCTTGCTTATCTGTTTTTATTGCTTCTGTAAGCTCTTGTTTGAATAGTTTTTCAATTTCAGACCTGTTACCTTTGAATTTTATAAATGGCATTCCTGGCAGTATCTCCAGTCTGTCCGCAAACTGAATTCTTAATCCGGTAGCTGCACTGACCTTCTCTTTTGGTTTGAATTTATTGCATAAGGGTTCTATTTCTTCTAAAACTCTTATTTTTGTGATTGTTGGTTTGCCGTCTAAATTAGATACCGCTATCTCATCGCTTTTTGAAAGCTCTCCGTCATATATTATTGCTTCAATATAATTTGTTGCCTTTTCTTTTTTTATCTCTAATAAAACCCCTTTTGCATCTTTTCCCAGAGTTAGCCTGTTTGTCAAATATCTCTGGCTTAAGCCGCAAAGTATCATAATTAATTCAGGAATTCCTTCTTTAGTTTTTGCAGAGCAAGGAACTAATGCAATTTTCTTTGTGAAGTCATTTATGTTATAATATAGGTCTGCATCAAATCCGTAGCTTTGAAGTGATGCTATCAGCGTCAGGTATTTTTCTGCGAAAATCTCTTTAACTCTTTGGGGCTGTGTGTCTATGCTTTCTTTTAGGTCCAAATCCTTGCTGGCGCTTCTCCAGCCCTGGACGTTGTCTATTTTATTTAATGCAATAAGAAAGGGGGTTTTATTCAATTTTAGAATTTGGATTACTTCAGAGGTTTGGGGCTTTATCCCTTCGTTAATGTCTATTACAAGGACTGCTAGATCAGCTAAGCTCCCTCCTCTTTTCCTTAAGTTTGTGAACGCAGCATGTCCTGGGGTGTCTATTAATAAGAATCCTGGGATGTCTAATTTAATTCCAGACCGGTCAATTATCGGGCAGGCCTTTCTTACCTGGTTTATAGGATAAGATGTAAAGGATATCTTTTGAGTTATTCTTCCAGCTTCTTCGTCAGCCATGCATGTGTCCCTTAAACTGTCCAGTATGCTTGTCTTTCCGTGATCTACGTGTCCGCAGACTGTAACAATTGGTTGTCTTATTGTTTTTATTTGCGTCATAAGAATGATAAAAGAAGTTATATTAAAAAGGTTTTGAAATGGGAGAACCACAACATTTAAATAATATGGAAATAATATATTTATATGGAAAAAATAACTCAAAAACCATTTGAAAATGTGAAAAAGATATCTTTGGATATGAATGTGGAGATCTTGGATATAATAGACGATCTCTCAAAACTTACTAAGACAAATAGGACTGTGATTATTGGATCTTTGGTTGGACAAGGGATGACTCCTTTTTTCAGATATCTGGAAAGAAATTGGAACGAAAAACTAAAGAAAGAGGTATCTGAGGAAAAGAAAAAACTGGCAAAGGATCTTTTGTTTGGCCTTAAAAAAATAGAGACTAAGAAGTGGAATCCAAACCCTTAAACTTCACGTTGGTCCAATATTTCGGGATGTAGTAATAGATATTCTAGAGGCAATTCGTGAGAACATCCGACTACAATGTGCAGGTCTTGCAACTTTTCTGTTTGAGCATATCTTATGGATTCTCCTGCTTCGTATAAATACCTTTTTATTCTGTTTGGGAGTTTTCCATGCAGACTATCTATGGTTCCGTTGTTATTCGTAGAAAGAAGCGAATTCATGCCTTCTGGTTCAGGGGGATATGTTCTAAATAATTCTTCTCGGATAAGAATTAATTCTTGAACAGACCTCATTTCTTTTACTTTAACTGCTAGCGGGCTTTTATGAGATCTTAAAATAAATCTGTTGTGAAGATAACTCCTTAAAGCAAAGAATAATTTTGATAAGCTTAAACTATCGTACCCAAAATGTTCTGATTCATTTAAAGATCTTGATCCATTTATCCACTCTGAAAAACCATCTTCAGATATAACTTCTAATCCATATAGAGATTTGTTGACTTCTTGCTTAAACTCGGGAGTTAGCCTAATTAAGGGATTTCCGTGCACTAGTCCGTGAATGTGGTAGTTTGTTCCATCCACACGTACGAGCCTTCCAGGTAAGCTTGGATTTTCTTTCATTTTCTGCTAATTATAATGCAGCATCAGCAGCATAAGCAGCCATTCCTGCAGCTACTCCTGCAGGGGATAGAACAATTGTCCAGGCACTTTCGAAACACCCGCAGCCCATACAATCGCAGGCATCAACGTTGTATTCTAGGTTGCTGGCCTTATCAACATTGGTTCTACTTGATCCAAGTCTTTCTAGCACTGTGCTATTCTCTGTGTATAGTCTTCCACTTTCAAGCATTTTTACCTCCGATCATTTAATTATCGCTGAGTTAGCGACTCTATATATCCTTTATTCCTTTTAATGATTTCGGTATATAGCATTAATGATAGCATTATTTCGTGTTTTGAAGGGCCACATGTTTGTGCTAATCCTTCGACTGAGATTTCTCCTTCAGGATCTTTTGCAGCTTGTATGCAGGGGGTGCATAGTCTTTGAGCCCAACAACCAGAAGTACATAATTGGTTTCTTATTTTTTGGAATTGTCCTATAGAATCATCAACTAGCGGGTCTGAGATCCCTGTATCCACATGCCCTATCGTCATTCTGCCCCCAAATTTTTCACACATATATAACTCTCCAGAGGTGTCTACATATAATTTTCTGTTTCCAGGATAGCAAGAGCCCTGGAGCATTAATTCGCTTGGCATTTCTTTTCTGCTTCTGGCAGAAATTGTCTTTAATCTGGATTCAAACAAAAGTCTGAGTATGTCTGGAAGAGGTTCTTGCTTATCAATCCTATCACAAAAATCTGATGCAAGGCTTAATACTTGAGAAAGATCTTTTACTCCATCCCCTTTTCTTAATCCTTTTTGTTCTATTCCGCCAACTCTAAATATATTGAGATCTGTAGCCATAAAGTAATCAACTATTGTCTTTAGTTCAGAGTAGTCTGGAACAGTAACGCTTATTCCAACTTTATTTCTTACATAACCTGGAGAGTATCTTTCCAGCCTTCTTAGATTTTCCATAATTCTCCCCCAGGTTTCTTTTCCCGAAACATGAACTCTATGGTTATCGTGTATCTGCCTGGGTCCGTCTATGCTTACAAGCAGATGAATATCGTTATCCACTATTGTTGAAAAATGTCTTTCAGCATCATAAAAATTTGTTGTCATTGAGAATCTTGCTTCTTGATTGGGATATCTTCTTCTAGTGTAACTAATAACTCTTGCAACTAGATCCATATTGAGCAAGGGTTCTCCTCCATAGAAAGAGATTAATGCAGGTTCTTTTGCTCTGGGCATGAATAGATCTACACCTTTCCTTGCTGTTTCGAACTCCATTCTTGCAGGGTTAATTCTTCTTTCCCGCTCATAAGCCCCATTGTTTTGGCAGTATGAACATCTGAAATCACAGTTTTCTGTTACGTTTAATACTAATCCACTCATTCTCTCGGTTTTTTGTGCCCTAAGAGAGCCTGCTTCATATTCGGGATTATAGTCAATACATTCTACTTCGCGCTGCAACTGTAGTAACTCGCTTCTTTCGCCAGAATGAATGGTGTTGGCTAATTTTTCATAAAGAACCGTTATATTTGAGTTACTTAGAAGTACACTATTTCGTCCTTCAATCACCTCTTCAATGCCAAGAGTGTTTGGAGGCATATAATTCCTTAAAGTTGAAGGTATATAAAGATTCCGATTTATTTTAGAGCACTGCTGCAAGGTCCTTAGATAGCTTTATTCTTTCTCCTTTGCTTGATTTCGAATATCTTTGATATTGCTCTTCGCTTATGGAGATTTCCTTATATTCTGGTCTTTTTGTTGCAGGGTTGATTATCTTTGCTAGCAATACATATCCTTCACCTACCCTATATGTTAATTCAAATCTTCCTTCTATTAATCCATTATCCATATAATCTTTTTCGGTTTTGGGTTTATAAGAATTTATTTTGAGAAGGATAATTGAAAAAGAGAATAAAAAAGGATAGGGGCGCCCGAAGTCAGTTAGCTAAATCCGAAGATCAGCTATAGACTGATTCTCCCGCCCCACCCCTATTAATTCAAGGGCTTAGAAATATATAAGGGTTTCGCATTACAATAATGTTTAAATATCTTGGATTTTGGTTTTTAAAATGACTAGGGCAATTGATTCTTATCATTTGGGGGTTTTGGCTTTTCTTAATGGCCAGGAAAAATCAATTCACTTTGGAAGACTTATAATCTTACCTGGAGGTTTGGAAGCCGCTTCTGATTTAGTTGGTATGGGGATGGTGGATAGGACATCTGAGCCAGACATGACAAGTCATGCTCAGCCGGAGGATTTCTATAGAATTAATGACAGGGGAAAAGTGTTTCTCAATCTGATTCTTGATTACGCTTCTGGGAATTTATAGCCATTTTAACAGCATTGCCAACCCTACTAAGAATAGTAAAATCCCTGCTATTAAATGCAGTATTTTGATATTTTTATCTTTCCAGCCAGCAACATCTTCTACTCTTGCAACTCCGAAATATACAATTAAGACAATCGCGATCATTGGGAGCAAGAATATTATGTTGTAGTATATCAGCCAAGGCAATGCGTCCATAATTCCCAGATTCGCCAATAAGCCAGAGGCTACAATATATGGGCCCATGGTGCAGGGCAATAAGAATAAAGTTATTATAAACCCAAGGATGAATGCACCTTTAGCGGAAGTTATTTTGTCTATGATCTTTTTTACTTTTGGCCTTAAAAAAATCGGCATCTCTGTTGCAAAGCTGCCCTTTTGGTAGTGGAAGAAATCTTTTATGTTTAATGCTCCGAGAATCATTGCTAGAATTGCAAGCATGTCGTAAATGACTGCTGAATTTTGCCTTAAAAATTCTGCAAAAAACCTAAAGAACTGCACTATTATTAATCCATAAACTAAGTATCCTATAAAAACTGCTGCAACGAATGCAAAGCCGGCAGACAAAACTTTGTGCTTTTTTTCAGGATGCTGGATTAATATGGATATTAAAACCATTGCGAGAATTGCTATCTCGCACGGATTTACAGAATCTGCAAGGGCGAGAGTGGTTATTTTTAGGAACTCTGTCATTTTAGCACCCGGTTAATTCTCTTAGTGTTTCTAAGTCCTTATACCCTTCGTAATATTCTCCTTTTATCAGCCAGGTAGGGGTCCCATCAATCTCTGAACATTTTTCTCGTTCATAGAAACAGTCAACCTTGTTTAAATAATTGGTGTAGTTGCCGAATAGTTCATATTGTTTTTCACAATAATGACATCCTAGTTGGACGTAAATTTTTGAGGTTTCTCCTATGCACTTTGCAATTTCTTCTGTTGTTATGTTGTTCGGCTTTCTTAGTTCTATTATTATAATTGCAAGAACCAAAATTCCAAGAATTATCCCAATATTAATCCATTTATTCTTCGACATACTCTAAATAATGCAATTTATATCTTTTAAATGTTATGAAGAAATTGATTTCAAAGCGGCCCGCCGTGGATAACATAATGTAATGACCTTATTGTTTTTATGGCTTGTCTTGGATGTGTTGCCAGATATAATATTGTTCTAATATATGAATAATCTCTGCCTTCATCATTTGTGATCTCTGGAGTTTTTTTTTGGATGTCTGTCTTCCCAAGTTGGAGCTTTCATTAGGTCTTCTACTGAGATGGTCATTTTAACTAATAATCTGGAATGTCTTCATCCAGAGATTGCTGGCCTTTTGACGGCTTTTTGAATTCCTTTTTTTCTGCACCTTCTGCAGGAGTCATGTCTTCCTCAGATATAGAATTGATCATTTCCTTGAATTTCTGAAAGTGCTCTGCAGGTATTCTTGTTCCTGCTTTTGTAAATCCTGTGTATCTTTCCCCGGAAACAAACTCTCTTATTGTTAATCCTGTTCTTCCACCAAAGTCATCTACCCGGATAACTATGTCTGTTGTTGGGTTCTTGGGTATTTTGCCTATGTCACGTTCCATTTTGTTTTTAATTTTTCTTGTTATTTAAATGTTTAGATTATTTCCGCCTTTAAGATTTTTACTTCTTCCAAAGGTCTGTCGCTTGCATCTGTCGCAACACTTCCAATTTCATCAACTACATCCATGCCTTCAATGACTTCGCCAAATACAGCATAGCCCCGATCTCTTACTCCATAATTTAAGAAGTCATTGTCTGCTGTGTTTATAAAGAATTGTGAGGTTGCAGAGTCAGGAACATTTGTCCTGGCCATTGCGATAGTGCCTCTGGTGTTTTTAAGGCCGTTATTTGATTCGAGTTTAATTGCATGGTTTGTTTGTTTTTCTTTTCCATCAGAAGCATATCCTCCTCCCTGAACCATAAATCCTTCAATAACTCTGTGAAATATTGTTCCTTCATAGAATCCTGAATTTACATAATCAAGAAAATTCTTTACTGTTATTGGCGCTTTATCAGGATATAATTTTATAATAATATCTCCTTTTGTTGTTTCTAGTTTGATTTTTATTTCATCTGTCATTGTTGTTTGTCCTGTTGTTCTGCCTTTGGAGACAAACCCAAAAACAGCAGCCAATATTAATACAAGCACCATAACAATTATAGCACTTTTTTCCATGGAAGTTATTAGGGTAAGAGGTATTTAAGTTTTTACACTCCAAACCATAATCTTGTATTTGACAATCCGGTTCCATCCCTGCAATTTTTTCCGCCTGTGTTGCAATAGTCATTTATAATCCCGCATGCTTCTGAGAAAAGTATGCAATTGTACAGATTTCCCATTTCTTTTGCAAGCCTTCTTGCCATATCCCATGTTACTATTTGTCCTTTTTCTAATAGTTCTTCCAATACTGTTCTTTTATAATAGTCTAAATGGCCTTTTTTGTGAAGGTTTATTAAGTATTCGGTTGGAATTCCAGGAATTCTTTCTTGTGTAAGTCTTATTCTTAAATCTATTCTTGCGTCATACTCTGCAAGTTTAAACCTTAACCGGGATATTCTTTCTGAGTCTTCAGGTAATCTGATTACAGGACTTTCTTTTGGAAAATCTTTAGGTAACATTAGCCTTGATTAGAATTAGGGTTTTTAAGAATTACTGTTCAATCTTTCATCTCTATTTTTATGTTGATGTTCTTTGGAATTCTCATTCTCATAATATGATGCAGGACTTTTTCGTTTGCAGGCAAGTCTATTAGTCTTTTATGGATTCTCATTTCATACCTGTCAAATGTTGCTGTGCCGTTTCCGCACGGAGATTTTCTTGTTGTTATCCTTAGTTTCTTTGTGGGCAATGGAACTGGTCCAGAAATGACAATTCCAGATTTATTGGCTATATCTTTAATAGAATTGCAAATATCATTAAGCATTGTTATGTCTGTGCTGTTTAATTTTATTCTTACCTTTGGCATAACAGTAAGATTAAAAATTAGTTTTTAAAGGTTTCTGGGCGTTATTCTTTTTCATAATCCCAGAATTTCTTTCTGTTGTTATAGTATTTTAAAATATCAAAGATTACTATAGACCCTAGAGCTAGGCCTATTGCAACAACCCAGTCGCTTATGTGAAGAGAGGAAGTTTCAAATGCAATGTTTAATGGGGTGTATATTATTGCTAGGGTTGCAAGTATGGAGATGATTGATGCATAAAGGAGCCATTTGTTTACTAACGGAGACCTGTTCATCACCCCTTTTCTGAAGCTCCTAAAGTTAAAAGCACCTGCGATTTCTAAGGCTATAAGGCCAACAAGGGCAGAACTTCTTGCATAAGAAACATTTTCGTGCATTAGGTTGTAAGTGACATAAAAAGTCATTAAAGTCAAGAATGCCATTATAAATCCGTTAAATGCTATTAAAAGAACAAACTTTTTGTTTAGTAGCTCTGATTTTTTTCTTGGCTTTTCTTCCATTATATCCTTTGATGAAGCATTAAATCCCAGAGTTATTGCAGGAAGGTCGTCTGTTACGAGATTCATAAATAAGATATGCAGGGCAAGCAGGATTGGGACAGGCCATCCAAGAACCGGGGCCAGAATCACTCCTACAAGAAGTATGGCAAGCTCTGCATAGTTGCAGGATAACTGGTAGCTGATAAACTTTCTTGCGTTGTTAAAGATTGTCCTTCCTTCTTTTATTGCGTCAACTATTGTTACAAAATTATCGTCCTTTAGGGTTAGGTCTGCCACAGATCTTGAGACATCTGTTCCGTTCTTTCCCATCGCGACCCCGATATGCGCTTCTTTTAGTGCAGGGGCGTCATTGACCCCATCGCCCGTCATAGTTACTATCTCTTTGTTCTCTTTTAGGGCCTTGACAATTCTAAGTTTGTGCTCTGGCTTTACTCTGGCAAAGATTACAACCTGGTTGACTATTTTAACCAGATCTGGATCGCTTATTTTGTCCATTTCATCACCTTCTATTACTGTTCCTTTTGCCAGGCCTATCTCTGCTGCTATTGACATTGCTGTTTTTTTGTCATCGCCGGTTATCATTTTGACTTTTATTCCTGCTTTTTTGCATAAGACAAGCGCTTCTTTTACCTCTGGTCTTGGCGGATCTTCCATGCCAACCAATCCCAAGAACACGAGCTCTTTTTCAAGATCGTCTTTTGTGTAGTTCTTGACTTTTTTATAGGCCAAAGCGACAATTCTTAAAGATCTTGAAGCCATTTCTGCTTCCACTTCTTTTATTCTTTTTTTGTCTTTTTCTATCAGTTTAAATGTTCCATTATCTCTCTCAATGAAAGAGCATTTTTCAAAAACGACGTTTAAAGCGCCCTTTGCATAGAGGGTTTTTTCTTTTGTTTCTTTGCATAATACCGACATCATTTTTCTTTCAGAACTAAAAGGTATCTCTTCCAGTCTTTCATGGTTTATGTCTTCTGAGAAAATATTTTCTTTTGCAGACATTATTAATAAGGCCGCTTCTGTTGGGGAGCCGTTTATGTGGTAGAGCTTGTCTTCTCCTTTCCTTATTATCCTAGCATCATTGCATAAGATGGCTGTTTTTAGAATTGAATTCAAAATAGGGTCTTTTTCTGCCTTTGCCATTTTTTCATCAACAAAAAATCCGCCATTTGCTTCATAGCCTACGCCGGTTATACTGTATTTTTTGTGGTTGGCGTATAGCTCTTTGGCAGTCATTTCCCCTTTTGTTATTGTTCCTGTTTTGTCTGAGCAAATCACTGTTGTTTCCCCAAGAGTTTCTATTATTGACATCCTATTCACTATTGCATTCTTTTTTGCCATTCTATATGCCCCAAGAGATAAAGTTGTTATGAGAACTACTGGAAATCCTTCGGGAAACGAGGATACTGTTATTGCTATAACTATAATTAAAACTTCTAGGATATATCCCTCATTTGAGTTTGGGTTTTGGAAGAAAATTATCAAACCAGTGATTATTGAAATAATAATTCCCACTATGGCCATTGTTTTTGAAATTTTGTTAACTCTTTTTTGCAGAAGAAGCTCTTTTTCAGCAGTAGATATAAGCCCCGCAATTTTTCCAAACTTAGTATTCATGCCTGTGTTAACTGCTTTGGCTATGCATTTCCCGTTTGTTATAAATGAACCTGTAAATACAATGTTCTTTTCTTCATAGGAGTTCTCTGCCTTTATTGCATACTTTTCTACTTCCCTCGATTCTCCTGTAAGTACAGATTCGTTAACTTTCAAATCTGTTTCTTCTAAAACCATACAGTCTGCAGGTATTCTCTCCCCATTCCTTAGGATAATTATATCTCCTGGGACTATTTCTCTTGAAGGAACTTCCTCTTCTTTTCCGTCGCGAATTACTATAGATATTGGCACTATCATTTCTTTTAATGCATTTATCGCTTTTTCTGCCTTGTACTCCTGAAAGAATCCGGTAGCAACCACCAAGAAAATAACTGCAAGAATTACATAGGCGGTTATTTCTTCCCCAACGAAAAATGAGATTGCTGTTGCAGCAATCAGCAAGTAAAGAATAAGGTTGCTTCTCACCTGCCTTAGCAAGATTTTGGGAATAGATACCTTATTTATATCTTCTATCTCATTATATCCGTATTTTTTTAAGTTTTTTTCTACTTCTTTTTTTTCAAGCCCCGCGTATTTTGCCATTTTTCTATTTATGGAGTTTATTTAAAAGATTTAGTGGTCTTTTTCAACCGAAGGATGCTCTTGCCCTTCTTTTAACCTATCTTTTAGGTCAGCAATATGCCTTGCTTTTTCTATCTCATACTCCACTTTTTCATCCCCTGCTTTTTCTATAATCTCTGCAGTATATTCTCCCCCCAGGAAATGGGGCATGATTACATAATCTGCTCCTGTCTTATAAAGATCAAATGCTTCAGATATCTGCCTTCCGGTCACTATGACTATTGCATTTTTATTCTTTCTTTTTATTTTGTTAAGTAGCATTGTGCTGACTTCTGTTTCTGGAATTGTCGAGACAATTAGCTTTGCCTTGTCCAGTTTTAGCTCATCAATAAGGTCTGAGTTGGAAACATCTCCATAAACGCAGTTTATCCCTCGTTTCTGCAGTTTTTTGACTCTTTCTGGGTTGAAGTCTATAATAATGTATTTCTTTTTTAACTCAATGAACTTTTTCATTATTGAAAATCCTATTCTGTTCTCCCCGAAAAGAACGTATTCATAATTTTCACTTATTATTAATTTTTCTTTTATCTTCTTTTTTTCAAAGATACCAAGGCGTTTTGAAATCTTCTGGTATACTTTATCTGAATACATAATCAAGTATGTGGAGCCAGCAATAGTTATCAGCCCTATTATTGTTACAAAAGAGAGAATTTCGTTTGAAACATGGCCGAGTTTTGCCCCAAGAGCGACGAGAATTAAGGAAAATTCGCTTATCTGTGCGACTGTAAGGCCCGCCATAAACCCGGTATTTTTTCCGTATCCAAATAAACCCATTAAAATCATGACTATTAGGGGGTTTCCTATAAGAATGAATAATGAAAGCACTATTGCGGGGATGATGTATCTGCTTATATCTGTGAATATCATTTGTGAACCTAGCAGTATAAAGAAGGATATTATGAAGAAGTCTCTTAGGGATTTTAATTTAGAACTTATTTCATAGCCATATGGCGATACTGACAGCAACACGCCTGCAATTAATGCCCCGACCTCTATGGATAGGCCCATATACGAGAATAGTGCCGCAAATCCCAAACCCCAGGATATAGCGAATACAAACAAAAACTCTTGGGATTTTGCAAAGAAAGAGCTGAATTTAGGCAGAAGATAATAGCAAAGTGGGAATAGCACTGCAATAATCAGGGTGCCTTTTCCGAGGGTTAAGAGAGCTGAAGTTGCCCCGCTTCCTTTCCCAGAAAAAGAAGAGATTACTATTAGAATAATTATTGCTATTAGGTCCTGGATCAGAAGAAAACCAATTGAGATCTTTCCATATAATTTGTCTAATGCGTCTTTGTCTGAAAGCAGTTTCATGATTATGATTGTTGAGGAAAAGGTTAATGCAACAGCAATGTAAACAGAGGTTATTGAGTTGAATCCTAATGCCAAGCAAATAAAATATCCTATTATTGAAGTAAACAAAACCTGGCCTATTCCTGTTATTAGAGATATTTTTCCGACCTCCCTTATTACCTTTGGGCTTAGGTGCAGTCCAACGATAAAAAGCAGAAATGCAATTCCCATTTCAGAAAAAGTAGAGATAGTCTCTGTATGCGGAAGCAAATCAAAAACAACAGGACCTATTAAGATTCCTGCAATAATATACCCAATTATTAACGGCTGCTTAAGAATCCTCATCACAAGAGAGACCCCTAACACAATCAATAATACCAGGCTAAGTTGAGTAAATATTGGGTTCACCATCTTTTATTTTATTAATAGGGTGCCTTGGTTTAAAAATTATATGGATAAATTAGGCTAAGATTTTTCCGGTCTCCAGGCAGAAGCTATTGAGTCGATTAATCTTAAGATTGTTTCTAATGCCAGTATGAATACGAGGTATGCCGCTATCTCCCCCACAAACTCTGGGATCTCACTGAGATTTTGTATTATCCTTGAAAAGTCAAAGAAATTTGGGGTTATCATTGCTATTGCTAATAGTGTTAATGGAAGGAGCTTTGCAATTTCTTTTGCTAGCGCTTCTCCGAATTTTGGAAGGTATGAAATTACTCTTATTGCGCCAACTATTGTTGCTGTTAGAATGATTATGTTGCTTACTTCAATATTTTGGGTCATTAGGATCAAAAAAACCCCAAATACACAGAACCAGAAGAAGATTAATATCGGGAAAATTATGAGATATTCTAAAGAGTATAATAAGAACCCAAAGAATTTTGATAGGATTGGATGTTCTGAAGTGTTGTATTTGTTTAAATTTAATTCTAAGATATTTTTCTTGGCTACAAATCTGTGGAGCTTCCAAATGAATACAGCATATATCACAACCAGCATTATAAGAAAGAGCAAATTAATTGCTTTTTGAGCCCATAAAGGAATACTTGAAAGTATTGAGCTATATGCCTGCGCTAGTACCTCTATCCCCATGTTAAATAAAAGAATCTTTCTTTTTTAAAAGTTTGGAAGAGATTAAATTTAAATATGCTCTTGTTTTTTATATAAAATGATTGATATAAAGCTTATACGTGAAAATCCGGAATTAGTTAAAGATAATATAAAAAAGAAGTTTCAGGATGAAAAGCTTTTTCTTGTTGACAAAGCAAAGAAGCTTGATGAAGAATGGAGAAAACTTAAGCACGAGGAAGATAGTTTGAGAGCCAGCAGAAACAAAATTTCCCTCGCAATCAACCAGCTTAAGAAAGAGAAGAAAGATGTAAGCAAAGAGCTTGCTATGGCTAAGAAAATTCCCGGGCAGATTGAGAAAATTGAAGAAAAGAGAAAGCAGCTTGAGGGTGAATTGAGGCTTTCATTGATGCTAATCCCCAATATAATACATCCGCATGTTCCTTCTGGAAAAGATTCAAAGGAAAATGTTGAGCTTAAGAAATTTGGGGTACCTAGAAAGTTTGATTTTAAACCCCGAAATCATATTGAGCTTGGAGAAAGTCTTGGAATTCTGGATTTTGATATTTCTGCAGAAGTGTCTGGAAAAGGATTTTATTACTTGAAAGGGGATTTGGCTATTTTGAATCAGGCTTTAATCAATTTTGCTAGAGAGTATATGGTTAAGCAGGGATTTCAGTATGTAGAACCTCCTTTGATGATAAGGAAGGAGATTGTCGATGGCGTTGTGAGCTTTTCCGAGTTAGACTCTATGATTTACAAAGTTCAAGATGAGGACTTATATTTGATAGGAACCAGCGAGCATTCACTTATAGGGCAGTTTATTAATAAAACCATTAATGAAAGAGATCTTCCTATGCTTCAAACAGCCTATTCTATGTGTTTTAGAAGGGAGGTTGGATCTCATGGAATTGAGGAGAAGGGGCTTTTTAGAACACATCAGTTTAATAAACAGGAGATGATAGTCATTTGCTCTCCCGGCGAGTCTGAAAAATGGTTTGAAAGAATGGTTGAGATTACTACTGATTTTTTTTCTAAGCTTGGAATACCTGTGAGGGTTCTGGAAATGTGCTCAGGAGATCTTGGTGATTTAAAAAACAGGCAGGTAGATATTGAGGCCTGGAGCCCTGTAAAGAACGAGTATTATGAGGTTGGCTCTTGCTCAAATCTTACAGATGCACAGGCAAGAAGACTTAACATTAAGTTTGAGAGTAAAGGAGAGAGGTATTTTGCACACACCTTGAATAACACAGTTATCGCAACTTCTAGGGGTTTAGTTGCTTTAATGGAAAACTTCCAGCAAAAAGACGGAAGCATTAAGATTCCTCCTGTTCTTTGGAAGTATACCGGGTTCAAAGAAATAAAACCTAAAACTTCAATGCTGCCCAGGCTTGGCCAGCATAAAGAAATAAAATCTAAGAAGATTGAAGTAAAAAAGACAGAGCCAAAGAAAACTGAAATTAAGCCAGAGAGCTTTAAGAAGAAACTTGCACCTCCTCCGAAAAAGAAGACTGCAAAGATAAAGAAGCCAAAGAAAAAAATTAGCAAAAAGAAGAAAAAGTAGAAAAAATCAAAGATTTTTTCATCCTTTGTTTTTAAAAACGAGAAAAGAAGGGGTGAGGGTCTTTCTTCTTATTCTATAATATTGATTTAACAAAAAATCCGACCCCAAATGCAAGTGCTGCCGCAATTCCGCCTATTATTAGTGTTTCAATTGAAGATCTTACCGGGTGCTTTCCTGTGATTTCTCCTTTAAATAATCCGACAATAGCTAGTGCGATTCCAGTTAATATAAAAGAGAAAATGAACTGGTTTGATGCAAGGTACTTATTTTTTAGCACAGCAGCGATCACAAATGAAAGCAGGGGAATAAAGCCTATTATTAAAAAAGAGAGGAATGTTGCCCAGGCTGTTTTTGTTGGGTTCTTATCGATGCTGCATCTGTGCCTTGGATGGAGCTCTTTTTCTGATTTTGTGGATAGGTAGTTTGATATTGACATTGAAAATCCATCCCCAATAAGATTTGCAAATCCTAGGATTAGGACAACAGCAGAGCTTAATGAAGCGCCTATTGCGCCAGAGACAACTGCGAAAGTTGTCACAGCGCCATCAATTCCTCCATAGACAATTTCCGGGAGATATTTTGATTCAACTTTTTGAATAGAACCCCTCTTTTTCATATAACTACTTAGCCATTTGGTTTAATAAATGTTTTTGAGGAGTAAGCTTTAAAAATGAAGTTTTGTATTTTATAGGGTGCGCCTACGTGGTCTAGGCTAGAATCTGCGGATTCTGCTAAAGTCCACCCGGCAAAACAAAAGCCTACGTGGTCTAGCGGCTATGACTCATCCCTGTCGCGGATGCGATCCGGGTTCGACTCCCGGCGTGGGCGTGTTTTATTTTTTCCTTTATTTCTTTTCTGAATACAACAACAAGCAGTATTATCAACAAAATCCAATTTGTGAAGAATATGTATGGATTCCCCCAGCTAATTCCATCTATTGAAACGCTTGCTAGAGGGTATAAGAAAGGTGTTGGGAAAAACTCCTTGGAGTGTGTAGGAATGTCTATTAAAATATGCAGTGGCCAGCCAAGCATAAAAAAGTAGATCTTTTTTTTGAATAAATATACTGCTAGAAAAACCAGCAGAACTATAATTAAGCTATGCGTAAAATTATATAAAAAATGAGTATATCCTGGAACAAATTGCGGAGCATGATCTCTTGAAAAAGAAAATCCAGAAAAAACCATTTGAATGAAAGGAATTCCAAAAGGGATTATGTCTGGGAGAATTCCAAATAAAAAACTAAGCCAGAGGCTGGTCTTTTTGAAAAACCCCTTTACTAAAACAATTGCCCAAAGTCCGTGTGATATGGTGTCCACATTTATTCTTTGTTTTTTTGGTTTAAGTATGTTGCTTATAACGAATTTTGCTCCATAAATATATTTAAAAATTCCTTTTGCTTATTTTAACTATGGGAATTGTCGCTGATGCTAATGGGCAATTTGCTCCCGGGCAGATAATTCTTAATAACACTTATGTTGGAAGAAGCGAGGATCTTAATTTTGTAACTATTAGAAACGAAGACTCTGGATTAGAATTAAGATGCAGAAGAAGGTTTGATCTTAAAGTTGATTTTAATGTTGGAGGTTATCCGCTTGATTATTTTTTTGGATTAAGTTCTGATGATCCCGGAATTGTTTTCCCGGTTGTCAGAGCTTTTGATGGAGATTATTCTTTTTTACTTGAGCCCCCAAATGTCCATTTTGTTTTTCCTGGAGGAGTCTGTGTTGATTTGGTGTTAGAAGAAGCAACTCATCCCGGGATGTGTTTAAGGAGATCACGAGCATTTTATAACGGAAATCTGCACAAGACTCCAGAGGGGAATTATGTCTTGAATAATAAATATGAGATGATGGTTCATCATTCTAGGGATATGGATTCTTTTTCTCTTGAGAAACCCTGTGCTGCTTTGATTTTCAGATTGGGTAGACATTATCAGCGTGGAATGCCCCAAACTTATAAGCATATTGATGCAGATTTGCTTGGATTTTATTCTGATCAAGGCGTTTATGAAGAGAATTTAAGGTTACTAGCTGATTTAAGAAATGGGAAAATTCAAGGTGATGTGTGGTGGAATCATGCTTTAGAGCTTCCTGGTGCTGAAGATTTTTTTGAGAGAATGACTATTCAAAGAGATTCCCCTAAAAGAGATGAAATTCCTGTAAAAGAAATTAAAAAACCAGATCTAGATAGGGGCCATGTTAGAAGAGTTGGGGTGGCGGCTATTTATTCCAAAATGCCAAGAGCACCCGTTAATTCTTATGATGCTGATCAGAGAAGAGATGCCGCAAGGCGTAGAGAGAGGTAAGACTTTTTAATCCAAAACTTTTTATATAAAGTTTTTCTTATCCTTAACTATGGCCGATAAATATGATTTTGCAGTAATTGGGGCAGGAGGAACCGGACTAGCTGCAGCGATGTATGCTGCAAGGCTTAAGCTTAAAACCGTTGTTTTTGGGCATTCTCATGGCACAGAACTTCCGATAGGGGGGGTTATCACAACAACTAAAGTAGTTGAAAATTATCCGGGATTTAAGATTACTTCGGGATTGTATCTTTCAAAACAAATTGCAGATCATGCCAAATCTTATGGTCTTGTGACAGTTAAAGAAGAAAAAGTTGAGGAGATTAAAAGAGACAAGAAATGTTTCAAGATAAAAACCAGCAAGGGTGATTATGGGGCTAAGACAATTTTGTTTGCTACAGGAACAAAATGGCGAAAATTAGAGGTTCCGGGAAGCAAAGAACTTGAAGGGAGAGGAATAAGCTATTGTGCTTTGTGTGATGGACCATTGTACAAAGAAAAAATTGTTGCAGTGGTTGGGGGAGGGGATACTGCTGCCATAGACGCCCTAATTGCTGCAGAGCATGCTAAGAAAGTTTATCTTATTTATAGAGGGGATAAACTGCGAGCAGAGCCAATTAATTTAGAGAAGATAAATAAAAACAAGAAAATTGAGATAATAAACAACACCAATATTCTCGAAGTAAAAGGAGAGAGATTTCTTAAAAGCATAGTTTTAGACAAGCCATATAGGGGGCACAAAGAATTGCTGTTGGAAGGATTATATGTGTCAATAGGGCATATTGCTATTTCAGATTTAGCAAAGCCTCTTGGGGTTAAACTTAATGGCAAATCTGAAATTGTGATTGACCATAAAACGTCAGAGACTAATGTTCCTGGAATCTATGCTGCCGGAGATGTTACGGACAAGCCCTTCAAGCAGTTAATTACTGGAGTGGCAGATGGCTGCACTGCCGCTTATTCTGCTTATGAATATATAACCGAGGAAAAGTTAGGGTGCTAGCCCCTGATATTTTTTTATATAAAAACCTTGCTGTTGATGAATTAGTGGTAAATAAGGGCCGAAAAGTTTTAAAAGGCCTCTAATCTTGGTTTGCGTAATTAAACTGGGGTGATTCGATTTTAAAAAAATGGCGAAGAAAAAATCCGAAGAAGAAATGAACGAAGAAGAAGATGAGTCCGAAAAATCTTGGGATGAAGATGACGAAGACATGGACGAAGATCCTGAAGATGAAGAAGAAAGTCGCGGCAAGAAATCCTGGGATGAAGACGAATATTAATCTTCTTTTTTCCTTTTCTTTTTGCAATAAGTTTATATAATCTTTTTGTTGTTCTATCTTATGAACGCCAAATTTTTTCTTAGCTTTCTGTTTTTTTTGTTAGTGATTATTTTATTGGTTTTTTACTGGTTTATTCCTTTTTCAAACACCGAATTTTACCCCTATAAAAAATCTCCTGAAAATTCAAGCAGTTCGGGAAGCCAATTCTATCAAAATATGAGGTTTCCAGATTCCAAGATTTCCTATAGGATTGAAGAGTCATGCACTCTGCAAAAGAAAGACGACATGGAAAGAGCTTTTGATTTAATTGAGAGCAAAACCCTCCTAAGATTTTTTCCAGTCGAAAATTTTGAGCAGATTTCTGTTCTTTGCGACAGCAATACTAAGATAGAAGAGGGCTTTTTTGTTGCTGGAGAAGGAGGCCCAGTCAACATAACAAAATCTGGCAGATTCAATGTTATTTTTAGCGGGAAAATACTATTATTTAAAGAATCATCTTGCCCACAGCCAAATGTCGCCATCCACGAGCTTTTGCATGTGCTTGGGTTTGATCATGTTAATGATCCTTGGGACATAATGTATAATGTAAGCAAATGTGACCAGGAAATAAGCTCCTCTACAATACAAACTCTTTATAGCCTTTACTCAATTTCTAGTCTTTCTGATCTTAGCTTTGAAGACGCTTCTGCATTTATGAAAGGAAAATATCTTGATTTGAATTTTAGCGTAAGAAATAATGGATTAAGACAATCTTCCAACGCCATAATTGAGGTTTATGCTGATAGCAAGAAGATTAAGGAATTTGAGATTGGCTCTATGGAAGCAGGTTATGGGAGGGTGATAAGCCTTACTAATCTATTTGTTCCAAAACTTAGCGTTAATCAGCTAACCTTATTCATTAATCACACCCAAGATGAACTTGATAAGAGCAATAATGAAATTAAACTAGAAATAAAAAAATGAAACATTAAAAATAAAAATAAGAAATTATTCATCCAGAAAATCAAACTCTTGGTCTAAATCGTCATCCTCTTCCGGACTTTTATTTTTTTGAGGATCAATATCCTCCTCCATCTTGGTTTTTAGGACCTTGTCCTTTTTCTCCCTCGTTTTTTATATAATCCATTTAAAAACCCGACGTTTTTAAATATTTCTATCCAAAAAAAGCTATTTGTCTCGTCGGATATCTCCCTTATTTAAGATTGGTTACTCTTACTTGGCCTTTAGAGTCCCAGGTTATAATCTGTTTTTCTTCTGTGGTTTTGGTTATCTCGTCTTTTGTCTTGTCTTCTTGGATAACAAAGAAAATCTCCTTAAACAGGTCTTTTATGCTGCTTTCGAGCCTTGGAGGATTTACTTCTATAGAAGACATCATACTTCTGGTTTTTAACCAGGCACTTATTAGGTTGGATATTGTTTTTGCCTTTTCTACAGGTCTTATTGATTTATCCCAAGGTGCATAAATTATATATGAAGTTTCCATGCCTTTTTTTATAACTTCATAAATGCTTTCAAAGGGAATTGTTATCTCCACATCTTTTTTTGGAACATTCTTTGGAGGAAGGGGCTGTACTTTTATCTCTTCTGAATTTAGTTTGGCATAAAGATTATATATTATTTCTTCATTATCTGTGATAGATATCTGGACATTTAAGTATCCATCCTGGTAGCCTTCAGCAAGCGTTTTTATCTTAGCGAGCAGTTCTGGATTATCCCTTATTATTTGAAGTTCTTCTGAAGTTAAGCCTCCTGTTCTTTTTCTTTGTGATTTTGATTCAATCGATCCCGGGAAATCATAGTTATTCATCTCTTTTTTTAGCTCTTCTTTAATGAATTCTTTGGATGGAATTATCACAAGCTTTAGTGAAGGAGAGATTATTTTTACATCCCTTGTCATTCCTTCGAATCGAACATCGTCAACTTTTTCGTTATATTCTAAGCTGCCAAAAGCAGCCTCATATTTGATATTTATTAGGCTATACTCTGATAGCTCTTTAATTCCTGCGCATTCCATCATTTTCGCCGTTTCAATTTGGTTTTCTATATTCTTGAGGTGAATTTTAACTATTGCCTGTTTTTTACCTTCCCAGTCCTCTGCAGAATTTGGCAGATATTCTTCAAAAAACCACCTTGCATATTCTTCATTAAAGCTATTTTCTAGTTCTTTCCTTTCTTTTAGAAGGTTTTCAAGCTTCCATTTGCACCATTCAGATCCTTTTTCTTCGTATCTTTCCTGGAGGGTTGATGCTGTACTGAATGTTTCGCCTAGTCCGGTGAAAGTCAGTAAAGAAGTTGTTTCTTGGTTTGTGGTCTTGCAAGTGCCTTTGACGCTGAAAACTGTTTTTTCTTCTCTGCTGAGCGTTTCGGTAGATGCAGTGGCTGTTTGAGTCTGTTCTGGAAATTCTTCTAGGTTTTCATCTCTTGCAACTCCGGTGAAAGCCCCCTGCTTTTTTTCATTGCTTTCTGATTCAATTTGTCTTATGTAATCTATTGGCTCTTCTTCTGATGGTTCGATAAGTCCGGTAATCCCTGTGCTCGTTATGCTTATTGCATCTCCTGTAAAGCTTGTTCCCTTAATGGATGTTGCTTCTGGGGAGATTACTTTTTTTGAGTTTATTGGGACAAGAATACATTTTCCACCACTGCATACGTGGCCTTCCTTGCAGTCTATTTTAAGCTGACAGGAATTATCTCTTGTCTCAGAAATTGATTGCGTTGGGCCTCCGACAGGGACATTACATATGGCGCCCGTCCTTTTCCACACGCTGTTTAAACATTTTTCTATAATTATCTTTTCGCCAGAATCGCAGTTTTGTGTTTTTTCTTCTCCTTCTATACACTGTTGTTCTCTACATTGTTCTAGGTTAGTTATTTTGCATTCCCCCTCAATGCATTCTGAAACGCCACATAAGGGAGTAGCGCATTCACTGGAAATTGTGCAAGAATTTTTTTCTTGAATGCATAAAGGTTCTAGGGGGCATCCATTTGCATCTGTTCCTTTGAATATAACCTTGCCGAAGCATTCTAGTGGGGGATATGTCGGGCAGCTTTTGCAATCTTCACTGCAAGTTTCTGTTTCTCCGTCTTCACAAATTTTGTTTCCGCAGACACTTACATTCTCCTCATTTTTTTCATCTTTTTTCATTTTGCAGGTTTGGGCAATGCAGTACAGCTCCTTTGTTTCCTGGGTTGTTTTGTTTTCAATAGTTGAATTGATAGTTATCACTCCGCAGACTTTCCCAGAACAAAGTTCATCTAAGCAATCTACCTTTTCGTTGCTATTGTCATCTATTCTATTATTACATATTTCTTCTCCGCCTTCGTTGAATTCCTGGACAAGGTTTTTTTCATATTCTTGCTGCTCGATGTAAGAGCTCTTTAGCGTATACCCTTCAAACAAACCCGAATAGAATTGTTTTTTATCCCCAAAGGCCTTCTCTCTTAAATCTGATTCTGCTTTTTTTGGGTCTGATTCTGATTTTACTTGGTGCCAGACATCATTTGATTTTTCTGTCCAGGCATCGTTTATTATTTTTATTCTTTGGGCCACTAAGGCAGCAGCCCGATAGTTTCCGGCCTGCAGCAATTCCTTTAGAATTCTCATGTCATTTATCAAATTTCTTTTTACTTCATTGTCATCTAAAGTTTTGAAATCCTCAACAGTTTCTGTTGGCTTTACAGGATAGGTCAAAGTTTTTCCATCTTTTACCATGTTTATCTGGACATTCATCCAGCTCCAGACATTTGTCCCCTGCCCCTGGCAATTGTCGCACATCTCTACCTTAGCAATTGTTTTTATTCCATTAGCATTAGCTATCTCATATTCTTGGGTGATTATTCTTTGATCACTGTTTAAATTTTCTTCTCCTAGGATTTTGTCCATCACTTCTTCACATTTTTCCGGGCTTTTTTGCATATATTCGTTAAAGAGATTTTGCAGATTTGCTGTTTCCTTTGCCAGTTTGTTTGCTGTTTGTATGTCTGAAGGGTTTAAATTCAATGTTTTAGCTAATTTCTGAATTTCATTTATTCTCTCTTTAAAATCCAGTGATGGGGATTCCTTAAAATTAACCACAAATTCTGCTTTGTGGGTTATAACTTCTTTATTGCCCTGTTGAGAGCTTGTGGGGATTAGTTTTCTGTTTACTCTTACTTTCCCATCATAAGCGATATCCTTCCAGAAGTCTGTTGGCTTTTCAATTTGCTTTTCGCTGTTTGTCCTTTCATCCACGACCCAGCTTATTTTTTCCGGCTCTCCAAGAATTTTTGTGATTTCCTCTTCCTCTAACTCTGGGGGGTTGGAAAGAATTGCAGACACTTCTGATTCTGCAGAGTCAACTTTTGTCAAGAATTTTGCATAATCTAAATTTCCGGATTCATATTCCTGAGCGTAGTAAGAGACCTTTTCCAATTCTTTTCTTATTTCTAGATTTGAAGCTGCTTGTGTTCCTGTAAGAAGTATGATAGTTAAAAATAACAGCAACATCACCACTTTTCTCATAGAATTATTTATGAAAATCTTATTAATAAAGTTTGTTGTTTAATCCCTATTGGCTCTTACATAGCCCATTATTCCGCCAATTAATCCGAAAATAAGCCCTAGCCCATAAAGAGCACCAACACCATAAATTCTTGCATTTTCCTGGCTTTCTTGCGCTGTTCTTTCAGCTTCATGTCTTGTTGAGTCCTGAGCATATACTACTGAGCTGTCTCTATACTCTTGGGTTGCTAAAAGTGAGTCGAGTTCTTTCTGGAATCTTTCTGATGAGCTTATTGGTGTAGAGGCCTGATTAATTGTGTGGTCCAGGTTTTTAACTCTCTGCACAATGGCTGGCCTTTCTGGTGCAGGAATTGATGTTGAGTTTGGGAGATGTTTAATCCCATATATTGAAGACAGAGTTAATACTGCCGATGCTCCCATCAAGAGGAAAGGCATATTTCTTTTGCTCATAAAAAGAGTTATAAGTTTTGCTTTAAAAGGATTTATGTTGTTTGAAATAATCTTCCTTCTGAAAACCTTTAAAAATGCTTTGTATTTCTTTATTCTGTTCTTATATCTGATAAGAATCCCTTCATAGCTCAACGGTTAAGTCCGCTCTTGTTTGAGAGTCTTGGAAATCGTGAGCGTTGTTGGTAGAATGAGCCCTTCATAGCTCAACGGTTAGAGCGCTCGGCTGTAGATAATAATCTAGAGTGGATATTCCCTACGGGAAATTAAATGAAACTCGATAAGCAAGGTACGGCAAGAAAAAGCAGTGCCCGGGAAACCCCAGTTCGACTCTGGGTGAAGGGATATTTATTTTTGAAAAATTCTTTCGCAAAGCTTTTAAACCATAGTTAATTTTAATTAGCTCGCAAATTTTTTACAAAATTTAAAAGATGGTATCGTCGGAAAAATTACTTAATGCATTGAGCGCTGCAGGGAGAATCCAGAGGCATACTCTCCCAAAAGAACAGCCTGACTTCAAGGGATATGATATTCATGGAAGCCTTTCTTCATATTACAAGATAGGGGGGGATTTTTATGATTTCTTGCCTCATGGAGATAAATTGGGGATTGCAGTTGCAGATGTTGTTGGAAAAGGGCTTGAAGCTGCATTAGTTAGCTCATCAATGCACGCATCATTGCATGCTTTTTCCCATACCAATCATAATAGGGATGTTGTGGAGATAGTAAGAAATGTCGACGATTTTTTGTTAGAGCATACCGATGACCACACTTATGCAACACTTGTTTACGGGGAATTAAATCCTGATGGAAGATTCGATTATTGTATCGCGGGTCATGAGCCTCCGATAGTCTGCTCTAACGGGCGAGCAATGGTTGTTCATCAGCCGAATTTTTCTAGAGCAAATACTGTTTTAGGCATGTTTTCAGACTCTGATTTTAAGGATTTAATAGAGATTAGAGGATATGACCTTTTTTCTTTAAGGCTTAAGAAAGGAGATGTTCTAGTCCTTTATAGTGATGGGCTTGTTGATAGTATGGGTGAAAAAGGGGAGCAAGTATTGTCTGATCTTGTAGCTCAAAATCACCTAAGATCTGCAGAACAAATCTCAGAAGAGGTTTTTGCTTATCTTCAAAGATTTAGAAAGATTGACGATCAAACATTAGTTGTTGTAAAGAGAGTTTAGATTTACTTTATCTGAGTGTATTCCTTGTATCCTAGAAATACCAAAGCAAGATCCATAATTCCTGCGCCAAGTCCGAATGTTCCTCCGACCAGAAGCGCAGATAAAAGATCGAATGTTGCAATAATCATTGTCATTACTGCTCCAAACTTACGCTTTAGTGATACTCCAAGTATGGCTATCAAATATGCAAGTGCGAGGATAATAAAAATAAATTTTGAGATGGCTTCTTTTTCTATAAAGATCATGGCGATCTGTATAATTGCCCGGATTGTTAATAAGACTATAAGAGTTATTGTAACAGCACCAAATCTGTTTTTCATTTTAATTTCTTTGTTTTAATCTTCTCTGACAACGCCCTGCTCTGCGACAAAGAAAGCTTTGTTTGACTGAGTTTCATGCAAGACCCCTTCTCTTTCAAAGACTCCTGCTGCTGCAGGAAGAGCAAACTTTCCTAAAACTCCAACTTTAGAATAAATTATGTAGGATATTGTTTTTATCTCGCCGGGCTGCATTGAGTCAAACTCCCAGACAAGCCTTCTGTTTTTCTCGTCTATTTTTGATGGTTGTTCTACTCCGAATTTTTCATAAACCTTGACTAATGGCGGGAGCCTGTCTATTATGCTTATTTTTTCAATATATCTCTGTGCGCGGGCAGTTATGAATACCTTTAATGCAAATTCTCCACCCTTTGCCCTTACAAATGAGACCCTTTTGCTTAAACTTAAGTTTGTTCTTGTGTAGAGCTTAACTAAGACAACTATAATTACTATTAATACTGCAATTATTAAGGGCATGGTCCAGTTTGTTCTAATACTTATCTCTAGGGTTTCTCCAGGTTTTATGTCTCTGTTCCACGAGTAATAAACCAGGAAGCCTTTTCTTTCCACAGTGTCAGGTTCTGGACTGAAAGTAGTAAAGAGCCTAGAAAGAATTGTTTTTTTCTGGTTGATTTCTGCCTTAGCTATGACATTCCCTTCATTAATTTTTTTTATGGTCTGTGTATTGACAATAATTCCTGAGCTTGTTTCTGTGGTTTTTATAATCTCTTTTTCAACAAATCTTAAGGTTTCTTTGTAATTGACTTTTTTGTTTTGCGCTTGAATTTCTGTATCCAAAGTGTAAAATCCCGCAACCAATTCTTTAAACTGCTCTTTGTCTAAAGAGATAGTTATGTTCTTTCTTTCATAAGGGGCTAGGGTGAATGCTCTTTCTACGTTAAAGAAAGGAGACGATAGTTTTGCATTCACGTTTCCAAAATCAAAATTCTCCTTGTTTTTAACAAAAACCTCTACAGAGCTTGATTCAGGATCAAAATCGCCGGCTCCAAGGCTGAAGCAATCTTGTAATTTTACCCTTTTGAATATTAATGTGTCTTCTATTTGTGAGCCATCATCCCCTTTGATGTAATACTTAAATTTGTAATAGCCTATATAGTTGAAGTTTCCGATTGGGTAAACCTGGACGTTTATCGTTTTTGTTTCCTGGTTTCCGATTGGGATTTTTCCAGAGGGATATATGCTGAATCCAACCAGGTTGTAAAGCTCTATATTTGTTGACGGGCCGTTGTTTGTTAGTGCGAGCTGGAAGTCTGCCGGCTTCCCTAGTTCAGCCACCATTGTTTCGTCAGAACTTAGTTTTTCAATAGTTATGTTGAGAGCACTAGCGAAGTTTAACAGAAGTATAGTAGTAATAATAAGCAATACTTTTTTCATGTTAAGAATTACAAGCAGGCAATATTTAAGTATTTCGGTGGGTGTTTTAGCTACCTCTTTCCCTCTAAATCCAGCCAGGCCTTTGCCTGACCGAGAAAATTATCGCAGCTCATTATCACCCTTTCTTCAAATTCTTTTATTCTTGCAGGTATGACCCACTTGTCATATATGCCTCTAAGGAACTTTTGGAAGGCAGTTCTTTCCATTTTTCCCTCGTAATCCCTCATTAAAATTCCTTTTACCCCAATTTCAACACTTCCTTTGTTGGTGGAGACTTTTGCATTTCCCTGCATTACATCCACTTTTGTCAGGCCGATGATTCTATAGGTAACTTTGACCTTATTTTTAAAATAATCCGTCACTGTTTTTGTGCCTTCCCATTCTATTTCAATGTCTTTTGCATCTCCCTTTATTTTTTCAGAATATTTCTTTTCTGCAATGTCAAGATTCATGTCATCTTTAAGCCAATCATAGCAGAACCTGTAAAATTCTGGGAAGTTAAATATTCCGTTATATTTTACTTTCGTTGAGAATACTGTTTCTTCTTCACCTGCCGGCATTTTAAAACCTACGGTTTTAGATCCCTGGAAGCGATTTTCTTTTTCTGCCTCCGATGAAAATCTTTATCCTGTTTATTTCACCTCTTAGAATAAAATAGGTATAAGCATATTTAAATGTTTTCAGATCACATGGCTTCCCTGCAGGATCCGCACATTAGTCTTCCATCAGCCAGATAAAGCATATCAAAATGCCCGCATTCTTCACATATTCCCTCTCTTATTTTGCTGGCTTTTTGAAATCTCTTTAATTTTTCTTCCTCCTCTCTTATCTGGGAAAGCTCTCCAAGCTCAGGATAAACTTCTGGATGGAAAGTGAGAATGTCATTTAATGTTATTAACCCTGCCAGTTTTCCTTCATAGATCACAGGCAAGGAGTTGAATTTGAATTTTTTCATCTTTTCCAAAGCTTCTTTAAGAGTTGCTACTGGTTTTGTTGTTGCTATTTTCTTTGGCGAAATTTCTATTGCTTTTATTGATGAAAGATCTTGCTTTGTCTTTTTTATCAGGGCCCAAAGAATATCGCTTGTGGAAATAAAACCAACTAGTTTGCTATCTTCAATGATAAGGAGGCTTCCAACCTTTTTCCTTACCATTTTTTTTGCGCATTCCAGCAGGTTTGTGCTTGGAGCTACGCTTATTGGGGATCTTGTCATTATGTCAGAGACCCTTATATTTTCCATAGTTTTTACAGGGTGTTATTACTTATAAATTTTTACTGATTTTTGAGAGTTTCTTCTAATTACAATAATGTTTAAATAACTGGTTTTTGAGTTAGGTAATATCTAAAAATCATTAATTTTAAGAATTATGGCTGAAAAACCTGTTGTATTAATGCCGGAGGATGTGCAGAGGCTTTTGGGAAAGGATGCACAAAGAAATAACATTCTTGCTGCAAGAATGGTTGCCGAGATTGTGAAGACAACCCTTGGGCCAAAGGGAATGGATAAGATGCTTGTTTCTCCAACAGGGGATATTGTTGTAACAAATGACGGAGTTACTATCCTTAATGAAATGCAGATAGAGCATCCTGCTGCAAAGATGATGGTGGAGGTTGCAAAAACACAGGAAACAGAGGTTGGCGATGGAACAACCACTGCAGTAATGATTGCTGGAAAGCTGCTTGAGAATGCTGAAAAACTTCTTGACAAAAAGATACACCCTACAGTTATAACTAAAGGATATAGAATTGCTGCTGAAAAATGTCAGGAAATTCTTAGAGAAATTGCATTAAAAATCGGTCCGGAAGATGATGAAATTCTTGAGCAAGTTGCAATAACTGCAATGACTGGGAAAGGCGCAGAAGACGCAAAAGAAAAGTTTGCAGAAATAATTGTCAAGGCCGTAAAGCAGATAGAAGATAAGGGGAGGATTGATCTTACAGATATTAAGATAGAAAAATCCAAGGGAGACGGGATTGGCGATACTGAGCTGATATCTGGAATTGTCCTTGATAAAGAGAGGGTCTCCCAAGATATGCCCAAAAAAGTAGAAATGGCTAAAATCGCACTTTTAGATTTTCCTCTTGAATTAAAAAATCCAGAAATAGATACAAAAATTTCAATTTCCTCGCCGGAACAGCTTCATGGATTCATAGAACAAGAGGAGAGGACAATAAAAGACATGGTTGAAAAAGTCAAGATGTCCGGAGCCAATGTTGTTTTTTGCCAGAAGGGAATAGATGACTTTGCGCAGTATCTTTTAGCTAAGAATGAAATTTATGCGTGCAGGAGAGTTGCAAAATCAGATATGGAAAAACTTGCAAAGGCGACTGGAGGGAAAATGGTTAGCAATCTAGGAGAATTGACTCCTTTTGAGCTTGGTGCTGCTAGGCTTGTTGAGGAAATTAAGCACGGAGAGGATACTTTTACCTATATAAGGGGATGCCAGAACCCCAAAGCACTAACTATCCTAATTCATGGGGGGACAGATCATGTTATTGATGAAATTGAAAGAGCATTGAAGGATGGAATTGGAGATGTTGTCTGTTCTATTAAATCCGGTCTTGTGGTGCCTGGAGGGGGGGCTATTGAGATAGAGTTGGCTAAAAGGTTAAGAGAATTTTCTCAAGGATTAAGCGGCAGAGAGCAGCTTGCTGTAGAGGAATTCGCTTCTTCTCTTGAGTTTATTCCGGCTACTCTAGCAGAAAATGCCGGTCTTGATCCCATCGATGTTCTTACAGAGCTTAAATCGAGGCACGATTCTGGAGAAAAAAGTTTTGGATTGAATCTCTTTACAGGGAAGATTGAAAATGTTCTTGAGTCAAGGATTATTGAGCCTTTAAAGATTAAAACCCAAGCGATTAATTCTGCAAGTGAAGTTGCCATCATGATTTTAAGAATTGATGATGTTATAGCTTCTTCTGGGGGAAAAACTGGTATGAGCATGCCAAGAGGCATGCCGGAGATGGATTAGACTATTAAAACATAAATAATGCAAGCAACAATGACTACTGCTGCGGCTATGTTTCTCCACTCGAGTTTTTCTTTAAGGTATTTATGTGCGAAGAAATAAATTAGAATTGGGGAAAGCATTATTGTAAGTGTGGTGAAGATAATTCCCAAGTGAATGTATCCATAGTATAAGACAATTCTATAGACAACCCAGATAAAGCCAATTACCAGGATATGGATTTTTGCCTTGTTTTCTATTTTCTCAAGTTTGGGCCTGAAGGCTATGATACTTATAATGAGTATTGCAGCGCATCTCAAAAAATAAAAGCTCATGGGAGAGTAAAAATCCAGTATTAGTCTTGATAAAACCAATTCTAAGGCAAAGAAGAAGCTTCCAAAAATTGCAGCGATTATGTATCTGTTAAAATCTAAATGATGTTTCTTTACATGGGAGAGAATTAAGGCCAGACTTGCTATTAATGCCGGGATTATCACATTAAGATTTCGTTCATAAAGGCTAGTCCCAAAGATAAAACTGAATATGGCTGCGAGAACAACTACAAAAAGAGATTCGGTGAGCTTGGCTGGCTCCAGGTGAGTTACTTTTTCCCACTTCATAGAATAATACAAGAGAATATTTGCTATAAATGAGAAAATAACGACTAATGCAAAAATAAGGATGTTTGCTGTTGTGAGTGCTGTTGAATCAACTTTCCACATAAAATACAAGAAGGGCAGGGAAGTAATTGCAATTGCCAGAAACTCTGCTGACTGATAGAGTTTTATCCCCATACTCTTTTTCTTTATTAGGGTTCTTTGGAGGATGGTTCCTGCAGCTAAAGCCAGAGAACCTATTATTGGGAGATATAACATTTTTCGCCTCTTTTATTGTTTTTAGAATAGAAATATGTTTAAATATGTTGATTTTTTCCTTTATTTGTTGACTTAAGCGCGGATGGTTTAATGGTAGAATATCTCGTTGCCAATGCCCAACTTTCTTTAGAAAGAAAGTTCGGCGCTCAAAGAAGCAAAAATGCAAAGACGAGGTGACCCGGGTCCGATTCCCGGTCCGCGCATTTTTACCAGATATCTTTATAAGGCCTTAAAACGAAAAAATCTCTATGGGAATAGATATGGTTGTTGTACAAGTAGTAGCAGACCATAGGTTGACTAAAAGGGACCTAGATCCGTTAACCGGTAGAGATGGCTATATTTTTCAGGCATTGGTAAAAAATGGATTTGTTGATCCTAATGGAAAAGTGATTGTTAATTTTTCCAGGCAGGAAATTAAATCCACACAAAATCAAGTATATTCTTTGACTGTGGTTCATAGAAGACTGCCCCAAATAGGGACTTACAGCTTTTAGTATTACTCGTCAAACAATCTCACATTAGAAATGCTGCCTATCTGGATTCCCTTCTTTATCATATAATTGTGGATTTCTTTTGAGTGGTCTGTGCCGCGCATCTTTAACACCTCCAAGAATCTTTTTCTTCTTGCTCCAACTTTAACATAATAAAGAAGAGTGATACTGTCTGCCTCGAATTCTGCAGGGGAAATTCCTCTGTCAATTGTGCTGGATGGGTTGTGCTGTATTGTGAGGAGGCTCGTACAATTCCATTTCCTTATAATATCAAACAATCCAAGAACAGCCTGTCTTTTGGATAGCTCATCCCCAAATAACAACGAAAAACTCGTCACACTGTCAATTACAAGTCTTGAAATGTTGTACTTTAACACGGTTGTTTCTATTGTTCCCCCGCCTTCGTCCAACATCATCTTAACTTTTTCCGGGGAGTATTCCAAGAAAATAAAATTTCCCGAGTCTTCTGCTTTTTGAAGATTCCATCCAAACTTCTTCATATTTCTATAAAACTCCTCTTTTTTTTCTTCAAAGGTGATATAAAGAACTTTTTCCCCTCTTCTGACGCCTTCTAATAAAAATTGTATGGAGAAGATTGTTTTTCCACTGCCACTGCCGCCGGCAAGCAGATTTATTGAGTTTCTTTCAAAGCCCCCCTGAGTCATTTGGTCAAACTTTGGGATTCCGGAAGAAACTCTTTCCGTTACAGTGTCCTTGGTTATTTTTTCTTCTTTTGTAAAATGCCGGGATTTCTTGTGCTTTTCCTTTTTAATAACGGGTTTTTTCTTGTGCAATTTTTTTCTAGGTTTTTCTTTCCTCTTTTTTTTCATATTCAATCTATGTTTAAGAGTTTTTTAAACTCTACTATATTACTGATAAGGAGCTTACTAGTGTCTTTGACAGTAAAGACCTAATTATAAAGAACAGAACATAACTTACTGCAAGTAAGGGTAGGAAATACCTTAATCCTGCCTTTCCCTCCCCCTTGTTTACTAAACCTATTACTATGCAGGAGATCAGGTCTGTAACTGCTATAAAGAATAATGAAAAGTAAATGACAAAACTTGGAGATATGGATATTTCCTTAAATGATAAAGGCAGATTTGTACTTGCGGTTGCCGCCTCAGGCAGCTTTGAAGTTAACGCCATAACAATCTCCACCAGGATTGAGCTTAACCCGAAAAGTATTGGCGCTCCCACCCCAACTGCAAAAAATACGAAGATAACATACATTAAAATAGTTGATCTTGCCTTTTTTTCAATAATCTCTTTTTCTTTCATGTTCTTTGATGTTTGGTCTAACAAGTCAGAGATATTTCCTCCTGCCCTTAATCCTGAGATTATTAAAGTCACGACTTTTGAGATTTTCTCAGAGTTTACTCTTATCCCAAGTCTTTTTAGCGCAAATATTATGTCCTGGCCTGTAGTTATTTCTTTTCCGGTTTTTAATATTTCTTTATCCAAGGGATCAAATTCTGGACGTGCAGCCAAAAGAAAGGATTTATCTATTGTCATTCCTGAACGAAGATTGCTTGCCATTAGTGAAATAACGTCCGGAAATATAGTTTCCATTTTTTTTATTCTGGCGCTTGCCTTCAAACTTATTTTAAAGTAGATAAATGCATTCAAGAAGATAAACACAACCAAGGAAAAATATATGGTCATCCCTATTATTGCAAAGAATCCCATTGAAATCACGGCAAGCATTAGAGTTATATAAAAAATAAAGTTATGGTACTTTTCAGGAGGATTTTCAATTCCTGCATTTTTAATATTTTTTTCATAAGACTCTCTTAATTGTCTGGGGTAAAACTTTAGCGTATTCATATTGAAAACCTCCTGCGGGTTTTCAATCCAGCATCCGCGCCAACTTCCCTTAGTTGCCTCTGATGGAAGTTAGTACAAAAATATTCTTTATTTATCATAATAAACTTGGCCTCCTTGATTTGACTAATCCAAGAAACATTATCTGCATAAATACAACTATCACAAAGATAACTACAAATATAAGATGAATTACTTTTTCGGGAAATCCTAGAAGAGATGCAAGAATGATAAGGAAAGTTATTCCCAATGCAGGAATTATAACTGCAATTAACATGTAAAACATAATTAAAGGGTTTAACCTATTTCCGTAGGTCTGGATTTGGATTGCTTGTTCGTCACTTAAATTCTTTATTCCTTCTTTTATGACAATTTCCATGTCGCTTCCAGCCCTCATGCCGTTGCTGATCTGCCACAAAACTCTTTTGAAATACTCGGAAGTATTAAGTTTTGCGTGCTTTTCTATTGCATCAATCTGGGAAACCCCCGAATTAATCTCCTTTACTATTTTTTTGAATTCCACGCTAACTTCCCCGTAATCTGATTCAGAGATATTAGAGAGAATTCTGAATATGGGAACTCCTGAATTTAATTGAACTATCATATCCTGAAGCACAGGAATAAGGTTTTTGTCTACATCCCTTTGTTTGTTTAAGGTATATACTTTTGGATAATTTATCTGATTAAAATAAACCAGGCCGGATATCAACAGAGAAATTATGAATCCGTAAACAGGAAAGAGGCTTGTCCTTAAAATTCCAAGAACAGAGGAGGCTATTACTGAGAAGCTAATAATGTTTATTAAAAATCTTCTGTAGCATATTGCAAGATATTCTCTTTTATTAAGATTAACATTGGCTGCTTTTAGATATTCATCCAGCTTTGTTTTTTTTGCGCTGGCGAATTTTATAAATCTCTTGCTTTTTCTTTTTTGAATCTCTATGTCTGCAAGGGTAAAAGGAATCTGAAATCTATTCATCTTAGAATTAATCCCCCTTTCTTTCCAGTATCTTATTTGTCAAATTATTTTTTATTATTGATTTAAGTTCTTCTGGATCAGTATAATACAGGTTCATCACTTTTCCGAAAGATTCTAAATCGCGGATTTTATTTTTAATAAGCCAATCAAAAATAGATCTCTTATATTCTAGGTTCTTGTCTATTTCAATCTGGCTCATTCCTGTGTTTCTGCTTATTTGGTCAAAGAAAGAAAGGCTTTTGTTGTGCTGTACAAACTGGTCTTTTTCCGGAACCCATCTGTAGATGAGATTTGCTATATATGTATCTTTTCCTGCCATAAACTCTCCAACCTGAATAACTCTCCTGTAACCTTTTCTTCTGTCCCTGAACATTACTATATTTAGGTTGACGCTGCTCAGCATTGAAGGAGGGACATTTATCGGGGGGTTTGTCAATCTTCTGATTGTTTCGCTTGCTGTATCTGCATGGAGAGTGGAGTAAACGCTGTGTCCGGTATGCATTGCCTCAAAAAGAACCTCTGCCTCTCTTTGCCTTCTGATTTCTCCAACGACGATTCTGTCCGGCCTCATTCTAAGAGAGTTTACTAATAAATCTAGCATAGAGACTTCCCCTTTGCCTTCTGGATTTGGAGTTCTTGTAACTAGGGGGCACCAATAAAGGAATCTTGGCAGCATTAGCTCTCTTGTATCTTCTATACTAATTACTCTGTGGTTTGGAGGAATAAAAGGCATGCATGCATTAAGGAAAACTGTTTTTCCAGAGGCTGTTCCGCCTGAAAAAATGATGTTCATCTCGTATTCTATTCCCAGCCATAAGATTGCCGCAATTTCTTTGCTGACGGTTTTATTTTCTATTAAATCAATTATTGTCCAGGGATCTCTTGCGAATTTTCTTATTGTGATTGTATTCCCTTTTGTGGAAATAGGATATAAAACCGCGTTGGCTCTATCTCCGGTAACAACGTGCGCATCTAGAAGAGGGTTTAAAATGCTGATCTGTCTTCCAACTCTTCTTGCAATAATGTTTGCGTAATTTGTCACTTCGTCTTCAGAGGCCAGAGTTATGTTTGTTAGTAACCATCCGTATTTTTTATGATAAACTCTTGTTTCCTTGCTGTTTACAATTACAATTTCTTCAAGATTTGGGTCATTGATTAAGAATTCAATTTTTCCAAGCCCAAGCATTTCCTGCATTAAAACCCCAATAAGAAAATCTTCTGTTTCCTTCTTTATTCTGGGAAGCTTTTCTTTTATTAGGTCTGAGGCATCACTCATGAATTTATTCTTCATCCTAGAAACGGATTTTTGGTCAATTATTTCGCCAACGCCAATTGCTGTGATAGTGATAAGGTCTTTTCTTATTTCATCTAATAGAGCCTTTGTTCCAATATCAATGCTTGGAATCTTTACATTATAAACTAGGCCTTCGTTGGTTTTTTGAATTTCTATGTCTATCTTTGCCCCGTCAATTTCAAGACGGTAGCTTTCTCTTATGCTCCCCTTTCCTTCCTGTATTTTTGGCTGAACCTCTACTTTTTTCGGGGCAGCAATTATTGATTCTATTTTGTTGTACACTGAGAGGATTTTAGATATCTGCCCCTGAGGGTATTTCTGGTCTGAAAGAATTTTTTTTATTTGCTGGGGACTATAACCTTTTTTTATTGCTTCTGATACCCAAATTTCAAGCTCTTTATCCTCCTTCTTTACTTGTTTTTTTACAACACCCATTTTATTCTTTTGATTCTTCCTCTTTTTTTATGATCTTAACTTCTGGATCATTGAATGCAGGATATTCTATGGTAACCAGCTCGCTGTTCTCCAGTATCTTCGCCCACTCCAATGCTTTTTCTTTTGAAACATTAAAGGATTTTGCAATAGTGTCTATACTTAATCTCTTTTTTTCCTGCAATAGTTTGTATAAACAGTCTAATTCTGTTTCTGATCCTGTTCCAGAGGGCTGAATATTACATTCTATAGGTTTGACCTCTTCCTGCTCTCTTTTGTGCCTAAGGAACCTCGTGTAGGCAAATAAAACAATAGCCAATAATAAAACCCACTGGCCTATAAAGATTATTACTGAAAGGTTCATTCCTTCCTGCAAGTCTTCCATGAATAATCCGGAAATTTTGGAATAGGAATTATTCCCTTGGTTAAAATATAAGTAAAGATTTATTCCAGAAAATAACAAGACAAAGAGTCCTAAAATTATCAGCCTTTTTTTCCCCATATGTTTATTAAAAATGTTTATATATTCTTCATTTCTAAATAGGAGTGTAGTTATATAAACCTTTTCAAAAAAGGTTTCTAAAACCAAGTATCTACAATAAATAAACCTTTTTAAAAATAAAAAATGATGAAGAAAAGAGGCTCAACTCGCGCCAGCACCTGCGTTTGGATTGCCTCGTGCAAACGTTCGCAAGTTGGCGTTGAATATTTGATTGTTGTTGGATTCATAACCTTTGCTATACTTTCAATACTTACTGTTGCTTTTTTCTATTCTAATAGGATTAATGACCAAATTAGGCTTAACCAGATAGAGAGTTTTGCAACCCAGGTAATTAACTCTGCAGAAAATGTCTTTTTTGCAGGCGAGCCGAGCAAAACAACAATAAGTCTTTATCTGCCAGAAGGCGTTCAAAGTATAGAAGTGAATGCAGATTATATCTTTATAACAACGACGGTGAGTACAACCACCAATAAAAGAGCCTATAATAGTAATGTTCCTCTGCAGGGAGGCATTACAAACACGCCTGGAATAAAGAAGATCACTTTAGAAGCAAAGCAAAGCTATGTTTTAATAAGCTAACACGGGTCTGTGCTTGGAGGTTCTTCGGTATTGTAAAAGCAGTTGAGTTGCTTGCCGGCTTCTTCCCCCAGAAGATTTATTGTTTCCATGAATATCTCGAATTGTCCTGCAGGAACAGAAAATTCCCTGGATTTTGATTCAAGAATAATTCCATTTGCCATGTCTCCTTCCATGAATTTAAGTATTACTTTGAATATTCCATCAGATTCTGAGTCAAGGTTGTGAATCTCTGCAGAGCAGGTAACTGTTTTATCTGTGCATATCTCATTATTGTAAAAATTGCAGGTTTCTTCTATAGTTATATCTTCTATTGAGTAAGAAATAGAGGAAGTAGCACATCCTGTAATTGGATTTATATTTCCTCCCGGATTGCTTTCACCGCCTCCACTGCTTCCGCTAGAGCTTGATCCTGAAGAGTTTGGTTCACTTTCTGGTTCTTCATCAGGATAGGTTGGAAAATCTCCGTTAACATCCTGGTCGTCGTTTATGGTTTGATCGTTGTCAATGCCAAAAAAATTATCTGCATTATTGTTTAAGAAAAATACCCCTGCTATTGTAATTATCACTATTGCTATAAGGATTATCAGTATGATGTCTATGGCTTTTCCCATAAGATAAATAACTAATCTAAATATATAAACCTAATTATCCAAAAATTTAAATACAAAAGCATTTTATTATCTCTGCAGAAGGCAGGAGATTTTTCTTGTTCGGGCACTTACGTGTTTGACATGACATCTTCGGATGCCATGCTTCTGCAAATTAAATGCTTAATTTTATATATCTTAATTCCTATATCCTTTTATGATAAAAAAGGGGGTGAAGCACTCGCAGAGTGCTGCAGAATTTGCTATAATCTTTGGGTTTGTTCTTTTTTTCTTTGTCACTTTTTTTACCATCATCCAAGGCAATATAAGCGAGAAGAACCAAGAGAAAGAGAAGATACTGCTCCAGAATATAGCCCTAAATGCACAGGAAGAAATAAGCATAGCTTCAGAAGCTTCTGATGGCTATTCGCGGACATTTAAAATTCCAGAGAACATTTTAGGCAAAAATTATAAAATAAATATCACAGAGACTTTTCTTTTTGCTAGCCTGGATAATTTTCATCTTACTTATAAAATTCCAGAAGTTATTGGGAACATAAGTAAAGGAGACAACCTTATAAGAAAACAAAATGGAAGCGTTTACCTCAATTAAAAACAAAAGAGCACAAACCTGGAGTTTTGACTTGGTTATAGCAAGCGTAATATTTATCTCCGGGATAGTTATACTCTATGTTTATGCAGTAAATTACTCGTCCCAATCAAAGAACAAATTAGATGAGCTCTTTTATGAGGGGAACCTTGCAGCAGATCTTATACTAAGCGAAGGGGAATTCGGAATTCTAAATGAAAATCAGGTTAATCAATCAAAGCTGGATGAAGTATACCTTAATTATTCTGGCTTGAAGAATTTTGTTGGATCTAGAAATCATTTTTATTTCACCATTCAGAATCTGACAATTCAAGGAAATCCAGAGAGTCATGTCGGTTTAGCCGGCCCAGGAGAAGTAGAAAATCTTGTTCAGGTTACGAGAATTGTTCTTTACAAAAATAAACCCTCTAAATTTAATCTTTATCTTTATGACTAAAATGCTAAATTTTAAAAAAAATAAAAAAGCCTACTATTTCAGCGTGGATGCTTTGATAGCTCTGCTGCTGATTCTTGGGGTCGTTCTTTTTATAAAACCACAGCATTCTCAAGTTCAGTACGAGACACATCTGCAAGAAGACCTTATAATCTCTCTTTCTTCAATTAAAATCGGAGAAATAGACAATTCATATGCAAAACAGTTAATTGCTTCTGGAAATATCACTAACCTTAATCAGTCTGTTCTTGATCAACTCGGAGAATTTTACGCCAATAACGATGCTGCAGCAAATATGCTTGCCGATTCTATACTTGATGGCTTGAATCTAAGCAAAAACCTCGGATTGTATTTTGGAAACACCGAGATTGCAAAGTCCGAAGTAAGTCCGTATAATGATGCAGATACAATTTATACCTCCAGGCAGATAATCAGCGGGATTCAACAGGGGAACGCAACAAAAGGCTATTCTGCAAGAGCATTTTTGTCTTCTGCAAATAAAGTAGATTATTTTTATTTTGGTGGTTATGTCGGTGATGGAAATATAACTGTAAAAATTACTGGGGAGATTATTGATGGAAACATCGAAGGAGTTTTTTCTAGACCATTTAATCTATCTATAAATAATGTGAATGTTGGGGTTTTTAATCCTAATCCAAATGTTCCGTATAAAATAGATTTATCTCCTTATTCCTCGAACTTTGTTAGTGGAGACAATTATTTCGAATTTAAATCTTTCAATGGCACACTTTACGTTGCTGGAGGATTTATTAAGATAATTTATTCCAACGTTCCTTATCTTAACGGGAGAAAAAATTTTCCAGGCATTGATGGGCTTATAAATTTATACGATAGTTTTTATATTCCCTCTACAATAACAAGAATAGAATCTCTACTTCGTTATAACAGCTCTTACGACATATTTTTTATGATAGGAAATAAAACTGTTTATCAGGGGAATAGCAGCGGGCAAATTGTAAATATTAGCCTTGATAACGCCTATTTATCCTCCTTGTTGGATTATTCGACTCTTGAAGACAAAACCATTCCTTTTAGGGTTGGGTTTGTAAATGCTTCTTATACTTTTAATGTTACTCTGCCCGCAGATGTTATTTCCACTAACGATATAAGCGGAAGCATGGCATCGACATGCAGCGGGGTTACTTGTGGGAGAAGTTCTTGCTGTAATTCTAGTTGTGGTTGGTGTGTTAATAATGCAACAAGATGCGGAGAGTGCGGCGGAATTTATGAAGATAAGATCGGGGAATCAAAGAACGCAACAAAGTTATTTGTGGATATTGTTCTTAATTCTTCAATTAATAGGGTTGGTCTTGCAGCATACAGCACAAGCGCCCTTCTTTCAAACACGCATGCCCTTTCTACTAATAATGTCAGCCTTAAAGCAGAAGTCGATTCTTGGAGTGCAACAGGAGGAACCTGTATTTGCTGCGGTATTAATAGGGCCGTAAATATGCTTGCAACGCAGTCAAATTCAAGCAAATCAAGGTCGATAGTTGTTATGAGTGATGGAGCACCTACCTATTATTGTAATAGTTATACAGATTATAGCGGCTCAGGGTCTAGAGGTGATTGGTCTGGGGGAATAAGTGATGCTCTTGATCAACAATGGGCAGTTAATGCGGCCTGTGCAGCATATAATAATTATTCTATAAAAGTTTATGCAATTGGATTTGGGAGCAATATTAATCGGCAGGTTATGGAAGATATCGCTAATTGCGGGCACGGAAACTATTATTTCGTGAATGTAAGCCAGCTAGAAAGCATTTATAGGCAGGTTGCCAGCGATGTTATTCAGGCAGCCTATGTAGAACAAACAATTGTCGGGGAAGGAATAAATACGCGGCTTTATCCAGATTCATATATTAATATAAGCTATAAAGAAAGCATTCCATACGGGTTGGTTGTTGTTTCAGAAACCCCTGAATTTAACAATAATCTTTCACAAGGAAGTTTCTTTGTTCCAAATGATACAGCCCCTTATGACGCAAAGGTTGTTTCTTATTCTGGATCAAAGTGGACGAGCAAGGTTGAGAAATATAATAATGTGACCGGAACCTGGGATAATATTTTTGATCTTGGAGAGTATGGGGTTAATTTTACTAAACTTGGAGATCCGTATATGGTTAATATCCCTCCATCGCTTATTAATGTGGGAAATAATTCTGTAAGGGTGGGTGTTGGTCTGAATCCCTTTAACGCTAGCGCAGGATCACCTTACAACAAAGTTATTTACTCGGTTTTAAAAGAAATTTCTTCTTACACTGCCATACTTCCATTTGCTAACGGATGTGAATGGGAAGTGGAATTTGAAGATGGGACCACCTCTACTTTTAAAGTTCCATCAAATTATTCTGGTTCAGGCAGTTGCTCTTATACTTCGTCATTACAGTCTTATGATGAAAATGATGCTATTAACAATGCTGTCTTTAAGCTTTTGCAGGAAATGGATCTTAATTTAAATGGCAAGATTGAAACTAAGTTCTCGGAGAACGATCTTTCAATAAATTCTGTCGAGGTTTCTGGAATTCCGTTTGCGTGGGAGACAGAAGTTCAGGTGAGGACATGGAAATGATGAAATTCAATTTAATTCAAAATAAAAAATCCCAATTTTTTACGGGAATTGCTATACTACTCATTTTGCTTATGTTTGCTTCTTTTGAAATATTTTCCCTAGTAAAGGAAAAAAATTCTATAACTACCAGAGTTTCTACAATGGATAATTTTCTTTTTTCAATGGAAAAGAATCTAGAAAGACAAGTTTATATTTCTGGGTTTAGGATTCTTCTTGTAGCAGAGAACGAGATTGCGGTTTCCGGGGATTATATTGATGTAGATACTTTTTTCAGCGAAGCATTTTTTAATGGTACAGTTAAAGGAGAAGCAAATATAAGCCTCATTCAGGGAGTGACTTATGCAGATGTTCTTGATTCTATAAACAGAAATGCTGCGAAAATTAATGTCCGGGTTAACATAAGCAATTCTATAATAAATGTAAGCCAGGATGATCCGTGGCATGTTAAGTTCTCCCTTATTTCTGATTTTGTGATGGAAGATAAAGAAGGTCTTGCTAGGTGGGACAAAAGGCAAGTAATCTCTGCATATATTCCAATAACTGAGTTCGAAGATCCTTTGTTTGTTGTGAATACTGGAGGGAGAGTATCGAGGAAGATAACTAAAACTTTTTATGAGGAAAATTATGTGACTGAGTTAGGAGATGTTACAAATCTAAAAGATCACGTTAATAAAGGATATTATGCGGAGAATACTTATGCCCCGAGCTTTCTGAAAAGGCTTGAAGGAGATCTTTCTTCGGATCCTAACGGCATTGAGAGTTTTGTCAATATTGATGAGCTCAGAATACAGGACGTTCCGGTAATGACAAAATCCTGCATAGATTATATTTATTTTACAGAAATAGACATACATCATTCGGGAGTTTTTGGAATGCAATCGTGGTTTAGGATTGATGACACAGAACCAGTAAGGCATCACATTAAATATCAGGTTAGTAGAATATTAACTCCTTAGTAAATGGGGAGAAATGTTTAAATACTAATTTTCCATAATAAAATTATAAGAGGTTAAGATTTATTTGACCTGATGAAAGGAGGTATGATTATGATAAGAAAAAGAGGACAGGCGGCCATGGAGTTTCTTATGACTTATGGTTGGGCAATTTTAGCTGCAATCATTGTTGTAGGAGTTTTATGGTATATTATAGGAAGTCCTGGAAACCTTGCTGGAAATAGATTTACTCTAAGCCAGCCATTTGATCCAGAAGGTATGGCTATATCTGCTGCTCCAGTACCCGGAAATATCCAGATAGAATTTAGGAATGGTGTTGGCGATGCAGTAACAATCTCAAATATAGAGATTGAAGGATGCACTAATTCTGCAACCGATACCTTTGCAGATGTTGGTCCTGTTGCTGACGGAACTTTAACCGGAGCTTTGACAGTTGCATGCGACGGAACCGCTTTAACTTCAGACACCAGGTTTAACGGCGATGTTACTGTTTACTTCACTGCAGGAGCTGGAGGGATAACACAGCAGGCAAGCGGAACAATTTCAGGAAGAGTTCCTTAATTTTATTTTTATTTTTTTATTCTTATTCTAATTGTTTTACTGTTCTTTTAGGAAGTATAATAAAAAAGTATTTAAACTGAAATTTGATTAGAATATTATTAAAGAGGTAGAAAGGAGGTGGACTATGGCTAAAGGCAAAGGGAGTTTTATTGGAAGCTGGGCATTTCTTATAGGAGTAATTCTTGCATTGCTGCTTGGATTGCTTAATGTAATGAATCCTACATGGCTTTACATCCTTATTGCTGTTGGTATAATCATCGGCCTTTTGAATGTAGCTGACAAAGAAGTTCAGCCATTCCTTATGTCTGGAATTGTATTGATTATTGCCTCTGCACTTGGACAAACTGTGACTGCACAAGTTCCAAGATTGGATGGAATGCTACAAACTTTACTAGCAATTTTTGTTCCTGCAACAATAATAGTTGCAATAAAGAACGTATTCGCAATTGCTAAAAATTAGGCTTTTTTATTTTTCTTTTTTCTATTTTTTTCTGATTTTTCAGTTTACTTGTTTTAGTAAGTTTTAAAAGGTGTTTTTATGTTTTACATCTGTAGGTTTTCGGGATCAAAACTTCCATCAGAGGCAAAGAAAGGAAGTTGCTTCATGGATCGAAAACCGCAGGTTTTCAGGCCCTATAGTCTAGTGGCAAAACGACTCGTTTACACCGAGTAGTCAGCAGTTCGATCCTGCTTAGGGCCATTTACGGAGTAAATGGGACTTTGAGGAATTTTATTCCGATTAGGGCCATGTTTATAAAGAGAATTTACTTATATAATATCATGAAAACAAAACCCAAGACAAAATTAGGTAAGTGGAGTGTTGGATTGAATATTTTTTTCTTGGTAGCAATTATTATTTCTATATTCTTAGCTCCCATTTTTAATATCCTTGATTATGGGGATAAGTGGTGGGATGTTGCTGTGGCTATTGTTTTTCCCTTGCCGATTATTGCTCTTGTATTTGGCATGGTGGCTTTAATAAAAAATAAGGATAAATCTGGCTGGATTTATTTGTCAATTGCAATAAGCATTCTTGTAATTCTCTTTATTTTCTTGCATAGTTTGTTTATTCAAGATTAGGATTATTGAATTTATGTTAGATTTATAAATTCTGGGATATAGTTATCTTTATGAAAATGGCAAAAAATAAATTTGCGGGCTGCGGAGGCGGTTGTGGGGGAGCTTTTTACGGCTTGGGTTTTGTAGGAGCACTTGTTTATAACTTGTCAACTGCAGCAGGATTTTGGGATGGAGTTCTTGGAGTGCTAAAGGCATTAGTCTGGCCGGCTTTTGTAGTATATCATCTAATGAAGTTTTTAGGAATGTAAATTATGAACTACTTCCAATATCTAAAAGACAACCCGAAAGGCTACTGGTTTAAAAGAAAGCTTTATGGGTGGGGATGGGTTCCTGTAAAATGGCAGGGATGGCTAGTCGTAGGGGTTTATGTCTTGGCATTAGTTTTATTTTCTCTTACTATTGATGAAAGCTCTTCTGCTTTAGAAGTATTCTTTACATTTATCTTGCCAATATTGCTCTTAACAGTTGTTCTTATAAGGATATGCTATAAGAAGGGAGAGAAACCAAGATGGAGCTGGGGAAAATAAAGAATTGCACCTTTTATCAGTAACATTTAAAAGCATAACTCTCATTTTTTTAATATGTCCTCGAATGATAACTCTCCTCAAGACATTCCTGAAATGAATCTGGATAATAAATATAGTTCTAAAAATATATTGCCTCCCGATCAGGAAAAACTGCAGAAAGAGATGGAGAAAACAAGAAAAGAGCTGGATAAGTTGAAAGGATTTATTGTTAAAAAATATCCTTTCACACAATCCATAAGCATTCTTCACAACCAGGCAATTAAGTTTTTTATTGAGGAGGAAGAAGTTCCTAAGGAAACTGAAAAATACCTGCATTTGTATATGGTGGTTCCTGAAGAACAATTTAAGAATATTCCAAAGATAAAGCAGGAAATCATTAAACAAGTTGAATTGACGCAGGAAAAGCTTAAGCAAAAGATCTGGCTTCAGATTAAGACTCCTGTGGATTTATGGGAGATCTGTTTTGACAGCAAATTCGAGCTTATCGGCGCCATTGCAATGTCTCTTCCAATTCATGATACCGGAATACTTCAAGGCTTAAGAGTTGCTGAAATACACAAATCCCTTGTTTTAAGGAAATTTGACAAGTATGTTGTAAGCTACGTTATTGCAGGAAGCTTTGTAAGAGGAGATACTGTAAAAAGCTCTGATGTTGATGTTTTTGTTGTCATTAATGATACTGATGTTAAGAGAATGCCAAGACTTGAATTAAAGGAAAGGCTTAGGAGCATGATTGTCGGCCAGTATGTGACAGAGGCTGCTGCTCTTGCAGGAGTCAAAAACAACATGCTTAACATCCAAGTTTATCTTTTGACTGACTTTTGGGAGAGTGTCAAGGATGCCCATCCGGTTATTTTTACATTTATAAGAGACGGAGTTCCTCTTTATGATCGAGCTACCTTTATGCCATGGAAAGCATTATTAAAAATGGGGAAGCTTAAACCTTCTCCAGAAGCTATTGACATGTTCATGTCTGCAGGAGACAACACAATTAAGAGAGCTAAGAAGGCTTTAATGGATATTCTGTTATTGGATATTTACTGGAGTGTTATAACCCCAAGCCAGGCTTTGTTAATGCTGTATGGGATGCCTCCCCCAACAACAAAAGAAACTTTTAAGGAAATGAAGAGGGTTTTTGTTGACAAGGAAAAGATGCTTGAAAAAAAATACATTGACATTCTTGAAGAGATTACAATTAAGTATTATAAGGGATATGAACACGAGAAGATAAAGGAAGTTTCTGGAAAAGAAATTGATAAGCTGCTTAAAGATACAGAGGATTATCTTAAAAGACTTAAGGAGTTAAGAGATCAGATTGAAAAGCAGGCGCAGGAAAAAACCATAGATCAAGTGTATAAGGATGTTTTTGAGCTTTTGAAGATAGTTACTGGAAAGAATTCACAGCAGGATATTGTGCATGAGTTTGAAAATAAGCTTGTTAAGAAAGGCAAGTTTACGCAGCAACACCTAAGAATTCTTAAAGAGATAGTTGCTGCCAAGACAGAGTCAAAGAAAGCGAAGCTAAGCCTGCAGAAAGCAGATGATGTAAGAAAAGGATCTGCAATCCTTATGAACGATCTTATTGATTTCTCTCAGAGAAAGGATCTATTGGGTGTTGAAAAGGGAAGGATGAAGATAATCTTTAAGGACAGGACTGCCGAACTCTTGATTTCCGGAGGAAACTGCTTTTTGTTTATTGGTAATGAAATTAAAAAAATAACAGACAAGATAGAAACCTCAAATATGAAAGAAGTTTCTGAGGCCATGGAGCACCAAAAGACAAGGAAAGATCTTGCAGTTAATCCTAAACTATTTGACCTTATAAAAAAAGAGTTTGGAGAATTTGAAATTGTTTTGTAAGGGTTTAATGATTTTTTGATAATTTGTTAATACTAATTTGATAGACTTAACTACTAAGTTTGAGGAATATCAATAATTATCTTCATTGTAATGCCTTTAATCTATGGATATACTAATCCCATAATTTTTAAAATAGAATATACTATCCTTATCATATTATCAAAATGCCACAATACTTGTTCATTCTAGGAAGAAATCCCGAGCTTTCAAAGCAGGAAGTTTTTTGCTATCTGAAAAAGGAGGGGCATAAAATACTGGGCTTTAATTTGAAGAGTAATGGTTTTTTAGTGGAAATTGATAATAAATTAAAGAATAATGCAATCGATAGGCTTGGCGGTGTTATTGCAATAGGGGAGGGTTTATGTGGTACCAGAGATGTTGAGCTAGATAAAGCTGTTATTTACAACGGGGCCAGTAATAAGCTTAATTATGTTCTTTGGAATTTCTCAGATAAGAATTATGATAAAGTTTCAGGCTATCTTAAAAAAAGATTCAAGCAAGAAGAGTTAAAGGCAACAGAAAAAAACCTTAATGGCTCAATGGAATTGCAGTCAGGAGAGAGGGTAAGAATCGCTTCTGGATTAATTAATGAAGAGTTTTTTGTTTTTGAGGATCTTTTTGGAAGAATTATTCAAAATTGTGATTACAAGGAGCTGGAAGAAAGAGATATGGAAAAGCCGGTAAGAAGAGAAGAGCTTTCTATCTCCCCTAGGCTAGCAAAGATAATGATAAACCTGTCTTTAGTCAAAGAAAAAGAGATTTTATTAGATCCTTTTTGCGGCATAGGAGCGATACTAATAGAGGCTTTGATGCAGGAGATTAGAGTGGTAGGAATTGACAAAGATGAAGAAGCAATCAAAGGGTGTCTGGAAAATTTGAAATTTAAGAGGTTTAATTCAGAGAGGTATTCTATTATTACTGGTGACTCTAGGAAAGTAGATATAGGCAAAGTCGATGGTGTGGTTACAGAACCTGATTTGGGGAGAGTTCTTAGGCATGTTCCTTCTTTAGAAGAAGCCAATAAAATGTTAAGGGGATTTGAAGGGTTAATGGTTTCTGTTTTAAACAATCTTAAGAAAAGTGTTTCTGGGAGAATTGTGTTTACTCTTCCTTTGATAAAAACCGGAAAAACCAGGGTTTCATGCAACCTTGAGAAAATAGCTAAGAATACCGGGCTTAAAATTGTCAAGGGATTTCCAATTAAAGAATATAGGGAATCTAATATTGTCGGACGAGAAATCATTGTTTTAGAGAATAGATAAGATTTATAAATGATTTTTTGCACGATATAAAATGGTAAATGCAAAAGTAATTCAATTTAGAAGAGGAAGACATACTGTTCATGAAAGGCACTTTCTTATAGAGATAGAAGGTTCTAAAACAAGAAAGGATGCTGAGAAGTTTGTAGGCAAGAGTGTGCAATGGAAATCTTCTGCAGGCAGAGCAATCAACGGAAAGATAGCTGCTCCTCACGGAACTAAAGGCGTTGTTAGGGCTATATTTGAAAAAGGACTGCCTGGCCAGGCTTTGACAACAAGCGTCGAAATTAAAGATTTCTCGCATGCATTATCTGCTAAAGCACATAACGCAAAGGTGGAGATAAAATGATAGATAGAAAGATATTTGCTTATAATTCGATTTGCCAATGGGGAAATTTTATGCTAAGCAGAGCATCTGAATTTTTAGATTCTGATAGATTATACGATGTTTTTATTAGACACCAAATTGCATCTCTTTCAAGATTTGCAGAAGTCAAGGGAAGAGAATTGGCATCTTTTGTTGAGGGTTCTGTAGGGGAAAATATTGCTTATATCCAGGTAGCACCATTAGGGGCGTTTAAACAAGCTATTCGAACAGCTGTAATGGTGGGAGAGTGTTAAATGGCACTTAGAAAAGCCCTATCATATTCGAAGAAGACTGTTGTTCCTTTTACAAGAATAAGCAAACAGAAAAGCAAGGCTTTTATAAAAGTGGTTCCGCCGCAGAAAATTGTGAAGTTTAGTATGGGAAATTCTGGTTTGTATGGCAAAGGAAATTTACCTTTATCACTATCCATGGTTGCTACAGAAAACGCACAGGTGAGGCACAATGCCCTTGAATCTTGCAGACAGTTTATCAACAAAAAACTAGATGAAGAGCTTGCTGGGCAGTATTATTTCAGAGTAATTCCTTTTCCGCACCATATTCAAAGAGAGAATAAAATGTTGACCGGGGCAGGGGCCGACAGAATGCAGACCGGAATGCAGCTTTCTTTTGGAAAAGCTGTTGGAAAAGCAGCTATAGTAAAGAGAGGCAGTCCAATATTTTTTATTGCTGTTCAAACCCCTAAGGCAGTAAGTATTGTAAGGCATTTATACAATCAGATAAGATCAAAGCTTCCGTGTCATACAAAGGTTGTTTTTGAAGATAATTCTGGCAAGCAATAGAGATTATACGGGTTTCTAAAAATTTTTAAACTGATTAGTAATGGTTTCTTAAATATTGATAAAGACTTAAAAATTAACCAGAAAAATTACTCTTTTTAAGTATTCTGTTTTGTTCCTATTAGTAAGTGGTTACAAATAGAAAGGTTTAAATACTAGTGTTTTATGGTAATTTTAAGAAAAATACTCATAATAATGGAGGAAAAAACAAAAACACAAAATGCCTGACCAAAGAACAGACTTTAAAAGATACCAGTATGGTGCAGCTGCCGCTTATTTAGCTTCAACTGAAGATGGCGGAAGATATGCTCCGGGTGCTTTAGAAGTACTTGCAGGTGCAAAAGGCCTTAACTTAGGAGAAGATGCTGAAGGTTTTATCAGGGGTACTCAGGCTTCTGAAGATGGTGTAACTACTGCAATAGCAGTTTATGCATCTAAATTCGAAGAGAAGAGAGGAGAATATAAACCTTCTGAGTTAGTTGATTGGTATGGCTCTGCTTTAGGAGGTCTTGAATCTGGAGACAGAGACAAGATTGTTGGCGCATTGAATAGACATGATGAAACTATCAAGTCTATAAGAGAGAAATATGCCAAAGCAAAGTACATGACTGACAAGAAAGCTCCAAAGGGCTTGTTCAGCAATGACCAAATTGCTGAAGCTAAGGAAACCATAGCCAGATACAAGGATGTTATGGATGTAATGCAGACACTTGACAGATACAGCTATGAATCTTTAAGACCTGATGCAGTTGATACCACAAGAATGCAAGAGCTTAAGAACTTAGCATCTAAACTTTAATTTTATTTTTTATTTTTTAACTTTTATAATTTAGATTAAATAAACTAAAAACAAAAAATGAAAACAATAGCAAACATTTTTAGAATAGGAGCAATAGCTGCTGCTTCAGTGGCAGTTCTTTCACTAGCAAATGGCTTAAGCGAAGGAAGGAATGATAGATATAACCTCAAACAGCCAGAAGTTGTTTACGGGGGGATTGCTGCTGTTGGATTAGCTGCTTTGTATGCTGCAACGAGGAGAAATTAAAATGACAAAACAAAATTTAATCATGAGAGAAAGACCAATATGGGTAAACTATTTTGGATTAGCAGTTGCTCTTTTCTTTATAGTCTATATCTTAATTAATGGAATAATTGGAATGGATTTCAACCTTAGATTTGACTTGTTTCTATGGGCTTTTGTCTGGCTTGTTTTCCTACATAATTTCAATATAATCAGAGAATTTGATTACAGAAAAGGAAATGGATTTTAAGATGAGAAAAAACCTTGTGTCTGGATTAATTATGCTTTCTGTTGTGAGTGGAGTGAGTGATTTACAAAATAATTATGATAGGGAGATTATATCAAGAGATTGGAGAACCCCAACACAGACTTCGGTTAACAGAGACGATGGATTAAATTATCAAAGAATACTCCCAGAAAAATACGTCTTTATCCCCCAAAGAAAACCAAATTTTGATCTCCCAAGTAGAGTTTATTCTGCTGATGGGCCCAACCCCGGGGCATAAGAAGAAATTTTTCTAGTTAATCTTGCTTATCAACAATATTTTTAACTAAATTTGCCATGACGTCAATGAATTCTTTTGTTCTGTCATACCAGGCGTCAATATCAGAGCCTTTAACGTCCCTTATTTCTCCGTGATTGATTTTTTTGTGGAGCATTAGCAAGTCTCTGTACCAGACAACATATTTCATGTTTAATTTTCCTTCATTTACAAACTGCTCCCTTAAATCAATTGCAAGATGCTCTGGAGAAGGAGGAAGGATATTTGCTGCAATCAAGGCGGCATGAGCTGAATCAACCATTGCCCAATACAATCCTTCTACTGCACTCAATACAGATGCTTTGCTTCTTGCTAAATGGGTTGGGGCTCTTTGAAGAGATATGTAAATTGTTTCCGGTGAAGGTCGGATTTTTCCCTGTAGCAAAAGATATTTTAAAGGCTCAAAGAATCCTGCATAATCCAGCATCGGTTCACCATGCCTTAAGACATTTATAACTACAGGATCCCCTCTGCTTACATCTTCCCACCAGGTGCTTAACTTGACTGTGTTTATGTGCAATGCATACTTATAAGGGTTGACTTGCAAAATTTTCTCGAGCTCTTCCCTGTACCAGGCAATAAGCTCCTGATCCCATTTTATTGCAACATCATCTATGATTATTATAATGTCAATGTCTGAACCTGCAACAGCAGACTGCTTTACTGTCGAGCCAAAAAGAACAACAGACTTGATAATTTTGTCAAATCTCTTATAGACCTTAACTGCAAAATCCATTGCAATATCATGCTCTGACTTAAGCTGCAGACTTGGAAAGTTTTTTGGATTTAAATTTTTCTTAGGCTTTTCCTGTTTTAGATGAATCTTTGGTTTTTTGAAGGTTTTTGAAGAAATGGGTTTTTTTTCTTGGCTTTCAACTGTCTTTTCCTTTTCTGTTTTCTTGCTTAAATCATCTAAATTAGGAAGCTTTCGTATCGTCTTTGATTTTTTCCCTCTTTTTTTCTTAACCATCTTTTTTATTATATAGGTTGGAGTATATAGTTTTTAAATTTGTTTGTTATTCCATTCCTCTTCCGCTCATTCTACTACCTTGGCCTGGCCTTTGTCCTCCGAGTTCTGCAGGCAGCTGTGAGAATCCTGCACCAAAGGTTTGGTAGTTAACATCAGGAAGAAACTGGCCATAACCACTATAATAATTTTGTATTAGACCAGGGGATTGATTCCAGTAAGGCCCGGATTCAGAAGAATAAATTGGAGACCCAAAAGCCTCTAAAGTTACCTGCAACGGAGGATTTGTTTTTCCGCCAGGAGAAAAATGCTGCCACCAGTGCATCGCTTCGATTATTTTTTTTCCTTTGAAGCCCTCTTCGTCAAATTTCTCCATTATTTCTTTTATTGGTACATTTCCCATTCCCATAGGCAATTCTGTGTGCTCTAAGCCAAAGTTGTCAGAAAGATGGACGTGTTTTAAGAAGGGTGCTATCTTCTCGGATTCTTTTACAATGTCTTTACCTTCATAGCCGTATTTCCTAAGCATGTTTATGTGGCCGACATCCCATGTAGCTCCGATTATTTTTTCAGCCTGCTCTTTTGCAGTTGATTCAGAAATTCCTGACTCGACAGCTTTTTTGACAAACTTTTCTCTAGATTTTTCTATAATTTCTTTTAATTCCTCTGCTGTGCTGAATGCTCCTCCTGCAGGGGGATTTTCAATACTTATTATGGGGGTGCTTTCTTTGAATTTTTTATATGAATTAAGGGCTGCGTTTGCAAATGTTTCTGTTGTTTTTTCTTTGGCAAAATCATTTAGGGATTTGTATATCTCTGGAATGGAGATCTTGGTTAGGGTGGCAAGACCATCTTCAACAATTTCCTGTCTTAACATTATGCTTTTACGGCTATCCGGCTCTTTTTTTATTACTTCCACCCTTTCCTTAATTTTATTTCCTAAATCCAACAGCATATTTTTTTCTTCTTCGGTTGCGTTTTTATATGCTAAATCGTAAAGGGCTTTAAGCTCTCTATAAGAATCTTGCAGAAAAGCTGTTCCAACATTAAAGGCGTTTTTTGCCTGTTTTTCCTGGGGATATAATTTTTCTCCGGCTTTTTCTTCGGCTTCGGCTGTTAGGGCCAGATATCCCGAAGACCTTATAAGTTCACTTGCTCTTTCTATATTGTAGGCCAGATGGGTCAGTTGCTGCTTCCAAACCTCTTCATTGATCTTAGTCACCTCTTCTTTGATGTTTGGCTGCTGTGCTTCTCCAGGAAACTTTCTTTCTTTCAAGGGCAGTTTTTGTACCGAGCCCGATTCCGAATTTATAACAAATGTTTCTGGAACTTCTCTTCCTTTTGGTTTTATCTGTCCTGGGAGAAGAACCGAAGAGTGGAAGGTTATATTAACATTTCCTTTAGGATTTATTTCGTGCCCCCTTTCTATTGCAAGATTCATTTGTCTTTCAGCAGATTCTCTTCCTGCTTCTGTAAACCCGTCTTTTGTCATACCAGAAGGTTCAACTAAAGGCGCATGAAGTGTGACATCTACTCCGGTTAGTTTTGCAAGCCTATTTACTTCTTTTAATTGATCTTTTGGGATTGATTCAAAAACTTCCGGAAAAACTTGGTTTAATTCAACGGTTTTAGCTCCAGCAGATAAATTTTCAGAAACTTCTTTTAAAACATTTGCCGTTCTTGCATCAGTGGCCATACCCAAATGTTGTGCTGATGTCCTATATCCTGTAAAAGAACTTCCATAACTAGGGCTAAAACTAGAGTATCCTCCAGAATAAAAATTTTTAATTGTGTATTCCCCTTTTCCCATAAACAAAATACGGATTTTTTATTTATTAACCTATCTAAAATCTAGCTTCTTTATATTTTTTATCTTCCTTGGCCATTTCAAAAGGGAGCTTTGTTCTATTTTGCGCAAATTCCGGATTCATTATTGGCCTTCCCATCTCAGGATATGGCGCCTGATTTTCTATCCTATCTGACATTGGCGCTTCAGGCTTTAGCAAAAATCTGCTAGTATTATCATTTCCTCTTAAAGGCTGAGCTTCGCTTATCATAGAGTAATCTCTTTTTCCAGATCCAGGATCTGCCTGATTTGGAGAAAAATAATCTTTTCCGCCCTGATCGTATTTTAAGGAATCGTTATCTAGATCTCTTTCGGACCTTTCGCTTCTAACAAATCTTACTCTTTGCTGCTGGGATCCTCCTATACTTTCTAAGGTTGGGGAGCCGGACGCTGTTAAAAATTTCTGAAATTGCCGGGAATCTATTATTTCCTCTGCTTCAATAATTTCTTCCTCCAAGCCAGAATCCTTCCTGGGAGGTTCTAATTCCTTTTTTTCAGATTTCTCAAGAGGAATGATTATTTCCTTGAACTTGACTTTTCCAAGAGTTTTTTGAATTTTGCTTGATTTTTTGGCTGGCTTGCTGGTTTTTTCCATATAAAGCTAAAGAACAAGAGATATATAAAATTTGTTAAGAGTTATCTCTTCTGAATTTTAATAAGAGCAATCCAAGAATAATAAAGACAACTAAGATTATTAAACCATTTAAGGCAGAAGAAGGAATATTTCCGATTACATTGCCCGTAAGAATTTTTGTTCTTGAAATTATAAGCATTATCAAGACAAATGAAGCGGTTAAAATCCCCGAATTTAATCCGGTGTCAAGTGAAGGGCGCATCCCCCTCAAGACCTTTTTAACATCATTTGAATTTAGATTTCCTATGTCTGCAATTTCTCTTGCAAGCTTGCTTACAGCACCGTCAGGAATTTCATTGCCCGGATGAGTCACCTTAATCCCTGGAATTCTCACGCCCTTATAGGTAACTGCATAATCCCATCCTTCCTTGTATAAGGGAGTTGCACCAAGATTTCTTAACCTCTCATCAATGTCTCTTTTTTTGTACATAGACATAAATCAAAGAATTAATCAGAATTTATAAGATTACTGGTTCCAGCCTTCGTATTCCACAAAAGGAATTTCTGTTCTGCAAGTGCTGCAGTTCATAGTATATTGCTGGCCTTCTTGGATGATGTCTGGTTCAACAACTCTTCCACCAGATTCAAAAATTATTCCTTTTGATCTTGCGGCTTGTGCAAAAACATCCCTGTATAGTTCAAGCGCCAATTCAAAACTTCTCCTTCTCCTTATAAGCGCATCTTGAAAAATAACATCTCTTTTGTATTTCTCTGGGTTCTCTGCAAACTGCTCTGCATATCTTCTGGCCTCTGCTTCTGCTCTGTCTGTTTCAGCCATTTGCTCCCAGAGGGGCATTAAATTTGGACACTGGCAGTTTCCCCTGTGTCTGCTAAACGGAGCTGAAAGTTTAACCACTAATGCTTCTGTTGCCATAGAAATCATTTACTACCTGGCTTTTTAAAGCTTATTATTAAGTGTACGCAGGCATATCATGGGACTTTTTGTAGGTTTCAAAGACCTTAAAAGCGTCTTCTACTGCTTTTTCAGACCCAAGCCTTCTGAGATGGGCTTTTTCAACCCAGCTGTCTTTGGCTACGATTATCTCTTTCTTTTCTTTCTTTCCAGAAGACTTTGAATCTGACTTATTATAGAATCCAAACAATGCCAGAAAAGGATTTGACTCATCGCTCTTCTCTTCTTTACTTTCATCTCTTTCTTCCAAATAAAAGTTTATTTCTTCTTCAATTTGGGAAAGACTTTCTTCTGTGGTCCCTTCAACTAAAGATAGGGCTGTTGAGAGGTCTGATTTGTCCAAAACTTCCTTAATCTTATTTATCTCATCATCGTTTAAAACATAACCTCTAAAAATAACATCCACTTTTCCTCCAAAAACATAATGGAATTGCTGGCCTGCTCTTTGCGGAATCCCCCTAAAAACAAAATCAACCAAAACACACACATGGTATTTTCTCTTCAAGGACTTTATGAATCCTTCTCTAGTGAATTCTCTTGGAAGATCCCCTTCAAGGGCAGATTCTTTGACTTTTATTTCCCTGGCTCCAAGAAGTGTTAGTTCAAGGAGAAGGGTGTTGAAAACCTTGACTAGTGCAGGATCTCTCCCAAAGTCTTTTGTTTCTAGCTGAGAAGCGGCTTTTAAGTAGGGTTTGGCCCATCTTGTGTAAAGTTTTAGGGCATTGACCTGGCTTTTAAGGTAGGTTTTCTCTAATTCAAATCTTTTTCTTAATTCCATCTCTGATTGTTTAATCCAGATATTGTATTCTGAAATTCTCTGCTGGACTATTCTTTTAACTCTGTCATTCAGATCAAGTTCTTTTCCATCAGGCCCCTTAAGTTTTTCGTCATTAACAATTAGAAATGCGTCTATTAGAGTTTGAAATCCTGCCTGCCCGAGAGCCATTGCCTTTATGCTTGAATTTCCCTTGTTAATATCAACCTTATCCATCCAGATTTGTTTTAGCGAGTATTTTGCACCTTCTGATTTCTTTTTATCTTTTGATTTCAAGTCGTCGTAGGTTTGAAGTCTTATTCTGAATTCCTTTAAATCGTATACAATATTTAATACAGATCTTAGAACCGTATTGACATCACCAAGAATTTTTGCTCCTTGCTGCTGCATAATTGTTGCTCTTTGGCCAAGTTCTGAAAAATGGCCAGAACCCACAGAAGAAGAAAAGTTATCAACTAGTTTTTCAATTTTAAACCCTAGATCATTCATTAAGTCAATGATATAAAAGTAAACTGGCTCGAGAGTTTCAGAGCTTGAGTCATAAACAAGCTTATGTTCTGCTTCTGGTCCGCCCTTTTCCTTATAGTATGGGGAGATTTCTTTTATTATGTCTGCCACACTCTTTATTTCAACCATAAAAACCTCCGGCGGGTTTTTATTGCTCGAACCCACACTCCTTTTGAATTATTCGTGTAAATTCTCGATCCAGCAACCGAGGTCGAATCTTTTCGATGCCTCTGAGTGATTCGATATTCAACCATGGTTAAATTAAGGAAGAGGAGATTAAAAAAGGTTTTGATAATGAGCTTTTCCAAAAATGCTAAGGAAAAAAGGTTTATAAGGTAAAAATTGTTTTTTAGTTAACGGAAGAAACGTCTTCTTCCTCTTTAGAATCGGGAAAAGGCTCTTCGAGTTCGTCCTGATCAGTATCAGATTCCTTATAATCAAATACCGAACCTGACTCGATAGTCAGCTTTTTCATTATAAATAAAGGTACTGGAAGTATATAAAATTTATGAAGATGAAAGGAAGACACGGAGAAAAAATAGATTTTAGGTATAATCTTAGAGAATACTGGAAGGTCTTGGGCAAGTACAAGGGTTTGTTCTTTTTGCTTTTGTTTGTTTCTCTTGTTGCAGAGACTCTTCCTGTTGTTGAAAAATTCCTATTCAAGAGAATAATAGACGACGGGGCCAGATTCATCGAGGGGAGCTTACTGGCAGATATTTTTGTAAAAACCCTGATGGTCATAGTGATAATTTATCTAACTGCCAGAGCTGTAAGAATTATTTCTAAGTGGTTTACACACTATTTCCTAGCAAAATTAGATATAAAGATTATTTTAGATATAAAGAGGAAGTATTTTAACCATATTGTTGATTTGGATCATAACTTCCATACAACACACAGAACCGGGTCAATGGTTTCTAGGATGATTAGAGGAGCTGGGGCAGTAGAGAATATGACAGATATCCTCACGTTTAACTTTATTCCTTTATTTATCAATATAGTTGTTGTGATGTTTTCTCTTGCTTATTTCAGCATCGTTCCTGCAATTGTAATTCTCTTAACAACGATTGTATTCACAATTTATAGTTATTACATACTAGAATTGCAGCAGAAATCAAAGCTTGATTTTATTAAAGCAGAAGACAGAGAAAAAGGCATGATAAGCGATGTTTTTATGAATATAGATTCTGTAAAATATCTTGGAAAAGAGCAGCTTGTAAAGGCGCAGTATGAAAAAAAAGCCCTAAAATCAAAAAACACTGCATGGAAATACTGGGGTTATTTTAGGTGGTTTGATGCAGGCCAGTCATTTATACTTACCCTTGGAACATTTTTCTTAATTTACTTCCCAATAAAAGAGTTTTTGGCCGGAGAATTGAGTCTTGGAACTCTTGTTTTTGTTTACACTGTTTATTCCCAGATTGTCGGGGCAATGTTTGGCTTTGTTGGGGGAATTAGGGGATTTTATAGATCCATGGCCGATTTCCAAGATTTATTTGAATACGGGAAGAAAGAGAACGAGATAAAAGACAAACCCGGAGCAAAGAACATAGATATTCAGAAAGGAGTCATTGAATTTAGAGACGTTTCTTTCAGCTACGGACACAGAAAATTGCTGAAGAATTTTAATTTAAAAATAAAGGAAAACGAAAAAATTGCCCTTGTGGGGCATTCCGGATCTGGGAAAACAACAATTGTTAAACTGCTAAACAGATTTTATGATGTTGATTCCGGGCAGATACTTATAGATGGGAGAGATTTAAGAGATTTCAAGCAGGAATCGGTAAGGGGAGAAACAGGGATTGTTCCCCAGGAATGTCTTTTGTTTGATGATACAATCTATAATAACATAAAATTCGCAAAGCCAGACGCTTCAAGAAGCGAGGTCATGAATGCAATAAAACTTGCCAGGCTTTATGATATTGTGAAAGCATTTCCTTACAAAGAGAATACTATTGTTGGAGAAAGAGGAGTAAAGCTGTCTGGAGGAGAAAAACAGAGAGTTTCTATAGCAAGGGCAATTTTAGCAAATAAAAAAATTCTTGTTCTTGATGAGGCAACTTCTTCATTAGACTCAGAAACCGAGCATAAAATACAAGAAGCGCTTAGCGAATTGCTTAAAGGAAGAACTTCAATAATAATTGCGCATAGGCTTTCAACCATTATGAATGCAGACAGGATAATTGTTATGAAAGAAGGTAAGATAATCCAAGAAGGAAAGCATCTTGATTTAATTAGAAGGCCTGGAGAGTACAGAAAACTCTGGAATCTGCAGAAAGGCGGTTACCTTGGAGATTAAATAATTGAGAAATACTTATAAATCAGTTTATCTTTTATTTTTCATGAGTTTTCTTGGATTTGGAAAAAAAGAGAAGGTGCTGGATCTTGCTAGCAGCTATAATGACGAGCAGAAATTCAATAAGACTAAAGGGAAAGCATTACAACCAACAGCTTCCTCCCAGCAATCTGGAAGTGATTTTGCTTTTTTAGGAAATTTGGCTTCTGCATCAGGTTCTTCAAGCTCAAGCGATTATGATGATCCTAATGCAAGCATTGAAGAGAGAAGGAAAAGACTTGCAAAGAGGCTTATGGATCTTACTGATAGAATTGAAGATTTAAGCAATCAGGTTTATCACATTACTCAAAGAGTTGAACTTCTGGAAAAAAGAACAAGATTTACTGGTTCTGAATAAATTTTAAGTTATCCCAAAGGCTGACCGTATCTGTCTCTTATAAGACACCCTTCATCATCTACATACATTTGTAGTGAAGGATCATAGGTTAAACCTAATCTTCTAGCAACTTCCTTATTATGGGGGTGGTTTGGAGACCAATCAGGATTAAATCGTGGTTCTTTGGCTTTATCTTCCAATTTCTTATCTTCGCCCATTGCTATAATTATCTTAATTAATATTTAAGGTTTTATATACTTTAAGATAATTTTATTAATCCATCTTTATTCTTTAAGACATGATAATAAAAACAAAGAGACTTATTTTAAGGCCTCCAAGAAAAAGCGATTGGAAGGACATTGTTGAAGGAGTTAAAGAGATAGAAGTATCGGGAATGCTCTTGGTTGTTCCGCATCCTTACAAGAAAAAGGATGCATTGTGGTGGATAAATTCTAAGCTTAAGGAGCTAAAGAAAAAGAACAAAAAAGAGTATGTCTTCTTTATGGAGTTGAAAGCAGAGAAAAAAGTTATTGGGGTTACAACAATACACGGAATTGATAACCAGAGCAAAAAAGGCCATACCGGGTCCTGGATCAATAAAAAATATTGGAGAAGGGGATATATCTTAGAAGCTAAAGTTCCTGTTCTTGACTTTGCATTTAATAAACTTAAATTGAGAAAGATAGAAACATCCGCTTTCGTTGAGAATAAAGCATCAAATAAAATGTCTCAAAAGCTCGGATTTACACACGAGGGCATGAAGAGAAAAACAGTTATTGCTAAATCTACTGGAAAAATTCATGATGAAAATATCTATGGCTTACTAAAAGAGGAATGGTTTAAGATAAGACCCAAAGTCATTAAAGGAGTTGAGAAGAAGATAAAGGAGAATGAAAAATGACAATTAAAAACCTAGCTAAAAAAATAAAAGCTTATGCCTTGAAAAATGCAGTTGCTTATAATGGAAAAGCTAATCCAGGAAGTGTCATAAGTGCTTTATTTAATGAAGGGCTGAAAAAGGAAGAAGTTAGGGAGGTTATGCCAAAGATTAATGATTGTGTTAAAGAGATTAACTCCTTATCGCTAGATAATCAAAAAAAAGAATTTGAGAGATTACGTGAGATTATCAGCGAGAGAACTAGCAGGGAAGGCTTGCCTGAACTTCCAGATGTTAAGAAAACAGGGGTTATAATGAGGTTCAGGCCAGCGCCTTCTGGTCCACTGCATGTCGGGCACATAATCTCAAATTTAGTCTCCTCTCTTTATATTAAAAAATATGGGGGAAAATTCTATGTTATTGTTGATGATACTGACCCAACAACAGTACAGGTAGACTCTTATAAAAAAATAAAAGAAGACTGCGACTGGATTTTTGGGAATGTATACCAGTACATAAATAGCTCTGATAGAATGAAGACATATTATCAGTACGCTGAAGAATTAATAAAAAAAGGAAAGTCTTATGTATGCACCTGCTCACAAGACGCATTCAGGCATCATTCAGAATCAAAAACAGAATGCCCGTGCAGGCATCTAGATGTCGAAGAGAACGTAAAAAGATGGAAGAAAATGCTTTCTAAGACGGGATACAAGGAAGGCGAGGTTGTTTTAAGGTTCAAAAGTTCAATGACCCATAAAAATCCGGCTATGAGAGATTTTCCGCTTGCAAGAATAAGTCTTAAAGAGCATCCCTTGCAGAAGAAAAAATACAGAGTTTGGCCTTTGATGAACCTGGTTGTAAGTGTGGATGATATGGAGTTAGGTATGACTCATGTAATAAGGGGAAAGGACCATAGGGATAATGCAGAGAGGCAGAAACTAGTTTTTGAGGTATTTCACAAGAAGTTTCCTTGGGTTTTCTTTATTGGAAGAGTTAAGTTTACTGACCTTGTTTTGTCAAAAAGAAAAATTTCTGCTTTAATAGAATCCGGGGAATTTTCAGGATATGATGACGAAAAACTCCCAACAATATCTTCTTTAAGGAAAAGAGGCTATAAGCCAGATGCTTTTGCCAAGTTTATAGAGCAAAGAGGCCTTACAGAAGTGGATAAAGTTATTTCTAGCAAGGATTTTTTCGAGGTTTTGGATAATTTCAATAGAGCATAAAAACATTTAAATATCGGATTTTGCTTAATTAAACATAGATATTAATAAATAGGTGATGAAAGGAGGTTGAGATGATTAATAATAAAAGAGGATTGTCTACGGTTGTAACAACCCTTATTATAATTCTTCTTGTACTTGTAGCTATAGGGATTATCTGGGTAGTTATTAGGGGAATTGTAGAGGGAGGTTCACAAAGCGTGGATTACGGAGCCAAGTGCTTTCAGGTTGCTTTAAGTGTAACAAATATCACGGGGGGTGCCACTGATCCTACAGGAGTTATTGTTAGTAGGAGCGCAGGAGGAGAAGACCTCTCAGGTGTGATGGTAGTATACAAAAATGGAACTGCATCTAGCACTATTGTTGATGTTAGCGGAAATGTAGGAGCTTTAGAAACAAAAACATTAACTGCTGCTAATGACCTTATAGCTCCTTCTTCAGTCGAAGTATCTCCTTACTTTAAGGATACTACAGGACAAAACCACATTTGTAGCCCACCGGCAACATACGCATTTTAGTTTTTTATTTTTTATCCTTATTCTTATTTTTATTCTTTAGCTAGCTTTTGCTTTATCGGAAAATCTTATAAATGCAGTTTGGGGTTAATTTAAATGACTTTAGATTTTGAAGAAGAAAACTTAATAAGAGAATTAAATAAGAGAAAACCAAAGAGGGTTTTGGTTCAGTTACCTGAAGGAATAAAAAACAAGGTTTTTGACTTATCTAAGAAAATTGAAGGCTTAGGAATAGATGTTGTTTTTTCAGGTGATACTTGCTGGGGAGGTTGTTCTTTGGCCTTGAGCGAGGCAAAGGCAGTAGGGGCTGATTTAATTGTTCATTTCGGGCATGCTGAATTCATGAAATCTGATTTCCCTGTAATTTATGTTGAAGTCAAAGATATGTTGAATTTAGAGCCAATTCTTAAAAAATCTCTAAAAAAGTTGGAGAAATTCAAGAAAATTGGGCTTTCTTACTCCATACAACACAGGCATGATGCTGAAAAAATAATTAAATTTTATGAAAGCAATAAAAAGACAGTTAGCCTATCAAAAAAACTGGGAAGAGTTGCTTATGAAGGGCATATTGTTGGCTGTCAGTATTCTGGGCTGAAGGCAATTCAAGGAAACGTTGATTGTTTTGTGGTTGTTGGGAATAGATTTCATTCTCTTGGGGCTGTCTTATCTGTTAACAAGCCTGTTTTTTTGCTCGATGTTTATAATGACGAGGTTATAGAAATGGGCCTAGCCAAAGATAAGATAATAAAACAGAGGTTTGCTTCTATAGAGAGATTCAAAACATCCAAGAATATTGGGATAATCATCGAAGTTAAGCCCGGACAGAATTTCGGATCTCCAAAGATTCTGCTTGAAAAGTTCAGACAAAAAGGAAAAAATGCAGTCATTCTCTTAATGAATGAGGTAAGTATTGACAAGCTTACTAATTTTCCAAACATCGACTGCTTTGTCGAACTCGCATGCCCAAGAATTGCTGTAGATGACTTTGCAAAATACAATAAGTCTATTTTAAGCTACAAAGAAGCATTGGTTGGACTTGGCGAGAAAAGCTGGGAAAAATTTCTTGAAGAAGGGGTTATTTAGTCTTTTTTTAAACTAGCAATTTTTTATCCTGAATTTTCTTCAGTTATCCATCCATAGCCTTTTTCTTCAAGGTGGTCTATTAAATCTGTGTTGCCCTCTAAGGCAATTTTACCATTAATCATAATAATAACCTTGTCTGGTTTTATGAAGTTGAATATTCTCTTGTAGTGTGAGATAATAAGCACTGTTTTTTCTCTGCTGAAAAATTTATTGACTCCCTGGGCAACAGTTCTTAATGCATCAATATCCAACCCAGAATCTGTTTCATCTAAAATGACTATTTTGGGGTCTAAAGAAAGCAGCTGAAGTATCTCTGATTTTTTCTTTTCTCCTCCGCTAAAACCTTCGTTTACATACCTCTCGGAAAAGGATTTTTCTAGATGAAGATCTTTTAGCGAAGAATTCAATTTATCCTTGGCATCAAAGAGTGTTTTCTTTGGGTTTAGCTCATTATAGGCTCTTTTAATTAGATTAGCGATAGTTACTCCCTGAATCTCTTTTGGGTTTTGAAAACTCATAAAAATGCCTTCCTTTGCCCTTTTGTCTGGGGCCAAGTTTGTTATTTCCTGTTGATTTAGAATTATTCTTCCAGAGGTTACTTTATATTGGGGATTTCCCATAATAATATTAGCAAGAGTTGACTTTCCTGATCCGTTAGGCCCCATTAAAGCATAGATTTTTCCTTTTTCAAGTTCAAGATTAACTCCTTTAAGTATTTCTTTTCCACCTATTTCTGATTTTAGGCCTTGAATTTTTAATGCCATCTTATTTTTTATTTTTTAATGCTTGCTTAATTGCTTCAAGAGGAAGCAGTTCACAGCCGGCTCTTGTGAGAATTACTTCTGTTCCGAGGAATTTATCTATATCCGATTTACCCAGCTTTAAGACCTCTTCTATTTTCATTCCTTTGATCTTTCCAGTTAAAATTGATGCAGAGATTGTGCTAATCAGGCAGGTTTGTCCTGAAAATTTAGCATTTTTTATAATTCCTTTTTCTACCTCTATTTCTAGGTTTATCGTGTCATCACAGGAGGGGTTTTTTAGGGAAGCCTCGTGGGTTTTTGTATTTAATGCTCCGTAATTTGGCCTTTTAGAGTAAATATCCAGGAGCTCTTCTCTGTGAAGCGGATTTGAATTTATTTTGTTTAACATACCGAATTCTCTATTTCTAGCTCAATAAGCCTATTTAATTCTACAGCATATTCTAAGGGAAGCTGCTTGACAACAGGCTCTATGAAACCAGAGACTATCATTTTTGTTGCTTCATCCTCGCTTAATCCTCTTGACATTAAGTAAAATAACTGGTCTTCGCCGATTTTTCCGACAGCTGCTTCGTGCGCCACTTCCACCTGGCTTTCTTCAACTTCCATGCTGGGAAAGGTTGTTGCTTTGCTTTCGCTGTCCAGCATTAAACCATCGCATCTAACACTGGTCTTGGAATTTATTGCCCCTTGATTTATTTTTATAAATCCTCTGTAAGAACTTATTCCTCCACCCTTGCTTATCCCTTTGCTTACAATCAAAGAACTTGTGTTTTCTCCAATATGGTAAACCTTGCATCCTGTATCTTGATGCTGGTCTTTTCCGGCATAAGCGATTCCAAGATATTCTGTCCTTGAGTTTTTGCCCACAAGAACGCTGCAGGGATAAAGCATTGTGACTTTGCTCCCCATATTACCATTAATCCATTCTATAGTAGAATCTTCATGCACAATTGCCCTTTTAGTGTTTAAGTTATACGTATTCTTGCTCCAGTTTTCAATGCTTGTGTATCTTACTTTGGCGTTTTTTAGAACATGAATTTCAACACAGCCTGCATGGAGTGAGTTTTCTGAATACTGGGGGGCAGAACACCCCTCAATATAATGGACTTCACTGCCCTCATCTGCTATTATCAAGGTGTGCTCAAATTGTCCGCCTTTTTTTGCGTTCATTCTGAAGTAAGCCTGAAGAGGAAGATCGACTTTTGTGTTTTTTGGAACATATATAAAAGTTCCGCCGCTCCAGACAGCGGCATGAAGCGATGCAAACTTATGGAGGTTTGGGTTTACGCAGTTAGTCATAAAATACTTTTGAACCAAGTCCGGGTATTGTTTAACTGCTTCATCCATATCTAAGAAAACAACACCTTTTTCTTTCAGCGATTCTTTTAAATTATGGTATATGACCTCACTTTCATATTGCGCTCCTACTCCTGCAAGCGCTTTTTTCTCAGCCTCTGGAATTCCCAGTCTTTCATAAGTTTCTCTTATTTCTAAAGGGACATCTTCCCACTTTCTCGAGTTCCTATCTGCATTTGGCCGCATATACAGATGAATCTTGTTTATATCAAGGTCAGCAAGCTCTGGGCCCCAATTAGGCATGGGCTTTTCAAAGAAGAGCTTTAACCCCAGAAGCCTTTTGTTAAGCATCCATTCTGGCTCCTGTTTGTCATTTGAAATCATTCTTACAAGCTCCTCGCTTATTCCTGGAAGAGCCTTAAACTTCAAATCTTCTTTAGTGGCAGTGTCAAAAACAGCTCGCGATTTCATAGAATTAACAATAGTTAAGACTTTATAAGCTTTATGGGAAAAGAATTATATACCCTCGTTGATTTGCTTTTACATGAACAAGCTTATGCCACAGGAAATAGAAGTATGGTATCTTATTCCTGCCTTAAGAAGAGAACTTACTAAAATATTCATTAAAGAATATAATTTAAGCCAGAAGCAGATAGCTAAGATTTTTGGAACAAGCGAGGCAACAATATCCCATTATGCAAAGTCAAAGAGGGGAGCAGAGGTTAAGTTTCCAAGAGAACAAGAGACTAAAATAATGAAAGCAGCCAAGGAAATAATTGAAAAAAAGAAAGATGCTTTTGAAGTTGTCTATAAACTTTGCGTTGAGTTCAGGAAATCTAAAACTCTCTGCAAGATCCATCAAAATCAGGACAAGTCATTTTCTAATAAATGCAATATCTGTTTTGGAAAAAATAGTTAGTCTTAAAATGAGACCAAAAAAAAGAGGATTGTCTACGGTTGTAACAACCCTTATTATAATTCTTCTTGTACTTGTAGATATAGGGACTGTTTGGGCCGTGGTTCATAAGGTTATTCAAGGCGGAGTTGAGACAACTGGTAGCTCTTTCAATTGCCTTGAGATAGATGTAACTGCGAATTCTATCTCTGGATGTGTTTTTGGCGGTGGAGATTATACCTGTAAAGTTACCTTTACCAGAAAAGCAGGAGGAGGAGAAATTGCCGGATTAAAAGTTATATTTTATGATGGTGTTGGAGAAAACGGCGGGGTTATAGATGTTTCAGGGAATATAGTCCCTTTAGAAAGTGTTTCTAAAAGCATTTCTGGAATAAATACCGAAGCAATACCCATTAAAATAGAAGTTTTTGCTTATTTTAAAGATTCTAGAGGAAAAGAACATGTTTGCACGAGAAAGACCGTTTATCAGGTTTAGTTAAGTTTAAATACGCTATTTAATTAAAATTTTCATGACAGCAATAAGCCGAGGTTGTCGGCACATATAATCAAGAAGATTTTTCTAGCGGTCGCTTCTTATTTAACTTTAATGAGAATGTTTTTATATCAACTTCACTTAATGTAAATTATGGCGGTTGTAGTATAATGGCAGTACGCTCGACTGTGGCTCGAGAGACGAGAGTTCGATTCTCTCCTTCCGCCCTTGCATGCTCAAAGCCTCGCTTTGTTTCTGAATTAAATTTTTGGAGGTCAAAATGACTGGTCTAATAAACCGTGGTTGTATTCACCACTCCAACAATAAGAACTTATAAGGAAAGCGATTTGCCTGAGCTTATAAAGGTTTATCAATCTGCTTTTTCTGAGCCGCCTTGGAATGAGTCTTGGACTTCAAAAGAAGTAAGAGAAGATTTGGAGTTTGCTCTTTCTCAAATGGACAATATTGTTCTTGTAGCTGAAGCGGGAAAGGGATTGGCAGGATTTAGTGGGGGATATAGACTACCTATAGAAAAATTTCCGTGGTTGAGTGAAGACAGTACTTTGGAAGCCAGCTACATGGATGAAATAGCCATAAGTGGCAGTAACAGGAGGAAGAATGTTGGTTCTTTGTTGGGAGAAGAGTACTTGCGTGTCGCTAGGGAACAGGGAATGAAAAGAGTTACTCTAAGAACAGATATCTGGAATACAGCCTCAATGGCACTATTTAGGAAACTTGGATTTGAAAACACAGGAGTTTTTGATCCAAAGTATAAAGATAGAATTTATTTGTCTAGGACGTTAGAAAATGAAAGATAAGAATTTATTATGGGGCCCTTATGGGGCCCCTAATTTACCATATGAAGAGTCAAACATTAAGGTTATTGAAAAGTTTGGAAGACTGCCTGGAAAAAATATAGTTGTTCTAGGGGGAGTACACGGAAATGAAGTCTGTGGCGTAAGAGTTATAGGAAAATTAGCTCCAAATTTAGAAATTAATGCAGGGAAAGTAACTTTCATAATTGCAAATCTTGAAGCCATAAAACAAAATAAAAGATTTATGGAATATAATCTTAATAGGTGTTTTTTAAAGAAACAGCCCAAAGAAATATTCAAGAGTTTTGAAGGAAGACTAGCAAGGGAGATAATGCCTTATTTAGATCGAGCTGATTTAATGCTGGATATACACGCGAGTTTTACTCCAAAATCAATACCTTTTGTTATATGCCAACCACAAAGCTTTGGTTTTGCTATGCAACTCCCTCCGAAGATTATTAGCTGGAACTGGGATGAATTTCAACCAGGTTCGACAGATTATTACATGAACTTGCAAAACAAAATTGGAATTTGTGTTGAGTGTGGGTATTTGAAAGATTCTGAATCTGAGCTTAGGGCAAAAACAGCATTGATAGATTTTTTAGCTTTAGCCGGAGCCATAAAAAATAGAACAACTCGTTTAAAGAAGAAAAGATTCCTTAAAATTATTTTTCAGTATAAGAATAAATATGGAAAATTTACAAAATCCAGAGATTTTAGCGATTTTGAAATCCTTAAAGAAAGGATATTAATCGGAAAAGATGGAAACAAAAAAGTTTATGGCAGAAGAGGAGATGTTCTATTATTTGTGAGAGATAGAGAAGAATTGGGAGAAGAATGCTTTTTAACAGCTAAAGAAACCTTATTAAATTCAAAAAAACTTAATTAATTAAGGACAAGCAACAAAAATGAAAAAACAAAATAAAATTGAGATAAGACCCTTTAAGTTTGGGGATTATGTAAGGTTCTTGAAAGTAAGGCTGAGCCCTAAAACCAGAAAGGAGTTTGCCAGGAGTGTAATAGGGTACTTTATAGTAGCCTTAAAGGGTGTTTCCCGGAGAATGAAGATACATAAGTTTTCTGTTTATTACAACGACAGATTTGTTGGATTTGCCGGAATCTTTAATGATAAGGGATTTGACGAACTTGCAGTATTTATTCTGCCAGAGTATAGGGGAAAAGGAATTGCAACGCAGACAACAAAAGAACTGCTGGATTACGCTTTCAATAAATTAAAGTTGAAAAAAATAAACGCAATTACCGATGATTTAAGGATTAGACTAGAGAGTATTCTGAAAAAACTTAGGTTTAAAATAATCAAGAGAGACAGTGAAAACAAAAGAAAGATCTGGGTGAAGACAAAATGACTGATCCCGTCAAAGGCTTCAGGGATTTTTCTGGTGGAGAGGCCATAAAAAGGGAGAAAATAAGGAAAATCCTGGTCGAGTGTTTTGAAAAATATGGATTTGAGCCTGCAGAGACCCCTGTACTTGAATATGAAGAATTTGTCAAAGGAGAAAATGCAAGCGACGAAGCTGTTTCTGATATTTTTAAATTAAAAGACAAGGGAGAAAGGAAGCTTGCTTTAAGATATGAATTTACCTTTCAGTTAAAGAGGCTTATGCAGAATAAAAAACTCCCCTACAAAAGATACCAAATAGGGCCAGTCTTTAGGGACGAGCCCATATCTAGCAATAGATTTAGGCAGTTTATTCAGTGTGACATAGATACAATTGGGTCAGGTATTAAGGATGAAGCGGAAATTCTGGCAGTGGTGAATAAAGCATTGGTTGAACTTGACATTAAGCCAATAATTCTTATTAACAACAGAAAATTACTGAATGAAATTCTAGAAGACAATCAGGTCAAGGATAAGGACAAGTTCCAGGTTTTAAGGGAAATTGATAAGATAGACAAGCTCTCAGAAAAAGAAGTTAAAGAAAATTTAAAGAAGCTAAAAGCCGAGAAAGTTCTTGATAACTTAAAAAAAGGAGAAAAATACTTTTCCAAGTTTGAATCTTATAAGGAAATACTTGGTTTAATGGAATACTGCAGACTTTATGGGCTAAAAGCCGAATTTTCACCTACAGTTGTTAGAGGTTTAAGCTATTATAATGGAAATGTTTTTGAGGTTAAAGCTCAGGGAATAAAAGAAACCCTCGTTGCAGGAGGGAGTTATATCTTTAATAATGTTCAATGTACCGGAATTTCTTTTGGTTTGGACAGACTGGCCTTGATATCAAAATTTAAAATAGATAAAGAAAGGTATCTTATTGTTTCTCTTGAACAAGATAGGAAAGCAATTGAACTTGCGGACAAATTAAGATCTAAAGGAAGCGCTGTAAGTATCTACTATGGAAAGCCAAGCAAGGCCCTTGAATATGCAAATGCTTACAATATTGGAAAGGTTATCTTCGTTGGTGAAAAGGAAGTAAAAGCAAAAAAGTTCATGGTTAAGGACATGAAAAGCGGAAAAGAATCTATACTAAAAATTTAGTGTTTTCTCCAATCAACATAACTATACTTGCTCTTTGTCTTGTAATGTGCATGTTCTATTATCTTTACAACTAAAAGTGTTAGAAGAATTACTATGGATGCAGAGAATATGGAAAGGAACATGTTGTCTATTATATACGCCGGGCCGTGCACAGCGAAAAGATATAATCCAGAGATAGCAATAAACACTAGAACTGCGACTATTTCGTAATTCATCTCCTTTTTTATTAAACTGACTAACATCTTTGAATCAATTTTTTATAATTTAAAAAGCTTAGGTAAAATTTATGAATAGTGAATATCTTTATTTAATGTGCATCACGGGCCTGTAGTATAGTGGTATTATGCCTGGCTGGCAGTCAGGAGACCTGAGTTCAATTCTCGGCGGGTCCATAGATTTTTATATTAATCTTGCCAATAATTAACATGGTTTTTCCGTACCATAAACAAGAGAGGGCTTATACATGCGGGGCTGCGTGTATGAGGATGGCTTTTGAGAAGCTCGGAATAAGAAAAACAGAGAAACAGATGGCAAGGCTTCTTGGAACAAACAAAGTTATGGGAACTCATGAGAAGGAATTCCCAAAGATTGCTGAAAAATACAGGATCAACTATCTTGTAGAAAGGAAGGGAAAGATTTCTGATTTAAAAAAATTGCATAAAAATAAGTGGATTATTATTGTTTGCTATAATAATCCTGCAGAAGATGAAGACCATTATTCTATTATTAGAAAAATAGAAGGAGGATTAATTCATTTGTATGACCCGTGGAGCTCTCCAGACCATAAGTTTAAGATAACTTATTTCAAAAAAATTTGGAAAACTGAATTTGAAAAGGATCTTAGATGGTTTTTTGCTTTGAAGAGGTGATCACTCTATTTCAATCTCCATTCTCCAAGAGTTGCCTTTGCCCGAAATTTTCTTGTCTTTAATCTTTAATGGTTTCTTGAACAAAGGGCAATCAAGGACGAAAGACTCAAATTCCCCGCCTTCTCCGGCAATATGAATTTTATTCCGGTTATTTAAGTCAATTACTTTAGCAATAAAATCCCTATTGATTTCTTTTCCAAGCCATTTTTCATCTAGGGGATAGGCTGCAACCCCTATAATTATGATTTTGAATTTGGCTTTTAATAATTCATTTAGATACTCTAACTCGTCTTTTTTCCATAAAGGAGTGAATGATTCAATCCCCAGCTTTTCACATATCTTTCCGATTCTATCATACTGATACTGGGAGGCAAGTGCGCCACTTACAACTCCCTGAATTTTGTATTTTTTTATTGCTTCTTTGAGTATTTTCTCTAAGTCGGCTAATTCTTTTTCTTTTTCACCTTTTGTCTTCTGAACTAATAAGGGCAAGCCCATGACTTCTGCCTGTTTTTTAACCTTGGTTATTGAAGGCGTGTGAAACATGAAAGAATCTGGATTTTGAGAGAATAAAGACATTAAGCATACCAATTCATTTCCCTGCTTTTTTGCAAGCCATGCTGCATAAGTTGAATCCTTTCCTCCGGAAAATAAAACCCCGAGTTTCATGGTTGGGGGAAGAAATGGGGGTTTTTAAGATTGATTGAAAATAAGAGGTTTTATAAACGCAAATTTTATGCTAAATGCATGGGTCTTATAGCCAGATTTAAAGAAAAAAGGGCTCGATTAAGAGCTGTAAGAGAAGCAGAGCTGGCTCAACAAGAGGAAAAAGATAAGCAGGTAAGAAGTTTATATTATCTTGCACGTAGGCTTTTACCTAGTAGAACAGGAAGCAAGGAGTATGACCGAGCAGAATTTTCAAGGACAATTGATGGCCGGGATTATAGAATCTCTGCACAAAAAGAGTCTGGAGACAGACACCTTGGATCAAGAGATAGTTTAACCATAAATACTCCTGATTTTTGGGCAAGCATTTATGTGGATAAAGATTTTGGAGAATGGGTTTATTCAATAGATGTCAGGCCTCCAGAAACAAGACTAGAGAGAATTAGGACAGCGTTATACCGACTAGCAGAGTAATTAATCAAAATCCCCTAAAGGACTCTTAAAGTCTTCATTAACTTTTTCAAGACGCTTTTTTCCTTCTTCATCTAAGTTTTCAATTTCTTCTTCAAGTTCTTTCTTTAAGTCTGCAAATGGGTCTGGATTGTGCTTCCAGTAGGTTTCCTTAAGCCAGACATAAATTTCATCAAAATGCTTTTCCTGGTCAAGCCAAATCCTCTTTTGATTCTCGAGGTGCAAAAGTGGGGAGAAAGCTATTAACTTTTCTTCTTTATCATCTCCAATAAGCTCGGTATAGCTTATCTTTTTCTTTATACTATCGTCCTTAAGGTGAGTAAAAAGTTTGTTATAAATCTCCTGGATTTTGTCTTTTATGGAAAATCTTCGCTTTGGAAGCGAGATTCCTGCTTCCCTTAATGCATTCTTCTTTATTATCTCCTTGTTTATTCTTCTGTTCTCTGTGTTAATTGCCTGGTTCAAAGAATCCATAAGCTCCTGAAGAGTTACTTTCCTGAATCTTGGCAATGGGCTTCTAGGAACAAGCTCTGGAATTTCATCCTCTAATTCAATCCTCTCCAAACCGGCTTTCTTTTTTTCTTCTCTGCCAAAGAGAATTTCATCAATGTTTTTAAGATACTTATTTAAGAGAATTTCTGATTTGATTCTTAATAAAAGTGAGGCTGCTAAAAGAACCTTACTTGAGATAAAGAAATCAGCTTCTTCCAGATCCTTTATTTTTGCCAGATATCCATCAGTTAAAACCACAAGGTTAATATCCCACGGATCTAACTGTTCTGTATTGATTAGATCATAGATTATTTCCTGCCACCCAATTTCTCTGTTGAATAATAAATCGTGGATTTGGTCTTGCTTTATATTGGGTTTGATGTTGTTTTCCTCTCCCATTTGGATTGTCTATAAGACAGATGTGGAAATTTTAGTTTCCTCTTTCCTCCGTAATGATTAAAAGCAAGAGGGTTTTATAAAGATTAAGAATAAAACAATAGAGTAGTTACTAAATATATATTAATGTAGTGGTTAAATATTAAAAGTATATAAAGGGTTCGTCCCACTAAAGAAGACACAGGACACTTAAGAGTTAAACACCCTATCGTAACTCCAGGTGAAAAACCTTATGTCATTTTAGAATAGTTACAGAAACGAAAGGTTTAAATACTAGTAAGATATCTATATTTTATCACCTCTTTTTCCCCAGGATAGAGGCTTCGGGAAACTTTTTGAGTCCTGAAGTATCTATCCCAGGGTTTAGCTAAAACCCCATTTTACACATTATACTCAAAATATTCAAAAAAGAAGTCGAGGAATAAGCATTTATTCTTTAATATCTGCTCCCTCGCAATCATATTTAGAAAAACATTTAAGTTGTGGACTTCTAATCTTTTTATGCCATCAGTTATAATAAATATAGTTAATGAAGATAAAGCCAAGGGACTAAAGAACATTCTTCCAGAGTTGAGAGAGTTTATAGCTAAAAAACTTACGGGTAGCAGTAGGGAGCTTAAACCAGAAGAGATTAGCATACAAGTTATTGTCCCAAAATATCAGTTGCCAATAGCAGAGATAGAAGTTACAATAAAAGCTTATTCATATCCTGAAAGAGTAAAAAATCAAGATGAAATTTGCTTAGAAATTAAAAATTTTATAATATCTAAAAATTCATTGTTTAGTTCTGTTTTTGTTTGGCTTCAATTGAGTGAATTAGGGCATAGTGTAAAGGAATAGACTATTTTTTCAAGATACATTTTTAAAGTAATAATATCAAATCCTTAAATGAGTACTGGAAACAAGCGAGGAGCAATTTCTGTTGGCAATTATTTTAGAGAAAGCAACAGGCACATTAATACTACAAAAGAGCTAATAAGAGAGGCTACAGAAGAGCTATACCCAACACAAGTTGCACAAGGTTATAGAGGGGTATATAACATTACTGCTTCAAGAAGAGCTGAAAAATAAAGAGAATTAAATGCCCAAGGAGCTGATTTTTATATTGGAAACGAGACTGTGGGAGTATTTGAAAGAAGAATTGTACGCCAAAGAGGGCTGCTGGCTGTATTGATCAAGAGATAATTATTTCTTACTTGCAAATTCAGAATAATGGCATTTTCCACAGTAAACTCTGTCTTTTGCCTTCATTAAAAATATTCCTGGCCCGCACCTAGGGCAAGCTCTTTCTCTTGTAATTTTATCGCCTTCGATCTTGTACATTTTATACTTCTTGCTGGTAGGTTTGTTCTTATGCGGTTTTTTGCCTTTTTTTTCGCCTTTCTTTGCCATTATTTCTTTTTTTCCTTTGGTTTAGGTTCTGTCTTTAATTTGTCTTCCTCTGAATGATAGAGGTTTGCATCTATCTTAAAAGTATTAACCCCAAATTTTCCGCTTATTTTTTTTATTGCAATGCTCTCCGGCTTCGCTGAAAAGCTATTAGCAATAATTTTTGCAGCCTCATCTTTACTCAATGCTTTTTCTGCCTCAAGAACCACCTTAACTTCCTTTCTTTTGAATAGCGGGTTTTCTTTTTCGTTTATTATATTCAACTCAGTCATTTTATCTTGTTTTTATTGCAAAAGTCCCTTTGTCTTTTAGCTTTAATTTTGGTGCAATTTCGGACTTTTCAGGATTCAATAAGATTATTCTCCCTTTAAATCCGTCTGTGAATTCCTTGGAGCCGCATTTTGGGCACTTATCCCCTGTTTCGTAAAGGGTATTACATATTTTGCATGCCTTTTCCTTAGCCATTTTATTTTTTCTTTCCTCCTTTGGCCTTTCCTTTTTCAGATTTTTCCTCGGCTTTTGCCATCTTCTTTGCTTCTCTTTCCTTTTTCATCTGATCTTCTTTTATCCATTCAATTTTCCCAAGGCCTGGCTGCCTCATTGTAAGCCCTATTTTTGGCTCGTCGCCTTTATGGCTTATTGCAACAATTCTTGCAAGGCATAAATCTCCTGATTTAAGGGATCTCTTAGATGCTTTGCCAAGAAGAGTATTTGACTTTGAGAAAGACACGTAATCGTCCATAGTTTGTCCTATATGGATCATTCCTTTTAAAACACCCAGATTAATGAATGCTCCAAAGTTCGTAATTTCTGAGATTTCGCCGAAAACAAGTTCCTGAAGCTCTGGTTTCCATGCTAAAAGCTTGAATTTTGAACTATAGTAGGCTGCACCGTCTCCTGGAATTATTACCCCTTCACCAACATCCATAATCTCGATTACAGCAACAACTCTTCCTAATTCCTCGTCGTAATAATCTGCGTAAGTATCTTTCAGCTGCTTTTCAACAGATTCTAAAGTAGGCAGGCCAAAAAGTCTTGGCTCCACTCTAACGTAATCCTCAACTTCGGTTATATAGAACATTTTAAAATTAGTAAAAATTGCTTTTTAAAGGTTATTATCTGTAAAAATCACAAAACCTCCAGTTTTTTCCTCCCTCTTACCACAAGTTTTGGGTTTTTTGTTCTCTTTTTTATCTCTTCATCCAAAGTAGCTAAAATAACAGGCGGGTTTGCTTTTGCGTAATTTATTATTCCTTGGTCAACTTTTTTTGATTTAATAGTTATTTCAGTAAACTTATTAGAACCGATTATTTTTAGTGCTAGTTTTGAACTCGGGTTTTGCTTTGCCAAGCCCTCTAATTCTGCCAGGACTTTGTCTGGGATTAATATTTCAAGGCCTTTAAAACTAAGCTCTTCAAAAAAATCAATTTTCTGCTTTATGCAGGTAAGGATAAAGCTTGTATCTAAGATCACTTGTTGCATGAATAGAAGAAGATATTAAGGTTTAAATAATCTTTTTTCCTAAAGAATGAATGCAAGAGAGGGAGAACATATTAAGAATTCTGAAAGAAACTTTAGTGGCTTTGAAAAGAGACGATGCCATAAAACTCAAGGACTTATCAAACCAAACAATCCACACAGCTTCTATAAGCCAAGATCCTGACAACATTGCAATTGCAGTCATAATCTATTCTTTAAGCAAGATAATTGAAAGAACAAGCTACAAGGAAAAAATTGGGTGGGAAAAATTTTACAAAAACACACTTTATCAGATAGAACACTCTATAAGAGCAATTGAAAGAAATAATGAAAAACATCTAAGAAAACATCTTGAGGGAATAAGCAAAAAAATAGGGGGAATTTCTGGAAAATTAAAGAAATATATCCAGGATGTTTTTATAAAAGCGCAGATAAACAAAGCATCTAGGATTTACGAGCACGGAATTTCGATGGAGAAAACAGCAAAATTATTGGGAATTACTTTATGGGATCTTGCAGGATATGCTGGCCAGACAGGAATTGGAGACGTCAATCTTGGGAAGACAATGGAAATTAAAAACAGAATTAAAATTGCGATGGATTTTTTCGAATGAAAGCCCTCATCTTCGATGCAAGCACACTCATAAGTTTTGCCATGAATGGCTTGTATGATGAGCTAAGACATCTTAAGGAGATTTTTAACGGCAAGTTCCTTATTACAAAAGAAGTGAAGGGAGAGGTAATTGATAGGCCTTTGACAATAAAGAGATTTGAGTTAGAGGCATTAAAGATAAAAAAACTTTTTGATGAGGGGGTCTTAGAGATGCCTTCTTCTTTAGATATATCTGATAAGGAAATTTCTAGAGACACGAATAGAATTATAGAAACCGCAAATACAACTTTTAAGTCTGGGGGCCATCATCTTAAATTGATTGATCTTGGTGAAGCTTCCTGTATTGCCCTTGCAAGAGCGCTTGAGGAAAGAAAAATAGGGTGTGTCATTGCAGTCGATGAAAGAACAATGAGAATGCTTGTAGAAAAACCGGAGAATTTAGAAAAATTGCTGGAAAATAAACTGCACACAAACATAATCTCCAACAAAAATAATCTGAAGATGTTTAAAGGCTTTAAAATAATAAGATCCACCGAGCTTGTTTATCTTGCATATAAAAAAGGGCTTATTGAATTAGACAATGGAATTGTTCTTGATGCACTGCTTTATGCCATGAAATTCAAGGGCTGCTCTATTTCTGAGGAAGAAATAAGAGAAGCAGAGAGAATAAATTAACCCACAGAAATCTTTAAAAATAAACCATTGTTAAGCTTCTTATGAAAAACTTATTAACTCTTAATAGAATACTGCTTGGATTGTTGATGCTCGTTGCAGGATTGATTAAGATTTTTGTAACTCATGCAGATAAAGTTGCAGAAATGCTTTCTAAAATAGTGCTATTTTCATGGGCGCCAATGGTTTGGGCTTGGATTTTAATTATCGGTGAAATTGGGTCTGGTTTGGCTGTTATTGCAAACTGGAAGATAAAATACACTGCTTTAATCCCTGCCTTAATACTTATTGTTGCTATTTTTACTGTAACAATAAAATGGGCTACAACAGGAACAACTAACTGGACAAACCTCATATTTCATTTAATTGCAATTAATGCGTTTCTTATTTTAAGCGTGCAGGCAAGGAAGAATAATTAAAACACCAACAGATAGAGTTAAAAATCAATTAATTCTCTTATTTTTAGGGGTGCGTAGGCTAATGGCAGACTACCTGGCTCCAGCCCAGGAGATGGGGGTTCGATTCCCTCCGTGCCCATATTAAGATGGACAGAAAAAGAAAATTTGGACTTGTTATATTGGTTGGAGGATTCTTAGCAATTCCTGCAGGTCTTGGATTAGGTAATTATTTAGATGAAAGAGGCTACCAAGATAAAATAGAAGAGCAGAAAATGTGTTTTGGAGATTTTTGTGATATTGGTGATGTTTAGAGGAAAAAAGAAAAATTCTATCTTGGTGGGGCTTTGGGAACTGCAACAGCAATAGGTGCATTGTCTGCATATTTTATTAATAGAAGAGCTTAGAACTTGACCATTCCACGCTTCTTCATGAGTCTTTCTCTTCTTTTTCTGATCTTTCCTCTAGCATAGAAAAAGATTATGGGAATCAAGAGACCAATGATGAAAGCGAGAGTCGGCGAAACTTTTTGCTTTTTTTCCACCTTTGGGAATAAATCAGGATTAAAAAGAACCGTTTTATCTACTTTTCTTCTTTCATCTCCTTCGTCATTATAATAAATCGAAAGATTAATGTTGCCTTTGCTTGGGGTTGCTTCAAAAGCAACCGTATCATCTTCCTTTGAATCTAAATCCCCGAGGATCACCTTATCTGTTTTTATAATTTGAATGTTCTCCTGATCAGGAATTTCAACAGTTACTGCACTAGCGTCTTTTTTTCCAGTATTAAGAATTGCAAGAGTTATTTTGTCTGTGTCCTCGACATAATCCTTAATAAAAACCTCGAAGTCTGTTTTTGATTCCTCTACACTTATATTGAATTTCCTCGTGTAGATTATGCTTTGCCCTTCTAATATAGAATAAAAGGCTCTTATTTCATTGTTACCATCAAGAGCTTCCTTATCCACTCTTAGCTTGTATGGAATGAGTATTACATCACTGTAATCTTGGATGTAGGTCCCAGAATTTAGAGATATTTTATTTTCTACTCCTGGGTCTAAAGTAAAGGGGTAGCTATTATCTATCCAGAAATCCACATTGTTGCATTTAGGACTAGATAACCCGCTTACTTGAAAAACTATTTTAACGTAATCTCCAGGAACTGCGGGGTATGGATCTTGATTTAACAAAGAGACCTCTAAACTGCAGTCTGCACTTGCTAAAGAAATTAACATTAAAGATAAAAAGGCAATTAATGCACCCCTCATAAGTATAAAAGAAAAAACTTGTATTTAAATCTTATTCTAAGACTATCTTTAAGGAATTAAACGGGCATTTCACTTTATAAAAAAGCAAAGTTTATAACATTGCTAAAGGGTTGTTTTTTATGTTAGATCTAAGTAAGAGAGTTTTTATGGCAATAGAGAACCAAACACCGACTAATTGTATTGGAACAGCCTTGTTTTTATCGGGGGTTAACGACTCTGACGAGTATTTCAGCCCCCCGCAAGCCAAAAGACACTTTCTTCCGAGAATGGAAAGTCTAAGCCAGCCAGAGGAAGGTGCAATAATTTCTTGGGAAAATGATGCCACGGTAAACCATATGGGTGTTGTTGTAAGCGTTAATCCTTTAAAAGTAACCCATAGATTGGGGTGTTATTCTGGAGGAAATGCAATCATTGTTGAAGGAGATGATTTCCAAAGAGTTGATGAAAGATATGGCAGCATAGACTTTACTGGAGAGCAAAAATTTACAATAAGGTATTACAGACCTATAAAAAGTCCTTAACCTTTCCGAAATTCAATACTTCATTCTTTCCAACAGCGTGAACCCTAAAATTCATTATTTCTTTTTTTGGAATAATGGAAAAAGACTCAATATAGTCTTCTTGGTAATCGTTTATGGGAGTTCCCTCGACAAATCCGAGAAAACTAGGAAGAACTATTACATCCTTGTTATTCGACCTCCCTGTTAAAAAACACTTATAGGATTCTTTTTTTGCACCTTCTTCAAATGATACAGAGGGATGAATATGGCCGAAGACTATAGTTTTAATATTCTTATCATTAAGCTCTTTTATCTTTTTATGGCCGTGTAAAAATAAAATTTCTCCATCAATGTAGTAAGACTTCATTAAACCTTCAAAAGTATAATCGATAGTATCATGATTTCCTTTGATTAAGATTATGTTTTCCTGCGGCAGATTTTCCCCCAGGAACTCGATCACTTTTCTAAATTCATTTTTCTCTCCATATTCAAAAGTGAAGGCATGTTTAATATCTCCTATGAAGACTATTTTCTTAAGTTCATGGCCTTGTTTTTTTATTTTTTCAAAAATTTCCTTTAGCCCATTAATAATATCTTTAACCTGCCTTTCAGGAATCAAAACGCCAGACTGCCTTAGCATCGCTTCATAGCCGATATGTAGATCTCCAATTGCAAGAATGCCTTGCTTTGGAAAAAATAATGATTTGTCAATGAAGATATATTCTAGCATGGGGGTAAAGTTGAAAGAGAAGTTTATAAGATTTAGGGTTAAATAAAGGGATTCTTTCCATTAAATTTGATGCTGGGGGTTTTGATTGCTAAAGAGTAGTTTTTTAAATAATCTAAGGTTTATCTATACGTGGGAAAGGGGTCGAAATTTTTAAGGTTTACATTATTTTTGGTTCTTGGCTTTTTGCCGTCTTTTCTATTTGTAACTCTGCTTCTCCAGCATGGCTCTCTTCTTCAGAACTATCTTAATTTCCTTAAGGACTTCAAATCCTCATGGTGGGCTTATATCTGTGCGGCGGCAATAATTGTGGTTTGCTATTTGTTCTCTGGTTTTGTGAGATATATGAAAAACCCGCAGAATAAAACATTTAAAAAAGTTGCCTTGCTCACACTATTCTTTATTATTGCAGTGATTGGGATTATTGCCTTAACTCAAACTTACTTTTATGGAAGATTTCTGATTGGGAATGACTTGTTGATAAAGTTGTCTGCAGACAAAAATGATTTATTTTTTAGCCACGATGAAGCAAAAGATATTAACTTTAAGATTTCTGCTTCTATGAATCCCATCTGCACCGCCGAATGCCGGTATGAATTTCTAGATTTAAGCTCTGGAGTAATCACTGATTCTGGTAGTTTTAATCTCACGCCCTTATTTTCTAAAACCCAGACATACTTTCTTAAAGGATTAAGAACAAACGAATCACAAAGACTGAGTTTGTTTAATGTAAGATGCAAAGCCCAGAAAGCCAGACTTTGCTATACAAAAGGAGAAGAAGTTAAAAGATCTGTGCTTATTACTTTGAATTATGCTTCTAGTCAAGATCCAGGAATTTGTTGTCTTAATGGAACCTGTGAAAGATGCTGTGATGCTAATTGTTCTGGTAAAAATTATCCGGTGATATTCCTTCACGGGCATAGCGTTAACCGGGCGCTCCCTGCGGATTACAGCCTAGATAAGCTTGCAAAAATTAAAGACAAGCTTGTTCAAGAAGGATATGTTGATGCAGGAATCATGGTGACAAATTATGAAAGAGAAGATCCTGGGTTATGGGGGAGGGTTAATGCCCCTGTAGCTGTGACCGCCAGCTATTTCTTTGATATTTATAAAACTGAAAGCGGAGAAGAAACCACTGTTCCTTCAAAAACAGAAAGTATAGACACTTACGCGATAAGGCTTAGGGATATAATTGATGCAGTAAAGCACAGAACAGGAAAAGATAAAGTTATTATTGTGGCACACAGCATGGGGGGATTAGTAACCAGAAGATATGTACAGATTTTTGGAGACTCAAATATTAAAAAAGTTATATTTATAACAATCCCTAATCACGGAATTGACGGTAAAGTCAGAGACTATTGCTCTTTGCTTGGAGACGGGTCAACATGCAGTGACATGGATAAAGACAGCATTTTCATAAATAGGCTTGACAACTCGCCTCAGCCAGCGTTCCCTATAGAGAATATTATCGGGTTTGGGTGTACAATGGGAGAAGAAACAGGAGATGGCATTGTAAAAAACTCAAGCCAGTTCTTGAGCTTTGCAAACAATCATTACATACAAGGAGCATGCAATGAACTAGGTCTTGAATTTTTGCATGAAGAAATCACAGACATAGACAAATATCCTGAAGTTTATGAGATCGTTAATGAGACTGTGAGGAATTAGAAAGAAGTATTTATTTTTGATCAACTAAGCTTTTTGCATGTCTTCCTATTAAACCGTCAAGTCCTCTCTTTATTGCAGGAATTGTAAACCTTGCATGAGTTTTTACAAACTCGGCAATTCTCTCCCCTGCATTACCATAATATAAATCAACAAAAGCCCTTCCAAGAAAAGTATTCATTAAAACATTGTCTCTATAGTGCCTTAGCAAATCCAATTCTTGAGCATTAATATCTCCATAGACTACTGTGGCCACAAAGCAAGACTGAGAATTTGGAGTAATTGAATATTCTTGATCATTCATATTTATCTTATAAACTGAATCTATTTAAAGATTATTGTAATTTTTTATTATCTCTTCCTATGCACACATCCAGCCCAGCAGCAAGGCCTTCTTTTTCCATTCATTAAATCTTCAACAACTCTTCTGACATGTTCTGTTCTTGTTTCAGGTGTTTTTACAGAAATGACCCAGCATATCCATTCGTTTTTAGCAAGGGGCGTTAAACTATTCCATTTTTCCTTGACTTGTTTTGAAGAATTAAGGGCTTTGCTTAAGTCTGAAGGAAGTTTGTGGGGGAGGTTTGAAGGAGGCATTTTTATTTCCCCTTCCACTTAACATCCCTTTCTTTACTTTCATTTACTCTGAACTTTACAATTTTCTTTATTAATCCTATAGGGATTGGCTTATCATTGGGAAACTGAATTGTTCCTTTGGATGTTTTATATTTTTTAAGATCTTTTGAAAATGTTTTTATTGCGCTTGGGGTTGGGAAAAATCCAATATGGTTCTTAAAATAAGCAAACATAACTAAAATTCTTGAGTAAGAGTATGAAATCATGCTCCATTTAATACCTTCGAGTGATTTGGGGGCAGATGCTTTGATTGCTTTCTGCATCTGTCTAAGCCTTACTTGAACTTCTTTAGGAGCTTTTGAAATATATTCTGAAACTGTTTTGGGTTTGGGCATTGTAATAACTATTGTTAAGAATGTATTTATATGTTTTGGGAAATTATTTTAGTTCCCAAAATCTTCTTCATGTGCATTTCGTGCATTCTTTTCAAGAATGCTTGCTTGTCTTCTATTTTTATTAAATCGCTGTGGCCTTGCAAGATTAAATTGAGAGCAAAGGGGCTTGGAAGATCTGTTTCTTTGATTTCTACTTCTACTTTGCCTTTTTTTATCCAAGACAATACGAGCTTTGCATTTTCAATGTCCATTAGGTCTTCAAGAACTTCTCTTCTGGCTTCTCTTAATATTGGAAATTCGCCAGTGATCTTTTTTACTGCAGCTAAAAGGAAATGGGATTTCATGTGCTGTTTTCCTACTGTCTTTCTTAATCCTTTGTAAGATCTTAGGATCATCAATGAACGTGTTGCACAGTGCCTAAACCTTCTAGCCAGCACATCTGTTTTTTCTATAGCTTCTTTTAACAGTTTTTCTATATTTTTTTCATTCAATTGTTCAAGAGATTTTTTAAGCATCATGTTTTCTCCTGCAAGATAAAACCCGTTATCATTAATTCCCAATTCAATATCTCTTCCGCCATAAACCCCGATAAGATAACCAATTGACCTTGATAAAGCGTCATTTACTCTTCTGCCATATAAGGTATGAAAGATAAGGTATCTCTTGTTGTTATCGGTATATTTTTCAATTATGATTTTGGATTCGTTTGGAATTTCCAGGAAGCTGTGCTGTTCTAAGAAATAATTGTATATTGCCTCTGCAGTATCTTGTGGAACATACAAATGTTCTTTTATGAATTCTATTGTTTTTGTCTTGGGCTGTCTCGAAGATAAGAGCTTGTCTGACATTAATTTTCTGAACTTTTGAAGCTCTAAAGCAGAGTCAAATGAAAGAGGAAGCATTTCACTAAACCAAGAGGGAATGGTTGGAGATCTACTAACTGTCGGCCTAACATATAAATTCATTCCCCGGGTATAACCATAGATATATTTCTTTCCTCCAAGGACAAATACATCTCCTTTTTTCATTCTTTCCATAAATCCTTCGTCTACAAACCCAACTTGTTCTTCACTTCCAGAAATTTTAACGGTTATAAAAGATTCTTCAGGGATTGTTCCTATATTAGTCATATATAAAACTCTTGCTAACTTTCCTTTTTTCCCTATTTGTTTTGTTTCCTTATCATACCATATTTTTCCATAAACTCTTGAATCTTCCAAAGCATACTCGCCTGATAAGTAAGCTATAACATCCATAAAGTCATTTTTTACAAGTTCTGCAAAGCAATAACTCTTTCTTATAGTACTTAGAAGTTCATCAATATCCCAAATTTTGTATATGGCCATTCCGTATATCTGTTGGCTTAGAACATCTAAACAGTTTCTGGGAAAATATATCTTGTTTATTTTTCTTTCAATCATTTCTTTCTGGATTATGCAACATTCTACTAAATCATCTCTGTCTAAGATAATGAATCTTCCTTTAGCAGTATCGTGGAGTTTGTGTCCGGCTCTTCCTAATCTCTGAAGGGCTCTTGCACTTGATTTTGGGGAGCCAAGCATTATAACCAGGTCAATAAACCCGATGTCAATACCCAACTCTAAAGAAGTGGAGCAAACAACCACATTTAATTTACCTTGCCTTAAACGTTCTTCTATATTGAATCGATGGCCTTTACTCAACGAAGAATGATGGGCGGCAATATTATCATCCCCGTATTCTGTTGGAAACTTTTCTTTGAGGTAGTTAACAACTCTTTCTGTTGCTGATCGCGTATTTGTAAAAATTAAGGTGGTTTTATGCTCTTTAATTAATTTAGAGATTAACTCGTACATCTTATGATGTAAGCCAATGTCTTCAAGAAGGTTTTTTGCTGGAGAAAGTACTTGAACATCTACTTTTTTATCTAAAGGAACTTCTGCAATACTAACAACTCTATCTTTTGCAATACCTACTAAGTATTTTGCAACTTCTTCTAAAGGAGCTATTGTCGCACTTAATCCTATTTTACACGGGAAGTCTTTTGCTACTTCATTTAATCTCTCTAAAGTTAAACTTAAGTATGCTCCTCGCTTGTTGTCTAAGGCATGAATTTCATCAACAATGCAGAATTCTGTTTCTCTTAGTTTTTCAACAAAGTTCTTTGATGTGAGGATAATTGCTAGGGATTCGGGGGTGGTTATAAAGATATGCGGAGATTTCTTAGCCATCTTTGCTCTTTCAGCTGTTGTTGTGTCACCTGTCCTGAGGGTGACTCTAATTTGTTGAAGATTAATGCTTTTTGATTTGGCTAATTCATTTATCTCACCTAGAGGTTCAATAAGATTCTTTGCAATATCATTGGATAATGCTTTAAGGGGGGAAGTATAGACCGCATATATTTTATCTTCTAGCTCGTGCTTTTCTGCTTTTATAACCAAATAATTAAGTATTGATAAAAAGGCTGTAAGTGTTTTTGTTCCTCCTGTTGGGGCTGAGATAAGAATATTCTTTCTTTCCCAGATATTTAGAACTCCGTACTCCTGGGTAAGAGAAAAATCCTTGAATTTATTAAAGAACCATTCTTTTACAAGAGGGTGAAGGATTTTTTCTGTTTCTTTGGCTGTGTGTTTTTGCGCTTGAAGGATTGTAGTCATGATTTTGAGAGTAAATTGGTAGTATTTAAGGTTTTTTAAGACGTGTTGGATTTATGAAGGGGTAACTAGAAAATCTTATATATCAATCATTTCTTGATTTATCATGCCCAAGACAATATATCTAGACAATGCAGCTACAACTAAAGTAGATGATCAAGTGCTTAGAGAAATGACTCCTTACTTTAATGAAAAATATGGAAATGCTTCGAGTGTTCATATTTTTGGGCAACAAGCTAAACAGGCTTTAGAGAATTCTAGAAAAATTATTGCCAAAGCAATAAATGCAAAGGCTAACGAGATTGTTTTTACATCAGGAGGAACTGAAAGCAACAATTTTGCAATTACAGGACTTTGTTATGCGAATTATCCTTCAAAAAACCATATAATAACAACCAAAATCGATCATGATTGTGTTATGAACACTTGCAGATATCTTGAAAAGCATGTTGCTAAAGTTACTTATTTAGATGTTGATTCAGAGGGTTTTGTTAATCCCAAAGATGTTGAAAAGGCAATTACTGACAAAACATTTCTTGTTTCAATAATTCACGGAAACAATGAGATAGGAACCATACAAAATCTTGAAGAAATTGGAAAAATCTGCAAGAAAAAAGGGGTTTTATTCCATACAGATGCGTGCCAGAGCTTTACTAAGGTCCCAATAGATGTAAGAAAAATGAATATTGACTTAATGACTCTTAACGGGCACAAAATTCACGGTCCTAAGGGTGTTGGAGCTTTGTATATAAGAGAAGGAATCAAAATTGATCCATTTTTCCATGGGGGTGGACATGAAAGAGGCTTCAGATCAGGGACTGAAAATGTTTCTGGGATTGTTGGGTTTGCCAAGGCTGTTGAAATTGCTAATTCTAAAGACGTTAAAAGAATGGAAGAGTTAAGAGATTATTTTTTAAGTAAAGTCTTGAAAATTGAAAGAGTTGAGTTAAACGGCCCTTCTGGAAAAAATAGACTAGCCAATAATATCAATTTATGTATTGAAGAAGTTGAAGGAGAAGCGCTTGGAGGGTATTTAGAGAATGAAGGAATTTATACATCTACTGGAAGTGCTTGCAGTTCGCATACTGGCGCCAAAAGTCACGTATTAAAGGCAATCGGACGAACCGACAAGGAAATTGCATCAAGCGTAAGGATCAGTATAAGCAAGTATACTACAAAAGAAGAATTGGATTTTGTTCTTGAGAAGTTGGAAAAGATAATTAGTAAGTTAAGAAGATTTTCTTTTTAGAATTCAGCAGTTATATCTGTCTAAATCGTCCTTGATGTCATCAAGATCATTTTCAAGGTCATCTAAATCTTCGTATAAGTTGTCTAATCTGTTTTGCAAGTCAGTCACTGTTTCGTTATTGAGTATTTTCCTGTCTATTTCATCCTCTAAGTCTTCAATATCCTCTTCTTTATCATCTATGTCTTCCTTAATTTCATCATAGTCATCATCAAGGTTGCTGCATTTTCTGTCATCGGTTGATGCTTGAGAGTATTGGTTTTGCTGAGATTTTAAGTTCTTAATTTCGTTTTGGGCATTGCTAAGCTGCATGCTCAATTGAAAATTTGCTTCTCTTAGGTTAGAAAGCTCTTGATCGAAAGAATTGCTAGGAGCAACATAATCTTGATCTTCATCATAACTTGAAAAATCGCCTAGCAATAAATAGCCGCCTATAAGAACTACGGCAATTAAAGCGATTGTAACAACAATTATCAACCCTGTGCTTGAACTCATGAAAATACTCTTTCTTTTTGATTTATAAATATTTGTATACTGTTGTAACTATAAAGGCGTACTTAATTAAAAGTTGTTACTTATTCATTTTTTAACTTTATCTTCGCAAGATTTATAAAGTCATATGAACTAGGATTCATATATGCAGAAACACTTTTATTGTACATTTTTTACGAACCTTGCTAATCCGTTAAAGATTGAGATAATTCTTAGTTTGAGAAATAAGGACAAAAATGTTAGCGAGCTTGTAAAGGAGCTTAAAGTTGAACAAAGCAAGCTTTCTCATGCGCTTGCATCCCTAAAAAAATGCAGAATCGTCAATTCTAAGCAGAAAGGCAAGGAAAGGATATATTCTCTCAGTAAAACAGTGATCCCAATGCTTGAGATGACAGATAAACATGCAAGATGTTGTTGTAACAAACCTAATTGCAATTGCGAATGTCACTAATGGAAAATTTGGAATCAAGAGATTCCGCATAACTCATTTTACAAAAACAAGGAAACGAAAGATGGAGAAGAAAAAACCAAAGCAAAAGAAAGACAAAGAGAAAGACTGCTGTGATGGAGAGGACTGCAACTGCAATAAGGGCCATAAATGTTGTTGTGACAACTAAGGATTCACCCAAAATGTCTAAACAAAGCACTGCCGTACAGAAAGAAATTACTAAAGACACAAGGATTGCAGAGATAATGTACCTAAATCCAGAAGCCGCAGACCTGCTTTTTGATATTGGGTTTCACTGTATCGGATGTCCAATGTCCATGGCTGAAACAATTGAAGAAGGATGTATGGTTCACGGAATGAGTAAAAGAGACATGAATGAATTGCTAAAGAGGTTAAACAAAAAAAATGGAAAATAAACAAGTTGGTTGGTTAATCTTAGGAATTGCAGTAATAATGCTAGCAGTTGTACTTTTATTCAATTTTGGATTAAAAGATATAGTTAGTCAAACCTGCACGCACGGCCCGAGTTGTGGCATGTATGGGACAATAAGAACTCAGACTTGGATTAGTGTAACAATTATAGGAGTTATCGTTATTATAGGCTTATTCATTATGTTTTCAAAACCAAAAGAAAAAATTGTTGTGAAGAATATTACAGAAAAGAAGAAGAAGCTTGATATTTCTGGCTTAGAAAAAGAAGAGAAACTTGTTGTTGATTTATTATCTAAAGAAGGAAATGCAATGTTTCAGGCAGATGTAATGGAAAAACTTCAAATTGGCAAGGTTAAGATGACGAGACTTCTTGACAAGCTAGAGTCCAAGCAGTTGATTGAAAGAAAACGAAGGGGGATGAATAACATCGTAGTCCTAAAGGACTAAGTTTGTCCGGACTTGGTAAACCAAGAACACTTTTTATTCAAAAAGATGTAAGGAGGTAAAAAAGATGGAACAAAGAGAAGAATCAATAACTGTTAAAAAACACACTATGTGGCAGATAGGAACCTTCCTTTTTGCAGCATTATTTGTCATAAGCCTATTCACTGGCGGATTTGGAATGAGTGGAGGAAGCGTGACAGGCAATGCAGTTGCAGGAGATAGTGTACCTAGTCCTGAGCCTTCAAAAGTTCAGGTAAGCATTGATGACGACGCCATTCTTGGCAACAAAGATGCAGAAGTAACAATGGTTGAATTCAGTGACTATGAATGTCCGTATTGCGGTAGGCACTTCAGCCAGACATATCCACAAATAAAGAAGGAATATGTTGATACCGGAAAAGTAAGAATTGTTTTCAGAGACTTTCCATTAAGCTTCCACCCTAATGCTCAAAAAGCAGCAGAAGCTGCGGAGTGTGCTGGAGAGCAGGGAAAATATTATGAAATGCATGACAAGCTTTTTACAAACCAGAAAGCATTAGATGTGAATAGCTTGAAGGCTTATGCTCAGCAGATAGGGCTCAATATAGGCAAGTTCAACAGCTGTCTTGACTCTGGACAGATGGCAGGCGAAATAAGAAAAGACATGACTGACGGGCAAAGCTATGGGGTTCAGGGAACTCCCGGGTTTTTTGTTAATGGGGCATTCATAAGCGGTGCACAACCATACGAAGTATTCAAGCAGGCAATTGACGCAGAGCTTGCAAAATAATTTTTTATTTTATTTTTATTTTATTATACCTTGAAACCAGTTACTTCATAAATTATTTAAATGAATAAAAAGCCATAATATCATGTCGTTTAAAGAATTCACTAAAGAATTGAATGGAAATAGGGTAGAAGGAGAGTTAATTAAAACCATATTTTACTCACTTATTACATCTCTGATAGTCCTTGCCTTATTTTATTATTTTAAATTAAGATATGTCGAGAATTTTATTCCTAAATACGGATTTTACCTTTTATTTGCGGTCTTAAGCTATGCGCTCGTTATTCCAACAATAAAACAGATTAGGGCATATAAGCAAATGGCGTGCATGTCTGGCATGATGGTTGGGATGACTATTGGAATGATAGCCGGGTTTTTGGCAGGATATTTCATGGGAGCAACTAACGGGATGTTTATTGGGGGAGTTTTTGGAATGGCTGTAGGGATTGTCCTTGGAATCTGGATGGGATCTTGCTGTGGAGTAATGGGATTCATGGAAGGTATAATGGCGGGTTTTATGGGTGGCTGGATGGGCGCAATGACTGCAGTAATGTTAATAAATGACAATCTGAAAATTGCAAGCATTATCATCTTCGGGGTATGTACTGTGATTCTTGCCTCATTAAATTACATGATATTTACAGAAACCAAAGAAAGTGATAGGCAGGTAAAGGAAGATCATTTTATAGCAATAGTCACCAGTTTAGTGTTAACCTTGGCTACTAGCTGGCTTATGGTTTTTGGACCAAGGAGTGCATTATTTGGATGAAACTGATTGCATCAAAGCATTTAAATCAATTGGAAACCAGATTTAAAGAGAAGGAGGTAAATAAAAGATGAAAAACAAAACAGCAATTATTGGAATAGGAATGATTGTTTTAGTGGCTGCAGTATTTGTATTCACAAATTCAGGAAGCGCAACAACAGGGAATGTTATTGCAAATGAAAATGTGCAGATTGTCAAGCTCTCTGTCGAAGGAGGAAACTATATCTTAAGTCCTTCAACAATCAAGAAAGATACTCCTGTAAGAATAGAAGCAGATATAAGCAAAATGCCTGGTTGTTCTAAATCGGTTGTTATCTCTGCATTTAATATAAGAAAGAGCTTATCTAGCTCAGATAATGTAATAGAATTTACTCCAAATAAAGCAGGAACTTTCAATATAGCATGCTCAATGAACATGTACCAAGGGTCTTTTACTGTTCTGGAGAATGACGGCACAAAACCAGCTTACGTTGAACAAAAAACCCAAACCGGATCAAGCTGCGGAATGGCGAATGGCGGAGGGTGTGGCTGCGGAGGATGAAGAAGATAACGCTTTTCATAGTGGTAATTGCGGTGGTAGTATTAGGATACTTTATTTTTGTTAGCGGGCAAGGAAACGAAGATTTGAAACCTTCTGGAAACGGGGGAATAGTGGATGGAAATGTTCAGGAAATTGTCTTAAGCATGCAGAATTTTAATTATTACCCTAATACCGTAACTGTAAAGGCCGGTTTGCCTGTAAGAATTTACCTAGATAAGAGTGTTTACGGATGTTATAGAAGTTTTAATATAAGGGCCCTAGGAATCAGCAAACAACTGCCAACACCAAAAGATTATGTAGAATTTACGCCTGAAGAAAAAGGAACTTATGTCTTTATGTGCTCCATGGGAATGGGTTCTGGAAAGCTGATCGTTGAGTGATTATGAAAATTTTCAAAAAACCATATATTTATTGGATTTTTTTAATTTTTATTGTTTATATAATTTTGAATGTTATTTTTAGCGGTTTTTACAACACTATTAAGTCGTTTATAATTTATGCGGACACAGTCAACTGGCTTAAACTTGGAATTTCGATAATTTTAACTCTAGTCATCGGGATTCTAGTTTCCATTAATGCTGTAACGGCTTTTGTTAAATATAAAGAAAGGCAAAAATGCAGAAAAGCAGTTGCAACAGCGGGGGTTGGAACTTTGGGAGGATTAATTGTTGGGGTGTGCCCTTTGTGCGTTACTGGCTTGTTTCCCATGATTTTTAGTGCTTTGGGAATAGGGTTTTCGTTTGCAAGCCTTCCTTTTGGGGGAATTGAAATTCAAGTCTTTATTGCGATAATTTTAGCTATTGGCTTATGGATTTTCAAAAAAAATGGCTAGTCAAACACCGAAACATTTATAAATACATATGTATGGGATTATCATATGATTAATAAAAACATGTTACATCACGTTCATAAAGAAGGGTTTCATGAAAATGAAGTTTATGGGGCTTACAAAGTCTTCTTTGGAACATTGGTTTCTGAGTCAAGGCTAAAGATTATAAATTTATTGAGAAATGAGAAAAAGAATGTTAGCGAAATAATGAGAGAACTTAAAATGGATCAAACTGCAATTTCCCATGATCTTGCTAGATTAAGGCAATGCGGGTTTGTGAAAACAGAAAGAGATGGGAAATTTATTTATTATTCCTTAAATGAAGAAACAATAAAGCCAATAATGAAGCTTATTGATAAGCACATGTCGCAGTATTGCATACACATATTGCATAACATGAAAGGAGGAAGCAAATAAGATGAAAGAGGATAATAACACTATCCTAATAGTTGTCTTGGTCGTCCTAATCTTGTTGCTTTTTGGCGGATTTGGATATGGGATGATGGGATATGGCAACTTTGGTGGAATGTGGGGTATGATGTCTGGCAACTATGGATACGGAGCTGGTTGGATTTTTGGATGGATATTTAATATAATTATTTTGGTTTTGGCGGTTTTATTCATTGTCTGGCTAGTAAAGCAGATCCAAAAATGAACCTTTTGAAAAGGTTCCCAAACCAACAATTCACAATAAAGTTTTCAAATAGGAGATTAATTAAAAAATTAAAATGAAAGACCAAAGAATAGTTTGGATAGTTTTAGGGGCTGTAATTTTATTAGCAATAGCAATGATTCCATGGACAGGAAATTCCGGCTGGGGAATTTGCAACATGATGGGGAACTGGAACTATGGATCTGGGGGATATGGCTATGGACAATTAATTAGCTACATTACAAATATCGGAATATTGATATTTATCATATTAGGGGTAGTTTGGTTAGTAAAACAAGTCAACAAAAGATAAATTTATAAAATAAAAAAATGAAGAAAAAAATAAACATAGAAGGAATGCATTGTGCTAGCTGTGCAACAAACATTGAAAGAAGCTTGAAAAAGATTTCTGGAGTCAAGGAAGTCAGCGTTAGTGTTATAGGAAAAAAGGCATTTGTTGAAGCTGATGAAAAAGCAAGTGATGAAGAATTAAAGAAAGCTGTTGCAAAAGTTGGATACAGAGTAACAAGCATTGATTAAGAAACATCAAATGGAACACTTTAGAATAGATGATAGAGTGAACAATAAAAATCACGAAATTGAACCTTTTAGAAAGATTCCCAAACCAGAACTTAGAATGAACCATAATCATGATCATTCAAAGCCGGCAGAAGATTCTGAAATCAGAGGCTGGAAAAGAAAACTTGTCGGCAGTTGGATCTTTGCAATTCCTATTGCAATAATAATGGTCCTTATGAGAGTTTTTGATCTAATGTTTTTGCCAGAAGAGTGGCTAATTGCTATTTTACTTATTCTTGGGTTTCCTGTTGTTTTTATATTTGGCTTTTCAACCTTAAAGTCTGGATTTAGGGGGTTATTTACATTTTACTTTAATATGGACTCTTTAATTTCTTTAGGAACAATAATTGCTTACCTAACTGGAATACTAACCTTTTTTATGGAGATTAATGATTATTCCGGGGTTTCTGCAATGATTATGGCTATATTTATTACAGGAAAATATATTGAAGCCAAGGCAAGAGGAAGAGCGTCTCAAGAAATAAAAAAACTGCTTGAACTTGGAGCTAAAAATGCCCGTGTTTTGCGAGGCAAAGAAGAAGTTGAAATCCCAATTTCAGAAGTTGTTGTTGGAGATGTTTTAATTGTTAAGCCGGGGGAAAAGATTCCAACAGATGGGATAGTAGTCAGGGGAGAGAGCGCTGTTGATGAATCAATGGTTACCGGAGAAAGTCTTCCTATTGACAAATTAAAAGGAAGTCCGGTAATTGGAGCTACCTTAAATCAAGATGGGATATTGTATATTAAAACCACAAAAGTAGGGAAAGACACTTTCCTTGCCCATATTATAGAATTGGTTGAAGAAGCGCAAGGAACAAAAGTGCCAATACAAAAAACAGCAGATTACATAACAAGCATATTTGTTCCATCAATACTTGTTGTTGCTGTTTTGACATTTTTCGGCTGGTGGTACTTTAATGGAGAAATAGGGCGGTCTATTGGGGTTGCAATTTCTGTTCTTGTAATCGCTTGTCCGTGTGCTTTAGGACTTGCAGTTCCTATTGCTTTAACTGTGGGAAGCGGAATGGGAGCTAAAAAAGGAATTTTAATTAGAAAGGGAGAGGCAATCCAGACAATGAAAGAGATAAAATATGTTGTTTTCGATAAAACAGGAACAATAACAAAAGGAAAGCCAGAAGTAAGGCAGATTTATTCTAAAGTCAAAGAATCTTATTTGCTTGAAATTGCTGGAAGCCTTGAAAAACTAAGCGAGCATCCGTTATCTAAGGCCATTGTGCAAAAAGCAGGATTAAAGAGATACAAAGAAGTTAAATCATTCAAAATCTTAAGGGGACGGGGTGTTGAAGGAAAGATTGGAAGCAAGAATATTATTATTGGAAACTCAACATTAATGAAAGAAAAGGGCATACTTTTAAAGGGTCTTGAAAAGAATATTGAAGAATTTGAAGATTCTGGATATACTGCTGTAATTGTTGCCGAAAACAAAAAAGTTCTTGGGATTATTGGGATTGCTGATGCTGTTAAAGATGACTCAATGAAAGCGATTTCAATGCTTAATTATGCAGGATATAAAACAGTTATGATTACAGGAGACAATGAAAGAACTGCCAAAGCAATTGCTAAGGAAGTTGGAATTAAAGAAGTAATTGCAAATGTTCTTCCAGAAGACAAGGCAAATAAAGTAATAGAACTGCAAAAAAGAGGCATGGTTGCATTTATTGGGGATGGAATTAATGACGCTCCTGCATTAAAGCAGGCAAATGTTGGAATTGCAATGGGAACAGGAACAGATATTGCAATAGAAGCAGGAGATTTAGTATTAGCGAGAGGCTCTTTGTTGGGAGTTGTTGCTGCTATAAGATTAAGCAAAGCCACTTTTTCAAAAATAAAACAAAACTTGTTCTGGGCTTTTGCCTATAATGTTGTTGCTATTCCTTTAGCTGTTGGAGGAATTCTTCATCCAATAATTGCAGAAATTGCTATGGCTGCATCTTCAATAACTGTTGTTAGCAATGCTAATTTGCTGAGGAGAAAAAGAATCTGATTCTTTTCGCAATTGCCCAAGCTTGGTCAAATAGAAGAGGATATAATTAATATTCTTCTTTTTTTGAAATAGGTTTGTAGAAAGACTTTCCTTTTTTTATTATTTTCTTTCTCTTGATCTCCCAGTGGTGAAGAACCTTGATGATAATCAAAGCGAATATTATTGCAATAGCTAATAATAGGATAATTAACCAGAAATAATTTGATCTATTTTTATTCACATTAAAAGAATCGTATGAGCTTGCAGTTAGATTATTGTATTTTAAATCAGCGATTAAGAAATAGGTTCCATCATTTAAATGACTTGGAAGTTGTAGTTTTCTTGTTATTGTTAGGTTGTCTTTAACAGCCAGAACTTCTTTAGATATCTCAGAAATTTTGTTTTTTTCGTCGTCTGTCAAATAAAGGACAAGATCAACATCAATTGCTGTTCCTCTTAAGCCTATGTTGGTCAAATCCACCATAGCAGATATTTTTTTCCCAGGAGAAACTGTTTTGTAATTAGGCAATATTTGAACATTTACATCAAATAATGCTTGTCTTTGTTTTACTTCAATAACTGTAACAACAGATTCTCTAAAAGCTCCAGAAATAAAGGCTATTTTCCCAAAATATATGTTCGGCAAAGTCCCAGAAAGTGTAAAGAAGTGCAATTCTAGCTCTTTTGTTTCTCCAGGATTTAAAGTAAGGTTTTGCTCTTCAATTAGCACAAAATTTTCTAAGTCTGTGGTTTCCAAGTTTATAACTATTCTTTTATTTCCTACATTCTTTACTTTAATGGTTTCTGTTCTGGTTTCTCCTTGGATTAATGAAACTTCAAGAAGATTTTTTTCAAGGTCAAAAGCAGTTATTCCTTCTCCACCCCCACTCCCTCCAGAAGAACCAGAAGAAGAGCTTGAAGATGAGCTTGACGAAGAGCTGGAAGAGCTTGATGAAGAAGTTTGTATTGTGAAACTTACATTTTTTCTGCTTTCTCCCAGAGAGTTGTTCGCATATAATAACAGGGAGTAAAAGCCCTCAGTTAAACTAAGCTGCATTGAGTTGCTAGTTAGATTTCCTAAAGAGATATTATCTCCATTATTTAGATTATACCAGGCCTGACTTAGATTGTTTCTTATTGTATAATTAAATAGAATATTTGTATCAGCATAGGTTGTATTTTCTGGGCTAAATATCTTTATTACTGGCTTTCCGGGAAGTACAAAAATAGAGATGTTTGTTGGTTGCTGAGGAACAGCGCCAGTAATGCTTTCTCCAGTTATTGAAATGATCTGGGGGATTAATAACAAAAAGGCCAGGATTAAGATACCTTCATTTTTCATAGAGAGTACAATAAAACCAGGTATATAAAATTTATTAGTTGGATTCAAAAGATAATTAAAGAAATATGCTTACTTGTTTTTGTTCTTTAAGATCATAAAGATCACTACTACTAAAACAAGGATAGCTATTAATATGATTATTAATAAAAATGAAGAGGATTGGGTTTGTTCCTTTTCTTCTGAAATAATCACTTCAAAAGAGGTTTTATAGCCTGTTCCAAGAGTAACCATTCCTTGCTGATCAGTTGTGACTATCTTTGTTTCTAGCTCTACTCTTTGTGAGGAAGTTGCATAATCCTCAGGAATTGTGATCTTTATAGGAATCATGGTGTCAGAAGTTTTTGTGAGTATAGTATAGGTATCTTGCTCGAGACTTGCAATATCTGATCCTTGTTTGATTTCTACTTTAATGGTTATGTCTTCATCTCCAATCATATTTTGCGCATTAATACTAATTGTTTTTGTTTCTCCGTAATGCATTACTAAAGGAGAGTTTTCACCATAAAAAGACCCTATTCCGAAAGCACTTGTAAAACTCATTACAAAAGCTAAGAAAATTGTACATATTAACAAATTTTTAGTTTTCATTTTAATATAAAATAGTCCAACTTCCTCCGCCAAGTGTTGAATATGTCTGTGAAGAAATTAATGGCACTGTTGGAATGCAGTAATATAGCTGTGATTGCCCTATGCCTCCGCCTGCGCTTAGATTTCCGGGATTAGAATTGCTGCTTCCTATTGATGCTGAAGAGCCGTTAACTAAAGGAGTTGCAAGGCATTCTGTTCCTGAAGAAGGACCAACAGTGAAGCTTGCTGCAGGGATTATTTCTGTATCAATGGTTTCTCCTTTTAGATCAATTCCTATGACTTTAACTAAACCATTGTAATTCCCGGAATTGTTGATTATTGTAGGATCATTGCTGGCATTCTGATTTGTGTCTTCTGAATTAATATCTGTCCAGGAAATTGAAGAAGGAGCGATAGTCAATGACTTTACTTCTCCATAATTAAATAAGGCGCCTTGAGTGATTATTGTTTTGTTTCCTTTATCTGTTGCACTAACATTTAGGGCCCAGGTTGTTAGTGCGCTTGGAGCATCCCAATACCACATGTCTATAGAACAAGAGTAATTTGCTTTTTTATTAGTAATATCTTGATCCCATACACAAGAGCCTACACGCGTTGTTACTCCGTCACCGATTAATGTAGTCACACTAGAATCGTTTATGTCATTAACTCCATTATCATCAGAAACATTTGCTGTGAAGATTACAGAAACAAAGGTTCCTTCAACGGGCATTACAGAAAGTGTCGGCACTTCTACAACAACTGGTTTTTTTCCAACAACACTCACAGAAACATCTTGAGGTTGCTGAGGAACTTTCCCGGTTCCAGAGAATAATTCACCAATATCTTTAAAGATATTCGCTGAAACAAGAGACATTATTGTCAATACAAAAAATAATGATAAAACTATGATCACTCCTCCTTTCATATTAAAGTTATGGAATTTATGTTTTTAAAGTTTATTATATTTGAATGATCCATGCATTTGCTCCTGTTGCAGAATAATTTTGAGATGAAATTGACGGGACCTCTGTTATGCAATAATAAATAGGAGCTGTCGACCCTTCTCCTCTGTGCAAGATAACAGAAGTTATCCAAATAGGGGTTGCATTTTGAAGCTGTCTTGAACTAATACCAACGACACACTCTCCTCCAAGAATTCCTCCAGCCCTAAACTTGCTAACATTTAATTTTTCTTGGGGGTCTGTTTCTCCAGCCAGATCATATCCCGTTATCCAAACCTGGGTAGCTTCAACATTTCCGAGATTTTCAATTATGCTTGGATCATTATCGGAAGAGACATTTACACTTTCTGATTCAAGTGTTGGCCATGAAAGCGCCCCACTTGGAGAAGTGATGACAATTGCCCTTAATTGGCCGTATGTAAAAATAGCTGTGTTGTTAATTCCTAGATCCCCTTTTAAGTCTCTTGCTGTTACATTAACATTCCAAGTATCACCTATGTCGTAATATTGCATGTAAACTGTGCAGGAATAGTTTGCGTTGTTTCCTGCTCCATTCTGGAAGATGCATGAACCACTTCTTACTGGCTCTGCAGGATATGTGAAGTTCACACTTAAATTGCTTATGTCTGCATATCCGTTTGGATCAGAAACCTGCACAATGAAATTTATTGGAACAGTGCTATTTTCAATCGGCATGGTTGGGGGAACAGGGCCAACAACACCTATAGATGGCGGAGAATTTCCAGGAGAAGTTACATTTATTGTTAAATCTCCGAAGTCTAACTCTCCTAAATTATTCAAAGAGTCGTTTGCAAAAACCTTGCTGTAGTTCCAAATTCCTACTGCTGATCCGTTAATTTCAACTCCGTAAACATCATCTCCCGCACTTCCCATGCAAGTGCTTCCAATAGGACCTATTTCAGCCATAGTATAATTTAACCACGCTGTTGTATTGTAAACTTGTGCTAGAACTTGGCTTACACCACTAGAATCTGTTGCAGTTGCATTTAAACAGAAATAATTATTTACAATTACAGAAGATGTGTTTGTGTTTGGATTTAATATTGCCGGAGGATCTGTGTCTAAAAAGAATTCTCCAGTTTGAATAGCAACCCAATCAAAGTTTCTTGATGCACAATTTGCACCAACATCGTCTTCAAAATGAATTATAAAGCTCCCAGTACTTTTTGTTACAACCTCTGGTGCACAAAGTGCTCCAGTAACTGCTTGAGCCATTGCAACAACAACATAATTTGTGCTTGGAAATGAAACGCCGAAAGTTATGGTAGTATCGCCACTAGAAGCAGTTATTGAACTTCCAGCCTTAAAGTTTAGGTTGTTTATCAAATATTCTCCAATTGTAAATGTACAATAATTAGTCTGCGTAACTGCTTCGGTTGCCCCAGAATCGTCCTCTATTCTTATTGTTGCCTGGCCTACTTGCTTGGAACCAGAGACAAAATTCACATTTGGAGAATCGCTATCATCTATAGAATCTGCTATTATAGCATAATTAGTATTGGGGAACGCAGAAGCAAAAGTCACTATGTTATTTCCTGCAGCACCAGAGCTTAGAGCACATTTGATAATATTATTCGTAAAGTTAAAGTCTCCATACTCTATTGCTATCCACTGAATATTAGTGCCTGCTTCGTTAGAGCCTGTATCATCTTCTGCCTTTATGCTGAATCCGGCAGCTGTTTTATTTAAATAAGAGATAGAATACATGGTGTCTGTATCAGTGCCTCCAGATAAGAGGATAGAATATGCTGCAGAAGACATGCTAGAGGCAAAAAGGATGCTTCCTGTACCTGACGATCCAGAGGATGTTATTCCTGCCTTAACTCTCATAACTGGATCAATAATATGGTTAAATTCTACACTTCCTCCAACGATTTTTAAATCAAAATTATCTTGTTCTCCTTGAAGGTTGGTTAGCAAAACTTGATTGTACTCGTTATCTAGGATGTTTGTAAACTCGACGATTAAAACATCTTTGTCTTTTTCATAGACTTCAATCTTTGGCGAGCCGCTTATTGTTCTTGGATAAATAGTTATATCATTTTCTGAAGTAAGCTTTTGCTCAAAAGTAACTCTAACATACTCTCCGTCATTGATGGTCTCACTCCAAATACAATCAAGCTCTTTAACCTCACTATAAATGTCCGAAATAAAAACCTTATTTGAATCTAAGTGTTCTGCTTTGACTATGACAATTATTTCATAGGTTTGGTTTGATAAAGGAGCAGTAAATTCTATAGAATCATAGATTCCGTTACTATCTGTGTCATCAACTTTATCGGGATTAAGATATTGGTCTTGCTCTATCCAATGGATTTTTACGCTTTCTGGGTTTTGAATATTTAACTCTTCATTAAGATCTGTAGAAACCAGAACATTTTCGTAACTTGTTGGCTCTTGACTTGAAACAGTTATTATTTTTCCAGATTCTGTCTCTTGTTCTGTGATTGTTGGGGCAGGGGTGCTGTACTCAATAACATAATGATTTGAGTTTTCATTGATAAATACCTGTTTTAGATTTTGCCTTGATTGAATATCTACTACTTTTCCAGTGAATAATCCTTTAAAGAAATCAATTATTTTCTTGAAGAACTTAGTTATTGCAGAACTTTCGTTATCTAGTTCTATCTCTGCAGAGACTCTTGCAGTTATCTTTAAACTTGTGTCTGAAACCTTTTCTTGTTCTCCTTCTTCTGTTATTTTATAGACAACTATGTTTTCTGCATAATTTGGAACTAGAACAAGTGTTGGACCTTTGTTTTCAAGGATTATTTCTTTTTCCCATATAACTGGCTGACCAACAACCGCAGATCCCTGAATAGTGCTTACTTCTTGAGTGTTTGGACTAACTCTTGGTTTGGAGATATTTGTATCATTGATAGAGACTTCTTCGCCTTCTAGAGAACCTATAATACTTGTTGCTTCTGGAACCCGTATTGGCTGCCCGGTTGAAAATAAATTAAGGTTTATTGATAAATAAACAAATAATCCAATACTAACCAGGGATAAGAGGATTATTAAGAATTTAACACTAACTTTTGACTTAAATTTGGAGGGCTTCTTGAATTCTTTTGAAGTTGGAGGGGATGTTCCTAAGTAAGTAGAAATAACCTTGCCATCAACCTTCTTATTAGAATAATAATATGGGCCATGCTTTACACCATTCTTGTAAATGTAACGCTTGTAAAAGTTCGTCATTTCACCATCTTTTCCTATTCTTTATTAAGGTAGTGTAAATATATAAAACTTGTTATTTGGTTAAAATTTAAGAAAATTAGGGTAGTGTAAAAGGATTTTTACTTTATAGCAACACCAGAAACGCCTGCAAAAGAATCATAATAACCATAATAATTCTGTTGTTCGTAAGGCAACTTAACAGAATTAATTTCTTCTAAATCACCAAGGTCATTTGCTTTTATCATTGCTGGGGAGAAGGTGTATAGGGTGTTGTCCATGTATAAAGATCTAGAAACACTTTTATCTCCATAGAAATAATAGCCCATTTTAGCATAATCTGTTTCATTATAGTGGGTTATTCTTCCTTGCAACTCGAAGCCATCTTCTAGATTGATATTATATACATAAGCCCCTTGGTAGACTTGCTCTCCGTATTGATTGTCTTGGGTTTTTTCTCCTTGTATTTCTGCCAGGGTTATTGGCAAGACCAAGAGTTCTTTTTCCTTGTTGAATAAGAACGCTTTATGATTGTATAATGCTTCTGAATCTGTTCCCCTATCCCCAATGACTTCTTTATGTAATTCAATAGGATTGCTAACATCAGATACATCAAATATTGCGATCTTTACCCCTTGATACCATGCAAAATCAAGTCCTCTGCCTGTAACTTCATCGCTGCCTGCATCAGTGGCTTCTTTTCCAATTCCTATAATGTGGTTTTCATCATAAGGATGTAAATAGTCAGAATATCCGGGAATTTTTAATTTCCCAAGAATTTCGGGATTTGTTGGGTCTTCTAAGCTTATAACAAACAAAGGATCAACTTTCTTGAAAGTTACTAAATAAGCTCTATCTCCCATAAATCTTGAAGAGTAAATTTTTTCTCCTGGAGCCAGGTTTTCTAGTGAGCCTACAACTTTTAGATTTTCATCTAAAATATAAATGTTGTTTGTTGAGGGTTTTTCAGAATTCCAGACTTCTCCTAAAGTTGTTGCAACCCGAAAATAATCTTGGTTCTCATCCATTGAAAACTGATTCAATAAATGCCCTGGAACTTCTCCGCTAGACAAGAATTTAATCTGGTCTTGGTCGATTGAAAATTTGTTTATGATTGTTTTTTCCTGATCAGTGCTGTCCGGAGTCCAGTAATAAGCGTATTTGGTGTATGTTGTGTATATGTTATTCTTTGAAACAAAGATTGTTTGTGAGTTTCCTGTAAGAACTGTTTTTTCTGAGGTCTCTCCTGTATCTATATTAATTGCAAGGATGTTTGTGAATTGGAAGGATTGGTCTCTTATTGGCGAGTAGTATACTTCGTCTGCATTTACAACTTCAACCTTTCCATCTTGTTCATAAGCTGGAAGAACTCCTTCCGGATAAGCATACTGATTAGCTATTAGATAAACATAATTATCAATCATTCTTGAAGAGACATAACTTCCTGTAAGAGTTATGCTGTCATCTAATTCAGGGTCTTGCTTATCTAAAATATCATAGATATAAACTCCTGTTTTTTGTTCATTGGAATAAGGAGGCATTATGCATCCTATTGCCATACATCTTACATCCCCATAAACTATTGGAGAGTATTTGCTTGTGAAAACAACTAGCTTGTTCCAATTTACGAAAATCTCGCCGACATTTTCATTTCCGCTTATATTTATCTCACTTAAGACTTCCATATTATCTGCAGGGTACGCACTTATAATAACTACTTTATTTCCTGAAACAACATAAATGTATTTTCCGTCATTCTTTACAATATCCGCTTCGTCAACTCCTTCTACTTGGATATTTGTTGTGGAGTAATCATCAGCACCCTGGCCTGCGCCTGAATCAGATTCTGCTGCTCCAACAGCTGCATTTGCCTTGAATATGCCATCTCCCCCTTGCCTGCCTTCAATCTGGTTGTCTTTCAAGAATTTGTTTAACTCACCAAGAGAATTGAATTTATTCAATTCCTCTGTTTGCTGTACTTGACCTGGAGGAGAAACTAGTAGTACTATTGCAAGTATTGCAACAGCTGCAATTATTATGGGAATGATTGTTTTTAAGATATTCATGTCAGGCCTCCTTTTTGGTGATATTACAATATGTCGGTTTGCGGGCTTATAAAGATTTATTTTTTTGCCTTTTTTACTCCAGAAAAAGTTCTTTGATCTTTCTACTAGACCGCTTTCAACTAACTTTTTGAGATTGTATTCAACAGTATTAATTGGCATTCCTAAATCTTTAGAAATATCCTCTTCTGATCGGTCCTTGTTTTCTGCAAGATAATCTAGAATTCTTTTGCAAGTAGAGCTTTTAAGGACTTCTGCTACTTTTCTTGATCTTTCATCATTAAGATTCATAAGGATAAATTTTTTATCATCGCTCATGATTTATTCAAGAAATAGTTATTTATAAATGAAACGAAGAGTTCAAGAAGATTGGAAGTGTTCTATCTTTTCTTTTTCTTAACAGATTTAGAAACTTCTGTCCTGTTTGTTTTTTTCTGAAAGAACGCTATATATAATATCGGAAGAATTCCGATACTGTTTACTATTAATATAGCTACAAACCAAGGAAGCTGGTTGTTTCTTCCTGCCTTCCACATTGCAATTCCTTTCCAGATTAATTCCCAGATTGCAATGATAATAATTACAACAAGCCAAGTGCTGTTAGTGAAATCATAAGGCGGGATCATAATAAGCTTAAGTATTTTTTATTTAAATAACTTGCTATTTTGATTTTCTTTGAAAGTCAAAAATCCCAAATGTTTTCTTTCTAGAAGTCTGGGTCGGATCATTCTCGTGTGCATATCGAACATCTTCAATAGTATAAAATGAATCATAGGGATGATATTTATTCAAGATTTCCAGTGCTTTCTTAAGCTGTGCTTTTTCCATAACAGAGAATATAATTTTAACCTCTCCTTCAGAGCCTTTCGCTGAGACTATTGTTAAACCGTATTTTTCTGTCTTTAATTCCTTAATTAAATTGTTGGGCTCAACTCCAGTTATTATCCTAAGCATGACTTTTCCGACAGAGAGTCTTTCTTCAATTTTCATGCCGATATATGTGCCTGTTGCAAATCCTCCAGCATATGCAAAATAAGCAACAATATTAGACAAATCTGTAAGAACTTGCCTCGCAACCAACAGCCAAATCATTATTTCAAAAAAGCTTAGGAAGGGGGCTATTTTTCTAAATCCTTTTGTCACAAAAATAGTTCTTATTGTTCCAATACTTACATCTATTATTCTTCCAAAGAAAATCAGCAGAGGAAGTATCAGGTAAGTATACCACTGTGAGTTTAATATTTGTTCTAAGACCATTTGAAATTAAGGTATGACTAGGGCCTGATTTAAAAATCTTGGTTTTTAAAATTGTAATTATAAAGAGATAAAAATAAAATTAAAAAATAAGAAAAAGTAATTATTGGGAATCAGTGTCTTGACTGATATCTCTGCCTCTACTTGAGGGTCTGGCAAAATTAACGCCAGGACTCCATGTTGTAAGGCCTAGATCAAGCATTGCTTGTTCGTAGAAATTCTTTGCTCCCCGATATTTTGGGTCTGCGTTTAGATCCCCTGATGGATCTATAGAATAGCTTCTTGCCCCGTCGATAGGTGATTTGTCTCTTTGCATTTTTACTCCTTTAGTTTAGGTAAGATAAACTATCAAAAAATTGTTTTTAAAGCTTTCGCAAAATAAAAAGGACCAAGTTTCCTTTTATGAATCCTCCTTTAATAGCAAAGTCCTTCTTATGAAGCTTCCACTAACAAGACATCTACTTTTTAGGAGAAATATTGTATGCCCTTGTCACCATAGAAAAATACTCCTAAATCTTTAAATACTTCTTCCAAATCTAGATTTCGGTAAATACAATCAGTTGTTATAATAAGAGGTTAAACATACAATAGATTGTATGTATAGCGGGATTAAGATTTTCCTCGGAGGCAGAGAAAGAAAATCGCTCCAGGGATCTAAAACCGTAGGTTTTAACATGGATTGTCCATATTGTGGAAGCACAGAATTTAAAGTCACAGACAAAAGAAGCTCTCCTGAGGGAATAAGGAGAAGAAGAGAGTGTTTGAAATGCAAAAAAAGATTTACAACATATGAAAGAATAGAGAAAGCTGAGCTATATGTTATAAAAAAAGATGGCAGAAGAGATAAGTTCGATATTAACAAACTCTCTGCAGGGATAAATAGAGCATTTGAAAAAAGACCTGTGGCAAAAGAGAAAATTGACAAGATGATAAACGAGATTGAAGAACAACTAAGAAAAGCTGGGAAAAAAGAGGTTAAGAGTTCTGTAATAGGAGAGTTAGTTATGAAAAAAATAAAGAAATTAGATAATGTTGCTTACATAAGATTTGCTTCTGTTTACAGAGATTTCAAAGACATCCAAGATTTTAAACGTGAGCTGAGGGAACTATAATGGCAAAAGCAAGTCAAGGATTGAGATTTGATAGGTACTTTACACGAGACTTTCCTGGAGAGGTTTATGGTGCTTTTGAATGGAAGAAAGCAGATACTGAAATTACTAACGATAGGGGGGAAGTTCTTTTTATACAGAGAGATGTTGATTTTCCGGTTGGCTGGACACCAAATGCAAGAAAAATAACTGCTTCAAAATACTTTTATGGCGAAAGAGATACGCCTGAAAGAGAAACTTCTGGAAGAGATTTAATAGGAAGAGTTAGTGAAACTTTTGCAGATTGGGCTGCAAGACAAAAATATTTTGCCTCGCAAGAAGAAGTTGCAGCGTTTAGAGACGACCTGACTTATCTTGCCTTGGATCAAAGAATGGCTTTTAACTCTCCTGTTTGGTTTAATGTCGGCGTTCATAGAATTGCAGGCGATGGAGACCGACAAAGAAGAGAAGGATATGTTGTTGGAAAAGATGGAAAAATTATGAGAATGCCTGTCGGAAAAGACAGGTTTTATCCTCAGACTTCTGCTTGCTTTATTCAAAGTGTAGATGATACTATGGAAGGCATAATGGAATTAGCATCTAATGAAGCAAGGCTTTTCAAACACGGATCAGGAACAGGAACAAATCTTTCATCTTTAAGATCTTCAAGAGAAAGATTGAGTGGGGGAGGAAAACCTTCTGGACCTTTAGCTTATTGGGCTTTCTATGACAAAGTTGCAGGAATTGTTAAATCTGGAGGAAAAACAAGAAGAGCTGCAAAGATGGACATCTTAGACATAAGCCACCCAGATATTGTGGAATTTATCCAATCAAAGATGCTTGAAGAAAGAAAGATGCATATTTTAATGGAACATGGAATTAGCTACGCAGATGCATTTGCCAGTGTTAATTATCAGAACACAAATATTTCTGTAAGAGTAACTGATGAATTTTTAAGGGCTGTCGAGAATGACGAAGAGTGGCAGACAGTTCCCGTACACAACATAGAATTAGCAGACCAAATGCCAAAATACAAGGCAAGAGATTTGTTAAGAAAAATTGCAGAAGCTGCTTGGGAGTGCGGAGATCCAGGGATGCAATATGATACAACAATAAATGCCTGGCACACTACTCCAAAGACTGCAAGAATAAATGCATCAAATCCTTGTTCGGAATATATGCAGGTAGACAATAGTTCTTGCAATCTTGCTTCACTTAATTTAATGAAGTTTAGAAGGCCAGACGGCAGTTTTGATGTAGAGGGTTTTTCGCGGGCTGTGCGAACAACAGCAATTGCTCAAGATCTAGAGTTTGATAATTCAAGTTTCCCAACAAGAAAAATTGCAGAAAACTCGCATAGAATCAGGCCTTTAGGAATGGGTTATGCTAACCTTGGTTCATTAGTTATGTCTCTAGGATTAGCTTACGATTCTCCTGAAGCAAGAGCTGTCGCAGCATCGATAACTGCTTTAATGACTGGGAAAGTTTATGAAACATCAACGGAAATGGCTGAAAAAGTTGGGCCATTTGAAGAATATGAAAAGAATAAACACGAGATGCAGAGAGTAATTGAAATGCACCGGGCTGCATTGAAAGGAATAGACAGAACAAAACTTCCTAGCGGACTTGAAGATATTTTAGAAGAGGCAGAAAAAACCTGGGATAGAGTTGTGAGCAGAGGAAAGAAATTCGGGTTTAGAAACGGGCAGGCAACTGTTCTTGCACCAACAGGAACAATAGGATATATGATGGATTGTGCTACATTGGGCGTTGAGCCAGAAATTGGATTAGTCCAGACAAAACTTCTCTTTGATGGGGGTGTTTTAAGAAGAGTAAATCCTCATGTTCCGGATGCATTGAGGAAATTAGGCTATAGTGAATCACAAATAGCTGAAATGACTAAGTATGTTGCAGGAAATCAAACTCCAGAAGGAGCACCTCACTTAAGGAAAGAACATTACGAGATAATCAGCAGGACTAAAGTTTCTGACAGAAACGAAACTGTTGACGATAAAATTAGGGCTTTAAGATCCTTGGGTTATTCTGAAGAACAATTAACTTCAATCAGACAATATGCATTTGGTGCAGAGACTATGGAAGGAGCTCCTTATATTAAAGAAGAACATCTTGGGGTTTTTGATACTGCAAACAAACCGTCTCATGCAAAGAGAAGCATTTCTCCTCGCGGACATTTAGAGATGATGGCTGCTGTTCAACCATTTGTTTCTGGAGCAATTTCAAAAACAGTTAATCTGCCAAGAGAAACAACAGTAGAACAAATAGAACAAATCTACATGGACGCTGGAAGACTTGGGCTTAAATCTGTGGCTTTGTATAGGGACGGAAGCAAATTATGGCAGCCTTTGAGTTTCTCTGGATCAGAAGTGGGCAGTGCACAAAAACCTTCTAGGAGAAAACTTCCTACAACAAGAGACGGCACAATACATAAATTTGATATTGCAGGACATGAAGGATATCTTACAGTGGGCAAATATAGTGATGGAAGTCCGGGAGAGGTTTTCATGAGCATGAGTAAAGAAGGAAGTACTTTAGGGGGAATAATGGATAGTCTTGGGGTTATGATTTCTTTGGCATTGCAACACGGAGTTCCTTTAGAGAAAATAGTCAGTAAATTTAGGGGAACAAGATTTGATCCTAAAGGCCTTGTGCGTGAAGGGCATTCAGATATTCACGAAGCGACATCGGTTGTTGATTACATAGGACAATTCCTTGAAAAAACTTTCATAGAGGGTAAACTAAACGGCAATCGGGAAGATCCTAACCGCAATGACCCAAAAAGTTTTGGAATAGAGGTTCCAAAAGATCCGGTAGATCCGTCGCAACTTGGGGGATTTTGTGCGACATGTGGAACTCAGATGGAAAAAATAGGCAATTGCATGGAGTTTTGCAGGCCGTGCAACGCAATAGATCCAAAAGGTTGTGGAGGATGAAATGTCACACACATTAAAAATTCAGAAAATTCATCCTGATGCAATAATTCCCAGTTATGCTCATGATGGAGATGCTGGATTTGATTTAAGATCTTTGGAAGATCATACCCTTATGCCTGGAAAAAGGCATGTATTCAAAACAGGAATCTGCATGGAAATTCCTGAAGGACATTTTGGTTCAATAAGAGGTAGATCTGGATTAGCTGCAAATCACGGAATCGATGTTCTTGGTGGAGTTATTGATTCTTCGTATAGGGGTGATGTCGGAGTTGTATTAATTAATCTTGGGGAAAAAGAAGTACAAATTTCTAAAGGAGATAAAATCAGCCAAATGGTTATCAAACCAATTGAAAGAGTCAATATAGAAGAAGTTTCTGAGATTTCCAACACTTTTCGTGGAGAAGGCGGATTTGGAAGCACAGGCAAATAAAAAGAACCTACGGTTCTTCTTATGACATCTCCTATAAAAGACACCTACGGTTTCTTTTATGAAACTTCCCTTTAAGGAGCCTACAGTTCTCTTTATGAAGCTTCCCTTTAATAGTATTTTATTACAATATTTCTATCACAATCATTTTTATAAAAGAAGAAAGTTAACAAATTAGATGGAGGTAAAAAGATGGTGTTTAGTCACGAAGGCCAGGAATTTCTAACAGATAATGATCTAAAAGTTACGATTTTAGGGAAATATCCTTCAATTCTTATTCAAAATGAAGAATTAAGAAGAGCTTTTTTAGAAGCACATAAAAGAGATTACATTGGCGGAGATGAAATTATTGCATTTAGACAAAAATTAGTTGCTAAAGGAATGGGTTTTGAAGGATTAGAAGAAGAACTTCTTTCTATTGTAAGTGCAAACCACATGGATGGTTTGGATGAACAGGTTTTTAGCAAACATACTTCTGGAATTGCACGAGGCCATTCTTTAGGAGGATTGTCCGGAGTTGTTTTGGGCGTAACAGGAACTAAGATGATTGATTCTGGATTAACTGGATTGGTTTCATCAAGATCTTTAGTAACTAGTGGAAGAAGAAGGTCTGTAAATGAAAGCGACATTGTTGTTCCAGAAAGTATCTCGCAAAGACCAGAATTACTTGCAGAGTATTTAACAATAACAAAAGAGGTGTTTGCCGAGGCTGGGATGTTCAAAGAGAGATTCGGCAAAATGGGGGGAGTTGAGTCATTCAATAAAGCTCTTCCATACAATAACCCTGCTGAGTTGTTTATTGTTCTTCCTTTAGATACAATGGCAACCCTTGCCTTTGAAGTTAGAAGTGATGAATTAAATCCTAGAGGGCCTTTTTTGCCTAGAGAATTACACGCCCTTGCAGGAATGTTTCCCGAAATTGCTAATGAAGTCGGTATTGGAAGCATGTATAGGCAAAGAATTAATGTTCCAAGAGGAACTTACTTGCATTATAATGTTTTCAAAGATCCAAGTGCTCCTAATCTAGCACTAGATCTTGCATTAGAAAGAGGAATGCCAAAATATCCTAAAGTTGTTCATTCGCATTTAATTAATACTCCCGGATTTGTAAATGGTTTAAAAAGTTTAGGAGAGACTTATGAATTAGCCAGAAGAGCCAAGGATCCTCAAGAACTTGCAGAGGCTGCAATGAGAGCAATGCTTGCAACTCAAGAATTTTGCGGAGAATACAACCAGGCTGCTAGAGCTATGGTAATAGATAGGCTTTCATTTAGGGTTTGGTCTGAACAAAAAAGACATGCAACACTAAGACAACACGTTGAATCAATATACTCTGCAGCAGACAGGTCTGTTGAGATTCTTAAACCGCTTTGGGATCAAATACAAGCCGCATACAATCAAACAGGAAGTGGAGAACTTGATGTTGAAAAACTTGAAGAAGCAATAGTTATAGGTGGAAGATTAAGAAAACATCCAGAATTACTTGTTCCTTATGCGTATCACACTGCAAGACAATTGATGTTTTATGACAGAATGAAGAGAGAAGGAATTCCATTAAGGGATGCTGCCTTTATGATCCCAAGAAATACTCCTACAAGGAATCTTGAAGATTATGATTTAAAGAATTTGATAGACTTAGAATTGCCATTAAGAACTTGTTTGGCTTGCGAGCCAGAAAGACATAGAACTTCTTGGAGAAAAAGAACAGTTATTGCTAAAGCTCTTCCAGAACTGGATTATTTTCTTCAGCCAAAGTGCAGTGTTGGAATATGTACGGAAGCCAAATTTTGCGGGCACATCCTTCCGATTAGGGGAAAAGATAGTTATGATCAGCCTCTGCACACAGCAAGCCAGGCATCCTTGCTTGATCGAGCTAAGGAATACGAAAGTTAATTCTTGGAAAACTTTATAAATTAAAAGAAGTGTTAATAGATATGAAAGGCGTAAGTGACGACGAAGTTGTGGAACTGACAAAAGCAAAGTTTGACGAGTTTATTGGCGAAGGTATTGTACTTATTGATTTTTTTGCAGAGTGGTGTATGCCTTGCTTGATGATGGAGCCAATAACTGTTGAGCTTGCCGAAAAGTTTCAAGGGAAAATAAAATTTGGAAAAGTCAATATTGATAGTGAGAGAGAATTAGCCCATAAGTACGAGGTAAGATCGATACCTAATTTTGTACTGTTTAAAGATGGAGAGGTTGCAGACCAGTTTGTCGGTGCAATGTCCCAGGATGATTTTGAGGAAAAACTGAAAGAACACTTGGAATAAAAGCTTTTTTAAACTAATTTCTTATATTTTAATAATGGCTCCGTAGCTCAGCCTGGCAGAGCACTGGACTTTTATGAAGGAAACCAAGGTTTCCTCTCACACACCTTCCTTTTCGGAACGGTCGGGCGATTTTTTAAATTGCCTCCGAGGAAAATCGCGAAGAATGTGATTCAAAGAGATCCAGGTGTCGGGGGTTCAAATCCCCTCGGGGCCATAATCCAAAAATGAGATTCCTGTTTTTCAAATACAAGACAGAAGAGTTCAACATTGCTGACTGGATTACTGCCTATAGAATAATTACTGCCCCAATAGTATTCCTTTTAATTTTTTTCAGCAATCAGCTTATATTTTCCATATTTTTAACAATTAGCTTTCTTTCTGATGCAATTGATGGATTTGTTGCAAGGAGGCTGAAAATTGTGAGTTCAAGAGGAGCCTATTTGGATAGCATCGGAGATGTCATAACTGTTGTGGTGGCAATAATAGGAGTGTTTTGGTTTAGATTTGATTTTGTGAAAGAGCAGGTTGTCTGGCTGGCAATAATAATCGGACTTTATTTCCTGCAGCTCGGCCTGGCTTACTGGAGATATGGAAGACCAAGCAGTTTTCATACTTATGCTGTTAAGCTTGCAGCAGTTATGCAGGCCCTGTTTTTACTGGCATTACTTTTCTTTGATTATTTAGACTGGCTTTTTAAGATAGTTGTTGTGCTGAGCGTTATAGAGGCAATTGAAGAGATAATCCTTATATTTGTGCTCAAGAAATGGGAAACAGATGTTAAAGGACTGTATTGGGTGCTGAAGAGGAAGAAAAAGAAGTAACATTTAAATTCCCACTTAACTTATTTTAATAATGAAAAAAGGTGATTGGTACAAAATATTTCTAATTGTTATTTTTGTTGCTGTCTGGATTTGGGCTGCAATAAACCCGATTTATCCTCATGACTGGCTTCTTGAAAATTATCTCGTTTTCATATTTGTGCCTTTAATCATAATTACTGGAATTTACTTTAGACTTTCAAATGTTTCATATACACTTATAACAATTTTTATGATACTCCACGTTATAGGATCTCACTATACTTATGCAGAAGTTCCTTTTGGATATGCTCTTCAGAATTTATTCGGAGCATCTAGAAATATGTATGATAGATTAGTCCACTTTAGTTTTGGATTCCTTCTTGCTTATCCTGTAAGAGAGGTATTTATGAGATTGGCAAAGGTTAAAGGTTTCTGGAGCTACTATTTTCCTTTGGATTTGACACTTGCATTCTCTGCCCTTTATGAAATAATCGAGTGGATTGCTGCTGCAAGTGTTTCTTCTGCTGCAGGCATTGCATTCCTTGGAGCACAAGGAGACATATGGGATGCTCAAAAAGATATGTTAATGGCTGGGCTTGGTGCTTTAATTGCAATGCTTATAATACTCTTCATAAATATGTACTATAATAAGAATTTCTGGAAAGAAATGAGAGAAAGTTTTAAGATAAAAAAAGGTGACGAACCCTTAGGAGAGGTTGCCTTGGGTAGAATGAGGGCCGAGAAAAGAAGATAGTCCATTTATATTAATTTTCTACTACTTTTTAGCAACAACCACAAGCTTTTTAAACCAATTTTTGCTATCTTTCATTATCCAAGAGTTGTTAAAGTTACCAATAGAGTCAACTAACTCTCCTATCTAAAAAATGCCCCATATTCTGCAACCAAAGCACACAAAACTAAGCGAAAAAGAAGCTGAAGAATTACTTAAAAAGCTCAATGTTTCTCGTGCACAAATTCCGAAAATTCTCATGAATGATCCTGCTCTTCCCGAAGGTGTTGAGATTGGAAATGTAATTAAAATTGAGAGAAGAAGCGAAGAGAAAACTTCTGTTTACTATAGGGTTGTTGTATAATGGCAAAGGACAGCAAACATTTAATTATGAAAAAGTACCTGAAAAGGCACTCGCTTGTAGAGTCCAATATTGTTTCTTTTAACGATTTCATAGACAAAAAGATGCAGGAAATAGTTGATGAAATTGCAGACACAATAACTAACGAGGATTTTGAAATAAAACTCGGCAAGATCAAGGTCGGAAGCCCGGAAATTATAGAGGCGGATGGAAGCACCAGTATACTTATGCCTTCTGAAGCAAGAATCAGAAGCCTGACTTATGCAGCCCCTGTAACTCTTGAGATAACAGTCAAAAAAGACGGGCAAATTGATTCTGAAGTTGTCGAAATAGGAAAAATCCCAATAATGGTTAGAAGCAGCAAATGCAATACTCACGGTATGAACAAAGACCAGATGGTTGAGAATTATATCGATCCCTTGGATCCGGGAGGATATTTCATAATCAAAGGAAATGAAAGAGTTATGGTTATGGCAGAAGACCTGGCTGAAAACCAGGCATTTGTTGAGCCCAATGCAAGAGGAAATTTAACTCTAAAACTATTCTCCTCAAAAGGAACCTATAGAATTCCAACAACTATCTCAGAGAACAAAAAAGGATTAATTGAAGTAAGTTTCGGAAGATTCAAGGATCTTCCTGCAATAATTTTATTGAAAGCCCTTGGTGTTTTGAAGGAAGCGGAAATTGCAAAGTATATCGGAAAAGAAACAGATTCGGTGATAGTTAATCTTTACGAGTTTGCAAACATTGCTGAAAAGGAAGATGCTATGATGTATATTGCTGAAAAAACAGCCCTTCAAGGAACAAAAAAGGAAATGCTTGACAGGGTTAAACAGAGGATTGATTCTTATTTATTCCCGCACATAGGCCAGAAAAAAGAGGACAGGATGAAAAAAGCAATTACTTTATGCAAACTAATAAAGCAATTTTTACTGTCTAGGGAAAATACAGAACTAAGAACAGACAAAGACCACTATGCAAATAAAAGGGTCAGACTTTCGGGAGATTTACTTGCTACTTTATTCAGAGTTAATCTAGGAATACTTATAAGAGACATACAATACTCTCTGCAAAAATCCTCCAAGAGAAAAAAATTCTTTTCCATAAAGATAATTGCCAAATCAACTTTGTTCTCCCATAGAGTAGAGAGTGCGATTGCAACAGGAAGCTGGACAGGTGAAAGATCCGGAATCACTCAGAATATGGATAAAACAAACTATCTTGCAACAATCTCACAATTACAAAGAGTTTCGAGCATGCTTTCAAGCGAGCAGGAAAATTTTGCGGCAAGAATTCTTCATCCAACACACTATGGCAGATTCTGCCCTATAGAAACCCCGGAAGGAACAGAAATCGGATTAAGGAAAAACCTAGCCATTTTAAGTAGAGTTTCAACAAGAGTTGATTTAGACGAGAATAAGTTTTTAAAAGAACTTGAGGGATTTGGACTGAAAAGAGATGAAGAAATTAAAGGAAAAGAAATTGATGTTTTTATAAATGGTATATTTATAGGCAGTGTAGAAAACCCAAGAGATTTTGCCAACAAGATAAGAGAAAAAAGAAGAAGAAATGAACTTCCAATTCAACTGAATGTAAGATACAGCGACAGCTTTCAGGTTGTATTAATATCCACAGAAGCAGGCAGGGTTCTAAGGCCGCTGATTGTTGTTGAGAATGGAATTTCAAGACTAAAAGACGAGCACCTGGTTAGATTGGAACAGGGAGAGATAGATTGGGACGATCTAATCGGGCAGGGAATCATAGAATACCTCGATGCTTCAGAAGAAGAAAATGCTTTGGTTGCTTTGTCCGAGGAAAATTTAAGCCAGGAACATACACATCTTGAAATAGACCCCATTGATTTGTTTGGGGTTGTTACAAGTTTACTTCCATACGTTAACCACAACTCTTGTGCAAAACTGATTAAAGGAAGTAAGGGTTACAAACAAGCACTAGGAATTTACGCTGCAAATTATCTTTGTAGAATAGATACGGATGTTAGTGTTCTGCAATACCCCCAAAAACCAATCGTCAAGAGTTTTGTGTATGACACATTAAATATCTATCCTGCAGGACAAAATCTTGTTGTTGCAATAATGACTCATGAAGGATATAATATGGAAGATGCATTAGTATTAAATAAAGGGAGTATTGATAGGGGAGTTGGAAGGAGCTTTTATTACAGACCTTATTCTGCGGTTGAAATGCATTATGCTGGAGGATTAAAAGATGAGATTTGCGTTCCTGAAAAAGACACTTCCGGATACAAGACAGAGACAAGCTACAGATTCTTAGAAGACGACGGCATCGTCGATCCAGAGTGCAGCGTGAATGAAGGCGAAGTTTTAATTGGGAAAGTATCCCCGCCAAAATTCCTGTCTGAAGCGAGAGAGATAACTGTCAGAACCAAGAAAGAATCCAGCATCTCTATGAGGCAGGAAGAAAAAGGAACTGTGGAAAGCGTTTTTGTTACAGAAGATAACGAGGGAAATAAAGTAGTTCATGTTAAAACAAGAGATCAAAGACTTCCTGAAATAGGAGATAAATTTGCAGCTCCATCTGGCCAAAAAGGAGTCATAGGGCTTATTGTTCCTGAAGAGGACGTTCCTTTCAGCGCAAGAGGAATTAAACCAGATGTCATCTTCAATCCGCACGGTTTGCCTTCTAGAATGACTGTCGGATACTTATTGGAATTGCTAGCTGGAAAAGTGGGATGTTTAAGAGGAGAAGTTGTTGACGGGACAGCCTTCTGCGGAGAAAGCAAAAAACAACTTGAAGAGCAATTGAAAAATCTCGGATTCAGATTTGACGGAAAAGAAACAATGTATAATGGGATTACAGGAAAGAGAATCCCCACCAAAATTTTTGTCGGAAATCTCTACTATCTAAAATTAAAGTATATGGTTGCAAACAAGCTTCATGGAAGATCTTCAGGAAAAATAGCGTTATTAACAAGACAGCCAATTGAAGGAAGAGCAAAGGGCGGGGCATTAAGACTTGGAGAAATGGAGCAGCAGGTTTTGGTTGCACACGGAGCTTCGTTATTGCTAAAAGAAAGATACAGCTCTGACAGAGTTGTGCTCCCTATATGCAGCAAGTGCGGAGCAACAGGAATTAATGATAATATTAGGCAAAAAGTAAAATGCCCAATCTGCGGAAGTGAGCAGATTGAAAATGTTGAAGTCTCTTATGCATTTAAGCTGCTGCTTGAAGAACTGCAAGGATTACATATTCATACAACTTTTGGATTAAAAAATAAATACGAATAAAATGACAACACGAGGCAAACACGACAAAGAAATTGGAAGGAGAAGAGAAAGAAGAACTACTGCTGCTGATTTAAGAGCAAGAGTAGAAATGCATAATAGCAGTTTTGCCGGCGGAGGAGAAGAGATTGAGGAAGAGCTAGATTTCACTGCTGGAAATGCTGGGGTGGATAGAAAAGTGTACGGGGGAGCAAAGCATGCTCCAGGATATCAAGAAGGAAATAAACCTGCAGATTACAGAGAATGCTAAAATGGAACTAATAAGAAAAAAAATAAGCGAGATAAGATTTGGGTTAATAAGCCCAGAGCAAATCAAGAGGCTCTCAGCCGTAAAGATAGTTACACCAGAACTTTATGACATTGATGGTTATCCGGTTGATGGAGGATTGATGGATTTGAAGCTTGGAGCAATAGATCCTGGAGTAAGATGCAGAACCTGCGGGGGGAGAATAAAAGAATGTTTGGGACACCCCGGAAGTATTGATCTTGCAAGACCTGCAATCCACATAAAATATGTTCCTTTAATTGAGCTTGGATTAAGATGCTTCTGCCACGTTTGCGGAAAACTTATGATTGATAAAGAAGACATTTCAAAGTATTCTCCAAGCCAGAGAGTGAAGAAAGCAAAAGATGCAAAGAAATGCCCGCATTGCGGATCTTCTAATGAAAAGATAAAATTAGACAAACCCACAACATTCTACAAAGGAAAGACAAGAATATTTCCGACAGAGATAAGAGAAATACTAACAAATATCCCTGACGAAGAACTAAAGAAAATTGGTGTTGAATTCAGATTGTGCAGACCAGAGTGGGCCGTATTAACTGCGTTGCTCGTTCCTCCAGTAACTGTAAGACCAAGCATTATTCTTGAGTCTGGGGAGAGAAGCGAAGATGATCTTACTCACAAGCTTTCGGATATTATAAGAGCGAATCAAAGATTGTGGGAGAACTTAAACGCCGGAGCCCCTGAAGTAATTATCGAGGATTTGTGGGACTTGCTTCAGTTTCACGTTACAACTTTCTTCGACAATACTGTTCCAAGAATTCCCCCTGCAAGACACAGAAGCGGACAGCCACTAAAAACAATAACTGAAAGAATCAAAGGAAAAGAGGGAAGAATAAGAAAAAACCTTGCTGGAAAAAGAGTGAATTACTCTGGAAGAACAGTCATCTCTCCTGATCCTGCAATAGAAGTCAACGAAGTTGGAATTCCCTATGAGATTGCAAAAACAGTTACTGTTGCAGAGACCGTTACTGACTTGAATATCGAAATGATGAAAGAATTAATATTGAGGGCAGAAGAATATCCGGGAGCCAATTATGTCATAAGGCCTGACGGAAAGAGAAAAAAAATAACTCCTGACCTAAAAGAAGAGATAATTGCAGAGCTTATTCCAGGGTATCAAGTAGAGAGGCATTTGCAGAATGGAGATATTGTCTTATTTAACAGACACCCAAGCCTGCACAGAGGAAGCTTGATGGCACACTATGTAAGAGTTCTTCCTGGAAGAACTTTCAGACTCCATCCTGCTGTTGCTGCCCCATATAATGCAGACTTTGATGGAGATGAAATGAACATACACTCTCCTCAGACCGAAGAGGCAAAAGCAGAAGCAAAAATACTTTTAGAAGTAAAACACCACTTAATGTCTCCAAAAAACGGAACAAACCAGATAGGATGCATAGTGGACTCGATAACAGGAAATTATCTTCTGGGGCTGGAAGATTTTTCAAAGGATTATGGAAATCAGCTCTTATACAGCTCTGGAATTTACGACCCTCTCGCCAAAAAAACAGTCCTTGGAACAGAGATATTTTCAAAGATACTTCCAAAAATAAATTTCAAGAATAATTCAATAAACATTAAAGAAGGAGAAATCGTTAAGGGGGTTATTGACAAGACTCTTTTTGGACAAGAAGACGGCGAACTGGTAAAAGAACTTGACAAAGAGCTAGGCAGATTTGAAACCTTTGAAACAATTAAAAGAGCATTTAATCTTGGCAAGAATCATTTAAGCAACAAAGGAATAACAATTTCTCTTCAGGATTTAGATTTAGAGGAAGATATCGTAAAAGAGTCTGAGGAGATTATAAAAAGGGCGGAGAAAAAAACAGAGGAAATAATTGAAGAGTGTGAAAAAGGCACACTAGACATAATTCCGGGAAAGACCATAGAAGAATCCAGAGAGATAAAGATACTTAAAACTCTTAACGAAATCAGAACAAAGATCGGAGAGATTGTCAAAGAGAAATTCCCTGAGGATAATCCGGTAACGCACATGATAAGGAGCGGCGGGGGCGGAAACATACTTAATATAACCCAAATGGCTTGTTGTGTTGGCCAGCAAGACTTGGAAGGAAAGAGGGTTGATATTGGCTATAGCGGCAGGACACTTTCTTTCTTCAAGGTCGGAGATCTATCTCCTAAATCAAGAGGATTTATCTCAAGCCCCTACATTAAAGGATTAAGACCGGACGAATTCTTTTTTGGAGCAATAACCGGAAGATCTACTCTTATGGATACTGCATTAAGAACGCCAAAATCCGGATATTTATACAGAAGATTGGCTAACGCTCTTCAGGATTTAAGGCAGGAATATGATGGAACTGTTAGAGACAGCAATAACAACATAATCCAATTTGTGTATGGAGAAGATGGCCTGGACATTTCAAGGCTGCATATGAAAGAGAAACTTGAGCCAGGAGAAGCGATAGGGATAATTACTGCACAGAGCTTTGGAGAGCCTTCTACACAAATGGTTCTTAGAACTTTCCATTTTGCCGGAGTTTCTGAAATGCAGGTCACCCAAGGTCTTCCAAGACTAATTGAAATATTCGACGCCAGAAAAAAACCATCTTCACCAAAAATGGAAATCTACCTAAATAAAGATTATAATAATGAAAAAGATGCTAAGACCTTTGCAGAGAAGATTAAGGAGTTCACAGTAAAAGATATAGCCTCTGAAATAAATCTTGACTTCAGCGATAAAAAAATCGAAATTAAACTAGATAAAGCAGCAACGAGACACACCCACATGTCTGTAAAAACAATGGTGGAAAAACTTATGGAGTTGGGATTTAAGGCCAGGGAGAAAGAAGATTCTATTATTGTAAACACCGGAGATCTTGGATTTAAGGAGATATATCAATTTAAGGAAAAATTAAAGGACAGCGTTATCTCCGGAGTCAAGGGAGTAAGACAGATTTTAATTGTTAAAAGAGGGACTGATTTTGTAGTTATAACTCTTGGGACAAATTTAAAGAAAGTTCTCGAGCTTAAGGAAGTAAACGGAAACAGGACAATATCCAATGATCTTCATGAGGTTGCAGAAGTTTTCGGAATAGAGGTTGCAAGGCAATTAATAATCAATGAAATAAAGGAAGTTATAAAACCTCAGGGATTGGACATTGATGAAAGGCACTTAAAATTGGTTTCTGATGCAATGACAAATACTGGAGAGGTAAAGGGGGTTACAAGAATAGGGATTATTGCACAAAAATCCTCTATACTGGCAAGAGCCACATTTGAAACTCCGGTAAAGCAGTTTGTAAATGCGTCGATAAAGGGAAGCAAGGATAAGTTGGCCAGCGTTATTGAGAACATTATCTTGAACCAGCCAGTTCCAATAGGAACCGGATTGCCAGGATTGTTAGTAAAAATTATCGGCCCTCTAAAAAAGAAAGAAGAGGAACTGAAAACAGCAAAAAGCAAAGTTGTTGATGAAGTGAATAAGTGATACCCGGTAAAGTTATTATCTTCTTAAGCAGTGATTTAATATCTTATTAAAGTTAATCATTGATAAAATATCTTATTAAAGTTAATCATTGATAAACATAAGCATCAAACTTAAAAAAGTAGATTAATCGAATACCACATAAAAAACATTCTTAACATATAAATTAAAATCTCATCCGGCAGCAATCAAACAAAGCTTTGTTTTACAAAGTTTTATAAACATATTATTTCTTCAGGATTGTATTCAAATAAACCTTTTCAAAAAAGGTTTCCAAAAAAACCGAAATATGGTGAGTATTATTGACATGCAGCACATGAGGTACATAAACCTCTTTGAAAAGGTCACAAAAGTTAGCACAAGATTCTGCTTTAATTATAACGAAACTATTTTTTTCTGCGTCCCAAGAAATATGGTTTCTAGATCTATCGGTGACGGAGCAAGAAACATCAAGAAATTGAATGAAATACTGGGGAGGAAAATAAAAGTAATACCTCTACCAAAAGGAATTTCCGATGCGCGGATATTTATTGGGAACATAGTAAGTCCTGTGATGTTCAAAGGATTGGAAGTTAAAGGAGATGAAATAATACTTAATGCAAGCACACAAAGCAAGGCCGCCCTTATTGGAAGAAACAAGAGAAGACTTATAGAAATGCAGAAAATAGTCAATGATTTCTTTAGAAAAGAGTTTAAGATTGTGTAAGAAACCTTTTTAAACCGATTTATCGATAATCTATTGTTCTAATTTACATTTAGAAACTTAAGACAACATGGGATTAAAATCGGCCAAGAAATTTGCAAAAAACAGAAGAAAGTTCAGATGGAAAGACAGGCACTTTAAAGTCAAGACCCTTGGGCTTTATGCAAAAGCAGACCCACTAGAGGGGGCAAGCCAGGCAAAGGGAATTGTAATTCAAAAAGTTCAGAAAGAGGCAAAGCAGCCAAACTCTGCAATGAGAAAGTGCTGCAAGGTCCAATTAAAGAAAAACGGAAAAAGCGTTACTGCATTTATTCCCGGCAATCTAGCTCAAAAGTATATTGACGAACACGATGAAGTTTTAATTGAAAGAATTGGCGGAAAGATGGGAAGAAGCAAAGGAGACATTCCGGGTGTCAGGTTCCAAGTTATTCAAGTAAATGATCAGCCGCTGCATTTATTGTGGCTTGGCAAGATCGAAAAAGGTAGAAGATAAGATGGGTGGAATTGGGGCAATAGGATACGATGAAACGTCTTCTGGGCAGAGCGTTATACTTCATGAGGGCAATATGTCAACAGTTGGCGGAAGACAATTCAAAAGAACACCTTATCAAGGAACATTTTCCGAAGTAGTCAGCGTAGAAAATCTGGTCGGGGATGAGTACAGAATTGTTGAAAGAGATCCCATACATGGCGGGAGACTTACATGGGTAAACTCAAAAACTGGAGTAGTTATGATCGAGGATGTAATATAAAATGATAGGCATAGCATATCAAACAAGTGAAGAAAGAGAAAGAAACTATATTGGAAATATTATAGAACTAGCAATGGAAACCGGAAATAAAGTAAGAGGATTATTAGACAAAATTAATGCAAGACATTTAGGAATTAAAGTGGGTAATAGATGGTATTCAATAAAAAGATTTAACCCAAAAGTGGAAGTTGATTTTAGGGATGCTTTAACAGAAGAACCTTATATGGTGGGTGGTTATCAAAATGTCTGAAAAAAAACAAATTCATAACTTCAAGATTTTTGATCTTTACGATCTTAGTGAAATAAAAGTAGAAGATCCTGGCTTGAAATCGGCGATAAATCTTGAACCAAAACTAATCCTTAAGAGCCACGGAAGAAATGTTATGAAGCTCGGCCAGACAAAAATAAATATTGTTGAAAGATTAATGAACAAGCTTTCTGTTTCAGGACATAGGGGAAAGAAGCATAGAATAATGCTTGGAAGATCCTCTGGAAAGTACACAAAAAACATGGGTATTGTTCTTCAGGCCTTAAAAAGAATAGAGGAAAAAACAAAGAAAAACCCAGTGCAGGTATTAGTTAAAGCAATAGAGAATTCTGCTCCAAGAGATGAAATTACTGTTATTGAGTATGGCGGAGCGAGATATCCGCAGGCAGTTGACGTATCTCCTTTAAGAAGGGTGAATCTTTCAATAAAGCATCTTGTTCAGGGGGCCGGGGACAAATCTTTTGGGAAGAAGAAAACAATTGTTGATGGGCTTGTTGAAGAGATAATTCTTGCCAGCGAAGGAAACATGGATAGTTTTGCTATGAAAAAGAAAAACGAAGCAGAAAAACAAGCGGATAGCGCTCGTTAATTCTTATCACAAGTTTTTTAAATGAATTTTTCGATAAACTATTATTCTAAATATCTCTAAGGATATTTACTAACAATCATGGCAGAAAAAGAAACACAATTTGAGAAGATAAAAAGAATCAGCAAGAATCAGAAACATATTAGGAATATTGCAACTTCTGCACACATTCACCATGGTAAGACTGCCTTAACAGACAATCTTTTAGCCGCTTCGGGATTTATGGCTGCAAAATCTGCAGGAGACTTGGAAGCTGGAATGGCAACCTGGCAGCATTCTGATGAACAGGAAAGATTAATGACTGTTGATGCTGCGAACGTTTCCATGGTTCACTCTTTTCAAGAAGCAGAATATCTTATTAATTTAATTGATACTCCAGGACATGTTGATTTTTCTGGGAATGTTACTAGGGCTATGAGGGCTATTGACGGGACAGTTGTCCTTGTGTGTGGAGTTGAAGGAATTATGCCCCAGACAGAAACCGTTATCAAGCAGGCATTAAGAGAAAGAGTCAGGCCTATTTTATTCATCAACAAAGTTGATAGAATGATAAAAGAGTTAAAGTTAACCCCAGAGCAAATGCAGCAGAGATTCATTAATATTTTTCATGAGTTCAACGAGCTTATAAGAAAGATTGCAGAGCCAGATTATAAGGAAAAATGGGCCGTAGATATTAATGATGGAAGTGTTGCTTTTGGGTCAGCCAGAGAAAACTGGGCCCTATCGATCCCTTTCATGAAAAAGAAAGGAATAACATTCAAAGACATATTTGCACTTTATGAAATGGGCGAGGAAGAAAGAAAGGCGTGGTGCTGGAAAAACGCTCCTCTTTACGAGGTTCTTTTAGATATGGTAGTCAAGCATCTTCCTGATCCACTTGAAGCTCAAAAATACAGGATTCCAAAAATCTGGCATGGAGAGATAGAAAGTGATTTTGGAAAAGGCTTAATGCATTGCGATCCTCACGGAAAACCTGCGTTTGTTATCACAAGAATTGTCATTGATCCAAGATCCGGCAAGGAAATTTCTGCGGGAAGATTGTTTTCAGGAACTTTGAAAACAGGAACAGACGTTTACCTTAATCTTGCAAAACAGAACCAAAAAATACAGCAGCTTTTTATTTACAACGGAATAAAGCCGGAGCAAATAGAAGAGCTAGGGCCAGGAAATGTTCTTGCAATTTCTGGAGTTACAGGAGAGGCTGGAGAAACAATAACTCTAGAGCCAGAAACACCTTTCCAGGAATTAAAGCATATTTTTGAACCAGTAATTACAAAGGCGATTGAGGTCAAGAAAACAGCAGATCTTCCAAAACTCGTCGAGATATTAAAGAAGGTTGCTAAAGAGGACCCATCTATTAAAATAGAAATTAATGAGCAGACCGGGGAGAATTTAATGTCTGGAATGGGAGAATTACATCTTGAGATTATTGAGAATAGGATTAAGACCGAGAAGGGGCTTGATGTTAAGACTTCGCCGCCAATTGTTGTTTACAGAGAAACTGTTGTAAAAGAATCTGATTCTCTTGAAGGAAGATCTCCTAACAAGCACAATAGCTTTTATATGAAGGTTGAGCCTTTGGAGGAAGATGTTTATGAAGCAATCAGGAACGGAAGCCTGCCAGAGGGAAGATTGAAAAAGAAAAACCAGGTAGTTACTGATGTTCTTTCTAAACTTGACTGGGATGGAGACTCTATCAGGAATGTAAGAGATATCTACAAAGGAAATATGCTGGTTGATGAAACAAGAGGAGAGGTTCATATCGGAGAGGTTATCGAGATGGTGATGGATGCTTTTGAAATGGTAATGGATGCAGGGCCTTTGGCAAGAGAGCCATGCATGAAAATGAAAGTTTCACTTACAGATATCAGACTTCATGAGGATGCAATCCATAGGGGACCTGCCCAGGTTTATCCTGCTGTAAGAGAATCTATTACAGAAGCAATGAAAAGCGCAAATCCGGCAATGTTCGAGCCTGTGCAAGTCCATTTAATAGAATGTCCTTTAAGCTTTATGGGTGAAATGAACAAGCTTGTTTCAAGCAAAAGAGGGCAGCTGCTTAATGTCAAACAGGATGATATGGGGGTTACAATTGAAGCAAAGCTTCCTGTTGCAGAAATGCTTGGGTGGAGTAGTGATTTAAGATCAGCAACAGAAGGAAGGGGAGTTTCTTCTCTTGCAGACCAACAGTTTGAAAAAGTTCCTGCATCATTGCAAGCAGATATTATCAGAAGAATAAGAGACAGAAAGGGATTAGCTGAAAATCAGTAAAGAACAATAATTCTTATAAAGGCAATAATAATTTAGTTTTTATGACGAAAACAATTGCTGATTTATTTCTAATTCAATCAATTAATCTTGCAAGAGAAAATATTAGATATGTTAAGGTTGGTGATCGTAAAGAAATAAAGGAGTCAAGAATAAGATTATTAAATTACCCCCAATTTCTTTTAATATGCCTAGCAGCCCTTTGACTGGATTGTCTTTTGCATTGGCTGGATTAGAAATGCAATTACGCGAGAGATATAAAGATATTCCTGCACCAGAATAGGCTAATGCAATACTTCTTGGGGGCCCTTTTGAACACTGGCCCGATAACTTAACATTTCCTGGAGCATATTGTTCTGTTGAATGACTGGACTAGACAATATTTCTAAACTTCTTACTGATTACAAACCTTTTTAAGCAAAGCCACTATAATCTTCTTTACAATGTCTATTGATGAAAAATTAAAGAAAGGGGATTATGTCTTAATTAAAGATGGGGTTGAATCTACAGAAAGAGGTGCAATAAAGTTTAGGGGAGATGTTTTAGGGACTATTAAGGATATCACAGGTGAAAATGCCAGTGTAGAGGTTGCTTCTGAAAGGTTTAGCATGACATTAACCTATAGATTAATAGATTTGCATAAATATTAACTTCCTTAAAATAAAGAAAAACTTATAAATTCCAGAGACTTGCATTTTGCATGGTTGAAATAGCTGTAAGGGGGTATGAAAAATGAACAAAACAATCCTTATAATTTTGCTAGTTGCTTTGGTTCTTAGTGCTACATTTGCTGTAACAACTGTAATTAGTGCAGCAACTTCAGTATCAAAGGACACTTCTTTTTGCAATTGTGATGGCGATAGGGGATGGGGTCCAGAAAACAGCTGCCCACCATTAACATCAGGTCAAGAAAGCTATTGCAAAAAATACGCTTAAGATTATTTATTTTTATTTTCTATTTCTTATTTCTTTTTCCGGGAATTTTTTTAACAATTTTCACGTTTTTAACAACCTTCAGTTGATACGCAATTGCCTGTTTCCTTCCAACAACATCTGGACTAAATCTATCATGATTTCTTGGATTTACATCAACACTAAAATGATAGTATTCACCTTCTTTAAAAATAGAATCTGGCAGAGGAATTGTAACTTCATTTTCTCCGGTTGTTCTATCTGCAGACCCGAAAAGAGTGTCTGTAAAAACAGCTGTTTCCTCTGACCTGGTTGGCATTAAATAATTTGCTAAGAGTCTCCTTTGTTCATCAGGAATTGGATAAGTTCTAGTTTCCATATAGGAAGTGTCTACTAAAACATTCTTTCCATTGACTCTTCTTCTAATCTGGGTTTCAACTAAAACTTGAGCCTCATATGTGCTTGGAACTATTCCTGTTCTAAGCATTTCCCTAAATACCTTTTCCTCTGCACCCCAGAAAGATAATACTGTTGAGTCTCTTTTTTCTATTGATTGATTAGACTCTTCTCTTAAAGGTCTAGAAGGTTTAAAGGCTTTAACAATAAATTCTAAAGGATAATTACCTGAGCTATCTGGAATTGGAAGTGAAACTCTCCTATCATGAGAAACAAGCTGTCTTGGACCTCTGAGTGTTAGGCTGCCCCCTCTTTCTCCTACAGCAGGAATTTGAATTTTGTCTTCGTCATTAACTACATACCCAAAATGCACCGGAACAGGACCATCTACATCAACAAAAACCCGCCCTGCATCATCCCATTTTTCAGGATCTTTTTTTGCTGTAAGTATTTCTGCAGAATACTGGAATGTTTTTATTGTGTCCCCTAAATTATAAATAACAACACTAGTGGGAAGGGAAAAACGAATTCTATCATCTTTATGAAAGCCTTCTGGAGGAACAGGAATTAAGTGCTTAAGAGAGTCTTGAACAATTAAACTACTATCTGGTCTATGAACAAATGTGTTAACAACAATCTCAGCAAACTTTCCAGAGTCAGTTTTAATGACAAAAGGTTTCGGATTTACTAAAAAATAAGACACCCCTCTAAAACTCGTTCTGGTTTCATCTGGAACAGGAATGAAATATAAGGATGCATCATCTTGGCTTAATGGGGGGATAGAATCTTCTGTAACCAGGTTCATATCACCTTCTGCTTTTGCTCTTTGAGCTTCAGGAGTATTTCCAGGCTCCATCCATGCAAAATTTGTCGTCGGTCCTCTTACAAATCTTCTAAATACTCTTGGATTATTTTTAAACCTGACATAAATTTCTTCATCATAAGTTTTTATTGAAGTTGGTTTTGGCTTATCTCTTGGAGAGCCTAAAATATCCTCAATGTCTGAAGCCCGATCAGGAGTGTCATCAATATAACCATCTATTATAATTGCCCGGCCGTAAGCATCTAACATCTCACTAATTGGACGGGCAACACTAGGATCTCTATTATCTGTATCGTGAAAGCATTTCCTTTGAACACTGCTTGCATATTTTACTCTATCTAGCAAAGTTTTAGTGATAAACTCATTTTCGTATGTTTTTCTGTTCGGATCAGCAGGTAGAAAAACCTCATGAAAAATACCATAAAGTCTAGCTAATTCTTTGGGGTTCTCAACATTTATTGTTTTTATTTGGGCTAGCTGTGAAGGCGTTGCATATTTTAAAGATAAAAGATATTGCGCAATAATAAGCCTCTTTTCATCTCCATCCTCCATTCTATTCATGCTTAATTGAAATCTGTAATTTGCATCAACACTGTCAATATTCATATTTTCAATAGAGGGTTTTTCTTTTGGTTTTTCAGGAACCTTGGTTATTTCCGGAGTCATAGGTCCGTAGACTTCTCCAAATCCTGCAGGAGTTTCTGGGCCGTAAACTTGTGAAGAATCGGCAGAAGTCACTGGAGGTTTGCTAGTATCATAAACACTTGGTTTTGAAGTTGCACAGCCATAAATTCCAGAAGTTGCTGTAGTAAATGCTAATGCATACGGCAGAATTTTTCTTACGGTAGTTTTACCTATTGCCTCAACGCTGTGTATCAACCTCTCAGCTAAGGTTTTCATGCTGAAAAATCATAATTTGGGCATATAAATATTTATTGGTTTTGGGAAAGGTTTTTAAACTCATGATTTTAATCAGAATTAAAATGGTAACAATTGGAGATATTTTAAAGCACGGCATTCTTGCTGCACCAATAACTCTGGGTGCAACAAAGGCAATTCCTTACTTAGCAGATCGCTTTGGAGAATTTGCTGCAGGATTAGTAGCTAAAGAAGGCACAACTGCTTTAACTGGAATGGCAAACATTGCAATGAGCAGAAATTCTGATTTTTTATCAGGTGCTGTAGACTTTGGCGCACAAGCATTAGCATATGCTTCGCTTGGGGCAACTGCATACGGACTAGAGCGTGCCGCACATAACACCCTCTTTAATTAAAAGATTCTAATCTAAACGAAAGATTTTTAAACTAATTTTAGCATAGATAATCATCAAAAATTCTTAACAGAATTTTATAATATACAATGGCAAAAGAAAAACCAAACATGAACGTCGTGTTTGTTGGACATGTCGATGCTGGAAAATCAACAATAGTTGGAAGACTTTTGTTTGACTCTGGCGTTGTTTCTGAACAGGAAATGAAAAAGCTTAAGGAAGAGGCCGAGAAACACGGTAAGGTTGGTTTTGAATTCGCTTATGTTATGGATAAGATTAAGGAAGAGAGAGAAAGAGGAGTTACAATCGACCTTTCTTACAAAAAAATATTAACTCAGAAATACCAAATAACAATTATTGACGCACCAGGACACAGAGACTTTGTCAAGAACATGATTACAGGTGCAAGCCAGGCAGACTGTGCTTTCCTTGTAATTGCTGCTCCAGCAGGAGTTCAGCCACAAACTACAGAGCACTTATGGCTATTAAGAACAATGGGCGTCAGAAATATTGCTATTGCTGTAAACAAAATGGATGCTGTTGACTATAAAGAAGACAGATTCAAGAAAGTTGAAGAAGAGGTTACAAAACTTTTGACCCAGGTTGGAATTAAACCTCAGGCATTCATTGCATGCTCTGGATTAAAAGGAGATAATGTTATGAAGAAATCAGAAAACATGCCTTGGTACAAAGGGCCTACTGTTATGGAGCAGTTTGATTTATTCCCTAAACCAGAATTACCAACTGAATTGCCAATGAGAATGCCTGTCCAGGATGTTTATGAAATTACAGGAATTGGAACCGTGCCTGTTGGAAAAATAGAGACAGGAATAATGAAGATTGGGCAAAAAGTCAAGATACTTCCAGGAAGAACCGGAAAAGGGATTGACGGCGAGGTAAAAACTATTGAAATGCACCATGAAACACTTCCAGAAGCAATGGCAGGAGATAATGTTGGAATAAATATCAGAGGGGTTGGAAAAAAAGATATTGCAAGAGGAGATGTTATTTGCGACGCAGCAAGACCTATTCCTGTAGTTGAGGAATTTGTGGCCCAAATTGCAGTTATTAATCACCCAACCGTCTTGGCTAAGGGATACACTCCTGTATTTCACATTCACACAGCCCAGGTGCCTTGCAAGTTTGAGGAGCTTATAGCACAGATTAATCCACAAACAGGAGAAGTCATTAAAGAACATCCTGATTTCTTGAAGAACGGAGATGTTGCTAAAGTAAGAATAAAGCCCCAAGGAAATTTATGCTTGGAAACTCAGAAGGAGAATCCTTACACTTCCAGATTTGCAGTAAGGGATGCTGGAGCAACTGTTGCTGCAGGCGTCTGCATTGAGATTTCAAAAAAGAAATTATAAAATTAATTTTCTTTAAAAAATTCTGTTTATATAATAAAAGTTTGAGATTTTTGGCAACAAAAATCTTTATATACTAGTGGATTCATAATCCAGGTATGTTAACTAAGGATATGTCAAAAACAGACATTGATCAGGCTTTGGCTGGCAAGGGGGATTTTGTTCAGATAGATTATTTGACAAGGCTTCTCAGAGAAAATATTCCTATGGATAAAAAAAGACATGCTTATGCAAAGCTTGGAGAGTTATACGAGAAAAAAAGAATGATGGTCGAGGCTGCAAAGATGTTTAACAACATTGCACTTCTGTCAGTAACTTACAACGATAAGATAAAAAATCATGTTAAAGAAGCAGAGCTTTACATCAAAGGCGGGGATTTCTTCATGGCAGATGAAGCTTTAAGAAAAGCCCTTAAAGAAGCAACAGGAAAAGAAAAAGACAACATCACTAAAGAAGTTAAGGAATTCTACAAGCTCCAAGGAATGGTTTATGAAAAAGAGCAGAGAAGAAACCAGGCAATAAAGCTTTATGAAAAATTTCTGCAGATGAATATTTCAGACGCCGAAAGACAGGAAATAAAAACAAAGCTGTCAAAATTATATGAAAGCACAGGAAGGCTTAAGGAATATTTTACGTTATCTAAGGGCGGAAATGTCCAAAAACTTGAAAATCCAAAAGAGGTTATGAAAACCCAAGTCAAGGAAAGAGAAAGAAGATACACAGATGATGTCTGGGGTTTAAAGGATTTAAGACAATAATTCTACAATAAATATTCATAAAACCCAACACAACCTTGCTTTAGGCAAGGCAATTTTCTCCGGAAAATTGGTGTTGGGTTTTCCATCTTAACCAAAATATTTAAAAATTCTGAAACATTGTTCTTATAATAAAATGAACCTTTTGAAAAGGTTCCCAAACCAGAACTTGCAAAAAAAATGGATGAAAACACAATCAAAAACTGCAGTCTTCATAAGCCAGTGACTGTAAATGAAAACGATTCTGTAATGTAGGTTGCTAAAAAGCTTCATGAATTCCAGGAAAGACGAATTTTTGTCGTCAATAAAAGCCATTTTCCTATAGGGATTATTTCTCTTGTTGATATTAATGACTGGGTTGTTGCAAGAGGAAGAGACTTAAAGAAAACAAAGGCAAAAGACATAATGAGCTATCCAATACATCTTGTTTTTGATGTAAATTCCAGCGCTGAAGAGGTTTTGAGGAGAATGATTGTAAAAGACAATTACTATGTTCCTATTGTTGAAAAAGGAAAGCTAAAAGGAATTTTGACATATTCTGGAATAGCAAGAGTTCTAAATAAGAGAAATGGAAAAAAGCCTAGAAGAAATAAGCGTTGATGAGCAAGACATCCCTAGTTTGTATCATTTTGAAAGAATGCATGCAGATCCTGATGGATTAGCTAAAGATATTCATGCAAAAGCGAGGGGTTCCAGAGAATTTAAGAGATTGAGAAAGAGTGTCGGCAAGGAAGAGGCTGAAAGAATTCTTGATTCTAATATAAGATATCTCTTGGAAAGTCAGCCAGTGAATAGAAGAGCAATTGCTGTATCTGAAATGTATAACGATCTTCCTGAAGGAGAGTATGCAAGAGATGTTTTAAATCAGAGAGTTTATGACATGCCGGGAAGATTTTATCCGTATGTAAATAATGTGGCTGGAGAGTATAAAGATAGTAAGGGACTTGCAAGAAGACTTGGGGGAGTTGTTGGAGATGTCGTAAAAGTTGGTTGGCCTGTTGGGGTTGCTGGAGGTGCTTGGTGGCTTGCAAATAGAACAGCTAAGAATTATCTGGCAAAGCCTTTCTTAAAAAGAACTCTTGGAGGATTAATAGGGGGAGGTTCTGGTCCGTTAATAACTGTTCCCAATATGCCTTCATTTATGCCCGGGGGTAGCGTTCTTGGAGCTGCAAAAGACTTAACAAACATCCTTGGAGCAAAGGGGTCTAAATACTTAATTCCAGGAATTGGACAAGTATCACTAGCAAAAGATTTGGCTTGGACAGGGCTTAAGGAAGGGGCTGCAAGAGTATGGGAAATGGTGGCAACACCTCTCCTTTATGGAATAGGTGCTTATGCATTATACAGAACTGCAAAATACTTTATTAAGAAACATAAAGAAAAGAAAATGAGGCAGGAGCATTTAGAAGAGCTTGAAAGACTTAGAAATGACATGCTAATGCAGTACAGGATGTTCCCCCATCCAATAACTATGGCAGCATAAAATGGTATCAACAAAGACAAAATTAAAATACAGTGCAGGAAAGCTTTCACGAGCAGGAGGAAAACTTCTTCCTATTTTTGCAAGGGACAGACCAAGCGACTTAGTTGATGAAATACTTAGAGAAGACGAGTACATAAGGAGCTTAGTTATCCAAAACCCAGAATACAGGGGATTGCTGGAGAGAAATGTTTCTGAGGCATTTAAAAAATATCGCGGAGTAATTTATGGGGCAAGGGTTGTTGACAGCTGGGACAGGGTTACAAGCGCTTTGGGATTAATTGGGGATGCGGTAGGACCTTTTTCAGCTGGAGCAGGAAACTTGTTTTCTGCAGGAGAGGAAATAGTTGAAGGAATACCTAAAGGAATTTATGCGTTATATTATCTAAAAAAGACTGGAGACAAAAAAGCAATCCCTCTTTGGGCTGGTGCAGAGGCTGCTTCGTTCATCCCTTATGTTGGAGATGCTATTGACATGACAAATATTTATGTTAATAGGGCAAGAAGGATGACAAAGGAAAAAGCCAAAGAAGAATTCAGGAGAAATCTTAATCTAGAAGCAAGAGTTTCTTATAGAGAAGCTGCATAAGGTTTAAAAACCCACTAACACACTATCTTTTGTAGAAAGATATTGTTAGATTATTACTTTCACAATCATTGGGTTTTACGCCCTTTCACATTCACGCTTAATTTTTAGCGTTATGTTTTACCGCTTATAGTCAAGGTAAAGAGGTAGTAGATAAGGTATCTTTCTAGTGAAATCATAGATTTCAATTAAATTAGTAAATAAAACAGGAGAAAATTATGGCAAAAATAAGTCCGGTATCAATAAAATACATGATACACGCAAGCTTTTCTGCAGAAGGAGCCCTAGAAAAACCAGACATAATTGGAGCTATTTTCGGACAGACAGAGGGACTTTTGGGAGCTGATTTAGAAATGAGAGAGCTTCAAAAAGAAGGGAAAATAGGAAGAATTGAAGTAGAATCCCAAAGATCTGATAAGAGGACTACGGGAATTATTAAGATTCCAACAGCCTTAGACCAGTCAGAGACTACTTTAATTGCAGCTGCTGTTGAAACCATTGAAAGAATTGGTCCGTGTGATGCCCAGATTGAAGTTGAGAAGATTGAAGATGTAAGGGGAAGCAAAAGAGACTACATAATTGACAGGGCAAAAAGACTAATGCAGAACCTTCAAGGCAATACAGATTCCCGGGAAATTTCAAACCAAATCAAGGATTCTGTTAGAATGGCTGAAGTCAAAGAGCATGGAGAAGCAAAGCTTCCTTCAGGAGACTTATCTGAACAAGAGATAATTGTTGTTGAAGGAAGAGCAGATGTACTTAATTTATTGAAAAATGGAGTTAAGAATGTTATTGCAATGAACGGAACAAAACTTCCTGAAGAAATAAAGCAATTAAGCAAAGAGAAAGATCTTGTTGTGTTCATTGATGGAGACAGGGGAGGAAAATTAATTGCCCAGAATGTTGTTGAAAATGCAAGAATCAAGGCAATTGTTGTTGCCCCTGATGGAAAAGAAGTTGAAGAATTAACCGGAAAAGAAATTCTCATGGCTTTAAGGAAGAAAGTCAACCCTGATGAATTCTTTTCTAGGGGTTTTAAAAGATCTGAATTTTCCGACGATAAAAAACCAGTTTCAGCGATGTCACTAGATGAAACTGACAAAAAGAGACTTAAAGAGATCTCTGAGAAAAACCATGGAAGCGGAAAAGCTGTTTTACTTAACTCAGATTTCGAAGAAATAAAAAAGGTTTCTGTAAAAAGTCTTGCGAGCACACTTGAAAAACTACATGAAAAACCAGCAATAATGGTTATAGATGGAACAGTTACGGGAAATATAATCAATGCAGCAGAAAATGCCCAAGTAAGGGTAATTGCTGCAAAAAACTTCTCAACAACACAGACAAGCATTCAGCTTTTGAGCTTGTAACAAGATTTATATATCAATTCTACTTTATTGGGAAATGATAAGAGAGTTTTTAGAATTTCTAAAAGAATATAAAGTTGTGGCTTTGGCCATTGCATTTATTATGGGTGTAGCAGCAACTGCATTGATCAAGTCTTTGGTTGACAATGTGATAATGCCTATAATAACGCCGTTTATTCCTGGCGGGGCTTGGCAGACAGCTACTTTTTCTCTAGGGCCAATTGTTATTGGCTGGGGAGCTTTTCTTGGGGCTTTGATAAACTTTGTTATTATTGCGTGGGTCGTGTTTGTTATTGCAAAGAAGGTTCTGAAAGAGGAAAAGGTAACGAAGAAATGAGCCTTTTCAAGATCGTCTATAAGCCAATCTAAAGAGAAAGTCAGTAAGAAGTAAAATTCTAGAATATAAATCTTTAAAAATAGTACAAAGTTTTTCTTGATAATGATCAATTTTTTAAATGTATTAGAGGAAGGGCCTGTAAAAGCGTGGTATGCTAAATACGGGACGGCAAGATTCTTAAATCAGATAGCATAAATTGCTGAGGAAAAAGGATACACACTTAATTCTAATTCCGGATTATATTTAAAACCCCGCTTTGCAGAACAGACAACGAATTGGCTTGGGCATACAGAGATAAGCATAATTTTCCCAAGACCAACAGATTATCATTTACATAGAGATATGGGGGAAGCAATAAGATGTGTTGGAGGACAAGGAGCAGTTTATATTGAAGGAGAAGGTGTTAAAGAAATAGGTATCGGGTGGGAGAGGTTTATAAAACCAAGAATTCCTCACGCGTTTAGACCCAATTGGGGGGATATTTAGGGCTAGACATTGGGTGCACACAGTTTTATGTAGATTCAGATGAAGAAACCCTAGTAAGATTTGACCAATTTTCTGAGTGGATAAATTACTTTAGACACGCATTACCCTAAAGCTTTATATTGGGTTTTTCTTATCTATAACCATGACTATTAAATTCGGACCTGCTGGACTTGGAAGTGTGAAAGAAGCTGTTTCTAGGCTAGAAGAGTATCATAAGCTAGGACTTAGAGCGTGCGAGATAGCTTTTACTTATGGAGTTTATATTAAAGAACAGAAAGATGCTGAGCTAATAGGCAAAAAGGCTAAAGAACTTGGAATTTCCTTAAGCATTCACGCACCTTACTGGATAAACTTGAATTCCCTTGATAAGAGCAAGATAGAGCAGAGCAAGGAAAGGATACTAAACTGTTTAAAAGTAGGAACCTGGCTTCAAGCTACCAGGGTTGTGTTTCATTCTGGCTTTTATGGGAAATCAAGCAAGGAAGAAACATATGAGAACATAAAAAACCAGATTTTGGAAATTCAAAAAATTGCAAAAGAAAAAAAATACACTCCAAAACTTTGCCCTGAAACAATGGGGAAAGTAAATGTTTTTGGAAGTGTTTCTGAAATTTCAAAACTAAGCAAAGAAACTGGCTGTGATTTCTGCATTGATTTTGCGCACATACTCGCAAGAGAAAAGAATTATAATTTCAAAGAAACCCTAAAACAATTTGAAAAATTTAAAGAATTGCACATTCATTTTTCTGGAATTGTTTACAATGAAAAAGGAGAAAGGCACCATAAAGCAACAGAAAGTAAAGAATGGAAAGAATTGCTTGCCAATCTACCAGAAAACAAGGACTTTATAATAATAAATGAAGCTCCTGATCCGATAAAAGACTCCGTCGGTGGTTTAAGCATTTACAATAAGCAAAGACTTTAGTGACAAACCAGTGTAAAATACCACCCGCTGTCATTAACAGTTAGTACTAGAAAAAGGGTATTATCTGTTGTCACCATAAAGTTTATAAATGACTAGAAGTATGCTAAAGTACAAGAAACAAATGTTTCTTGTGCAATTAAATCAAAATGAAAAAGGAAAAAATGAATACCAAGATTGCATTGGTTTCTTTCCTAGCGGTTTTAAGCACTTTGTTTTTAGCTGCTGGTGTTAGCGCTGAAGAGCTAGCTGATCAAATCAGTGTTAAGGTTGACGACCAATATGTCGGATTCCCAACAGCTGATGATGTTATCAGTGTTGTTGCTGGCGATACCATATCTGTTAAGGTTTGGTTCACTGCATTGAAATATGACACAGATGTAACAATTGACGCAGAGCTTGAAGGCGAGAAGGTAGACTCAGAAGGAAGAAGCAATGTCTTTGATGTAGAAGCTGGAAAGCGATACACAAGAGCTCTTTCAATAAAAGTTCCTTACGAACTTAAAGATAAGCTCAGTGATGACTTGACTCTTAGCCTTGAAATAGATGGTAAAGACCACAAGACAAACATTGGAGATATAACTTTGAGAGTCCAAAGACCTTCATACAACCCAGATATAAAATCCATAAGTGTAGATCAAGAGATCAGAGCTGGTGAGCAATTACCAGTAGACATCGTTCTAAAGAACGTTGGATACAATGATCTTGATGACCTATATATAAAAGCAAGCATCGCTGAACTTGGAATCACAAAAACAGGTTACTTTGGAGACTTAGTAGCTCTTGAATGTGATGACAATGACGATGATGAATTTCCATGGAGTGAAACAACTCTTGATAGGAAATGTAACGAAGATGACCAAGACACAGTTGCTGGAAGACTTTTCTTAAGCGTTCCATACGATGTCAAATCTGGTGTTTACACACTTGAAGTTGAAGTCAGAAATGACGACATAGATTCAAAGAAATCTATTCAAGTAACTGTAGACAACGATTTTGAAAAGACTGTCTTCAAATCTGGAAACAGCTTGTGGATCGTAAACCCAACAAACAATGTTGTTGGTTACAGGGTTGTTCCTGAATCACCGGCAAGCGTAAGCGAGAGCATTGTTTTTGTTCCGGCTGGCGCAAGCAAAGAAATTGAAGTAACAGCAAACGCAGAAGGTGAATATGCCTTTGATGTCAAAGTTTTCACACTTGACGGCGAGCTTGTTGATACTGTAAATTTCTCTGGAAATGTGACACCAGACAAAGACGAGACAAACCCAATTGTTATCTTGACAATTATTTTGGCAATAGTATTTATTGTCTTATTGATTGTTTTGATAGTATTAATTGGAAAGAAGCCCGAAAAAACCGGCGAGTTCGGGGAAAGTTACTACTAAATTTTTTAATTTTTATTTTTTATTTTTTAATTTATAAAAAGGACCAATAAACCTTTTAGAAAAAGGTTTCCAAAAACGACACCTCCTATAAAAGACATCTTTAGGAGAAGGACGAGTTAGAAATATAAGAAGAAAATCACGATAAAACTTAAATATCTAAAATACAAAAGAAAAACATGGCAAACTCATTAGCAACAAAAATCATGGCGCCAATCATGGCTGGATTGCTGGCTGTGACCGGGATTGGTGGATGCTCAAGCAAAGAAAAAATTGATCAAGTTTCAACAGCGGCAGAACAAGGACAATCAGAATACATACCACAAAATGGCGCATTATTCAGCCAAGATATCTTAGATCGATTTAGTAGAAGAAACGTACCTTTAGATACTGCTGTTGCTTATAATCCTAGATTTACAGGATATAACAAGGTCATAAATTCTACGGGATCAGAAGACAGCACACAAATTACAAGTATAGTTGACTTCTGGGAAAGAGGAATTAATCCGGGGGTAGCAAATGCTTATAATGAAAGATTTAGTGATGATGATATATCCTATCTTTTTAGAAGAGGTGTTCTTCCAGAAGAGGCAAATAAATACAGTTCTATTTTTGAGGTCTGGGAAATAGAGACTATGCATAATTTAAGAATTGATGAGAAAACCTTTATGGCATATGACGCAAGGCTTAGAGAAGGAATGTATAGATTTGAAGAGTTGGTAAAATCTGGGGTGGCTCCTAAAATTGCAAATGCCTACAGTCAACGATTTGAAATCGACGATATTATTGACTTACATAATGCTCATGTTCCTTCAAATACTGCGAATCGATATTGGGGTTTCAACGGAAGAGAAGTGATTCAATTAAAACACGCAAACATTCAACCAGAAGTGGCAAATAGATTTGCTGGGCTCAATCAAGTATTCGGTGCCTCAATAGATGTTGAAGATATTATGTTTTATATTGCAAATAATATTTCTTTCGAAGACGTTGAAAGATCTGCCAGAGAAGCGGCAATTGATAGATCCGTAAGAGAGTGGGGCCATTAAGTGATTGGTTTTATACAAATCTCACAAATAAAAAGGACCAAGGTCCTTCCTATACCATCTCCTTTAAATGAAAGATCCCTAAACCAGTATTAGACGAATCGAACGAACACAAACCCCGGGATTTCTTTGATTTTGGCAAAGACATCGCCATGTCTTCTAAATGCAACAATTGACTGCTCAAAGGTGCCAACAGGAGCAACAATTATTCCGTTGTTCTTTAACTGCTTTAAAATAGAGAAGGGTATTTGCTCAAGGGCAGCGCTTATAAGAATTCTATCGAAAGGAGCTTTATCAATAAGACCTTCTCTACCATCTTGGCAGGATACCTTAATATTGTTATAGTTTCTCAATGCCTTTTTTGAGTTATTATAAAGATCTTTTACTATCTCAACACCATAAACCTGGCCTTTGCTGCCAACAATTTCAGACATTAAAGCTAGAACATAACCTGATCCAGAGCCTATTTCAAGAACTTTCTGGCCTTCTCTTAGATAAAGTATTGAAAACATAGTTGCAATAGTGTAAGGCTGTGAGATTGTCTGGTCATGGCCTATAGGTAGAGCGTTGTCTTCATATGCAAGAGATTTATACTGATCTGGAATAAACTCTTCTCTAGGAACTTTTGCAAAAGCCGAGAGGATTTTCTCTGAAAAACCTGCTCTTTTAAGAGAAGCCAATAATTCAGATTTCAACATATAAAATAGAAGTGTTTGAAATATAAATAACTAATCAATAGAAAAGGTATTTACTTAAGAATAGTGACATATAGAAAGGTTTATAAATTTAGCAAAACAGGATTTTGAATGGTAAGATCTCGACACTTTTGGTCTCCTGAAGAAGATTCTTTGTTATGGAAATTGCATGGACAAGCAAAAACAGCAAAGCAAATAGCTGCTGCTTTAAAAAAACAGTTTGGCTGGACTACTCCTGTAACTCCGATTGCAATAAATTCGAGATTGCATGGAATTAGAGTAGGGGATATTCAAATATCCGGGATAGAACCAGAATCGAGAGAACAAGAAACATATCATTCAGGAATATCGCTTGGAGCAAGATTAGCAGAATACGATGCGGAAAATGTCCAGAAAATTTTAAGGCAGAGAGACGAATTTATTTATAACTTAATGGCAGAACAAGCAAGAGCGATTAGAAATTACGGAATTTTTTCAAGATATGAACGGCTAACAATGAGGGAAATCATGGCCCTGGAAAAAAGAGAAAAAGAAAAGGTTGTAGGAATGCTAGAAAAACCAGAAGAAAAGCCGGACATAAGCAACATAGGTCTTCTGCTTTTAAATCCTAGAGCAATAGATTATTTCTCAGTTATTCTTCCAATAAGAGTCGTTGATGTCCAGGGAGGATCAAAAGCAAGCCTTGAATCATCTTTAAATGACGCTTTTTTAGGAACAATGGTCAAAGATTTAGGATACAAGCCATTTGGTGAGCTTTTTAGAGGAACTTTTAAAGATTTGGTCAGATATTCTTTTGGGATGCCTGTAAAAAGCAGAGACGATATTTCTGAAAAAGTTCAGGGGGTTGTTTCTTCAGAATTTCCAGATGTAAAAAGAGTTTATCTTTTTGACAGCAGTTTGCCAACACTACAGGAGATAAAGTAAGATGGATCCTAAAAGCATGAGTATTTCTGAACTTAGAAAGTATTGCGTAGAACAGGGCTTGAATTTTGCAGATGTTTTAATTAACGGACTTCCAAAACCGGTTGAAGCTATTGTAAAAGAACCTCCTAAGAAAAGGGTAAAAAAAGTTGTTGAGTCTGTAAAACCCCAAAGATCTGCTGAAGATGTTGTTTTATCTACATTGGATATGGTTAGAGATGCTTATGGCGGGGAAACAATTTCTCTTTCAGAGTTTACAGTATTTTTAGAAAGCGAGCTTAAGAGGGAGGGAGCAACATATAATGAAAATTGTTCTATTGAGGGATTTTCAGCAAATGTTCTCTATGAATATTCGGAAA